>JAZBOQ010000203.1:0-2648 GCA_036351195.1 Thermoanaerobaculales bacterium | reverse complement strand
CCGTGCCGCAGTGCGGGCAATGCAACGTCCGGCCCACGTATCGTTCGTGGATCCTCAGCTTCTCCTCACACGAGGGGCAGCTCTGGGTGTGGCCCGTGGCGTTTGCGTTCACGTCGATTCGAGGGTATCGCAACCCTGCGGAATCTACTGTGATCCAGCCCGGTACCTCACCTCGCCGCCGACGATGGTGTACAGCACCCGAGTGTCGGGGATCTCGTCGTCCGGCACCTGGAGAATGTCCTTGGATAGCACCGTCACGTCGGCCAACTTGTCCACCTCCAGCGATCCCTTGATGTCATCCTCGAAGACCGCCCAGGCGGCGTCGAGAGTCCGAGCCCGCAAGGCCTCCATTCGGGTCATCACCTGCTCCGGGTGGAATGCCGTACCGTCGCCCGTACGGCGAGTCACCGCGGAGTAGAACGACGGCATCGTGTCCACCGGTTCCACCGGCACGTCCGTTCCGCTGGCCAGCACCGCCCCGGTTTCCAGCAGATCCCGCCAGACGTAAGAACCGGTGCGAGACCGCTCCTCGCCCAGGCGCTCGGGCACCCACGGGCCGTCCGAGGTGCAGTGGGTGGGTTGGATGGCGGCCACCACGCCGAGCTCGCCGAAACGAGGGATGTCGTCGGGATGGAGGTGCTGGGCGTGCTCGATGCGCCACCGCAGATCGCGCGGACCCGTCACCGTTTCGTACGCCTCCTGGTAGACATCCAGGGTGAGGCGGTTGGCCCGATCGCCGATGGCGTGGGAGCACAGCTGGAGGTCGTGCTCCAGTGCCAACCGCGCCGACTCGCGAAGCTCTTCCTCGGTGACGATGTTGAGCCCGGTACTGGTCGGCAGGTCGGTATAGGGCTCGAGCAGCCAGGCTCCGTGGGAGCCCAGCGCGCCGTCGACCCAACGTTTGATGCCGCCCACGGTCAGGTGGGCGTCTCCCGCTCGATAGACCTGGAAACCCGGCAGGCCGGCGGCGAGGTTCTCGTTGTCCTCGCTCAACATCACCCAGAGCCGTACTCCCAGCTCGTGACTGTCGGCCATCCTGTTCAGGAGCCCGACGAGCTCGAAAGACGAGCCCGCATCCTGGAACGAGGTGATGCCGTGCTTGAGGCACTCCTGGGTCGCGAGCTCGATCATCGTCCTGGTGGTGGCCTCGTCGCCGTCGCCTTCCCTGTGGGCGGTCACCAGGTTCTCCGCGGTCTCACGCAGGACGCCGACGGCGCGGCCCCGCTCATCGCGGACGATCTCACCGCCGGGGGGGTCGGGAGTTGCATCGTCGATGCCGCCCAGCTCCAGCGCCGCGGCGTTGACCAGCACGGCGTGGCCGCTGGCGTGCGTGAGCACGACCGGGTTGTCCGGCGAGACCTTGCTGAGCGTGTCGTGATAGGGCAGACCCGACACGTTGGGCTCCGGGACGGCGGTCCACTTCTCCTGGTGCCAACCCCGGCCTTCGATCCAGGCACCGGGCTCGGCCTCCTCCACCGCACCCGCCACCATCTCAACGATCTCTGCGAAGTCCTCCACCCGGGTGAGGTCGAGGATCATTCGCGACCGCCCGAGGCTCGTGAAGTGGCCGTGGCCCTCGATGAGCCCCGGAACCGCCAACGCACCGTCGAGATCGATGACCTCGGTGTTCCCACCGATGAAGGCTGCGACCTCACCGGCGCTCCCCAGGGCCACCAGCCGTCCGTCTCTGGCGGCGAGGGCCTCGACCTCGGTGCCATCGGCATCCATGGTCACGATCCGACCGCCCGTCAGCACCAGATCCGCCGGATCAGGAGCTTCGGCGCAGCCCGAAAGAAGGACAAGCGCGGCAAGAACAACGCAAAAGGTGTTGTATTTCATGGTTGCTCACTTTACCGCGTCCGAGATGCGATGCGGGATGCGGGTACGCGATCGCGCACATTCGCGTTGATTCGGGGCGTGCCATTCACGCCATTGTGCCCACCATCGGCTTTCCGGACCGAAGCGCGCTGCGCACAATGCGCCCCCGGCCCGGAGCGCGCGTACCACTTGAAACCATTGTTAGGACAACCCCCGCGGTCGCGAGCTCGCTCAGTCAACAATGTTTCGGGTGGTACGTTCGCCTGGCTACCCGCGCTCTGGGTCCACAACCACAGGCCGTCGCTCGCCCGAGCAGGGCGGTCTCTCGACCGTCGATTCAGCGCGACCGCCCACATTCGCCTCGGGCGGGGCGTGCCGGGCACGGAGTTGTGCTCTCCAAGGGCCTCCCGGTTCGAAGCGCGGTCCGCACAACTCCGCTGCCGGGCAACCCTCGGGGAGCGCACCCAGGGTCCGTCGTTGAAGTCTGCAGGCAGGCCGTCGCTCGCCCGAGCAGCGTGGTCACCGCCTCTTCGACTCCCACATGACCACGCTGATCGGGCGACGCTGGGCGACGACGCCGGGAGGCGGCGGAAGCCCAGAAGGCCGGCGCACCGGGTACCCCCCGGAACACGACCACGCACGAGATCCCCACAACGACCCATGCCGAGCTGGAGCTCGGCGGTCCACATCGCAGGCCGGCGTTGGAGGAACCGTCCGTATCCGAGGCCGGTGACCGATCCCGTTCCCGTTTCCGCATCCGCATCCGCATCCGCATCCGCATCCATGACAGTATCAGCGGCAGAGACAGGGGCAGGAGCAGTGAACAGTAT
>JAZBOQ010000202.1:0-3426 GCA_036351195.1 Thermoanaerobaculales bacterium | reverse complement strand
GAGCGACGCCACCGACGGGACCGTCCAGCCGTTCTGGCTGACCGCCCGCTCGAAGACCACGCTGTCGGCGGCGAAGGCGTCCAGGTTGGCGGTGGTGGCCCGCTCCCGAAAGCCGTAGGGCCCGGTCCGGTCGGCCCTCAGGGCGTCGATGAGGACGATGATGACGTTGGGGGCCTGCTCATCGATTTGCGACGCAGGGTCTTCCGGCGGCGCCGAGCACCCGGCAACGACAGCGGCGAACAGCAACGAGATTCCGATCAGATGGCGCATGACTTTCTCCGAAACATCCCGGTCTTCACTGAATGTAACCCAACGCTTCCAGCTGTTGGCGCAGCTCGGCGTCGGACTCGGCGGGATCGAGCCCGAGGATGGACAGACCGCCCGCCCAGCTCACCGTCACCGCCGCATCGCCGGTTGCCGGATCACCGTCGACGACGGCCCCACGGCCGGGATCGAGGACCACCGACCGGGACCGGTCGCCCCCCGCGATGTCGAAACCCATCTCGAAGCGCTGCGCTTGCGTATCTCCCTCGCGAAGAAAGGCGCCGTCGATGACGAGATCGGTGCGCAGGACGCGCTCGACGAGCAGCGCGACCTGCTCTCCGGGCTCGATCCGGCAGCGCAGCCGGTCGCCGCCGGCGAGCTTGCACCTGCTTGCCGGATCGGTGGTCTTGACGGTGTTCCCGCCGATGGCGACCCCGCGCCCCCCGAGCTCGATCCGTAAGGCCTCCTCACCGCGGTTGGCAAGGACGAACCGCAGCCCGGGCAGGCGGCGGTCGAGGTCCTCCACCGCGGCGCGGCGCAGCCCCGGCAGCTCCGCCGACTCATCGGCCAGATTGTGGATCTCGCCCGGGTCGGCCCGGAGATCGTAGAGCTCCTCGTGCCCGGTGGGGATCCGCCACGGCAGGTTGCGCAGAATGTACTTGCTCTCATCGCCGGTCCGCAGGGCATAGCCGTGGTTGGACAGCGCGGCGTAGCTCTCCGCGACCCGTGGGGCATCCTCGGCGGCTTCGACCAGCGGCAGCAGCGACCGGCCGTCCAGCCCGGGCGGCGGATCCGCTCCCACCACGTCGAGAATCGTCGCGACGATGTCCACCGTGCGCACCTGGGGGGCCACCCGCCGGCCGCCGTGCTCACCACCGGGCAGCGACAGCACCAGGGGAACCAGGAGGTCGTGGTCGTACAGCGACGAGTGACCGGCCAGCCGGTGCTCGCCCAGGGCCTCGCCGTGGTCGGAGGTGAGAACCACCAGGGTGCGGTCGCGAAGATCCGGCTGCGCGAGACGCCGGAGTAGCACGCCCAGCTGTCGGTCAGCGTAAGCGACGCCGCTGTCGTAAAGGTCTGTGACGACGGTCAGGTCGTCCCAACCCAGCTCGGCGAGCCCGTCGTCCGCCGCATTGCGGAGGACGAATCGATTGGTCCCGGTGAGCCGGTCGGGTCGTTCGGCGGGCTCGTGCCGGGTCACCGCGTCCCGGTATACCGGATCGAGAGGGGCGCCCGCGAACTCGCTGAAGAAGGGTTCTCGCGGGTCGTAGGGGTCGTGGACCTCGTAGGTGTGGAAGAACAGGAAGAACGGCCCCCGGCCGCGGTGGAGGTCGATCCACTCCAGGGCCGTCGCCAGCTCGGTGTCGAGCTCCTCGGAGAGCTCGCCCTTGTAGGAACGGTAGTCCTCGAAGCCCTGAGCGAGGCCGAAGCGGGGGTGGAGGTAGCTGCCCCCGGTCACCGCCGCGGTGATGTAGCCCTTCGCACGGAGCATCTCCGCCACGGTCAACAGCGCCGCCGGCGCCGGCGCCGGGTGGTTGACGCCGTGGGTCACCGCATGCAGCCCGGTGAGCATCGACACGTGGGACGGGAGGGTCCACGGCGACGGCGCCACCGCGGTCTCGAAGACGATCGCCCGCTCGTCGGCCCAACGATCGATCTCCGGCGTGGTCGGACGGGGGTAGCCGTACAGCGACATGTGATCGGCCCGCAGGGTGTCGACGGAGATCAACACGACGTTGGGCGGAGGTTCCTGCCCGGTGTCGCCCCAAACAACTGGATCGGCCCACATGGGCGGCCCGGCCAGCAGGTCGACGTCGTCGTCGGCCTCCACCTCGAAGATCAGCCGCACGTCGCGGCCGGTGTGGGCCGACAGGTCGATCACGTGGTCGGACCAGGCATCGGCGTCACGGCCCCGCAGCGCTTCATCGAAGACCACCGTCGTCTCGCCGCGCTCGCCCCCGTCCGCCACACTGACCCGAAAACGGACCTCGTCGGGCTGGGTCGACGGCGCCCCGATGCCGAACCGGAGCTCGCCTCCCTCCGGCACGCGGAACCGCCGCTCGACGCTCGTCCCGGGAGGGGCGAGCACCATGCCGCGGTGCCGTCCGCCCAGTGAAAAGAGCCACGTCTCGGCCACCGCCGCGTCGAGTCCCGATCGGTCGAGCTCGCGGTGGAGGCCGACAACCCGGCCGAGCCGTAGCCGCTCCCTGTCGCCGGCGACCACCAGCCTCACCGAGCTCGTATCGCGGGGCCAGGCCGGGTGGGTTCCAACCTCGAAACGGAAGATCCGCACCGTGGAGCCGACGCCTTCGCGGGTTCCGAAGCGAAGGCTCTTCTTCTTCTTGAACTCGCCGTCGGGACCGGCCCACATCAGCCGGACGGAGCTCGAGGGCCGCAACCCCGCGATCGCCACCTCGACGACGTCGATGTCGCCGATCGGCCCGGCGAGGTCGCGGGCCAGGATCGTCTCCTCCGAACCGGAGCAGCGCACGTCGAGAAAGCCGTCCTTCCAGCCCGTCATCCGGCCACCGGCCACCACCTTCCAACCGCCGCCGGGCAGGTCCGGGTCCGGCGAGAGATCGGCAACCCGGGATTCCTTCGAGATCCGCGACAGATCGAAGATCTCCTGGGGATTCGCCTCGACGACCTTCACCACAGCGGTCTTCACCGGTGGTTGGGTGCCGGCCCCGCAGCCGGCGAGGACGGCGCACAGCAGCACCAGGCCCCCCCGGTGGGTGGCCCGCTGCCCGGCGCCGACTGGAACGCCCAAGAGCCTCGAGATCATGCTCTGCACTTCTTTCATTTCTGACCCTCATCGACGAGGCGAGCCAAGGGTACCCCACGAAGCCGGGGGGTCCAAGAAATGGTTCATCCCGCAAACCGTGGGATGAACCATAGTTTTGAGTTATGAGTTTTGAGTTATGAGTTTCATCGCAGTCATCGCAAGCGTCACCGCGCCGGCTGTCACCGGCTGGATCTGCTTGTGCCGCTGGCGCTCCTGCTTGAATCGGCCCGCTTCATCCGCCGCACCGTCCCTTGCGATGAAAACTCAGCCTCTTGCAAAATTCGGCGAATCGTCCGAGTGATGGCCTTACCGGGAGGAGGTCACGCCGGCTGGGGCGCCGGCACTACAAGAGAGCTCAGTACTTTGTGGCGCCGGCG
>JAZBOQ010000201.1:0-10838 GCA_036351195.1 Thermoanaerobaculales bacterium | reverse complement strand
GGCCACGGTCATCGGCCACGGTCATCGGCCACGGTCATCGGCCACGGTCATCGGCCACGGTCATCGGCCACGGTCATCGGCCACGGCCACGGATACGGATACGGATACGGATACGGTCTCGTCGGAATCGGAGTCGGAATCGGGATCGGGAACGAAAAAACCGCCGGCGACTGCCGGCGGTTCGGTGTTTCGGATTGTCGTTACGCGTCAGCGACGACGCCGGTCGTCCCGCCGGGGCGGGCGTCCGCCGCGCCGGTTGTCGCGGCCGCCGGGGCGTCCGCCGCGGTCGCCTCGTGCGAGGGGGTCGCGCTCGGGCACGTCCTCGCCGCGGGCGCGGGCCTCGTCCTCGAGGATCACGCGGTGCGACAGCTTGATGCGGTCGTTGCCGTCGATGTCGATGATCCGCACCTTGATGGTGTCGCCCTCGTTGATGACGTCGCGGATGTCGGGGATCCGGGTCATGGAGGTCTCGGAGATGTGCAGGAGTCCGTCCTGGCCAGGGAGGATCTCGACGAACGCGCCGTAGGGCTCGATCCGCTTTGCGACGCCCTCGAACTCCTCGCCGATCTCGGGGACCTTGGTCAGGCCCTTGATGATTTCGATGGCCTTCTCGGCCGCCGCCTCGTCCGATGAGGCGATCTGGACGGTGCCGTCGTCCTCGACGTTGATCTTGGCTCCGGTCTGGTCGACGATGGAGCGGATCATTTTGCCGCCGGGGCCGATGACGTTGCGGATCTGCTCGACATCGATCTTGATGGAGTAGATGCGCGGCGCGTACTTGGAGACCTCGTCACGGCCCTTGGTGATGGCGGAGGCCATCTTTTCGAGCAGGAAGAGGCGACCCTGACGCGCCTGCTCCATGGCCTGCTCCATGATCTCCCGACTCAGGCCGGAGACTTTGATGTCCATCTGCAGGGCGGTGATGCCCTCGGAGGTTCCGGTCACCTTGAAGTCCATGTCGCCGTAGTGGTCTTCCTGCCCGGCGATGTCGGTGAGCACCGCGAAGCGCTCGCCGTCGGAAACGAGGCCCATGGCGACGCCGGCGACCGCGCTCTTCAGAGGGACACCTGCGTCCATCATGGACAAGGAACCGCCGCAGACCGAGGCCATCGACGAGGAGCCGTTGGATTCGAGAATGTCGGAGACCACCCGCACGGTGTAGGGGAAATCCTCCTGGTTCGGAATCACCTGGGCCAGGGCGCGGCGCGCCAGAGCGCCGTGGCCGATCTCGCGGCGACCGGGGCCGCGCAGGAAGCGGGCCTCGCCGACGCAGAAGGGCGGGAAGTTGTAGTGCAGCATGAAGGGGTTGCGGGAGTCTCCCTCGAAGGCCTCGATGATCTGCGAGTCCTGCTCGGTCCCGAGGGTGGCGGTGACGATGGCCTGCGTTTCGCCCCGGGTGAAGAGGGCCGATCCGTGGGTGCGCGGCAGCACGCCCACCTCACAGCTCACCGGTCGGATTTCGTCGAAGGCGCGGCCGTCGAGGCGTTTGCGCTCGTCGAGGATGGTGGCGCGGGTGACGTCCTTGACCATGGCCCCGAAGATGCTCTTGACCCACGGGGTGTGCTCTTCGGCGTCGTCCTCGGCGATTTCGTCGAGGGCCTTCTGGCGGACGGCCTTGATGGCGTCTTTCTGCTCGAACTTTCCGAGGGTCTTCATGGCCTCGCGAAGCTCGTCGGTCCAACGATCGCGAATGGCGTTCTCAAAGCCTTCGTCCCAGGCCTTTGCCGGAGCCTCGAAGGGTTTCTTGACGACGCCGCGCTCGGCGACGATCTCGCGCTGCAGGGCGATGAGCTTCTTGATCTCGGCGTGGGCCAGATCGAGGGCGTCGAGGATGATCGATTCCGGCAGCACCGATGCGCCGCACTCGACCATGGCGATGGCATCCTCGGTGCCGGCGACGACCAGATCCAGCTCGCTCTCGGCCTGCTCGGCGTAGGTCGGGAAGAGCACGAACTCGTCGTTGATACGGCCGACCCGGACACCGGCGAGAGGGGTGTCGAAGGGGATGTCCTTGGCGGCCATCAGTGCCATGGAGGCGCCGGTCATCCCCAGGACGTCGGGGGCGTTCTCATCGTCCGCCGACATCACCCAGGCGATGATCTGGGTCTCACGCCGCCAGCCGTCCGGGAACTGCGGCCGCAAGCCGCGGTCGATGACACGGCAGGTGAGGATCTCACGCTCTGTGGGACGGCCCTCACGCTTGAAGAAACCGCCGGGGATACGTCCGCCGGCATAGGCGTTCTCGCGATAGTCCACCGTCAACGGCATGAAGTCGACACCCTTGCGGATGTCGTCTTCGGCGCACGCGGTGGCGAGGACCATGGTGTCGCCAAGACGAATGACCACCGAGCCGTCCGCCTGTTTTGCGATTTTTCCGAGCTCGAACGTGAGCTCTTTGCCGCCGATGTCGACGGTCTTTGTCGTAACGTTCATTGATTTTCCTATCTTTTCAGCCGCGCAGGCCCAGGCGTTCCACGAGCTGGCGGTATCGGGTGATGTCTTTGCTCTTCAAGTACTCGAGCAGACGGCGCCGACGGCCAACCAACTTGAGCAGGCCACGCCTGGAGTGGTAGTCCTTCTTGAAGGCCTTGAAGTGCTCGGTGAGGTACTGGATCCGACGGGTGAGCAGGGCAATCTGCACCTCCGGCGAACCCGTGTCGTTGGGGTGTGTCCGGAACTCGTCGATGATGTCGGGTTTCTGGGCATCAAAATGACTCATGATTTCTCCACTGTCCTCCGGTGGCGAGGAGGCTTGGGTACGTTAGCAGGTAACTTATCTTCTGGCAATGCGATGACCTTGAGATTCAGCGATTCCGCCCCGGGTGGCCGCCGTCGGCGAGCACCATGGACGGGCGGACGTTGAGGGTTCTCCCTCGGGCCAGGACCGCCGCGACGATGCCGATGCCGACGAGGAGGCCTTCGGGCGATCGGACGACCACCCGGTCTCCGGTCTCCACACCCTCCGGCCCTGTGCGGAAGACGACGATCTCCTGACCGTGGACGAAACGATCGACCGCCGCGCCGTTGATCGTGAGTTCGGGGAAGGGGAGGCGGACCTTTTCCACCGGTACCCAGGTGCTGGAACTCGTGATATCGGAAGAGTCGGCGGCGTCGTCCAGGGCCTGTTGGGGTAGTGCGTCTTCGACAGTGTACGGACCGATGGCGAGGCGGCGCAGATGGTGAAGGTAGCCGCCGCAGCCGAGGACTCCGCCCATGTCGTGGGCCAGGGACCGCACGTAGAAGCCCGTCGAGGCGTTCACCGTCAGGTCGATTTCATCGGACGCGTCGGACCGCAGGGAGAGGTCGTGAACCGTAACGGGTTTCGCTTCGATCTCCACCTTCTGGCCGCTCCGAGCGAGCTCGTAGGCTTTCTTGCCGTCGACCTTTTTCGCCGAGTAGGGTGGCGGTACCTGGTCGAAAGCGCCGCTGAAGCGGTGCTCCAGTCCGGCCAGGGTTTCCCGGTCCAGTTCCGGCACGTCGCCACGGGGGTCGGTGGCTTCGCCCTCGCGGTCGTAGGTGGTCGTTGAGAAACCGAGACGAACCACGCCGTGGTAGGTCTTGGCCCAATCCAGGAGGTACTGCTGCAGCCGGGTGGCGTGGCCGACGCACAACAGCAGCAGGCCTTCGGCCATCGGATCGAGCGTGCCGGTGTGACCGATGCGCCGCTCGCCGAGAGCGCGGCGAGCTTTGTCCACCACGTCGTGCGAGGTCGGCCCGGACTGCTTGGCCACCGGCAGAAGACCGGAGAACTTCGGTGGGCGGCGTCGGCCCATCAGCAACCTCCGAGAAGCTCGGCGAGCTTGGCCTCGAGGTCCGCTCGTGCGGTCTCGATGTCGCCCGGGATCGCGCAGCCGGCGGCGTTGGTGTGGCCGCCGCCGCCGAAGTGCGCTGCGACGCTGCGGACGTCGACGTCGCCCCGGGAGCGCAGGCTCACCTTGACCATGTTCGGCTCCCACTGCTTGCAAAAGACCACGGCCTCGACGCCGGAAATGGCGCGCGGAACGTTGATGATCTCCTCGGTGTCGGTACTGTCGGCGCCGGCGGCGGCGAATGCCTCGATGCCGACGGCGAGACTGGCGAGCCGTCCTTCACAGGCGAAGCGCAGGGTCTTCAACGCCTCACCGAGGAGGCGTACGGAAGACTCGGTGCGCCCGTCGTGGACCCACTCTGCGACGGTGGGAGGGTGGGCGCCGGCGGCGACCATCTCGGCCGCGGCGGCGAAGGCCCGGGGTCGGGCATTGGAGTAGCGGAAGTCGCCGGTATCGGTGACGAGGGCGACGTAGGTGTTGGTCGCGGCGTGCACGCTGGGAGTGACCCCGGCTGCCTTGTACATGCTCCAGACCATCTCGCCCACCGCCGCCGCCTCTTCGTCGATGACGTTGACCTCGCCGTAGGCCGGGTTGGCCAAGTGGTGGTCGATGTTGAGGATGGGGCGGCGGTCGAGCCCGTGGAAGCCGCAGCGGTCGAGCTCGGGGCACTCGACAGTGACCACGAGGTCGAACCCATCGAGGGTCTCGTCGTCGATCGCGTCCGCCACTCGCACCGCATGAATGCCGGGGAGCTCGGCCAGGGTTGTGGGAGCGGCGTCGCGGTTGATGATCACCGCTTCGACGCCGAAGGTCGCGGCGAGCTCGGCGATGGCGAGCTCGGAGCCGATGGCGTCGCCGTCGGGGTTGCGGTGACAGGTGAGCAGGACGCGCCTGGCGCGCCGCAGACGGTCGACCGCCATGGAGACGTTTCCGGTGGGCGTCACTGTGAGCCTCCGTCGGGGTTCTCGCCGTCGTCGGCGGCGGGAATGATGCCCTCATCATGGAGCTTTTGAAAGACCCGTTCCATGTGGTCGCCGTACTCGTAGCTGGTGTCGCGGAGGAACTCCAGCGTCGGCACCGCACGAAGCCGCATCCGGCGGCCGAGCTCGCGGCGCAGAAACGAGTTGGCCGCGGTGAACCCGTCGCCGGCGGTGCGTTCACGTTCGGCGTTGCCGATGACCGAAAAATAGACCCGCGCGTGCGATCTGTCGGCCGACAGACGGACGACGGACACGGTCACCGCCTCCAACCGCGGGTCATTAACCTCGTGCTGCAGCATCTCGGTGAGGACCACACGGATCTCCCCCTCGAGGCGGGCGTTACGGTTGAATGACTGTTGGTTCAAGGTTCTCGTCCCTCCGCGGGGCTTCGGTCGGTCCTTCAGGCCTGGATCACTTCGATGTCCCAATCGAGGATGTAGCCGGTCCAGTTGCTGTGAACGGTGTCGGAGACCCGTTGTAGTCGTGCCTCGACATCCGTGACATCGGTCGAGATCGCGCAGATGGCGAACTCGGCTCGCTGATGGAGGTTCTGATGGTCGGTCTCCAGAACCGTGACGTGGTGTCGATTGCGGATCCTCTCCGCCAGGCTCCGGGTGTGGCTCCGCTTTTCCTTGAGACTCCTCGCCTCCGGGATGTGGAGGGCGAGGCGCGCAACACCGATATAGATGTTCTTCATGTGTTGAAATTGCCGGGGTGGACCGGAACCCCGCGGGTCCACCGTGCTTGTTGTGGTCGTTGCCCTGCTGATCGATGCCCGATGCGGGTTCGCATCACAGCTCTGGGGTCACCTCCACCATCTTGTAGGCTTCGATGACATCGCCTTCCTTGATGTCTTGATAGCGCGCCAGGCCGATGCCGCAGTCGAATCCCTGACGGACCTCACTGGCATCGTCCTTGAATCGGCGCAGCGAGGCGAGCTCGCCCTCGTAGATCACAACATGATCGCGGAGGAGCCGGGCTTTCGCGCTGCGGGTGATCACACCGTCGATGACATGGCAGCCGGCGATGGCGCCGATCTTGGGCACACGGAAGATCTCGCGAACCTCGGCGTGGCCGAGCTCCTCCTCGCGGTAGATCGGCTCGAGCAGTCCGACCATGGCCTTTCGCACGTCATCCACGAGATCGTAGATGACGGTGTAGAGCCGGATGTCCACCTGTTCCGCATCGGCAAGCTCGCGGGCGGTTCGTTCGGGTCTCACCGCGAAGCCGATGATGATGGCGTTGGACGCCGAGGCCAGCATGACATCGTTGGTCGTGATGGCGCCCACTGAGCCGTGCAGGACGTTGATGGTCACCTTTTCGGTGCCGAGGGTGTTGAGGGTCTCGCGCAGAACCTCCACCGAGCCCTGAACGTCGGCCTTGATGACGACGTTGAGCTCCTTGGTCTCGGACTCCGCGATGGAGTCGAAGAGGTTCTCCAGGGAGACCTTGCGGGTCGCCATGAGGCCCTCGTCCTTCTCTTTCTGGCTGCGGAACGAGGAGACCTCGAGGGCCTTGGCCTCGTCCGCAGTCCCCTGAAGGATGTCACCGGCTGCAGGTACGTCCTCGAAGCCCATGACTTCGACCGGCGACGATGGGCCGGCGCTCTTGATGCGGGCTCCGGCATCGTCGGCAAGGGCGCGGACCCGGCCCCAGGTGGAACCGCAGAAGAAGTAGTCGCCCACCGAGAGCATGCCCTGCTGAATGAGAACCGTGGCGACGATGCCGCGGCCCTTCTCCTTGCGGGCTTCGAGCACCACGCCGCGCGCCGCTCCCTGCTCAGTAGCGGTGAGCTCCTTCATCTCGGCGACGAGGAGGATCATGTCGAGGACATCGGGGATGCCCTGGCCGGTCTTCGCTGAGACCTGCACCATGGGAACGTCGCCGCCCCACGACTCCACCAAGACCTCTTGCTCGGCCAACTGCTGCAGCACCCGGTCGGGATTGGCGTTGGCTTTGTCGATCTTGTTGACCGCCACGATGAGCGGCACGTTGCCGGCCCGTGCGTGGTTGATGGCTTCCTTGGTCTGGGGCATGACGCCGTCGTCCGCGGCCACCACGAGTACCACGATGTCGGTGACTTGGGCGCCTCGGGCGCGCATCTGGGTGAACGCCTCGTGGCCGGGCGTGTCGACGAAGACAACGGTTCGTCCGTCGGAGGAGGTGATGCGGGAGGCGCCGATGTGCTGGGTGATGCCTCCCGCCTCGCCCTCGGCGACCCTCGTGGAGCGGATGGCGTCGAGCAGGGATGTCTTCCCGTGGTCGACGTGTCCCATCACCGTCACAACCGGGGGACGGCTCACCTGCGGTCCAAGATCCTGTTCCGCTTCTTCGCGCTCGTAGTCGATGAGCTCCTCTGCGGTGGCCACCATGGCGTCGATTTCGAGGTCCGAACAGATTTCCTCGGCCAGCTCGTGTGGCAGCGCCTGGTTCGTCGTGACCATCACGCCCTTTTGAATGAGCAGCCCGAGCAGATCTTTTGCGGTGACGTTGAGCTTCTCGGCGAGCTCGCGGGCAGTCACCATCTCGGACAGCAGGATCGGCCCGTCGGGCTTGATTCCATCCTTGAACTGCAGGGTCCGGGTGGGCCTCGGCGGCGCCGGTCGCCGCTCGGTGTCGCGTTGTGGCCGCCGGCGGCCCTTCTTGCCCGGGCGGCCGCCCGTTGGGCGGGGCGCCGGTCTCGGCGAGGTCGTGCCCTCCTGTTGTCCCTTGAGCTTCTGCTCCTCGAACTTGTTGAGGAGCTCGCGAATCTCCTGGGCATCGGCGGCGGACTTGGCCTTGCGGCCGCCGCCGGCGGCCTTCTCGGCCTTCCGCTTGAGCTCGACTTCTTTCTGAGCTTTGAGCCGCTGCCGAATCTCGTCGGGGCTGAGCTCGCGGAGGGTCTTTTCGAGGGGGGTCTTGGCGCGTCCCGGACGGACCCGCTTCGGCTCCTCTTCGGTGGCCATCTCCGAGCCGGCGATGATCTCCTCTTCGGTGATCTCCACCTCGGGGGTCGGTTCCTCGTCGGCGCCCGTCTCGGGCTCAGCGTCTTCGGCCTGAACCGGCGCCTCCTCGGCTTCGGGCGCCTCGTCGGCGGCCGCCGCGTCGGTCTCGGTCGCCTCGGCCACGTCGGCGGGCTCTTCCCCGGCGACGGTTACGGCCTCGACGGGCACTTCCTCGACGGGCTCCTCGGCGGGGGCTTCGTGCTTCTCCTCAGTGGTCTCGACGGCGTCGAGCTCCTCTTCGACCTCGGCGGGCTCCGCCTCGTCGACGGCCGGGATCTCCTCCACGGCCTCGGCCTCGAGCTCTACTTCGACGCCCTCGAGGGTGTCGATCTCGGCGATGTCATCGGCCTCTTCGTCCTCGGGCTTCTCGGGAGTGCGGACCTCGAGGATCTGCTTGTCAGTCTTGACCACCTGTCGCCGGCGGCGCTTGACCATGCGGTCGCGTGCGGTGGTCGTGGTGGCGTCCTCCTCGGGCTTTTCGGCGCGGACGATGACCTCGCGGGGCCGGCGCTGCAGAGTCTCGCCGGTGATGATCGAGCGCACGGTGGACAGGTCGAGGGCGTCCTCCTCGCTCGTGACGTTGACCCCGATGGACCGGAGCTTGAAGATCAGCTCCTTGGCCGTAATGCCCATGGTATGGGCCAGGTCGCAGACTCGAAGTTGCTCCATCGTTACTCCTCCTCACCCACCGCTTCCGCGGACTCGGCGAGGGCCTCGTCGAGGGTCTCTTGAGCCATGTCGAGCATCTTCTGGGCGGTCACGGGACCGATGCCCGGGATCGAAGACAGCTCGTCCGGCGTTTTGGCCAGGATGTCCTGGACAGTGTGTATGGAATGGGTCTCCAGGCGTTCTCGAAGACGGTCGGTGAGAGCCTCCAGGTCTTCGAGGGGGATGAGCTCGTCGTAGGCGACGGCCGCTGCCGTGGTCTCGACCTCTGGCAGCTCCTCTTCCTCGGCCACGCCCTCCATCTCACGGAGCATGGTGGCGAGGGCCGATGCAAGCTCGTCCTTGACAGCCTCTTCCGACTTGATCTCGATGCGGCAGTCGAGCAGGCGTGATGCCAGGCGCACGTTCTGTCCGCGCTTGCCGATGGCGAGGGAGAGCTGCTCGGTGCCGACGATGACGTCGAGCACGGTCTCCCGCCCCTCCTGGGTCAGCGGCTCGCCGTTCTCGTCGAGGATCACGTCGCCGTTCTCGTCCCGGAGCTTGATCTCGATGGGCTCTTCACGTACCGCCACCCGGTTGATCTTGGCTGGGGCCAGGGCATTCTGGGCGAAGGTGACTACGTCGGAGTTCCACGGGATGATGTCGATTTTCTCGCCCTTGAGCTCCCGGGTGATGGCCTGGACGCGAGCTCCCTTGAGGCCGACGCAGGCGCCGACGGGGTCCACGTCGCGGTCTTTAGAGAAAACCGCCACCTTGGCCCGCTCACCGGGCTCGCGGACGCAGAGCCTGATGATCACGGTGCCGTCGTAGATTTCGGGCACCTCCATCTCGAGGAGCTTTTCGAGCAGCTTCGGATCGGTTCGGGACATGACGACCTGAGGGCGGCTGGCGTCCATGGTCACGTCCACGACAACGGCTCGGACCCGGTCTCCCTGGGTATAGCGTTCGTGCCGCACCTGGTGGTTGCGGGGGATGATTCCCTCGGTGTCGCCCAGCTCGATGATGATGGCGCCGCGGTCAATGCGCTTGACGATGCCGTTGATCATCTCGCCGACTCGTTCGGAGTAGTTGCGGTAGACCACGGCGCGCTCGGCTTCGCGGACGCGCTGGAAGAGAACCTGTCGCGCGGACTGTGCGGCGATGCGGCCGAGGGAGGAGTTGTCCAACGCCTCGAGCTTGATGATGCCGCCGAGTTCGGCCTCGGGCTCGATCTCCTGGGCCTCCTCGAGAGTCAGCTCGACTTCGGGGTCCTCGACCTCTTCAACCACGAAACGGATCCGCCAGGACTCCACCTCGCCGGTCTCGGGGTCGATCTCGGTGTGGACGCCGCGGTCCTTGTACTGCTTGCGGGCAGCCGAAGATATGGCCTCTGCGATGGCGTCGATGAGCTTCTCGGGCTCGATGTCGCGTTCCGCCGCGAGCGCCCCGACGAGGGTGTTGATATCCAGCTTCATTGCCGGTTCTTCCCTTCCTTCATGATCGCGTCCCAGTCCACCTCGATGCGGGTCTCGAAGATCTCGCCGAGCGGGAGGGTTAACGTTCCGTGCTGATCGTCCTTGATTCGAACCACGTTGTCGTCCACGCCGAGTAGCTCACCGTTAACGTGCCGGTGTTCGCGGAAGCTCGGCTGCATCTTCACCTTGACCCGCTGACCGGCGAATCGTGAGTAGTCGCCGGCGGTGTAGAGCTTCCGGTCGAGCCCCGGCGAGGTGACCTCGAGGGTGTAGGCGTGCCGGAAAGGGTCTTCTACGTCGAGCAGTGCCGACGCCTGGCGTGAGATCGCCGAGCACTGGTCGAGGTGCACCCCGTCGGACGAGTCGACCACCAGGCGCAGAACGGCCTTGGGGCCTGTGCCAACTACTTCTGTGGCAAGTAGTTCAAGCCCCTCGTCCGCGGCGATGGCGGCGATCTGATCGACGGTTTCCTGACCCAGTTTCACGACACTCTTCCCCTTCGTTGCTGCATTAAAAAAGTGGGCCAACGGCCCACTTTCAGACGAAAGCAGCGGCGAAGTTTTACCACATCGAGGCCTCGAAGGCAAGATGATTCGGGGGTCTTGGGCTCGACGAGGGAGGGCCCGGGAATGCGGCCTACGTCGGTGCTGGAGGAGGGAGCCCGGGAGGCGGAAAGCCAGAGAACGTACCAGAGAACGTACCACCCTTAGCATTGTTGGCCGAATGACGTCCAGGGCTTCGTCGCGAAACAGAACAATGCAAAGGGTGATTACGTGCGCTCGCGGCAGGTGGCGTGCTGGGGCGCACGGTTTGGGGAGGTGTTCGATGCCGGGGCTCCAGGGCCGCGGTTCGGAGCCGGGAGGCGATCTGGTGGGCCAAGGCCCACCCTACGGCGCTGCATCGTTCATGGCGCTCCGTTGCCGCATTTTGGACTGGTAGGTAGGG
>JAZBOQ010000200.1:0-6254 GCA_036351195.1 Thermoanaerobaculales bacterium | reverse complement strand
CCGAAGGTGAGAGGAAACCGAACTAGAAGCGGCCGACGAACTCGATACCGATGATCCGCGGGTCGTTGGTGAAGCCGGTGAGGTTGTTGAAGTCGATGCCGCCCTTGACGATCTCCTCGTCCAGGAGGTTGCGGCTGAACAGGGCGATCTCGTACATGGCGTTGTTCCAGGCGTAGCCGAGGCGCAGGCCGACCTCGAAGCTGTCGTCCTTGAACTCCTCGGCCTCGTAGAGGAAGAAGTTCTTTTCGGAGTGATAGGCCCAGTCGAGGGTGCCGAAGAAGCCCTTGTTCACCGGATCGGAACGGAAGTTGATGATGCCGTTGAAGATGTAGTCCGGCGAGTGGGGAAGCGAGTTGCCGTCGATGTAGGCGAGGCCGTCGACCACCGGGTTGGTGACGGTGCAGCCGCCGCCGCACGGCGCGACGGTGAGGTTCGGGTCCTTGATCTCGGTGGGGTTGTAGCTGCCGCCGAAGGTCATCAGCCAGTGGGCCGTGGGTGTCCACTCCATGTCGATCTCGAGGCCGTAGCCTTCGGTGGTGTCGGCATTGAGGAGGGTGGCGGTGTTGAACTCGCCGCCGACGGCGGTGATCTGCTGACCGTCGACCTCGAAGTAGTAGGCGGCCATGTTCAGGCGAACCTTGTTCTCGGCCAGGATGGTCTTGGCGCCGAGCTCATAGGAGATGATCTCCTCGCTGTCGGCGACGGTGACGCAGTTGGTGGCCGGGTTGGCGCCGCCCTCGAAATCCGCGCAGAAGAGGATCCGGCCCTGGATCGACGGAGCGCGGAAACCAGTGGCGACGCGGCCGTAGTAGTTGACATTGTCGCTCGCCTTGTAGGTGGCGCTGAGGTCCCAGCTCACGTTGTCGGCGTCGGTGTGCTCGGTGATCGGCGCGAAGGTGGGCAGCTGGAAGGTCGGGTCGGGCCGTTCGGCGGAAAAGTCCTTCTCGTCGTCAGTGTAGCGGAGGCCGGCGGCGAGATCCCAGCTGTCGCCGATGTGGAAGACGAGGTTGCCGAAGAGGGCGTAGGAGGTGGCGTCCTGGGTCTGGAACGCCCAGCCGTCCCGCGGGTTGCCGGGCGCCAGCGAATCGAAGCTGAAGGTGTCGGCCGTGAACTCCTCGGAGAAGTAGTAGGCGCCGATCAACCAGTCGACCGCCGAGCTGCCGTTGCTCGCGAGGCGGAGCTCCTGGGTGAACTGGTCGAGGTCCGGAATGCCGTCCGCCGACTCCGACGGGAAGGGGATGAAGCCTGGTCCGTAGTTCCCCTCGCCGAGGAACGACGCGCCGAAGCCGCCGTCGATATCGCCGCGGCTCAGCATCTTGTCGATCTTCTCGAAGGCGGTGATGGAGGTCAGGGTGGCGAAGTTCCAGTCCCAGTTGAAGCGCAGGAAGCCGCCGTACGACGAGATCTCCTGGCTGTTCTTGCCGTCGATGGCGATGCGGTCGAACTCGAAGCTCGAGTTGGTGCCGTTCTCGCCTTGGTCGATGATGTTGGCGCGGAACATCCGCGCGGTGCCGTCCACGTCCCAGGCGTGCATGTTGAAGAGGACGTCGAAGTTGTCGGTGGGCACCCACAGCAGCTGCAGGCGGGCGGCGCCCGTGGTGTAGCCGCCGACTTCATCCTCTGGGCCGGCCGCGTAGTCGTTGTCGACCCAGTCGTCGCGGCTCTGATAGAGGGCGGACAGGCGCATGGCGACGGTGTCGCCGAGCGGGATGTTGACGCCGCCGTTGATGTCGAGGGTGTTGAAGCTGCCGAACGACGCACGGAAGCTGCCGGTCGCATCACCGATGGTCGGCTTCACGGTCTCGAACTTGACGACGCCGGCCGGAGTGTTGCGGCCGAAGAGGGTTCCCTGGGGTCCGCGGAGCACCTCGACCCGATCCAGGTCGAAAAGCGGCATGCCTTTGGTGATCGGGTTTTCCAAGACCACTTCGTCGACCATCATCGACACCGGTTGCGACGCGTTGAGATCGAAGTCCGGGTTGCCGAGCCCGCGGATGTAGAAGCGCGGGAAAGCGCGGCCGAAGGACGACTCCATCACGAGGCTGGGAACGCGCCCGGACAGTGCGCGGATATCGGGCGCGCCGCTGGTGATGGTGTCGAGGTCCTCACCACGAAGGGCCGTCATCGAGACCGGTACCTCCTGGATGTTCTCTTCTCGTTTTTGGGCGGTGACGACGATCTCTTCGATCACCACCGGCATGACGGTTTCTTCTCCGGTTGTTTCGGCGGCTTCTTGGGCTCCGGCGGGCCATCCGATGGCCACCGTCACAAGAGCCAGGATCATGAGGCGGAACAGACGCCCCGCGGTGGAGTTTTCCATGATTTTTCTTCCCCCTTCGTTGGTGGTCCGTGGACCGTTCTGATGCGCAGAGGATAGCAGAGACGGGCGGTTGCTCCGATGTCAGGCGGGTGTGAAATCTTCTGTTTCTCGGACCGGGTCTCGATCGGTTGAGGCTGTCGAACTGGGGTGGACAAAATTGACGTGGGTCAAGTTCTATTCGTCGACGGTCGGGAATACTTGCAGAATCGATGGGTATCGCGGAGGATCCGGCTTATGTCTCTTCAACAACGGAGGTTCGAACGCGCGCCGATCGAACTTTCTCCGAGACGGCCTGGTTCGGAGGCGAGATGAGGTTGACTCAGCGAACCGGACGATGGCCTCGCGCGGCGTCCGACAATGATGGTCAAGAAATCGCACGAGGGGAGGACGGATGAAGATCGTAGCCACCTGTTCGGTTGTGGCGGTTCTCGTGGTCTTCGGTTACCTGGTGGCAGAGTCAGAGATGCTCTCCTACCTGTCCAGCGAACCGGAGGTCTGCATCAACTGCCACACCATGAACACTCACTTCGCGACCTGGCAGCACAGCTCTCACCGCGCCGAGGCGACCTGCGTCGACTGCCACCTTCCCCATGATTCGTTCACGCGGAAGATGCTTGCCAAGGCCCGCGACGGCTACCACCACTCGGTGGCGATGACCTTCGGCACCTACGGAGCGAATCTGCGAATCAGCGACGACGCAGCTTTTCGCATCCAGGACAACTGCATCCGATGCCACTCGAGCCTCGTGTCGCAAATGGTTGAGAACGCGGAGCTATACGGGAAGACCAGCAGCCATGTGCGCGGTGGTCGTATGTGTTGGGATTGCCACCGCGGCGTGCCCCACGGCATCACCAGAAATCTGTCCGCGACCCAACAGAACTTCGTCCGAAACTGATGGGTGCCGGGATGTTCAGGAGGAGTTTTTCATGAGGAAGTCAACGATCATTACCGTTCTTTCTGTCGCGGCGATGATTTCGATGCTGTTGCTGATTATCTCCATCAAGGATGCGAAGGCCGTCCAGAACGAGATCAACACGACACCGGAGGTCGCGAAACTCGAGCCCCGAGCGTCCGAATGGGGCAAGAACTACCCTCGCCAGTACGATTCCTACATGCAGACCAAGGAGAGCAGCGAGATCACGGACCTGCTCGAGGCGAACCCCGCCCTGGTCGTCATGTGGGCGGGCTACGGCTTCTCCAAGGATTACAACGCTCCCCGTGGGCACTACTACATTCTCGAAGACAACATCAACACTCTCCGAACTGGTGCGCCGGTGGACATGAAGACCGGACCGATGCCCACCGCATGCTGGGCCTGCAAGTCGCCTGACGTGCCCCGCCTGATCGACGAAATAGGGGAGGACGATTTCTTCACCGGCACGTGGGCGCGCCACGGAGGTGACATCGTCAACCCGGTCGGCTGTGCGGACTGCCACGACAACGAGACCATGGAGCTGACCGTGACCCGCGACTGGCTGAAGCGGGCCCTGGACGCGGAGGGGACCAGACCCTTCGCCGAAGCCACTCACCAGGACATGCGGACCCTGGTGTGCGCACAGTGCCACTCGGAGTACTACTTCAAACCCACCAAGTGGACTGATGAGAACGGCGAGGAGCAGCTCGCCAAGGTCGTGACATTTCCGTGGAACGAGGGAACCTCCGCAGAGGACATGGAGAAGTACTACGACGACCGAGAGTTCGTCGACTGGACCCACAAGCTGAGCAGGACCCCGATGCTCAAGGCGCAGCATCCCGGGTACGAGACCTTCATCACCGGCGTACACGGTCAAAACGGATTGGCCTGTGCCGACTGCCACATGCCGTACGTCCGGGAAGGGGGCGTCAAGTACTCGAGTCACAAGGTCCAAAGCCCGCTCGAAGATATCGCCAATACGTGCCTGAACTGCCACAGCGGCACCGAAAGCGAGTTCACCGCCACCGTCGAGCGCAAGCTCGAGCGTAAGGAAGAGCTCCACCAGACTGCCATGCAGGTCCTCGCCAAGGCCCATCTGGAAGCGGCCAAGGCCTGGGAGCTCGGCGCCACCGAATCCGAGATGGCTCCCATTCTGCAGGACATCCGTCACGGCCAGTGGCGCTGGGACTACTCCATCGCCGCCCACGGCTCGTTCTTCCACGCACCCGAGGAGACGCTGCGGGTGCTCGGCAGCGCCATCAACAAGGGGCAGGAAGCACGGGTCAAGCTGCGTATGGTGCTCGCCAGGTACGGCGCCGGCGACTTCGAAGCTCCGGACTTCTCCACCAAAGAAAAGGCTCAGGTCGTCATCGGCCTGCCGTTCGAAGAGCTGGTCGACGAGAAGCTGATCTTCCTCGACGGATTGAAGCAGGAGTGGTTCGCCGAAGGTGAAGAGAAGGGCATCTACGATCCCGAGTCGCGCGAGGGCATGGAGCTGAGGACCTCGTACATCGAGTAGCGGGCCGAAGCGGAATCGATTGACAACGGGTGGCGCCCTTTGCGGGTACCACCCGATTTCATTATGGGGCAGGCTGGAAGCGCGCTCGAGGCCGGGACGCGATCAGGTGGGCCAAGGCCCACCCTACCGCACTGCAGTCTCTGTCGCGCTGAGTTTCCGCGTTCCGGGCTGTTGGGTAGGGTGGGCCTTGGCCCACCGAGGGTGCCCGGTGGCGTGGTTGCTCTTCGGCCGGCCTGGTCACGGACCGCCGAGCTCCAGCTCGGCATGGGGTCGTGAAGGAGGGGGAGCCGGTGCGGTATCGGAGTCGCGGGTAGTACCCGGAACGCCGGCCTTCTGGCCGCCTCCGCCTGCCGGTGTTGTTGGCCAGCGTCGCCCGAGCAGCGCGGTCATCGAGGAAACGAGGAGGAGATGACCACGCTGCTCGGGCGAGCGGTGGCCTGTCTCGGTGCCGGAACAGAAGCTGTCAGCGGCTGGGCTCGGCGATTGCCACTCACGCGTATTGTGCGCAGCGCGCTTCGGTTCGAAAGGTCGACGGAGAGCACAATGACGTGAATGGCTATCCGCCGGTTAGGCGCTGGGTGCTCGGTTTGGGGAGGCGCCGCATGCTGGACCTCGGCCGCGGATGCGGCCGACATCCGAGGGGGGCCGGGTCAGAATCCCCAGCTGGTCCAGATCCACAGCTTGCTGGTGTCGGTGGCATGATCGTCGGCGCGGTAGTCGGCGAACTTGAGGGCGAACTTCTGCTTCCACGGAGCGGTGTAGACCGCCGATGCGTCGAGTTCGGTTCCCCAGTCTGAGCCTCCGGTGTCGGCCGAGAAGTCGTGGTAGACCCCCAGGAGCTTGAACGAGCCGAAGGTGAAGGCTGCCGAAACGAAGAGGTCCCGAAGGCCGTGGCTGGGTGTCGCGAGGAACTTGTCGGCCCAACCGTTAAAACCGTGCAGGGTGGCGAGCGGTGTTTGGAATGAGCCGTCCTCAGGCGATCCGCCGAGAACCTCGTAGCCGCCGCCGACGTCGACCCGCGAGAACTTGAGGTTGGCGTGAGCGCGGAGATAGTCCGCATCAATGTGGTGGGGGTTGCTTGAGTCCTGCTGCTCGGCGTACTCCAACCGGTAGGCGAGCTTCATCGTCGGGGTGAGGTCGGTGGAACCGTCGAAGAAAGCCCCAAACGTGGCCGTATTTGCGCCCTGCAGATTGGGGTCGTCGTATTCGAGGAGAAGAGCATAACCTTTGAGGGTGCCGACCCCGCTGAACGTGTAGCCCGCGCCGACGCGGCTCGTGGACATCGGACGCGAGGCACCGGTGACAGCGTGCTGGCGGGCAACATAGGCGTAGCTGAGCTCGAGGTTGTCGATGAAAGTGAAGTCGATCCTGGCGGCCTCGAAGCTTTGGTGGTTCTGGCGCCAGCCGACGTTGCCGATAAACCGAGCGTTGTCGATGATGACTTCCTGAAGGCCGAATTTGACGGACAGGCTTTCGGTGGGCTTCCAGCCGATGTAGGCCTG
>JAZBOQ010000199.1:0-6830 GCA_036351195.1 Thermoanaerobaculales bacterium | reverse complement strand
CGCGAGGTTGGCGAACATCTTCTCCGGCAGCAGCGTCCACGGAGAACCGACCTCGTCCCGGATCAGGCTGAGGACCCCCAGCCAACCGCCGGTGCCTCAACCGCCGTTCTCGTGATAGTTGCGGAATGACCGCCGGCCCGCCTCCATAGGGTCGATCTTCGCCCACGGCCACGGCAGCTCCGCGGTTGCCGGGCTCGGCTGTGCCGCCGCCGCCGAGGTCATGCCGGCCGCGCTGCCGATGAGGCCCCCGGCGACGAAGGCCGCGCCGCCGTTGAGGAAGCTCCTGCGCGAGTAGGGTACTCTGTGGCTGTCGTCAGTCATGGTGCTCTCCTTGTCCGCTTCCGACCCGGGGTCCGACGGCGAGTTCATGACGCTCGATCGGCCGGCCGCTCACTCATCGCGACCGCTCGCGATGTCGTGCGCCGTGTTGTGGCATTCCCAGCACCGATCGGGGCGCTGCATGACATGCTGCGGGTGGGTACCCCGGTGGCAGTGACCCGCACCCCTTGGCTTCCGCCGAGTGCTCGTCCTGGTGGCACAGGACGCAGCCGACCCCCATGTGGAGCGACCCGCTGGCTCGCAGGGTGTCGGAGACGTCGTCGTGACACGGGGCGCAGTAGCTGTCGGGCATGGTGGCGGCGTGTACGACCCTCGTCGCATCGTGGCCGGCGTGGCACTGGGCGCAGCTCGCTGCGGTCATGACCTCGGAGTGGCTGTCGTGGCACTCGAGGCACGCCGGAACCACGACACCGTCGACGTCGGGAGGGTGCTCGGTGTGGCAAGTGGTGCACTCGAACTCGCGGTGGGGCCCGCCCACCGCGGCCATGGATGCAGCCGCGTCGTCGTGGCACTCGTTGCACTCCCGGTTGGCCTCGATATCGAGGGGCTGGGCCGCCAGCGGATCGGGAACGACCCGCACGTCGCCGCCGTAGAAGCGCCCGGGCCGCGTCCCGTTGAGGTCCCGGACCTCGATCGTGTCGTCGTCCCACGAGCCGCCCCGGTCGATGATCGTGAAGCTGGTACCGCGCAGGTCGAACTGAGCCTGCTTTCCCGTAATGCGGACGTTGGTCAGCGGGTAGGACTCGCCCGCCCGCGGGAAGCCTCCGCCCATGGTCATGTTGAAGCCGAGCATCCAGTCGTCGACTCGTTGCTCGCTGTCCAGATCGAAGACGTAGTAGTCCAGGGAGCCGCTCTCGACCTCGGGGCTCGGTTCAACGGGGGCGGGCCGGGCCTCGAACTCGATCCAGAACTGGACGCGCTCCTGGACGCCGTCGCGATCGTAGTCGAAGACGAGGGTCTCGCTGAAGGCGAGCTCGCCGGACACCGACGGTCCGGACACGGGCGGTGGACCGTCCTGGGCGAGCAGGGTTCCGACCATCCCCACAACGAGGACAACGGCGCCGGTCGTCGCGATTCCGATGGCCCTGCTGCTCATCACGCCCCCCTCTCCGACAGCTCGCCATCCGGAGCGGACTCGATCACCTGTCGGGCGGTCGCGACACGGTCGCGGACCCGCTCGTAGACGGCCATGCAGGCGTCGACGTAGCTCGAGGCCTCGGCCGCCGCGTCGCGCACCTCAGCGGCCGCCGCGGAGTCGCCGACGTCGGTCTCGATCCAGTCGGCGAGGCGCTCCAGGTGGACCCCGGGCAGGGAGCTCTTCTGCGGCAGCAGCACGAACTCCAGCTCGGCGTACCCCCGCACGAATCCCGGAACCACTCCGCTGGGCGGTCTGAACTGCCCGACCGGGAATCGTCGGTCGTGGGGGACGAGAGCCAGGAGGCGGCGGGCGGTCTCGAGACCCATCGTGGTCGTCTCACTCATGACGAGCCTCCTTTCCCGAGGCGGCCGGCCGCCTCGAGGGTGGCGGCGACGCCGGCCAGGTCGAGGCCCTCGAGGGTCGTGCGGGTCGGCCACCCGCTGGCGACGTCCCACCCCTCGAGCCGGTAGAAGCTCGTCTTGAAGCCCTCGAACTTCTGCCGGTCCATCGAGCGGCCCATGATGTCCCGGTACACCCACTCGCCGCCGGCGTCGCGGCAGGGCCACATGAAGAACGGGAAGAGCTCGCCCTGCTCGTACTTCGTCTCGTAGATGAAGGGCGCGAACTGCACCATGTCGCGGTGGCGGCCCTGGAGCGTCCAGATGGCGTTGTCCAGGTTCCAGATCCGGCGTCCGAGCTCGATGCCGTCGTCGAAGCTGAGGTCGTCGCCGGTCACGGCGTTCCAAAACACGTGCTCGCCGGCGTCGTCCGACGCAGTGGCGCCCCGTCGGTCGGGGGTGTTCGTGTTGTAGAAGTCGGGCCAGCGGAGATCGCAGTACAGCGCCGACTCCTTGTAGAAGCGCGTGTAGTGCCGGTGCCAGCGCACGAGCTGCGCCACATCCTCTGAGTACATGTTCTCGTCGCTGTAATCCAGGACCTCGGGCCGGTTCTTCGCGTAGGGGGACAGCTTCTCGGAGATGATCGAGACCAGCTCCTCGGCCGGGATGCGCATGGGCTTGGCAAAGGCGAAGGCGGCTGTGACGTTGGTGAAGATGATGTTGAAGCAGTGCTCGCAGATGTCCCGCTCGCCGAGAATGCTGCCGTAGCCCCACTCGACCTCGGCCCGCGGGTCGTACCCGTGCTCGGGCTGGCCCCAGTAGGAGAAGGCCATGTGGCCGGTGCGCAGGTCCTTCTCGCGGCCCCACTTGTAGGCGGTCTGCACCCAGCCGTCGGCCAAGTCGGCGCCGATGTCCTCGCGGCAGGACAGAGCGTGGACCAGCTTCTCGGCGAACTCGAGGGTGCCGTAGTCCTCCCAGGGCAGCTCGGAGTGGATGGTCTTGCCGGGCCCGAGCACCCCCTCCTCGACCAGGTGCTCGAGCCAGTGGAGGCCGGTCAGGGCGAAGTAGGTGTTGAGGCCGTAGCGCTGGGCCGCGTCTGCTGCGCGGAGGTTGATCTCGACCAGCTCCTCGGTCGATTTGGCGACGCGGCGGGCGGGTGCGAAGTACCAGCTCGTCACCTGGCACTTGGTCTCATGGCCGTAGCCGACCGAGTAGCGCGCCCGACAGCCGCTGACGCACCCCTGGCAGGCCTGCGGGCGGTACTCGTCGGTGGGCGGCGGGACCATCGCCATCAGCTTGGGCTGCTTGCCGATCTTGGTCCAGGCCTCGAAGTCCGGCTGCTCGATGTTGCTGACGTACTTCTCCTGGATGGCCGTGCGTGCCCGAAGGAGGGCGGTGGCATCGGCGACCGGAATCTCCCCGGTTCCGATCACGCTGATCGCCTTGAGGTTCTTCGAGCCCCACACGCCGCCGAAGCCGGCCACGGCGGCGACGTTGCCCGCGTCGTGGACCAGACAGCCGCCGCAGGTCACGTTCTCGCCAGCGGGGCCGATGGTCATGATCGCGGGCCGCTGCGTCGTGCGGCCCTGGTCGGTCGCGGGGTCGAGCGCCTCCTCGGCGGTCTCGTTGAGATTCCACCAGCCGGTCTTGAGGTCTCGGGGCACGCCGATTCGCCGCCAGATCCGCTCCTGGGCGGTCTGGGTGTCGGTGCCCCAGAGGTCCGAGGCGTCGTGGAAGACGACCTTCCGGTTGCGGACGTCGACCCACACCGGGCTCGAGGCCCTGCCCTCGATGACGATCGCGTCGTAGCCGGCGTGCCGGAGCATGGTCCCGAAGCGGCCGCCGATGTTCGACCGGGTGTACCAGTGCACGGGATGCGTGTTCAGGCCGACCCCGACGACCTCGCAGCGTCCGGCGGACGGCGCGAGGGTCCCGTTCAACGGCGAGCTGGTGAGGACGACGACGTTGGCTGGGTCGGTGCCGTCGGTGATCGTCTTGTCCGTGCAGAAGTCCCAGAACAGGGCGGAGCCGAGCCCGTGGCCGCCGCCCCAAGAGCGGTACTCCCCGGTGTCGATCTCGATCGCCCGCTGCGCGGTGAGGTCGAGCCGAAGAATCTTGCCTGCGTAGCCGTACAGTGTCATGCGTCTGCCTCCTCCCCCTCGGTCACTCGGCGGTCATGCCCAGGCGCTTCCAGACCCAGTCGCGCAGGTTGACCTGGTACGAGCTGTCCGCGAGGGTCTGGCTCGGCATCTCCCGGGTGAACCCGATGGCCTGCACGGGGCACACCCGCACGCAGGCCTGGATGCCGTCCGGTCCGCCCTTTTCGTCGAGGTGGGGGGTGTCGACACAGAGATCGCACTTCTGGGACTTCCGGTTGCCCGTGTCCCACTGCAGACGGGCGGGGGTGAAGGGGCAGGCCTGGATGCACATCCGGCAGCCGATGCAGAGTTCCGGGTCGACCCGACGCACGTTGCCGTTGGCCTCGTCGACGTGATTCGCACCCGTGGGGCAGACCTCGACGCAGGGTGCGTTCTGGCACTGCCGGCACTGGGCGATGAACAGGTCGTCCGGCCAGTCGCCGAAGGAGTCCTGCATGATCTGGATGCGCGAGCCCGAGTACGACGCCGCCCCCGAGTGGGCCAGCGAGCAGGCCATCATGCAGCTCCCGCAGCCCTGGCACTTCTTGGTGTCGACCACCAGGAAGCCCTCGGCGATGGGGATCACGAAGCGGCCGTCGGCGAGCAGCACCCCCGAGCTGCCCGCCGCGACGCAGCCGGTCGCGGCCATGGAGGCGACGAACCGCCGCCGGGTCATCCCACCGGGATCATCGAGGTGAGTGTTTCGCGGTCCCACGTTGTCCCTCCCTCCCGGCCTCGACGAGGCTCGGCGCCAAGCTGTCGCGACGCATCACATGGCTCGACTGTAGTACGCCACTTCTACGGTATCAAGAAAGAGTCCTGTCAACGGGCGAAGACGAGATCGTCTCATGATCACACCTCCTTTATTGAGAATCAAGCTCAAAAACGCGATCGTCCCCGTCCACGTTCAGGGTTGTCTCGATGCTAGGATGTGGCGACATGGAGGCGATGGTGGGCGGTGCAGCGAAGCCGGATCGAAGCCGGGCAGAGGTCGTCGACGGCCGTCTGGCCCGCCCCGATCTGCTCATCATCGGAGCCACGAGCCGCGACGCCGGCAAGACCGAGCTGGTATGCCGTCTCATCCGGCGTCACGCCGCATCGTCGCCGATCGTGGGGTTCAAAATCACCACCGTCGACGGCACCGACGACCACTGCCCCCACGGCGGCGATGGCTGCGGCGTCTGCACGTCGCTCGACCGACCGTGGGTCGTCAGCCGTGAGCACGATCGCGAATCGCCCAAGGACAGCTGCCGGATGCTGGCGAGCGGCGCCCATCGGGTCTACTGGCTGCGGGTGCTGCGGTCGGAGCTGGCCGGCGGCGCCGCCGACCTGGTGACCCGCCTACCTTCGGGATCGGTCGGCGTCTGTGAGTCGACCAGCCTCCGGGAGGTCGTCGAGCCCGGTCTGTTCCTCCTGGTTCGGACCGCACAGAGCAGCCGGGCCAAGCCCTCGGCCCGGGCGGTGGCCCACCTGGCGGAGCGGGTCGTGGTGTCGGACGGCCGTTCGTTCGACCTCGACCTCGATCGGATCTCCGTCGTCGACGGCCAGTGGGCGCTCCGCCGCGAGGCGTGCGCCGTCGTCGTCGACGGCGTCGACGGGCGCTCCCAGGCCGACAGCGACACCGCCCTCCGACGCACGCAGGCGTCGCTCGAAGCCCAGTTCGACCGGGTCGTCATCGGGCCCAAAACCGCTCCGGAGGGCGCCTCTCCGGTTTCGCCGGCCGACGCGCTCGATCCGGCCGACGCCTGGTGTCTGGTCACGCCGCCGGTGGCGGGCGGCATCCCGCAGGGCCTGGTCAACACCATGTTCCGACGGCGGGCGACGGGGGACGCCGTGGTCGCGGTGACCCGGTCGCACGACCGGGACGTCGTGCTCGCGGCCTGCCGCCGGGAGCTGCTGTCGGAGGTGATCCCCACCGTGGAACAGGGTCCCGCTGCCATCGCCGAACTCGGTGATCGCTGCGCGGTCCGTGAGCTTCGGTTCGGCCAGTCAGCGTCGGGCGCCGGGCTCGAGGGGCTGCCGGAAACCGCACGACGAGACTCGGTATCGGGTCCGGCGAGACGGCGTGGGGCAGAGGCCCCATGACCGAGACTCCTGCCGTGTTCTCAGTCGTCGGCGAGTCCGGCTCCGGCAAGACCACTGTCATCGAGGGCCTCGTCGCCGAGCTGACCGGCCTCGGCCTCGAGGTCGGGACCATCAAGCACGACGTCCACGGCTTCCAGATGGACCACGAAGGCAAGGACAGCTTCCGCCACAAGGCGGCCGGCGCCTCGACGAGCCTGATCTCTTCGCCGTGGCAGGTCGGCATGGTGCGCGACACCGACCGCGACCTCACCGTCGCCGAGCTGGTCAAGCGGTTCATGGTCGACGTTGATCTGGTCCTGACCGAGGACTACCACCTGGAGCGGTGGCCGAAGGTCGAGGTCCACCGCCGCGCCACCGGCAAGGGCCTGAGGTGCGCGGGGGACGAGACCGTCATCGCGCTGGTCTCGGACGAGCCGCTCACAGCCGACGTGCCGCTCTTCGGTTTTGATCAGCTGGCCGGGGTTGCCCGCCTCCTTCTGGACCGTGCCGGGCTGGCAGAGGGAGCTCCAACCGACCGCTGAAGGGCAACGCGGTCCGGTCGGCCCCGTCGCGTTGCTGACGCGGATGCCTCCCCCGCCGCAGCAAACAGCTCGTGAAGTGACCGAGTCAGGTGTCGTCTCCGGTCAGTGCCTTCACGTCCGCGGATTCCGCCTCCCCGTCGCCGCCCGCCACGTAGAGGTGCATGTCCGTCTGCGGGAACGGGATCGAGATGCCGTGGGCGTCGAACGCCTCCTTGACTGCGCGTTGGAGATCCCAGTGGACGGTCCAGTAGTCGGCTGTCTGCGTCCACGG
>JAZBOQ010000198.1:0-2027 GCA_036351195.1 Thermoanaerobaculales bacterium | reverse complement strand
GGGTTTTACACCCGCCCACAGCCAATCGCCGAATAATGCAAGCGGCTGGGCTGAGAGCTAACGGCTTATAGCTTCTGCGACCCCTCCTGGAACATGGCCAGCGGCCAGGCGTCGCCGGTGTTGCAGATCAGCGCCCGTTGGCGCAGAAAACGCAGCAGACCGCTGGCGCCCATCCGCGACATGCCGATGCCCGATTCCTTGCACGAGTCCTTCTCGGCGTCGTGGACGAATGAGGTCATGCCGGCGTCCTGGAGGCTGATGGCGCCGGCCTCCATGCGGCGCCCAATCGCCTCGGCCTCGGCGCGCGAGCCGGCGATGACCGCGCCGGAGAGGCCACAGTTGGAGTCGTTGGCCAGGGCCACCGCTTCGTCGATGGTGTCGAAGGGCATCACCGGGAGGAGCGGCCCGAAGGTCTCCTCGCGCAGGCACTCCATCTCGTGCGAGACGTTGGTCAGCACGGTGGGCCGGCACCAGGCGCCGCCGCCGTGGCTCTCGATCTCGCCACCGCAGTGGACGACGGCGCCCTTCGCGACCGCGTCGGCGACGTGGTCGCGGACGATATCGGCCTGCTCGGCGGCGATGAGCGGGCCGATCTGACCGGAGTCGATGTCGGGATAGTTGAGCTCGGCCGCCTTGGCCTTCTCAACCAGTTTGGCGACGAAGTCGTCGAAGACCGGTCGTTGGACGTAGATCCGTTCGATGGACTGGCAGGCCTGGCCGGTGTTGGCGACCGAGGCCCGCAGCAGCGCGGTTGTGGCGCGCTCGAGATCGGCGTCGGCTGTGACGATGGCCGCATCCTTGCCGCCGAGCTCGAGGAAGGCCGGAATGAGTCGCTCCGCCGCCGCGTGGGCGACGATTCGACCGACGGGGATGCTGCCGGTGAAGCAGACGGCGTCGGCATAGTCGATCATCACCGAGCCGATGCTCCCCGTTCCGCGGATCATGCGGAAGACCTTGTCGAGCTCCGGCACTCTCGCGATGGTCTCGGCGAGCGGTTCGACGAAGCGCGGGGTGACCTTGCTCGCCTTGGCCATGACGGCGCAACCGGCGGCGAGCGCCGGCACGGCGTCGATGAGGGTCAGGATGAGCGGGAAGTTCCACGGCGAGATCACCGCCACCACCGGGTAGGGTGAGGTGGTCCAGGCAAGCTCGATTCCCGGGATCTCGGATTTCCGTGGTTGCGGAGGCTGCAGGAGCTCGGGCGCCAGCCTGCACCAGCGGTCGATGGCCCCGGTGATGACATCGACCTCGGCGTAGGACAGGGCGCGACGGCCGGTGTCGAGGGTCAAAGCCTCTGCAATGTCGGCCCTGGCCTTGACGATCTCGGCTTTCCACTCCTCGAGGGTGGCGATCCGCAGATTGAGATCATCGGCCCAAGCCGGCTGATTCGCCCTGACATGGGCGGCTTCGCGCTCCACATCGTCGCGGCCGAAGGGGTCGATTTCGAAATCGAACTCACCGGTGCGGGGGTTCCGAACGGGGGTGGATGAACTCATGAAAGACCTGCCCTTCAAGGGATTTCGCGGGTTCTTGACACTGTCTGGTCCCAATGTTAGCATATTGTTCGTACAATCTAACGACCGGACCAGAAGGCGAGAGAATGCCTCCAGCCGACATCGGTTCTCCAACCGCGATTTTCACCGCTCCGAAAGCGAGCTCGGAGACGGTCTGTGGTGTTGTGATCAACTGTCGCCAATCGAGATTTCGAGAAAAGGGGAGGAGATGAGTGCCATGAAAAAGAGAACGGTTGTGTGTCTGTTCTCGGTGCTCCTGGTCGTCGGCATCGGCTGGGCCCAGGAGGATCAGGAAGTGGTTCAGCAGGAATCGCTGAGCGAAATGGGTGATTCGCAGACACGGCAGATCGAGGAGATCACCGTCACCGCCCGAAAGACCCAGGAGTCGTTGGACGACACGCCGCTGACCATCCGCGCGTTGACATCCGATGCGGTGGCCGAGTTGGGCATCTTCGACGTCGAGAACGTCGCCCTCCAGACCCCCGGAATCCACATCAGCAACTACTTCGGCGC
>JAZBOQ010000197.1:0-2501 GCA_036351195.1 Thermoanaerobaculales bacterium | reverse complement strand
TCGGCGACAACTGGGACCACGACATCGTCATCGAGAGCACCACCTCGGCCAGCGAGGACGCAACGATCCCGGACTGCATCGACGGTCGACGAGCCTGCCCACCCGAAGACTGCGGTGGCCTCTGGGGCTACAGGGAGTTCCTCGACATCCTCGCTGACCCGACCCACCCCGAACACGACGAGCGACTCGAATGGACCGGCGGCCCCATCGACCCCGACGCATTCGACCCAACCGACTTCGCCGACAACCTCCACCAGCAAACCCTCGCCAGCTTCGACCTCTTCGATCAATGAACCGGGATGAACCGATTGGAGGGCCGATGACGCCCAGGATGACACCTCAAGAAGAGCGCGACTTCTACGCGAAACCCGGCAACCAAACGGTCCACGGGCCAGCTCGCCGGCGCAAGTCGAAGCTCGCCGGCCCAGCTTCTTCGCCGAACACCCCAGATCGACCAACGAGCTCGAATCCGACGACCTGAGCCGCTCCGCCCTCAAAGAGACTCACCGCCTGGAGAACGAGACCGGCACGGACCCTCAGTCACCGCCCGGGTCAGCTCATCAACATGCGTTGCTACGATCAGGTCATGGCGAACATCGAGATCTCCAGCGAGGTCCTCAACCGGATCGAGGCAGAGGCAGCGCGGCGCCACGTCTCCGCCTCCGACGTGCTCGCCGAACTCGCCGACTCCCTCCCCCCGGTGCGCGCAGATGAGCATCGAGTCACGCCGGCTTTCGTTGGCGCTGGCAGCTCGGGCACCGGGATCAGCAACCGGATCGACGAGCTGCTCGCTGACGGCTTCGGCCGCAGCTGACGATGCTGATCGTCGACACCGGCGTCCTCGTCGCTGCGGCCGATCGGTCGGATCCGCGCCACGGGGAGTGCGCTGCGCTCGTTGTCGGCGCCGTTGGCCAGATGCGTACCTCGGCGATGGTGATTGCCGAGACCGCCTACCTCATCGAGCGAGAACTCGGACCGGACGTCGAGCGACTTCTCTACGACAGCATTGTTGCCGGCGACATCGTCGTGGAACATCTCACCATCGATGATTGGAAGCGCACAGCCCAACTCGTCACCCGCTACGCCAGCCTTCCGCTCGGCGGCACCGATGCCAGTCTCATTGCACTCGCTGAGCGACACCAGCAGACCGAGATCGCGACGCTCGACCACCGACACTTCACCGTCGTGCGGCCCGAGCACATCGACACCTTCACGCTCCTCCCGTAGGTCCGACCCTTCGGGAACGGCCGTGCCACATGCGTGCCACGTACGAAGGTCAACAACGGCCAGCAACGGCGATCTCGGGTCAGTTCCGAAAGAACAACCGCCCAGCTCACCGCACGTCTCCCCAGCGTGTGGGCCTGCCCAACACCAACCATGCTCCGCTTTCCCAAGCTGAGAACGCGGGTTCGATTCCCGTCATCCGCTCCACGCGAAAGTCCTGGTCAACGCCCATGCGCGTGACCGACGCAGTCACGGCTTGCGTGCGCTCAACTCAGGATCGTGCCTCACCAGTGAGGCACGTAGCCCTTCCTCGCAACGCGGCGTGACGGTCGCTGACCAGGGCAAATGCGGTGGATGAACATCCGCTACACAGGCTGATGTTCCTCAGCCGACTCGCTCCAGCAATGCCGGGGCCGAGACGGCTGAGGTGACCACACGTTCCCAGTCGGTCGCACTCATACAGCGAACAACATCCGAGCGGGTGAGCGAGAGCATCCGTGCCGATATCGAGCACCAACGGTGCCTCCCGCCGGCGCGTCGTGGTCTTCTCGGAAATGCCAAACTCGACAAGCGGCGGGCTGCTTGCCGGTTGCCTGAAGCTCAGTATGTGGATTGCCAGAGATCGAACCGGGGGTTCTACTCCCAGTGTTCAATGCTCTCGCTCACGATCTCGACCTCGCCCCCAGTCGTGAACTGAATGATCGACGACCAATGAAGGCCCAGAGAGTCAATCTCACCCGTGAGCACAACTCGGTCGTCGTGGACCACCATCGGTTCCAGCACTCGGAGCGATGTGTACGGCCCGTTGGAGATTCTGGCCTGCAGCGATCGGTCCTCGACACTGAATACCCAGCCCTCACCGATGTACTCGATAGACCCGTCGTCGGTCATGAACGATGCGGCTTGGTCGCCGTCGGTCGCTTGCCAGGCATCGATGTAGTCCTCGACGATCTCGACCATCTCTTCCTGTCGGCCGCTGAGGTCGCCGCCCCCGGCTCGGACGACGTCCAATTTGTCTTCTGCACGGTTCGACGCAACAACACCAACCAGGATGCCGAGCGCCAATGCCAACGCGGCAACCACGAAGAGAAGCCACCGCCGCTGCGAAGAGGCGCCCGTGCCCTGACCCGTCTCGGTGACGGCGACCTCTGAGCGGTCGCTCATCATGTTCGCCATCTTGGTCCTCCTTTCCTTGCCTCTACTCCAATCCGAACACGCCTGCGACATTCCGCCAAGAGGCGTTCGACCTCGACAGAGCTGCAACCACTGTGGCCAAT
>JAZBOQ010000196.1:0-3643 GCA_036351195.1 Thermoanaerobaculales bacterium | reverse complement strand
GGCTGACGGCTGACGGCTGACGGCTGACGGCTGACGGCTGACGGCTGACGGCTGACGGCTGACGGCCAACCGCTCACTCCCAGACCTTGAGGTAGTCGATGTCCCCGAGAGGAATCCGATCGGTATAGAACATGGCGCCGCCGCGGACCTCGGTGTCCTCGTCCAGGAGCAGGTGGTTGCCGTCGGTTCCCTTGATGACGGAGTCGCGGGTTTCGCCGCCCTTGAGGTGGACGGTGACGGGGCTTCCGGCCGCCCCACGGATGGCCTGGAGATCGGTGGGTTGGACGAGGCGGAAGCGATCCATCTTCGCGTGCCGCCGGGAGGTCTCCTCGATGGGCTGGTGGTCGAGGCCGTAGCGGCTGGCAATCCGGCTGGCGCGGGCGAGGGTCAGGTCGGCGACCTCCCACAGACCGGCCTCGGCGGCGGAGTCGGCGCGGTCCACGAGGAGGGCCACGAGCTTGTTGGCGGTGCCGAGCACTGTGGAGTGGTCGGAATCGATGAGAGCGGCGCGCGAGAGGTGGTCGATGACGGCGTCGACGTCGCCATCGGCGAGGGCGAGACGCGCGCGGCCCACCTCGGCGGCGAGGATGGCGCCGGGGACCGGAGTGGCCGGAAGGCGTCCGCGAACGACGCCGGATGCCGCTTCCGGTGGGGGTGTGGCGGTGACCACGCGAACGACCGGGATGGGGGTCGGTTCCACAGCCGCCGTCGACGCCGGTGGGTTCTGAATGCGGTAGATCACAACGGCGCACACGGCGACGGCGATGACGAAGAGCGCGAGAATGATGGCCAGCGGGCGGGGAATGGCCCAGCGGGACGGACGTTCCTCCTCGAGTTCTTCATCGCTCACCGGCTCTCTCTCGAGGGTCTCGAACGCGGGTGGGAGGGTGGGCACTTCTCCGTCTTCGACGGGGGCCGAATCGGCGGCGAGGTCTTCGAGGGCCCGCTCGACGTGGGCCACTTCCTTGGCGACGGTGATGAACCCGTTGCTCTCGAAGAACCGTTCAACCGCGTAGAGCTCTCTGGCGAGGGCGGCAAAGGGGATGGGTTGATCGTCCTCGTCGGGTTCGAGGCGGCGCAGGATCGAGGTCAGGCGTTCCTCGATTTCCAGGGCTTCGGAGTTTCGCGAGCCGGCAGACCGACATTTTCGCAGGAGATCGGTGAGTCTCGCTGTGACCGTCCGAAGATCTTTTTCCGCGCCCGGTTCGTTGACAGGTTGGTCGTCGCTCATTGACCCTCCGACGAGCAGGATTTTACCATCGGGAGGCCGGTCTCTCGCGACGAGAATGAATCCTGGTTGACTCCACGTTGGGGTTGAAAGGGTGCGAAGCGGTACTATCGGAGGGACGTGATACGAGCATTTCGGGCCGGAAGCGGCTCTGCGGATCGGCGGTGTTCGGCGTTTCTGGCGCTGCTCGGTGTTGCCGTCGCCGCGCTCTCCGGCTGCACCGAGCGCAGCACGGGGGGGCTGGAGGCGGTACGCCAGCGCGGGACGCTTCGGGTGGCGGTTCCGCCGGGGTTCGATTCAACGTCCGGCGCCGCGGCCCGGGGAGCCGAGGACCTCAATCAGGTCGAGCATCTCTCGGCGCGGCTGGGGGTGGATGTTCGCTGGGTGGAGGTGGATCGCTATCGCGATCTGATCCCCGCCGTTGTCGAGGGGCGTGCGGATGTGGCGGTGGGGCGGCTGTCTCCCTCGGTTCTGATCGGAACCGGTTTGGTGGCGAGCTCGCCGGTGGAGTGGGTCGACGAGTTCATCGTGACCCAGGGGAAGATGCCTCAGCTCGAGCTCGATCATCTGCGTGGCGGGAGCGTTGAGCTGCGGCTCTCCGACCTCTCTCCGGCGGTGTCGGACGCTCTGCGGGGTCTCGATATTCAGGTCGTCGCGCTGGCCGAGGACCTCACGGCATCCGAGGTGTTGGCGGCGGTGGCTGCCGGGTCGATTCCGGCGACGGTGATGGACAGCGGATTGCTCGAGCGCGTGGGCAACGGCGGCAGCATCCAGCTTCTCGGCCCGGTGGTGGAGCGCCGACCGGTGGTGTGGGCGGTCCGGGAGAGGAACCTTCAGCTGCGTCGGGCCATCGACGACTTCCTCTTCGCCGAGCAGGTGCTCACCAGACAGACGAGGGCGCGGGTCTGCCGCGACCTCGACGGGATTCGCCGCGCGCGAGTGCTACGGGTGGTGACCCGGAACTCACCCACAACGTGCTTCGTGTCTCGCGGCGGTCTGGAGGGCTTCGAGTACGAGCTGGCGGTCGCCTTCGCCCGCACCCTGCGGCTCCGGTTGGAGCTGTCGATCCCGCCGCCTGGGGTCGACCCGTTGGACTGGCTCGAGCAGGGCTTCGGCGATCTCGCGGTGCTGCACGAGCCCGCAGATCCCGAGCATGAGGGCCGCTTCGCCATCAGCAAACCGTACCGCCACGTGGATTTCGTCAGCGTGCTTTCGCGCCACCTCGACCCCCACGTCGGATTCACCGATCTCGCAGGATTGAGGTTGGCGGCGTCGAGGTCTGTGGCGGGTTGGGTTCTCAACTACCCCTTGCAACCGCCACTGGTCAGAACGGGGAAGGGGAAGGACATCGATGCCTTCGGCGCCCTTCGGGCGGTGAGCCGCGGTGAGGCGGATCTGGCGGTGGTCGATGCCGACGCCGTCGAGCTGGAGATCGACGGCGGCCGCGAACTTGTCGTTGGGCCCACTGTGCTGAAGGACGTCCCGCTCGTCTGGGTGATGAACACCTCTTCGCCTCGGCTTCGCCGGGAGGTGGATGCGTTTCTTCTCACTGCGCGCTCGTCGGGAGAGGTCAGTCAGCTGCTTCTGAAGAACCTCGGCCGCTGGAAGCTCTACGTTTCCCCCCGAATGCCGGATGTGCCGTCCGGTGACCTCACGCCATATGACGAATACCTCACCTGGGCGGCTCGAAAACACGGGCTGGACTGGCGGCTGCTGGCGTCGCTGATGTACGAGGAGTCCCGGTTCGATCCCGATGCGGTGGGGCCCGGGGGTTCGGCCGGCCTGTTTCAGTTCATGCCCTTCACCTGGCGCGAGCTCGGCGTCGAGGACCCGCACCACCCGGGAGAGGCCATCGAGGCGGGAGCCCGCTACCTGGACTCGCTGATGGACAAGTTCGGCGACCTGGAGCTGCCGGATCGGGTGGCCATGGCCATCGCCTCGTACAACGTCGGCCCGCGTCACGTCTTCGACGCTCGGCGGTTGGCGGACGCCATGAATCTCGATCCCAACCGGTGGGCGGACAACGTCGAAACGGCGATGTACATTCTCGACGACCCCGAGGTCGCCCGGCAGTACCCGGCCGGCGTTTGTCGCTGCCGCCGCGGGGCCGCCTACACACGGCGGATTCTGCGGCGGTATGCGGCGTACACCGAGCAGTTTCCCCCGGCGTGAGCCGGGGCGGCCCGCCGCCGCCGGTTCGTTCCCGATCCCGATTGCGACGAGACCGTACCCGTGCCCGTTCCCGTTCCCGATGACAGCGGCAGCGACAGGAAACAGCGGCAGCGACAGCGGCAGGAAGCAGCGACAGCGGCAGGAAACAGCGAACGGCGGCAGGAAACAGCCACAGGAGACGGTGACCGGGATGCGCTCGGGGCCCGTCGTTTTTGGTGAAGCCGGGGTATTCCGAAGGAGATG
>JAZBOQ010000195.1:0-91510 GCA_036351195.1 Thermoanaerobaculales bacterium | reverse complement strand
GGCTGACGGCTGACGGCTGACGGCTGACGGCTGACGGCTGACGGCTGACGGCTGACGGCTGACGGCTGACGGCTGTTTCAGTGCTTCCGGCCGGTGGCTGCAATCAGCCACCGGGTTGGTCCCGGGAGGATCGCCGCGCTCCACGCCATGAGGCGCAGGGCGAAGGGATGGTAGACCACCGGCCGAGGCCGACGAACGACGTCGAGGAGGACCTCTGCGCAGCGCTCCGGGGTGGTCACCGGGATCCACGAGCCGAGGGAGGGGATGTGCTCGTGCGAGCCCGGGTTGCTCGTGAAGTACTCGCTGGAGACCTCGCCGAAGTAGACCAGCGACGAGCGCACCCCGGTGCCGGCGAGGTCCTGGCGCAGGGCCTCGTGCAGACCGCGCAGCGCCCAGCGGCTCGCCGTGTAGGCGGTGGCACCGGGCCACGGGATGACCGAGGCCGGTGAGCCGATGTGGATGACCAGGCCCGAGCCGCGGTCGATGAGGTCGCCGAGGAAAGCGCGGCTGACGTGGGCGGCCGCCAGGTAGGGGGCGCCGATCATGGCGTCGATCTCGTCGTGAGAGGTCTCCTCGAGGAAGCGCCAGATTCCGGCTCCGGCGGAGTTGACCACCAAGGACGGGGTTCCCCAATCAGTACGAATTCGATCGGCCGCGGCGGCCACGGCCGAGCCGTCCGCACAGTCGAGTGCTTCGACGAGGGCTTCGCCGCCGGCCTCGGTGATCTGACGAGCCAGAACGTCGAGCCGTTCGGCACGGCGGGCGAGCAGTGCGACCCGCCAGCCGTTCACCCCGAGGGCTCGCGCCATCGCCGCACCGATCCCGCTCGACGCTCCGGTTACCACCGCAACGGAAGTCTCTGTCTGCATGAATCAAGCGTACGCGATCCTTTCTGACGCGGATTTCGCGGATCCATCGCATTCCATCGCATGGAACACGGATGAACACGGATCAATTGGATTTACACGGATCCATTGCAAAGAGAGGTGCCGGCGGAGACAGCGCAGGTCTTCGACCTTCGCCACCTGGGGATCGAAACGGCGTTCCGAAAACGCGTTTTCGTCTCGCCGTCTCGATCCCCAGGCCGCCGCAGTCGGCGCGTCGACTCCGCCTACGATCTGCATGCCGGCCTCCCCCCATTTTTAAAAAATGGAGACCGGGACTTCCTGCCTTCCGGGGCGTGATCCTGCATCGTTCGGTGTTCGAGGTCGGCCCGGGCGTGCCGCAGGCACGACCATCGGTGAAGTGGGAGTCGATCGACGAGCGCTGGTGATTGGAGATCGACTCCCGCTTCACCGTGTGGACGTGACCGACAGGTCGCGGGCGCTGGGCCGATCGATTGGCGATGAAAGCTACCATCTCGATTCGGTACGGAGGGAGCCCGATCCGTGTCATCCGCGAAATCCGCGTCAGAAACTGCGATGTCTCTGCGCCTCTGCGCCCCTGCGTTTCAATACTGCGATGGTGCGATGACTCAAGAATGCGATGTTGCGATGGATCCGCGCGATCCGCCGAAATCCGTGTTCATCCGTGTTCAAACTGCGATGGATGTGATGGATCCGTGAAATCCGTGAAATCCGTGTCGAAATACAACCGCGAGCGCAAACAGGGAGGAGTCGGGGTACCGGCCAGCGAGGTGATCTGCGTTCATCCGCGTACCGAGATGTGCGCCTGACATTGCCGATTTCGTTACCTGGAGGCGGGTGGCGCGTCCTTGTAGATGGAGATGATGATGATTGCCCCGAACTGCCCCGACCACGGACGACTGGCGCTGGACCTGGCGCAGGGCCGGCTCGACGACGATGCCGCCCTCCACGCCGATGAGATTCTGGCCGCCTGCCCGGTGTGCCGCGAGTGGTGGCGGACCCAGTTCGAAGGCGAAGCGTCCGCCACGGTCGACGAGGCTGTAGCGGCGGTCTTCGGCGATCTTCGGCTTCCGGCCCGCCGGCGCAGCCACGGTTGGATGGCGGTGGCGGCCGCGGCGGTCATGGCCATCGGTGCAGCGACCCTCTGGCTGGCGAGCTCGCCGGATGCGGCGGCGCCGGCGCCGGTGGAGGTTGCGGCGATTCAGAGCATCGACTTCGAGCAGCCGGAGCTGCAGCTTCTGGCGATTGCCTCCAGCGACGACCTCGACCTCCAGCGCGAAACCCCGAGGCCGCTCTTCGTTCCTGGTCCGGTGGGAACGGACGAGCCCCGAGTGGCTGAAGCGACGCAGGCCGCGGCCGACGAACCGCCGCTGTTCACCGGAGGGTTCGAGTCCGGCAGTCTCGCCGGTTGGGGCGTTCCCTCCACCTGATCCCGATCGGGACTCCAACCTCCGCAGGCCCTCACACCCAGGCGCCCGAGGCGCCGGTGGAAGCGGCACGCCCCGCCTGAGCTGCGCTACCATACGGCTGCCCTGTTTCATGGGTTTTGGAGGCTGACCATGACAACGTGCCGTTCACTCGTCGTCCTCGTTCTGGTGCTCGCCGCGGCGTCGATCGCCGCCGCCGAGTCTCACCCATTCAACGTTCACGACCTCGTCGCCATGCAGCGGATCTCCGACCCGCAGCCGTCGCCGAATGGGGCCGAGGTCGTCTTCGTCGTGAAGACCATGGATCTCGAATCCAACTCCGGAGACAACGACCTCTGGCTCGCCGCCGTCGACGGCAGTGCGACCCGGCGGCTCACGGCCCACACCGCCTCCGACTGGAGCCCGCGGTGGGCGGATGACCGCACGGTCTACTTCCTGTCGACCCGTTCGGGCTCGGTGCAGGTGTGGCGAATCGCCATCGACGGCGGCGAGGCCGAGCAGGTGACGGATCTTCCCCTGGACATCGAGGCGTTCCAGGTTGGACCGGGAGCAGCAGCGCTCTACCTGGCGCTCAAGGTCTTCCCCGATTGCGAGGATCCGGTGCCGTGCACCGTGTCCCGCCTGGCCGCCGAGGCGGAGCGGGAGTCTACCGGATTGGTCTACGACCAGACCTTCGTCCGCCACTGGGACTTCTGGAAGGACGGTCGGCGCAACCACATCTTCCGCCTCCCGATAGGTGAAGGGGGACGACCCTCCGGTGCGCCGAAGGATCTCATGCCGGGGATCGACGGCGACAGCCCGACCATTCCCTGGGGCGGCGACGGCGACTGGACGGTCGCGCCCGACGACAGCACGTTGGTCTACACCGCCAAGGTCGTCAACGGGTCGGAGGAGACCTGGTCCACGGACTACGATCTCTGGGTGGTGCCCACCGACGGCTCGGCGGCGCCCGAGAAGCTGACCACTGGGAATCGGGCGTGGGATGCGTCGCCCGCCTTCTCGCCGGACGGTTCGACCCTCGCCTACCTGGCAATGAGCCGGCCCGGCTATGAAGCCGACCGCTTCCGCGTCGTGGTCATGAGCTGGCCGGACGGCGACCCGCAGGTGCTCACCGAGGGCTGGGACCGCTCGCCCAGGGGGATCGTGTGGTCGCCCGATGGCGCCTGGCTCTATGCCTCGGCCGACAACATCGGCAACCACTCCATCTTCCGCATCGACCCCGCGAGCGGTAGGGTGCAGGCGCTGCTTACCCGCCACACCAACTCGAGCCCGGGACCGCTGCCGGACGGCGGCCTGGTTTTCGCGCGCGACAGTCTCACCTCTCCGGTGGAGCTCTTCGTGCGGCCGGCGGACGGCGGTGAGGTCCGCCGGATCACCGACCTCAACGGCGATCGCCTCGCCGGGATCGACTTCGGCTCGTACTCGCAGTTCTCGTTCACCGGCGCCCATGGCGACGAGGTCTTCGGCTACTTCATCGAACCCGTGGGCAGACAACCCGGGAAGAAATACCCGCTGGCCTTTCTGATCCACGGCGGCCCTCAGGGCAGCTTCGACGACCACTTCCACTATCGCTGGAACCCGCAGATCTACGCCGGCGCCGGCTACGCCACGGTGATGATCGACTTCCACGGCTCCACCGGCTACGGCCAGGCCTTCACCGACGCCATCAACGGCGACTGGGGCGGAGCGCCCTACGAAGACCTCATGAAGGGGCTCGACGACGTGCTGCGCCGGCACACCTGGATCGACCCCGATCGGGTGGCAGCGGCCGGCGCCAGCTTCGGCGGCTACATGATCAACTGGATCCAGGGGATGACCGATCGCTTCGCCGCTTTGGTATGCCACGACGGCAATCTGGACGAGCTCATGGCCTACTACGACACCGAGGAGCTGTGGTTCCCGGAGTGGGAGCACGGCGGCACTCCCTGGGAGAATCCCGAGGGCTACACCAAGCACTCACCGATCCAACACGTCGGTCGGTGGCAGACGCCGCAGCTGGTGATCCACGGCGCCCTTGACTACCGTGTTGTGGACACCCAGGGCATCGCCACCTTCAACGCCCTGCAGCGCCGCGGGGTCCCGTCGCGACTGCTGTACTACCCGGATGAGAATCACTGGGTGCTGAAACCCGCCAACTCGATCCAGTGGCACGAGGTGGTTCTGGAGTGGATGGGCCGGTGGACGGCGGCGGAGTCCGCCGAGTGACACCGGTGCCGAGCGAGAATGTGGACTGATACCCGAGCTGATACCATGAATCCACGGCGGAGGACCACGTGATCATCATCTGCCCGGAGTGCGATACCAAGTACAGGTATGACGAGCGCCGCTTCGACGGCGAGGTGACCAAAAAGGTCAAGTGCACGTCGTGCGGCTTCACCTTCGAGGCCCGGAACCCGACCCTCGAGCCGGCGGCGAACGAAGTATCCACCGATCTCTCGCTGGATTTCGGGGCGCTGTCCGCTCCGAGGCGCGAGCGGGAACGGGAGGCGAGCTTGGCCGATGTCGAGATCTCGGTTCCCCCGTTGGAGCTCGAGATGGAGCCGTCGGAGCCGGCGCCGGCGCCCGATCCGGTCCAGGCGGCCTCTCCGGCCCCGGGGTTCGGCGAGGTCGCGCTGCCGTCCAGCGAGCGGTACTCCCTCGCCGTCATCGCCGGCGGTCAGGCGGGCACGGTGTTTCAGATCCACAAAGCGACCATCGTTCTCGGGCGCGGCTCCGCCGTGGACGTTCAGCTCCGCGATCCGGAGGTATCCCGAAGTCACGCCCGCATCGAAATCCGTGAAGACGAGGTGACCCTGACCGATCTCGGCACCACGAATGGGACATGGTTCGACGGCGCCAAGGTGGAGAGCGTCGAGCTCTCTCATCAGGATGAGTTCACCCTCGGCTCCACGACCCTGATGCTCATCGTCACGCCGGGTCACGGCATCTCGTAACGCATACCTCGGATGAGCGACTCTTGGTGGCGGCCTGCGCACATCTCATCCGCCAAAATCGCTCATCTGAGGTAGGCGTTACGCCAGGTTGGCCGGATTGGCGGCTTCTGCCAAGCAGGAACTGGACTTGAAACGGGCATCTGTTTTGCTTATCGTGCGCGATTGAAACACGTAACATGGAGCGGCCCGGAAGTTTCCCCGGGCCGGTCCTCGAGGAGTGGTGGATGATCGAGGTCGAAAACCTGTCAAAAACCTATGTCGACACCCCGGTGGTGAACGGCTTGTCCTTCTTCGTTCCCGAGGGCCAGGTTCTCGGATTTCTCGGACCCAACGGGGCCGGCAAGACCACCGCCATGCGGATGATGACGGCGTTTCTGCCGCCGACCAGCGGCCGGGTCGAGGTCGCCGGGGTCGACCTCGATGCCGACCCGGTTGGGCTGCGCCGCCAGATCGGGTATCTGCCCGAGCACGTCCCCCTCTACCCCGAGCTCCGGGTGCAGGAGTACCTGACGTTTCGTGCCGACGTGGAGGGCGTGGAGCGCAGCCGGCTCAATGATCGGCTCGAGTACGTCATCGAAAGGTGCATGCTGGCGGACGTGCGGCGGCAGGTCATCGGCACCCTGTCCAAGGGCTACCGCCAGCGCGTGGGTCTTGCCGGCGCCCTCATCCACTCGCCTCCGGTGCTCATCCTCGACGAGCCCACCGTGGGCCTCGACCCCAACCAGATCATCAAGGTGCGCGAGCTCATCACCGAGCTCGGTCGCGATCACACCGTCGTGCTCTCCACCCATATCCTGCCCGAGGTGGAGCAGGTCTGCGAGCGGGTCTTCATCATCGATCGCGGCCGCATCGTCGCCGATGGAACGCCGGAGGCCCTGAGGACCAGGCTCATCGGCAACCCGACGCTCAAGGTGGAGCTCGGAGGCGCCGGCGGCTCGGCTCCGGAGGCTCTCGGTGCGCTCCCGGGAGTGGTCGGTGTGGAGGCCGGCGCCGGCGACACGCTGCTCGTCGAGCACCACCCCGAAGAGGATCCGAGGGAGGCGGTCTTCCGGCTTGCGGTGGAAAGGGACTGGGTGCTGCTGGGAATGACCCCCGAACAGGCCACCTTGGAGGATGTCTTCGTCCGGCTCACCACTGCCGACGAGATGGTGCCGGAGCCCGAGGGCGCCGGCGGGGAGGTCTGAGATGAGAGCATTCACGGCCATTGTCCGCCGCGAGCTCATCGCCTATTTTTCGTCACCTCTGGCCTACATCGTCATGGCCGCCTTTCTGCTGCTCCAGGGAGCGCTCTTCGCCCTGATCGTCGGCTACCTCAGCCAGCCCGGCCAGTCGTCGCTGTCGATTCTTCAGGCTTTTTTCGGCGGGACGATCTTCTTCTGGTTCTTTCTCGTCGTGGCGCCGCTGATCACCATGCGGCTGGTGGCTGAAGAACGGCGGTCCGGGACCATCGAGGTGCTGCTCACCTCGCCGGTGACCGAGGCCCAGGTCGTTCTCGGCAAGTTCAGCGCGGCGCTCATCTTCTACCTGTCGCTCTGGGCGCCGACGCTGATCTATGTGGTGATGGTCCAATCCCAGGCATCGGTGGACTGGGGAGCGGTGGCCGCATCGTACCTCGGGGTGGCGCTCTTCGGAGCCCTCTTCGTCTCCCTCGGGCTTTTTGCCTCGACCCTGACCCGGAACCAGATCATCGCCGCGGTGATCGCCTTCACCGGGCTCATTCTCCTCTTCGGTTTACCGCTGCTGCGCGGACTGCTCATCTCGTCGTCGACCCTGGGCGCGGTGATCGACCACGCGGACCTGTGGCAGCACATGTCGGACTTCGCCAAGGGCGTCGTCGACACCCGCCACCTGGTTTACTCTCTCTCGCTCACCGGGCTGTTCCTCTTCATGTCGACCAAGAGCCTCGAGCTCGCCAAGTGGAGGTAGCGGCATGCGCAGCACATCGTTGAAGTACGGCGCAACCGGCGCCATCGCCCTGATCCTCGTCATCGGCCTGGTGCTCATGGCGAACTGGCTCAGCGCCCGCCACTACAAGCACTGGGACTGGACCTCCACCAGGCTGTACTCCCTGTCGGAGAAGAGTCTCAACCTGATCGACTCGCTCGACCAGGACGTGGAGGTCGTGGTGTTCATGGTGCCGAACAGCCCCATGTACGATCAGGTCCACGAACTGCTGACTCGGTACGAGGCGTCGTCGAGTCGGATCTCGGTGGAGTACATCGATCCAGAGAAGGAGCCGCTGAGAACCACCCAGCTCACCCAGGAGTACGGCGTGACGATGGCCGACACGGTGGTTTTCATCGTCGGTGAACGGACCAAGTACGTCACCTCCGAGCAGATGGTGGAGTACGACTTCGCCGGCATGCAGTATGGCCAGCAGCAGCCCACCGTGAAGGCATTCAAGGCCGAGGAGCAGTTCACCTCTGCCATTCTGTCGCTGGTGGCGACCGAGGTGCCCAAGGTGGGGTTCGTCACCGGCCACGGTGAGGCGACCCTGACCCCCGCCGGGAGCGGCGCCCTCGCGGATCGCAGCCTGACCATGCTGGCGAATGCCTTGAGGAAGGAGAACATGGAGACCGAGAGCGTCAACCTGCTCTCCGGGGAGGTTCCGGCCGACGTCGACGTGGTGGTCATCGCCGGACCGACGACACCGTACACCGAGGCCGAGGTCGCCGCCCTGAACGCCTATCTCGATGGAGGCGGGCGGCTGGTGGTGGCCCTCGATCCGCTCATCGAGGCGGACGGAACCATGCGAACGACGAGGCTGGAGGCGTTGCTCGCCGAGCGCGGCGTGATCATGGGCGACGACCTGGTCGTCGATCCGTCGCGCAAGCTGCCCTTCTTCGATCTCTCGGCGGTCTACCTGATGGACTTCGCGGCGCATCCCATCACCCAGGGGCTGGAGGGCATCGCGGTGCTGTTCACGATGACCCGGTCCGTTCGGGTGGACTCCGATGAGGCGCAGGTGCTGGTGGAGACCTCGGACGAAGGCTGGGGCGAGACCGATCTCGGCATGCTGCTGCGGGGCGAGCCCGTGGTGCCCGACGAGGCCGTCGATAGCATGGGTCCGGTGGCGGTGGCGGCGGTTGTCGAGGGTGCGGCGGCTCCCGCCACCGGCGTCGCCGGCGATGTGGATGGCGCCGAGGTCGTCGGCGAGGATTCGTATCGTCTGGCGGTCTTCGGGGACGCGGACTTCCTCACCGACGTGGACGCCGGCAACGCCGGCAACCTGATCCTGGCCGTGAACACCCTCAACTGGATGACCGCGCGGGAGCTCTCCATGGGCATTCCCCCGCGGGACGTGCAGGATCTGAGCTTCTTCATCGACCAGCGGCAGATGATGATCATCCAGATCGTCGTGCTGCTGGTGATTCCGGGCACGGCTGTCGCCATCGGCATCCTCGTGTGGCGGCGGCGCCGGCACTGACGCGGAGGGACGGAGCGTGCGCAGCAGAAACCTGATGATCCTCGCACTGGTGGCCTTTGCGGTGGGCTCGTTCATCTACTTCTTCGAGCGCCACCAGATGACCTCGGACGAGCGCGCTGAGCGGGCGGATCGGTTCTTTCCTGCGCTGGACGCGGACGAGGTGGTCGCCGCCGAGCTCAACGGACGCCACGGTGCGGTGACGCTGGCGAAGCGCGGCGACGAATGGCGGATGACCAGCCCCCTCGACTATCCTGCGGACGGAGCCTCGGTGCGGTCCGCGCTGCAGGCGCTGGCGGCCCTGGACGTGGACCGGTCGCTGGCGCCCGATGAGGTGGATCCGGTCGAGTTCGGGTTGGACGATCCCGAGGTCACGGCGGTTCTGACCACCGGCGCCGGAGAGGTCTTCGCCATCGAGGTCGGCGGCGAGCTGCCGCTGGGCTCGAAACGGGCGGTTCGCAAGCGGGGCGAGGAAGCAATCCACCTCTGCGCCGGCGCTTTTGCGGCTCAGCTGGACCGGGAGGTGGACGCCTGGCGTTCCCGGGATGTGGTCGAGGTCCTCGAGGATGACCTCGCATCGGTGGAGATCACCACGGCGGAGGATCGGATCGTTGCGGTGCGCTCGGGCGATGTCTGGCGGCTCTTGTCACCGGTCGAGGACATCGCGGACCAGGATCAGATGCGGAGCCTGATATCCGAGCTCAACGCGCTACGGATCAGAGACTTCCTACCCGCCGATGCCGATCCGGCGGAGCACGGCCTGGACGCGCCCGAGTACCGGGTCGTGCTCACCCACGCCGATGCTGCTGCGGCCGTCACCTTGGAGCTCGCCGGCGTCGCCGACGACGCAGGATCGGTGGTCGTTCGGCGCAACGGCTCGGAGCTGTTTCGAATCTCAGACTCCATTCGGCCGCGCCTGGCCAAAGCGCCGGTGCTGTGGCGCTCGGACACCGTGTGGCCGTTCTCGACCTGGGACGTGGCCACCGTCGAGATCAGCTCGGGCGACGCCCAGGTGGTGCTCGAAAGGACCGAAGACGATGAGCTCGGCAGGGTTTGGCGTCTCGAAGACGGGTCGCTGGCCGATGACGTGGGCGTCCGCCGCCGCCTCACGGCGCTGGCCGACCTCGAGGTTCGCGAACACGACCTGGTGCTGCCGCCAACCGAGGTTGTGGGGAGCGTCATTCTGGTGGTGGACGACGCCGTTGGGGCCGAGGGACTGACCTACACCTTCTACGCGCCCATCGAGGATGGGGGTCTCGCGGCGGTGACCGTGAGCACGAGGGCCAATGTCATGGGCGTCGACGCCGTCACCGCCGAGACCATCCTCTCGGATCCCGGCAGCCTTCGACCGGAGCCGGAGATGGCAACCGCAGACGAGGTGTCGACGACGAACTGAGTCGGCTCGACGCGATAGAAGCCGGAGCGCGATCGTGTTGCACGCGGATGAACGCGGATCGCAAGGACTCGTGAACGAGTCGAGCACCCGGCTCGCCGTCCATCGCATTTTCTGACGCGGATTTCACGGATTTCGCAGATCCATCGCATCCATCGCAGTTGAACACGGATGAACACGGATTTCGGCGGATCGCGCGGATCCATCGCAACATCGCATTATTGAGTCATCGCACCATCGCAGTATTGAAACGCAGAGGCGCGGAGACATCGCATTTGAACCGCGGAGAACGCAGGGATCGCAGGGACAACGCGGAGTCATCGCATCCATCGCAGTTGTTGACGCGGATTTCGCGGATGACACGGATAGGGCTCCCTCCGAACCGAATCGAGATGGTAGCTTTCATCGCCAATCGATCGGCCCAGCGCCCGCGACCTGTCGGTCACGTCCACACGGTGAAGCGGGAGCCGATCTCCAATCACCAATGCTCGTCGATCGACTCCCACTTCACCGATGGTCGTGCCTTCGGCACGCCCGGGCCGACCTCGAACACCGAACGATGCAGGATCACGCCCCGGAAGGCAGGAGGTCCCGGTCTCCATTTCTTAAAAATGGGGGGAGGCCGGCATGCAGATCCTAGGCGGAGTCGACGCGCCGACTGCGGCGGCCTGGGGATCGAGACGGCGAGACGAAAACGCGATTTCGGAACGCCGTTTCGATCCCCAGGTGGCGAAGGTCGAAGACCTGCGCTGTCTCCGCCGGCACCTCTTCCTGCGATGGATCCGTGTAAATCCAATGGATCCGTGTTCATCCGTGTTCCATGCGATGGTGCGATGGATGCGATGACTCAATCAAATGCGATGGATCCGTGTTCAACTGCGATGAATGAGATGCCTCTCCGTGTTCTTCTCTGTGTCTCCGTGCCTCTGTGGTGAAACTGCGATGGATGCGATGGATCTGCGAAATCCGTGAAATCCGCGTCAGAAGATTGCGATGGCTTCGTGTGCGGTGCCTTTGTGTCTTCGCGTCTTTGTGGTTGCGACGACTCAATAACGCGACGTTGCGATGGATCCGCGTGCATCCGCGTCCAAGTGATGGCATGCCGGCGGCGGCTTCCTCGCGGCGAGGTGCACCCGACGATGTCGAAGGGGTCAGTCCGACCGAGGGTCGCTCCGGAGCTCAGGCTCGGGCCAGACGGCGATGAGCCAGTCGCCGTCGCTGCGTTGGCGAACGTAGAAACGGTGGCCGTCGCCGGCGGCGGACGAGTGCTGTGCCGAGCCCAACTCCGGGACGCTCTCGAGATCGGAGTTCGGACCGGTCAAGCGGTCCTCGAGCTCGACGACGAAGTGCGCGGCGCGATCAGGATCGAGACGGCGCAGTCGGGCCACCGCCTCCAGGAGATCCTGCCGGGCCGAAGGGGTGACCCTCACCCTCAGTTCTCCTCCAGGAGCAGCCGGCAGTCCTCGAGCACCGCCGAAAGCTCGTCGCCCTCGCCGCCGGCGCTCTCGAGCTCTCCCAGGGCCAGCCGCCGGAGCAGCTCGCGTTCATCGTTGAGCCGCTTCAGCTCCTCGATCGACAGCAGCGCCGCCACCGGCCGGTTCCCGGTCGTCAGGACGACCGTACCGTTCTCTCGAACGCGTTGCACTGCCTGCTCGAGGTTCAGGCTCCCGATCTCAATCGCCGTGTCGTGTTCAAACATGATGTTTCGGCCTTTCGCCCGGAACGACAATAGCGCGTTCGCCCTGCTGGAGGAAAACACCTTGACTCGCAATCGTCTAGGGCGTATAACCCGCAAGCGCAGCGCCGAAGGGATTGAAAAGGGGGAGAAGATGAGCAACGAGTTTAACGCCTTTACCATGGCCCAGCGGCAGTTTGACGGGGTCGCCGAGCTTCTTCAGCTCGATGACGGCATTCGCCAGCTGCTTCGCCAACCACAGCGCGAGTTCCACTTCACCATTCCGATCCGGATGGACGACGGCTCGGTCAAGGTCTTCCAGGGCTTCAGAGTGCAGCACAACGACGCCCGCGGCCCGGCCAAGGGCGGGATCCGTTTCCACCCGCAGGAGACCGTCGACACGGTGCGCGCGCTGGCCACCTGGATGACGTGGAAGTGCGCCGTTGTGGACATTCCCCTCGGCGGCGGCAAAGGCGGCGTCATCTGCGATCCTCACAACCTCTCGCCGCGTGAGCAGGAGGCCCTGTGCCGCGGTTGGGTGCGCCAGGTCTCGAAGAACATCGGCCCCATCAACGACGTTCCGGCGCCGGATGTCATGACCAACCCACAGCACATGGTGTGGATGCTCGATGAGTACGAGAAGCTCGCCGGCGGCCACTTCCCCGGCATGATCACCGGGAAGCCGGTGGAGGTCGGTGGATCCCTCGGGCGGACGGAGGCCACAGGGTACGGCGTGGTCTACACGGTTCGCGAAGCGCTCAAGCGCATGGACCTCCCGATGGAAGGGATCCGGGCCTCGCTGCAGGGCTTCGGCAACGTCTCCCAGTACGCGGCCAAGCTCCTCATCGAGCTCGGCGCCATCGTCGTGGCGGTGTCCTGCTGGGACAACGACGACCAGGCCTCCTACACCTACGCCAAGCCCGACGGTGTCGATTCCGAGTTCCTGCTGTCGATCACCAACCGTTTCGGCACCATCGACAAGGCCAAGGCCGAAGCGGCCGGCTACCAGCGGCTGGAGGCCGACGCCTGGCTCGAGCAAGACGCGCAGATCCTGATCCCCGCGGCCTTGGAGAATCAGGTCACGGGCGACAACGTGAACCGGATCCACGCCAACGTGAAGATCGTTGCCGAGGGCGCCAACGGTCCGACCACTCCCGAGGCCGACGAGGTGCTCAAGCAGCGCGGGATCTTCGTGATTCCCGACTTTTTGGCCAACGCCGGCGGCGTGACCTGCTCGTATTTCGAGCAGGTCCAGTGCAACACCAACTTCTTCTGGCCGCGTGAAGAGGTGCTCGAGCGCCTCGACCAGAAGATGACCAAAGCGTTCCACGCCGTGGCCGATCTGTCCGAAGAGACCGGCGAGTACATGCGCGACTCCGCGTACATGATCGCCATTCAGCGCGTCGCCACCGCCTGTTCCCTGCGCGGTTGGGCGTAGCAGGGGGTCGACAGTTCAGAGTCGACAGCTGACACTTTCATTGCAGCGCCCGGCTTCGGCCGGGCGCTTTTCTGTACAGCCTCCTCCTAGGTCGGTGGCGCGAGAAACGCCAACGCGCGGTCGGCTTCGGCGTCCATGACGACATGCAGCAGCCGGCCGCCGGACGCCGCTTCGACGTCGATCACCCGAACCACCTCTTCCATGTCGGCGAAATCGGGGAGCAGCTCGGCCAGCGAGTTGGGCGAGTCGTAAAGGAAGTCCTCGTTCCAGGCCACCCGCTTGTCGTCGGGGTAGACCGGGAGGTAGGCGATCTTCGACTCCACCAGATCATTGAAGAAGTGGGTGCCGAAGGAAACGTCGGGAAGGTAGGAGCCGCGTTGCCTGGCAATCTCCACCAGCATGGCGGTATGGCTGATGTCCGAGTAGCTGACCGAGATTCCGAGTCGGATGTCGCCGCGGCTTCCCCAGCGGCCGGGTCCCATGAGGATGAACTGCCGCTCCGGCAACACCTGGTTAAGCGCACCCACCGTGTGGCCCACTCGGAGCATCGCTTCGCGGGTGGGGAGCTTTTCGTAGTCGAGAGGGTCGATCAGGACCGCATAGCGGATATTTCGGCACTGGGCCATCTGGACGTAGCGAACCGCCGAGAAGATCTGGTCACGGCTCTCGATGTTGGCCGGAACGGGCTCTCGTTGGGCGGACGAGCCCAGGCTCAGGGCGCGGCACTGGAGCATGAAGAGGTGGTCGCCGTCGTGGGCGAACTCCACGTCGACCGGTTCGCCGAGGCCTTCTTCTAGAATGTCGAGCATGGTCTTCATCAAGGCGGGGAAGTCGGATTTTGCCAGACCGTCGAAGGTGACGACCAGCTCGCTGGGATCAACCTGGGCCATGAGACCCACCATGGGGAGGAGCTGTCGGTGGCGGTAGATGGAAAAGATCTTCTGCATCTGCGGCAGTGAGCGGCCGACCCGCCGTAGGAAGGTTTCGATGGGAACGGAGTCGAACTGCCCCTCGCTGAGCTCGATGACGTCGACTTCACCCTGGGAGTAGCGGTAGACCTCGTTGGGTTGCTGCACGGCCCGGAGGGTGGGTTGCTCGAGGGCGATCAGGACGGGGTAGTCGTCGACGGTGCGGTCCACGGCGCGGGTGCCCAGCCCGAGAACGAGGCGCGCCATGCCGTCGGTGTGGCGAATCCTCTGGGACCAGCGCATTTCACAGCGAGAGAAACCCACGCCGGCGAAGACCGGCGTCTTCATGTCGCCCACCTCCCGCCCCACCACCTCTTGGATGAGGATCCCCATCTGCTCCTGAAAGTCCAGCAGGCCCCGCCGGCGGCGGTACTCGATGGGATCCGGGTGGAAAATCGACGCGTAGACCTCGGCGATGGCGTTCTCGAGAGCGTCGATTCGAGCCTCCATGGTCCCTTTGTTGCGGATGAAGAGGCTCTTGTACTTGCCGGAGAAGGCGTGGCCGATACGGTCTTCAAGCAGGCTCGAAGACCGAACCACAAGCGGTGTTTCGCCGATCTCGACCAGCATCTGCTCGAGACCGTCGTGAATGGTCGGCGGCATGGCGCCGTTCTTGAAGAGGCGCTCCACCAGCGGGAACTCCTGGCGGACCTCCTTGAGTTCCTTGTACTTCACGTTGATGATCTCTTCGAGGTTGTTGTACTCGATGAACTCCAGGATCCCGTTGGAGGGGAGGAAGAACGAGTTCGGAATCTTGTACTCGGCGGGGAACCGCCCCTCGTACTGGGCCTGCTTGAGGATGGAGTTGGCGAGCACCAGTCCGGCAGCCTTGCCGCCGAGACGGCCCTGTTGACCGTAGGTGGGGACGATGCGGTCGAGCACCCACCCGAAGTCGCTGACGCGAACGAAGCGCTTGGCAACGGCGATGAAGTCGAGGTGGTCGGTGAGCAGGCGCCGCACCAGAGCCGCTCTCGTGCCGATGACGTCTTCGGGCAGGGCGGACCCTTCGCCCGGCGCGAACGCGAGGAACTCGTGGACCTTCTCGCGGAGGTCCCCGAGGGGCGTGTCGGCATCTTCGGCGAGGCGGGCCACCTCGAGGGCGAGGGCGCGCTTCTCCGTGAGCAGGATCGTCATGTCGATGGCTTCCGCCGACAGGTGGTGCTCGGCGTACTTGAGGGCGAGCTCGTACATGGCGTGCCGGCTCTGCTTGGGGAGGCGCGGTTTGGGCCGGTTGGGATCCAGGCGAGCCGGTGAGCCCGAGAGCTTGAGGGCGACGGCGATTTCGTCGTCGATTTCGTCGAGATCGATGAGGTCCATCCGCTGCATGTCGAGCAGGAGGCGGCGGCACACCCGCTGGGCCAGCCCCGGACGTCGCTGTCGGAGATCGTCGAACCGATCGCGCCACGCTGGTTGGGTCAAAGTTCCTCCCCGATGGGCGCATTGTAGCTCGATCCCACGTTCGCGTCCGCGTTCATGACCGATGGGGTTGGCTGTACAATCTCACGATGTTCCTTCACGACACCGGCGACCCGGCACGAACCATCGCGATCTCCCAATCCTCCCACTCGTGGCTCGCCTGGCAACTGGCCGAGCACTGGGGGAATCGCCGATTCAGCCGGCCGTTGCCGCGGGCAGAGGTTCTCGCCGCGGTCATGCTGCACGACAGCGGTTGGACCGAGTTCGACCCGGCTCCGGGGATCGACGCGCTCGGCCGGCCGCGGACCTTCGACAACATGGCCCTCGCAGCCCATCTCGAGATCTGGCGGACCAGCGTTCTTCGAACCTCCATGGTGAGTCGGTACGCCGCGATCCTGGTGGCCTCTCACTTCGCAGCCATGGCCGAGGTGAAGAGTGTCGGTCTGCTGGAGAGTGGCGAAACCTCGTCGGCGAGATTGGTGGAGAGCTTCCGGGCGGAGATGGAGCGGCTGGAAGCGTCGTGGTCGGAAGCTCTGCGCGGCGACTCTCGATACCAGGATGTGCTGCAGGGGCCGAGACGACAGGCCAACGCGGACATTCTCACCCTCGCCGACCGGGTGTCGGTCTATCTCTGCGGGTCCCTGGCATCCAAGTTCGAGCTCAGTGCGCCCACTGCCGAAGGGGAGATGACGACCGTGCGGCTGCATGCTCTGGATCGGGCGAACTGGCGGGTTGACCCGTGGCCCATGGAGGGCGATCGGGTTCGGTTGCAGGTCGAGGGGCGGTTGTTACCGAGGCGCTGCTTCGAGTCCGCCGACACGTTCCACGCCGTTCTCGAACGGGCGCCCGTGGAGCGCGTGAGCTTCACGCTGATGCGGGCGTCCGCGGTCGGTTGACAATCGGGGATCGGCGACTACAATACCCTCTTGCTATTGATGCTCCGCAGTAGCTCAATGGTAGAGCGGGTGGCTGTTAACCACTAGGTTGGGGGTTCAAGTCCCTCCTGCGGAGCCAAAACTGTTCACGCCCCGAGCATCGGCTCGGGGTGTTTCGATGCTGGACACTGGATTCTGGATGGCGCGAAGAGATCCAGCATCGAGCATCGAGCATCCAGGATCGAGGATCGAGGATCGACTAACGATGTGCTACTGTCCCGATCCGGAGGCCAGCATGACAGACAAGAAACGAGCGATGGTGACCGGTGGTGCGGGTTTTTTGGGTTCTCATCTGTGCGAACGGCTGCTCGATGAAGGTCTCGACGTGGTCTGCATGGACAACCTGATCACCGGGAGTCTGGCCAATATCGAGCATCTTTTCGGCCGTGAAGGATTCATTTTCGTCGAGCACGACGTTACCAACTTCATTCACGTTGCGGGCCGCCTGGACTACGTGCTCCACTTCGCGTCGCCGGCCTCGCCCATCGACTACCTCAAGCTGCCGATTCAGACCCTCAAGGTCGGCTCTCTCGGCACCCACAAAGCCCTCGGTCTGGCCAAGTCCAAGGGGGCGAGGTTCCTTCTGGCCTCCACCTCCGAGTGCTACGGCGACCCCTTGGTCCATCCCCAGCCCGAGACCTACTGGGGCAACGTCAATCCCGTGGGACCGCGGGGCGTCTACGACGAGGCGAAGCGGTTCTCGGAAGCCATGACCATGGCGTACAACCGGCATCACGGGCTGGAAACCAGAATCGTGCGAATCTTCAACACCTACGGGCCGCGGATGCGGGCCGGGGACGGCCGTGTCGTACCGGCGTTCATCTGCCAGGCGCTGGACGGTGATCCGCTGACGGTCTTCGGCGACGGGTCGCAGACGCGTTCATTTTGCTTCGTGAACGACCTCATCGAGGGAATCTACCGCCTGTTGATGTCCGACTACGACGAGCCGGTGAACATCGGCAACCCGTCCGAGATGACGGTGCTGCAGTTTGCGCACGAGATCGTTCGGATCATCGGTTCCGACTCCGAGATCAGCTTCAAGGAACTGCCGGTCAACGATCCCAAGGTCCGCCAGCCGGACATCACCCTGGCGAAAAAGACCCTCTCCTGGGAGCCCACGGTCACGCTCGAGGTCGGCCTCGCCGAAACCATCGAGTACTTCAGGCACCATCGGTAGCGGTTCCGGTTCGACCTCGATTCGATCGCTCAGGGCTTTTTGGCGAGAACGAGGTCGAGGACCTCAGCGGCGGTCTTGACGGTGTGGTGGTCGAGCTGCTTGCGGGCGCGCGCCGGCAGCTCACGGACATCGCGCTCGTTCGCCGCGGGCATCACGATGCGCTGAATGCCGGCACGCAGGGCGGCGAGGACCTTTTCCTTGATGCCGCCCACCGCTGTCACGTCGCCCCGCAAGGTGAGCTCACCGGTCATGGCCACGTCGTGGCGGATCGGGCGGCCGGATGCGATGGAGACGATGGCAGCGAGCAGGGTGACGCCCGCCGAAGGACCGTCCTTGGGCACCGCGCCTGCGGGAACGTGGATGTGCAGCATGTGGCGGTCGAACCAGCCCGGCTCGATGCTGTGCTCGGCGGCGTGGGCGCGGGCAAAGCTGACCGCCGCTGCGGCCGACTCCTTCATGACGTCGCCGAGGGAGCCGGTGAACCGCAACTCGCCCTTCGCGGCGGGTGAGGCCGCAGCCTCGACAAGGAGGATGTCGCCGCCCACCGGGGTGTAGGCGAGCCCGGTGGCGACCCCGATCCGGTCTTCATGCAGCCGTTCTTCGGCCACATGCCGCCGCTGGCCGAGCAGCTTCGTCACCGTGGACGGCGTGACCCGGTGCGGGTGGCGCCGGCCTTCGGCTACGCGGACGGCAATCTTGCGGCAGACCCCGCCGATCGTCCGCTCGAGGTTGCGCACGCCGGCCTCGCGGGTGTAGCCGTCGATGAGCTCGTGCAGCGCGGCGGAGGTGAAGCTCAACCCTCTGTCGGCAAGCCCGTTCTCGATGATCTGCCGCGGCACCAGGTGGCGGCGCGCGATCTCGATCTTCTCCTCTTCGGCGTAGCCCGAGAGCCGGATCACCTCCATGCGGTCAAGGAACGCGGGCTGGATGGTGTCGGTGACATTGGCGGTGGTGATGAACAGAACCCTGGAAAGGTCCAGGTCCACCCCGAGGTAGTGGTCGCGAAAGGTGTGGTTCTGCTCGGGGTCGAGTACCTCCAGCAGGGCCGACGACGGGTCGCCGCGGAAGTCGGCGCCGATCTTGTCGACTTCGTCGAGCATGAAGACCGGGTTCATGCTGCCCGCCTGTTGGAGGCACTGGACGACTCGACCCGGCAGGGCGCCGACGTAGGTCCGGCGGTGACCGCGAATCTCCGCCTCGTCCCGCACGCCTCCCATGGAGGAGTGGACGAAGCGGCGGCCCAGGGCGCGGGCAATGGAGCGGCCGAGGGAGGTCTTGCCGACGCCGGGGGGGCCGACGAAGCAAAGGATGGGACCCTTGCTTTCGGGTTGCAGTTGGCGAACGGCAAGGAACTCGATGATCCGTTCCTTGACCTTGTCGAGGTCGTAGTGGTCCTCGTCGAGGATGCGCCGGGCCGCCGCGATCTCCAGGTTGTCCTCGGTGGCGGTGCTCCACGGCAGGGAGGTCATCCAGTCGAGCCAGGTCCGGACCACCGACGCCTCCGCCGAGTCCGGGTGCATGGAGGCGAGACGCCGCAGCTGGGTTTCGAGCTCGGCCCGAGCCTCTTCGGGGACGCCGGCCTCTTCGGCTCGTTCGCGGTACTCGCGGACCTCGCGCTCGGTGTCGTCGGACTCTCCGAGCTCGCTTTGGATGGTCCGCATTTGTTGTCGCAGCAGGAACTCACGCTGGCCCTGGTCCATTTCGTCGCGAACGCGGGAAGAGATCTGCTCCTGTACCTCGAGCAGGGCGATCTCGCGTTCGAGCAGGGTGTGAATCCGGGCCAGGCGTTCCTCGAGGCTCTCGAGCCCGAGAAGCTCCTGCGCGTCGGCGACCGGCAGGCCGATGTTCGAGGCGGCGAGATCGATGAGGCGCACCGGATCGTCGAGGTCGGCGGCGAGCATCATGATCTCCGGTGAGATGCCCTTGCCCAGCAGCTGGATACGTTCGAGGTGGCCGCGAATGGTGCGGACGGAGGCCTCGACGGTGAGATCCGGTTCTCCGGAATCAGGCTCCGGGAGCAGGCGGATTCGAGCGGCCAGACTCGGTTCGGTACGGGTGAAATAGTCCGCTCTGGCGCGGGCGAGACCCTGGACGAGGATTCTCTGCGTCCCATCCGGGAGTTTGACGGCGCGCATGATGGTGCCGGCGCAGCCCACTGTGTGGAGGTCGTCCTGCCCGGGATTGCTGATCCGCGGGTGGCGTTGGGCGAGGAGCAGGACCACTCGGTCGGCCGCCAGCGACTCGTCCACCGCCATCGACGCCGCCGCCCGATCCACCGACAGCGGAAGGATGGCGTAGGGAAAGAGAACCGAGTCCTCGAGGGGCAGAACCGGGAGCTCGTCGGAGATCTGGACGATCTCTCCGTCGAGGTCGATCCCGTCGCCGGTCCCCGGCTCGTCAGTGCGGTCCTGGAGATTCATTCGTCTCGGGTGAGGAGCAGTCCCTTGAGCTCCTCCATGAACTGATTGACGTCCTCGAAGCGGCGATAGACGCTGGCGAACCTGACGTAGGCGACCTGATCGAGGTGGCGCAGGCGCTCGATGACCAGGTGCCCGATGTCTTCGGTGGACATTTCCCTGACCTCTTGCGATGCGATGGCGCTCTCCACCGCGTCGACGATGGAGAGCAGGTCTTTTCGCGGGACAGGGCGTTTCTCGCACGCCCGGAGCATGCCGTTGAGCAGCTTTTCGCGGTCGAAGGTTTCACGGCGGCCGTCCCGCTTGACCACCGTGACCGGGAGCTCGTCGACCCGCTCGTAGGTGGTGAACCGGCGGTTGCAGTCGGGACACTCGCGGCGGCGGCGGATCTCCGCTCCCTCCCGCACCTCGCGGGAGTCCACGACGCGGCTCGAGCCATGACCGCAGAACGGGCAGATCATTGGGAGTCTCCCTCCTCGGCCATGTCGCGCATCTCCGAAAAGCGCATCCCGAGCAGCGGCAGGCACGCGAGGCCGATGATGGTGATCGGCACGAAGCAGATGGCGTGGTAGACGATGGCGATGGCCGTTGCGAGGTTGAGCTCGACGCCGAAGAAGGTGGTCAGACCAACCTGGGTTGCCTTGTGAAAGCCGCCGACGCCGCCCGGAGTGGGGATGGCGAGGCCCATGACGGCCAGGGTCACCAGCAGGAAAGACACCCGCAACGGCAGGTCGAGGCCGAATGCCATCAGCGTGACCTTGACCTGCCAGTAGATGATGAACCACAGGGCGAAGGACGCGGTCATGGTGATGAGCAGGTCGCGGGGCCGCTGGAGGACCCGCAGGCCGTCGAGGAAGTGGTTGAGGAAGTTGGCGAAGGGGTCGCGCCACGACGGTGCGAGCCGCACCAGGGGTCGGCTCAGAATCGCGACGAACCGGTCTTGGTAGCGGAAGAGCCCGAGGAGAACGACCGTACCGGCGGTGAGGATCGCACCGACGGCGTAACCGGTGATCCGCAGCAGGTGGAGGTTGGCGTCGGCGTCGGCGTCGAGGTTCGGCATGAACGGCGGCCAGATCAGGAAGACAAGGAAGAAGAGGACCACCGTCCAGAGGTCGAAAACCCGCTCGGTGAGGATGGACGCCAGGCCGGCAGAAACCGGGAAACGGTCACGCTTGGCGAGGATGACCGGCCGCAGGATGTCCCCCATCCTGGCGGGAAGCAGGGTGATGGCGGTGTAGCCCACGGCGGTGGCCAGGACCGCCGACGAATGGCGCACCCGGGCCACCGGACGTAGGATCAGGATCCAACGGATGACCCGGGCCCAGTACGAAATGAGAGCCAGTACGGCGGCCAGGGCCACCAGCCACAGATTCGCTTGCCGGAGCCCGGTCGCCATCTCCTTGAAATCCACGTTCCACAGGAAGAAGGCCAGCAGGGCGACCATCAGCAGCAGCGACACAGCGACTCTCAACGTGTTGTTTGCCACGGCTCACAGGGTAGTATGATGACGCGGTCTTCACAACAGCGGCCCGTGCTGGGCACGGAGGAACATGTCTGCTCACACCGTCGCGGTTCGATCCCATCCACGTTGTCTCGGCCACGCACCGGGCCTGGGCCACCCCGAGTCGGGACGCCGGGTCCAGGTCATCCTCGACGCGCTGGAGGCGGGGGCGAAAGGGCGGTGGACCGTTGATCGGCAGGCGCCGCTGCCTCCGGATGAGGATGTTGTCGGCGTGCTGAAGTGGATCCATGATCCGGAGTACATCGACCGGGTCCGCCGGGCAGCCGACGAGGGCTCCGGCTGGCTGGACACGCACGACTGCCGAGTCTCCACCGGAACCTGGGAGGCGGCATTGGCGGCGGCGGGTCTCGCGTTGAACGCCGCCTTGGATCTGGTCAACGGCCGTTTGGAGAGAGCCTTCATCGCTTTGCGCCCACCGTCTCACCACGCCGAGAAGGCCGCAGCCAAGGGGTACTGCTTCTTCAACGCAGTGGCGTTGGCGGCCGAGGTGGTGGTTCAGAGCTGGAACCGGCCGGTGCTCATTGTCGACTTCGACGCCCACCACGGCAACGGGACCCAGCGGCATTTTTACGACCGGTCCGATGTCGGGTACGTGTCGGTCCACGGCTTCCCGGCGTTCCCGGGGACCGGTACCGCCGACGAAACGGGCGAAGGCGAGGGCGAGGGGTTCACCCGAAACGTCCCGTTGGCCCTGGGGGCGGACGATCAGACCTACTGCGCCGCCTTGGAAAACGCGGTGGATGAGATCGGGGCTCGTGTCGAACCCTCTGCGGTGATCGTCTCGGCGGGGTTCAACGCCCACGTCTCCGACCCGGTGGGGGGAATGCGGCTTTCCGAGGCGGGATTCCGCCGTTTGAGCGCGGCGGTGATGAGCGCCGCCGAGCGATGGTCCGAAGGGCGGGTTCTGTCGTTTCTCGAGGGCGGATTCGATCTTCAAGCCGTCGCGAATATCGCTCGGATTCACGTTGAAGAATTGGCGGCCGGGCAGACGGAGAAACCGGACGCCTAATTGTCGTGGTTTCTCAACCCGCGATTGTCTGCAAAATTGCACCGAAAAACCACGGAATTCGAGCCGACGAAGTGTTGCTCATCACAAAATTCGTTGACCGTTGACTTTCATTTGGTATATCATCGAAAGGGTTAGATTTTCGTGTGAATGGGTCTGTGCTTCAGAGGAGGACAGCAGATGCGCCAGAAAGTTCTCGTAGCGATCGCCGTTCTGGTGTCGGTTTTTCTCGCCGGAAATGCCGTTTCAGAGCCGATTTTCCGTCTCGATACGCCGCAAGAAGGAGCCACCGTTTTCGGTCTCGTGACGGTGTCGGGGTACGTCCTCGACGACGGGGCGTCCTGTGGTCCGGTGTGGGCGTGGCAGGACTGCGATTGGGGCCCGACATTGGTGGATCGAATCGACCTCTACGTTGACTCGGCCTTCGTTGCGTCGGCGGATCTCTATCAGCCGCGCTACGACGTCCTTCAGGCCTATCCCTGGTACACCGGCACACCCTTCGAGCGGCCGGGATTCGTCACCTCATTCGATTCGACGCTCCTCAACGACGGCAGCCACACGATTTCGGTGCGGGTGATCTTCACCGACGGTACGGAGGGAGACTTCGAGGACGTCGATGTGACCGTGGATAACAACCTCAACCAAGCGCCCTTCGGAGAGCTCGAGTTGCCCGGTGAGAGCCAGCCGATGAGCGGTGTGTTCCCGGTCACCGGGTGGGCCCTGGACGACTCCGCGGTTCAGTTCGTCGAGATCCTCGTCGACGGCCTCTCGGTGGGCAACGCGGTCACCGGTATCCACCGCCCCGACATCGGCCAGATGTATCCCAGCCACCCCGACGCGGCCAACGCCGGCTTCGTCAAGATGCTCAATACCACCCACTGGGCCAACGGAATTCACGTCCTTTCGGTGCGGCTGGTCGATGACAGTGGATCCTCCCGGGTCATCGGCACCCGGTACGTTCAGACCTCCAACGTGAGCTATAACCTGCCGCCTTTCGGGGCCATCGACTGGCCGATCTCCGACCACGTGATGTATGCCAAGGGGTGCCAGGATCCGGCCGGGTTCTCGTATCCTCCGTTCGAGGATCCCCAGGTCACCGAGCTGGTTTCCGGGTGGGCCCTCGATGTGGGCTCGCAGGAAGACAACGGCGGCGTCGGCTACGTCCAACTGCTGATTGACGGCGTCGTCATCGAAGACACCGCTTTCCCCGGATTCTGGCATCCGTGGATCGACACCTACGTCAACTACTATGGCCTACCGCGAATGGATGTGCTGGAGTTCTACAACGGGGTTCCCAACGCCAAGGACTGCGGGTTCCTCTTCGCCGTCGACATGACCTACCTGTATCACCACTACAACTACCGACCGGGGCTGCATTATCTGAAGATTCGGGCCGGCGACCTGGAGAACAACGTTGCCGACATCGCTCAGATCCCGGTGATCTTCCAGTGCGACGATGACCCGGATCGGCCCGCGTGGGGCGACATCTACACACCGGCGGCGCCGCTGGAGGTGGTGACCGGCGTGACCGAAATCACCGGCTGGTCCATCGACCTCGACTTCCTCGAAGAGATCGAGATCTGGATCGACGGGGTCTTCATCGACTTTGCCGACGAGCTCTATCTGCCTTCGCCCGAGGTGACGGAGGCCTTCCCCTGGTTCCCGGCATACTTCACTGACAACTGCGGCTTCTCCTATTCGCTCGACACGGCTGCGGAAGACCTCGCCGACGGAGATCATGTCTTGGTCATCTGGGGCCAGGACCGATGGGGTGGACGCAACATCATCGGCGAGCGTCAGTTCCTCATTGACAATCCGCAGGCCCACGAAGGCGGCGTGTCGCAGCTCATGGTGGACTGACGACCCCCCCTTCTTCTCTCGCGACCACTCCGGCCGGGCATGACGCCCGGCCGGTTTGTTACGATTCACACCGGTGTCGATGAGGTGGCGGCAGTTGGTGTCCGCGCGACGACACGAAGGGCGACCGGGCATCGTCGATCCGGTCTGACGTTCTGATCAACGAGGTAAGCAAGTGCTGTTGAACGCATGTGGGACAACGTGGCGGCGGTAGCTGTCGGACACGACCAGCCGCGGGTCCTCAGCCGGCCCGACCACCCGGTGTCGAGGAGCGGGATGTCTTCCGCCGCGATCAAGGTGCTGTATCGGCTCCACCGATCCGGTTACACCTCGTACCTCGTGGGCGGCGCCGTGCGTGATCTGATGCTCGGCGGCAGTCCCAAGGACTTTGACGTGGCGACCAACGCCAGACCGCAGGAGATCCGCAAGCTCTTCCGGAACTCGCGCATCATCGGCAGGCGTTTTCGCCTGGTCCACATCCTTTTCCGCGGTGAGATCATCGAGGTCGCCACCTTCCGGGCGAGCTCTGAAGCGCCCGAGGGGCCGGACGACTGGGAAGAGGCGGAGGCCGAGGCCGCCGAGGTCGAGGCGGACCCACCCCGCCGTCCGGCGCCGGTCGAACAGGCCCGGTTCGGGAGCCCGGCCGAGGACGCCTGGCGCCGGGACTTCACGATCAACGGTCTGTTCTACAATATCGCCGACTTCTCGGTGATCGATCACGTGGGAGGGCTCGACGATCTCCAAGCGAGAGTGATCCGGACCATCGGGGAGCCGGAGCGCCGTTTTCGAGAGGACCCGGTGCGGATGATGCGGGCGCTGGAGTACGGCGCCCGGCTCGGGTTCGAGATCGAGCCGGCCACGCGGAACGCCATCACCGAGTGCCGCGACGAGATTTCGACGGCCTCACCCGCCAGGCTCGCCTACGAGCTCTTCGAGACGTTGCGATCCGGCGCCTCGGCGAAGATCTACTCGGCATGGCGCTCCGCCGGTGTCTTCGAGCTGGCCTTTCCCGGGGTTGCCGGGCGCCCGGAGGAGGACGTCGGGATCCTGGCCGAGGTGGACCGGGCGGTCGCGAGGAACGTCAACCCCTCCGACGCCACTCTCGTCGGCGCCTTTTTCCTCCACCCGATGTACCGGGCGTTCGGTGAGTTGACCCGCGACGGCCGGCGGCTGGACAACGTCGAGATGCTCCGGCGAATCGCCGAGATGCTCGAGGCGGCGTCGGCGAATCTCAGACTGGCGAACCACACCAACCACCTCGTACAGCAGGGGCTCTTCACGCTGACGAAGATGCACCGTCCACCCGAGCGCGGCCGACAGGTTCTCAAGCTTGCCCGCCAGGATTACTTCGGCGTGGCGACGGGCCTGCACGCCCTCGCCGCATCGGCGGGGCTGGTGCCCGCCTCGGTGCAGCAGGCCTGGCAGAAGGCGGCGCGCCGGGTCGGCAAGGACGGTCCGAAGGAGAAGATGGAGACGAAACCGTTGCGTGGGAGGCGTCGCCGTCGACCGAGAAGAAGGAGGCGGCGATGAACGATGCTGCCGCCCCCGCCCGTGTTGCCGAGCTGCGTCGGCTCATCCGCCACCACGACCTCCTCTACTACGGTCACGCCGCTCCGGAGATCTCTGACTTCGAGTATGACGGGCTTTTCGCCGAACTGGTCGCCCTGGAGGAAGCCCACCCCGAGCTGGCTGACCCGGCCTCCCCAACTCAGAGGGTGGGGGGCGAGCCTCTCCAGGGTCTCCAGCAGGTCGAGCACGCCCACCCGATGCTGTCGCTGGACAACAGCTACTCCAAAGATGATCTCCACGCGTGGTACCGGCGGGTTCGGCGCGACCTGGGACACGAGCCAGGCCCGATGGTGGCTGAGCTCAAGATCGACGGTGTTTCCATCTCGCTGATCTACCAGAACGGTCGGCTGGCGCGGGCGGTGACCCGCGGCAATGGCCTGGTGGGCGACGACGTCACCGCCAACGCCCGGACCATCCGAGGTCTGCCGCTGGTTCTCGAAGGAGTCCCGCCGGTCCTCGAAATCCGTGGTGAGGTGTTCATGGCCCGGTCCACCCTCAACGAGCTCAACGCGGAACGGCGCACCGCGGGAGAGGCGGAGTTCGCCAACCCGCGCAACGCCGCCGCGGGATCGATCCGGCTTCTGTCGAGCCGGGAGGCCGCCCGTCGAAGGTTGTCGATCTGGTGCTATCAACTGCGTCTCGCCCAGGGCCGCGAGCCGGGCAGCCACGCGGACGACCTGCGTTGGCTGTCGGAGTTCGGCCTTCCGGTGAGCCCACATTACCGCCGGTGCGCGGACCCGGATGAGGTGGAGGCCTTCATCGATCGGTGGGAAGAGCGGCGGCGTGAGCTCGACTACGACACCGACGGCATCGTCGTCAAGCTCGATTCGGCGGCCGAGCGGGCGGCGCTGGGGGCGACCGCCCGGGCGGTGCGGTGGGCGGTGGCCTACAAATTTCCGCCTGAAGGCCGGACCACAACGGTGCGGAAGGTCGTCGTTCAAGTCGGTCGTACCGGGGTGCTGACGCCGGTGGCCGAGCTCGATCCGGTATCCATCTCGGGATCGACGGTGTCCCGGGCGACGCTGCACAACTTCGACGAGGTGGCGCGGCTGGACCTCATGGTGGGCGACACGGTCTGGGTGACCAAGGGTGGCGAGGTGATCCCCAAGGTGATCGGGGTCGTGAGCTCCGAGCGGCCCCCGAAGGCCATCCCCGTGGAGACCCCCTCGGTGTGCCCGTCCTGCGGTACGCCGGTGGTTCGGGTCGAGGGCGAGGTGGCGCTGCGCTGCCCCAACCTGGAATGTCCCGCGGTGGTGGCGGCGAGGCTTCGGCATTTCGTGTCCCGTGGCGCCATGGAGATCGAAGGACTCGGTGGCAAGCGTCTCGACCAGCTGGTGGATGAGGGTCTGGTGACCGATGAGGCATCACTCTGGGACCTCGACGCACAGGTCGTGGCCGAGCTCCCACGGTGGCGGGAGACATCAGCCGGCAACCTGGTGGCGGAGCTCGAGGAAGCCAGAACCCGGCCGCTTCACCGGCTCCTCTTCGGCCTCGGCGTTCCTGGTGTCGGCGAACGGGTGGCGAAGCAGCTCGCGGAGCGCTTCCCTTCCCTCGACGCCCTCGCCCGCGCCACCCCCGATGAGATGGAGGCGATCGACGGCATCGGCCCATCGTTGTCGGCCTCGGTGAGGAGGTGGTTCGCCGATGAGCAGAACCGGATCCTCATCGACCGCCTCATCGCGCGCGGCATCGATCCCAGCGAAGGAACCGACCTCGCTGGGGAGCAGCTCCTGGAGGGAACGACCTTTGTCATCACCGGCAGCCTGTCGCGGTCGCGACGCGAGGTGCGGGAACGGCTCGAGGGCCTCGGCGCCAAGGTGTCCGGCTCGGTATCCGGCAGGACCACCCACCTGCTGGCGGGTCCGGGTGGCGGCAGCAAGCTCGGCAAGGCCCGAGAATCGGGATCCGAGGTGCTCGACGAGGACGATCTCGACCGGTTGCTGCGCGAAAAGGGAGGAGATGGCCTGTGGCCGAAGTGATCTTCCTCGTCGATGATGATGACGGTTCCCGTGAAGCCATGGCTCGAACCCTGGAGCGGGTGGGCTACGATGTCCGCGTCTTTCCCGGGGCCGAGGAGGCTCTCGAAAACCTGCGGGCGGGCGAGACCGTCGATGCCGTGGTGTCGGACGTGCGGATGCCGGGCATGGACGGTTACGAGCTGCTGCGGGAGGTCCGCGCCCAGTGGCCGAGTCTTCCCTTCCTCTTGGTCACCGCCTTTGCCGATGTCGAGGATGCAGTGGCGGCCCTGCAGGAGGGCGCCGACGACTACCTGACCAAACCGGTAAAGGTGCAAGAGCTGCGGCAGAGGGTTCAGCTCCACCTCGAGCGGCGAGCGCTGTCGTCGGAAAACCGGCGGCTTCGGGAACGGCTGGACAAGAGCTTCGGCTTCGACGGTATTGTGGGTCACTCGCGGGGCATGGAAGAGGTGCTCGAACGCCTCCGCGTGGTGGCGCCGACCCGGTCGACGGTTCTCATCGTCGGCGAGTCCGGGACCGGAAAGGAGCTCGTGGCCAACGCGCTCCACCAGGGCTCGGACCGGCAGGCGGGACCGTTCGTCGCGGTGAACTGCGGCGCGATTCCGGGGGAGATTCTGGAGTCCGAGCTCTTCGGTCACGAGAAGGGCGCCTTCACCGGCGCTCACCAGCGACGCATCGGGCTCATCGAGAGCGCGTCTTCGGGCTCCCTCTTCCTCGACGAGATCTCGGAGCTCTCGCCCGATCTCCAGGTCAAGCTGTTGCGGGTTCTCGAGGAAAGGATGGTGACCCGAGTCGGCGGGACAAGTCAGCTGCCGGTTGACTTCCGGCTCATTGCCGCCACCAACCGGGACCTGGAGGGGTGGGTCCGCGAGGGACGCTTTCGCCAGGACCTCTACTACCGCCTCAAGGTCGTGACGTTGAACATTCCTCCCTTGCGCCAGCGGATCGATGACATTCCTCTCTTCGTTCAGCACTTTCTCAACCACTTCAACGAAGAGATCGGTCGCAGGGTCGAGGGGGTTCACCCGTCGGTGATGTCGGCGTTGAAGCGCCACAGTTGGCCCGGCAACGTCCGCGAGCTGCGCAACCTCCTGGAGTCGTTGGTGCTTTTCGCCACGTCGGAGGAGATCGGTCTCGAGGATCTGCCTCTGGAGTATCGTGTGTCCGGCGCCGCACCCGCCTCGGTGGACGGCGCTGGCTGGCAGCCCCGGTCGATGGCCGAGATCGAGAAGGAGGCCATCCTCCGGACCCTGGAGTTCACCGACGGCCACCGGGCTCGTGCGGCGAGCATTCTCGGAATCGGACTGCGCACCCTGCAGCGAAAGATCAAAGAGTACGGCGAGATCACGACGAGATCGGACGAGGACCCCGCCCATTGACCGTATACAATTGGGTGAAGTGAAAGGAGAGACCATGGAGATTCCCGGCAAGGTCTCTGTCTATTGTTCGCTCATCGATGCCAAGGGAACGGCGGCAACGTTATTGGCCATCAATCCGCAGGGCTACTACCACCTCGAGGTGGAGATTCGCGGCCGACGCCACGCCATGTTCCTCCCCATCGCCCACACTGCCATGTACTTCTCCGATGCAGAACCCGAGTCCGAGGAGGGATTCGAGATCGAAAGGTAGCGAATAAGCGCCGCCCGGGACGTGTTACGTGTGGCGTGAATCGTCGGAACGATCTCGACCGGGTCCTCGCGGAGCAGTGGTCCGAGGTCCTTCAGCGCGTCGGCGACGCGGTGATGGTCCTCGACCGCGAGAGAATTCTCCGCTTCGTCAACGGACCGGCCCGGGACCTGCTCGGTTATGCCGAGGAAGAGGTGGTGGGCGCCAGGTGTCGGTTGACGACTCGGGGGGACGACTGCGAGAACAATTGTCCCTTGACCTTCGCCCTGGAAGACGAACTCGATCGAGTGGACGATTTCGCCACTGTCTATCGCACCAGTGAGGGTCGTGCGGTGCCGCTCACCGTAACCGTGATTCCTCTTCGCAACGATGGCGGGGAGCTCCTGGGGGCGGTGGAGATCCTCCGGCCCCGCGAGCCGTTGCCGGGCTTCTTCCTGACCGGGACGTCACCGGCCGTGCGTGAGCTCAAGATGCGCCTGATCCGCATCGGACGGGGGACGAGTCACGTCATCGTGCGGGGACCGAGGCCGGTCTGCCGCGACCTTGGTCGCGCCGTCCACCGATTCGCCGGTCTGCCGGATGATCTCTTTCACGTGTGGAGGGGCTCGTGGGAGCAGGTGCCCGTTTGGCCGGCCGGGACGATGTACGCCGACGGCTCGTCGGCAGCGCTCCTCCTCGAGACGCCGGTTCCGGAGGGCTGGCGGATTGTCGTCGGCACCGCTTTGGACCGGGAACCGGACCACGACGGCGTCGCGGCCGAGGTGATCGAGGTGCCGCCGGTGGAGGACATTCGAGACGATCTCGGTTTGATGGTCGCCGCGTGGGTTCGGGAGCTGGCGCCCGGCACAACGGTGTCGCCGGTGGCCCTGCGTTGCCTCGGTCGGCTGGCGTGCGGCGGCGGTTTCGAAGCTCTCGAGCGAACCTTGGTGGCCGCGGTTGCGGCGTCCAACGGCCGGATCGAGCAAGAGCACGTGTCCACCGACGGCTACGGTTCACACTTGGTGGATGAGCTCTTGAGAAGCGATGACCCGTTCGCCGCCCTCGAGGGCCGTTTGCTCACCGAGGTCCTCCATCGATCGGGATGGCGGATGCAGGAGGCCGCGGAGCGCCTGGGTGTCTCCCGAGTGACCCTGTGGCGGAAGCTCAAGGATCACGGGATCGAGAGGCCCTGCGGCAACGGGAACGACTGAGCGCAGACGCAGGCGCGTGCGAAGGGCCGGTAGCGACTACAATGGAATGGCGCCCATGAACGAGAGTCAATCCCACGCCGATCCGGTCCGTCTGCTCATCGTCGAGGACGATGAACATCTGGCCCGCGGTCTGCGGCGAAACCTCGAGATCGAGGGGTTCGTCGCCGGCAGTGTCGGCAGCGGCGAGGAGGCGCTGGCGGTGCTCGGCGATGCCTCGGTGGGGGCCGACTTGGTTGTGCTCGACATCATGCTTCCGGGTATCGACGGCCTCGAGGTCTGCCGCCGGCTGCGCGAGGCGGGCAACCCCATCCCGATTCTTTTTCTCACCGCTCGCGGCAGCGATGCAGATCGCATCCTCGGGCTGCGCGCCGGAGCGGACGATTACCTGACCAAGCCCTTCGTCGTGGAGGAGCTGGTTTTGCGGGTGCGAGGCATCCTCCGTCGCGCGGCCTGGTCGTCGTCGCCGCTGCGGACCTCCCCAGTGGTGGCCATCGGCGACCACGAGGTCGACCTGGGAACCATGCGAGCCACAACCGTCGGGGGCACGGCGTCGCTCACCGAGCGCGAAGTCATGTTGGTGCGGTTCTTCGCCGAAAACGACGGCCGCGTTCTGAGCCGGGGCGAGCTCTTGGAAACCGTGTGGGGCTATACCTTCGACACCGCCACCAGAACCCTCGACACCTTCGTCCACCGCCTGAGGAAGCACTTCGAGGACGATCCTCGAAATCCCCGGCACTTCCACACCGTTCGCGGTGTCGGCTACCGCTTCACCGGCGAACCGGAGGAGTGACCCCGTTTCTCGACGACCGCCGCCGATTCTATTCGGTGCAGGCTCCTCGACCTTCCCCCGTGGTACAATCCGCCGTCTTTCGGAGGTGTTTCATGCGACGTCTGCTCATCCCGATCATCGCCATCGCCCTGTGTGCCGCGACTCCGGCCGTTGCCGGGAAGATCGGCTTCGTCAATGCCGAGGAGGCCATCGGCATGGTCGACGAGGGCAAGGCCGAGTTCAACAAGCTCAGGCAGTGGCAGGATCCCCGCCAGACCGAGCTCAACCGACTCCGCGACCGGGTCATGAGGCTCCGCGAGCAGCTCGCCCAGGCTCAGGGCTCCGACGAGTCGACTCCCGAGTCGATCCAGTCCATCGAGCGCAACGAGATCGAGGCGATGCGCGCATTCGAGGATGCCCGGCGGGACTACGAGCGGGAGCTCGCCGAGAAGAGGGACGAGTTTCTCTCGGTGATCGCCACCAAGATCGGTGCGGTGGGCACCGAGTACGCCAAGGCCAACGGTTTCGATGCGGTCTTTCTGCTGACCGCCCAGCCCATGGTCTATGTCTCGGAAACCGCCGACATCACCGAGGAAGTGGTGGCCGCGTACAATGCGCGATACCCGGTGAGCGCCCAGTAGGCCAGGTGTCTTTCCGGCAGGAGCGGCGCCGGTGACATCCGAGAGCACACCATTGCTCGTGGCCCTCGTGCTGGCCGTCGCGGCCGCGACGAACCCCGGCGAAGCTGCCGCGCCGCAGCACGATCTCGAGATCATCGCGTTTGCTCCGCGGCCAGGGTACGAAACGGGAGCGTTGGTCCAAATCGAGGTGGAGATCGGCAACCGTGGGCCTGCCCGGTGGTCTGCGGAAGGCGGTTTCGCGCTGTCCTATCACTGGTTCGACGAAGGCGGAGGCGTGGTCGTCCGCGATGGCCGGCGAACGCCACTCGTTGAGCCCGTCGGCCCGGGCGAGAACCTGGTCCTTTCGGCCGAACTGCTCACTCCGGAGCGGCCCGGGACCTACCTTCTGCAGTGGGACGTGGTCCACGAAGGCGTGCTGTGGGTGACCGAGGTCGATCCGACTCCGCCGCAGCTGGTCCCGATCACGGTGGCGCCGAGTCATGCTTTCACCCTGGTGGACGGAAGAGCGCCCAGGTTTCTCACCGCCGGAGGGGCAGGGTCGACCCGGCTGAGGGTCCGCAATGACGGGTTGCGCACCTGGCCTGCGAATCACACGGTTTCCCTCGCCTACCACTGGCTTTCGGGACGCGGCGAACCCGTCGAGTGGGAGGGCCGCCGGACCGCGGTGGAGGTCGCGGTGCCGCCTGGTGAGACGGTGACTCTCGACGCCGTCGTGGCGGCGCCTCACGCTGCCGGCCGTTTTCGTTTGCAGTGGGACATGGTCGAGGACGGGGTGTGCTGGTTCTCGGAGCGGAGCGATGTGCCGGCGGAGTCGACGGTGCTGGTGGCGCCGCCGCCGCCGACTGTCCTCGGATGGGGATGGACAGGCCTGGTGGCAGTTGCGGCAGTGGCGGTCATCCGACGCGGCCGGCGGGGCGGAGTGGAGGGAGGTTTCGCCGCTGTCGATCTCGGCTGGCTTGTCGGCGCTGTCACCGTGAAGCAGGCGTGGTTGCTGTCCGTGGCGGGCCCTGGTCTGTCCATGTCGGGTTGGTTTCTCACCCTCGCATCCGGGCTGGTGATCGCTGCCCTGCTCGCGGCCTTCGGCGGCCGGTTTCGGCCGTGGTTCTCGTGGTTGCTGGCGGCGGCAGCCACGGCGACAATTTTCGTCGACGCACTCCACGAACGGTTCTTCGGAGACCTGGTGTCGGTGGCGGCGTTGCAGTCGGCCTCCCAGGTGAGCCGGGTGGAAGCGAGCGTTCGAAGCCTGCTTCAACCCGGCGACCTGTGGCTCTGGGCCGATCTGGTGGCGGGGATGGTTGTCGTCGCGTCGCTGACACGCTTCCGGGTCGACCAGCGGTTGTCCCGTCGTGCATCGGTCTGGGCGGCGAGCGCTGCGGCAGTCCTGACGGCCGCCGGGTTCACGGTGATGGATCGCTCGGTTTCCATGCGACAGATCTTCCATACCACTCATCTCGCGCGCCAGGTGGGGGTGCTCAACCTCCACGCGGTCGATGTCGGCAGCTCGTTGCTGCGAGCGGCGCGGCGCCCGCACCTCGACGACGCCGCTTTCGGGGAGGTCGTGGAGTACTTCGAGAAGAACCGGGGCCGACGCTCTGGTGCGGGCCCGCTCTTCGGTGCTGCCCGGAGCCGAAACCTGCTCATGATCCAGGTGGAGTCGCTCCAGGCCTTCGTGATCGGCATGCGCGTCGGTGGGGTCGAGGTGACACCGAACCTCAACGCCCTGGCGTGGGAGAGCGTGTTCGTCGGGGAAGCGGCCGATCAGACCGAAGAGGGCCGGTCCTCCGATGCCGAGCTCGCCAGCCAGGTGTCGCTGCTGCCGCCGGACCGAGGAGCAGCGGCCTTTTTGTTCGCCGGCAACGGTTTCACCGGGCTTGCGTCGATTCTGGCCGAACGCGGCTACGCCACCGTGTCGGCGGTGCCTTTCGACGGCGCCTTTTGGAACCGCCGCGCGACCCATCGCGCCTACGGCTACGAGCACAGTCTCTTCGCCGAGGACTTCACGCCCGGCGTCAACGTGGGGTGGGGCCTCAATGACCGCGACTTCCTCATTCAGGCCGCCGACCGCCTGTCCGAGCTGCCCGAGCCGTGGTGCGCCTACCTGCTGACGCTTTCGCTGCACCATCCCTTCCAGGGCTTCCCCGACGAGCTCAAGCGGTTGGATGTGGGGCGCTGGGAAGGTACGCCATTCGGCAACTTCCTTCACACCATGCATCATTTCGACGGCGCACTCGCCCTTTTGGAGGATGAGCTCTCGGCGGCAGGCCTGGCGGAGCGCACCGTCATCGCCCTCTGGGGAGACCACGATGCCGGTTTCGAGTGGCGTCCCGAGATCGCCGCCGCCATGGGCTACGCCGGCGATTCCACCGGCTGGTACCTGAGCCAGCGGGTGCCTTTCATCGTTCGGGTCCCCGGGCTCGGAGCGCCGTCCGAGCCCGGGCCGATTCCGGCGGGGCACACCGACGTCGCGCCGACACTGCTCGCCCTCCTCGGTGTGGATCCGGCGGCCTTCGCCTTCGTGGGCCGCAACCTTCTCGGCGCGCCGGGGCCGGGACCGGTGGTCGGGGAGTACCGATGCTGGCACGACGCCACCCACGTCTACCTGCGCCGGGGGCCGCGGCTCGGCGACGGTCTCTGTGTCGAGTTCGAGACCCTGGAGGAGGTCGAGGTCGAGCGCTGCCGCTCCGGTTTCGAGGAGGCGCGCCGCCAGGTCGAGATCTCCCGAAGAGTGCTCGAGCACGACCTGCAGCAGCGCCTGCTGGACGAGCTCGTCCGCTGACGTGGGCGTGGTAGGATGAGTCCGTCCCACCACGCTGCGTTCTGCAGAAGGAGAACCTCATGAGCACCAACAAAGAAGACCGGCTCAAGGCGCTTCAGACCGCCATCGGTCAGATCGAGCGCCAGTTTGGTAAGGGCGCGGTCATGCGCCTGGGCGAGCGGCCCAAGATCCGTGTCAACGTGATCCCCAGCGGCTCCATCGCCCTCGACGCCGCCCTCGGCGTCGGCGGCATGCCCAAGGGCAGGGTGGTCGAGATCTACGGTCCCGAGTCCTCCGGAAAGACCACCCTGGCGCTGCACGTGATAGCGAACTGTCAGGCCGCGGGGGGTCTCGCGGCCTTTATCGATGCGGAGCACGCCCTGGACCCCGAGTACTCGGGCAACCTCGGCGTCAATCTCGATGAGCTGCTGATCTCACAACCCGATTTCGGCGAGCAGGCCCTGGAGATCGCCGAAACCCTCATCCGCTCGGGCTCGGTGGACGTGGTCGTGGTGGACTCGGTTGCGGCGCTCGTGCCCCGCACCGAGCTCGAGGGCGACATGGGGGACGCGGTGGTCGGGCTCCAGGCTCGACTCATGTCACAGGCTCTGCGCAAGCTCGCGGGGATCGTCTCGAAGTCCAACACCTGTTTGGTCTTTATCAACCAGATCCGAGAGAAGATCGGGGTCATGTTCGGCAGCCCGGAGACCACGAGTGGCGGCCGCGCCCTGAAGTTCTACTCGTCGGTGAGGGTCGACATCCGTCGCATCGCCGCGATCAAGCATGCGGACCAGGTCATCGGCAACCGCACCAAGGCCAAGGTGGCCAAGAACAAGGTGGCCGCCCCCTTCAAGATCGCCGAGTTCGACATTCTCTACGGCGAGGGTATCTCGTGGACCGGTGAGCTGCTCGATCTCGGCGTCGAGCACCGCCTGGTACAGAAGTCGGGATCCTGGTACTCCCTCGGCGACCTTCGTCTCGGTCAGGGCCGCGAGGCCGCGCGGGCCTATCTCAAGGACAACCCCGACACCGCTGGGGAAATCGAGGTCAAGCTGCGCGAGAAGCTCGGGCTTTTACCGGGCTCCGACGCCGAAACCGAAGACGACGCTGACTGAGCGCAAACCAGCGAGGTGCGGACCGCGGTCGGAATCGACCGTGGTCCGCACCGGTTTGGCTATTGCGGGAGGCCCGATGAAGGTCACGAAAGCACTGATGTGGACGGTGGCGGTGATGGCGGTCGCAGCCGGTATCGGTAGCGCCGGCGCCGACGACTCCTCCGTCGAGCAGGATCCGGAGGTTCTGCGCTTTGTCCAGCGCTCCATCGCCTGGTACCCGAACTCGTCGTTCCGGGTCGTGGCGGACACCAGGACCCAGACGCCCTCGGGCTCGTATCGCCAGGTTCGGGTGTCGCGGACGTGCGACAACAAGATTCTCACCGGCGAACCGTCGGTGATCATCGATGAGGTCACCGGTGACGCCTACCTCGGCAGCATCGGCGAGCTTCCCTTCGAACAGGCGGGAACCTCCCCGCGGACGCTGCGGCCCTTTTTGGAGGGCTTTCTTCCCGAGGTCCTCGCGGCGAACATGAACTGGAAGGTTCGGGTGAGCTGGGATGTCCCCGATGGATCCACGCCGGGGGCGGTGATTCCGTTCAACCTGGTTATCGACTCCGGTTACGGCGAGTACAACAAGCCGGTGGCGGTGACCTCTGACGGACGGCTCCTGGTGATGGGGGGTGGGATGCCGCTCGACGGGGACCCGGTGGCCATCCGGCGTCAGAGGTTCAACCAGAGCGAATACGTGATCTGGGACCACGACGGCGGCGAGTCGACGGTGGAGATCGTCGAGCTTTCGGATCTCGAGTGCCCCGCCTGCAGGATGAAGTGGCCGATGATCAAACAGAGCGTGGAAAGCCACGGCGGCACTGTGCGGCACGGAATGGTCAGCTTCCCGATCACCTCGATTCATCCCTGGGCCTTCCGGGCGTCCTCCGCCACCTGGTGCATCGGTGAGCAACAACGAGAGCTGGTGATCGACTTCAAGGAGCTTTTCTACGAGCTGCAGCGCGACATGGAGGTGACCCTCGTGACTCCCACCTCCATGGACTTCGCCGCCGGCAACGGGCTCGACGAGGAGCGATTCAGGGCGTGCTACCTGAGGAAGCCATCCCTCGATGCGGTTCACGGCCAGCTCGCACTGGGGAACTGGGCGGGGATCAACGCGACCCCCACCTACTTCGTCAACGGATGGATGATCCAGATGCCGGCGCCCGAGTGGTTCCCGGACCTGATCGAGCGGTTGATCGCCGGGGAAGAGCCCTGATCTGACCATCCGTCGATTTCGGCACACAACTTGCTACCTTTAACTCTGCGAGGCGGAATACGCTCGACCTGCTGGCCGTGAACGACGGGTGGTGCGTGACCGCCGCCGGCGGATTTGCCGCGAGAACCGGCCCGGGATGACTCACCGGCAATGGTTTTTGTGGCCATCGGGGTGGTGTTCGGGTCGGTTGTCCTTCGCCTCGGCAGGGTTACGCGGATGGGGAAGAGCATGTTACGTGCCGGTGACGGCGATCGAGCGGCGGGCGGAAGTCCGGCGTCCGGCGACCGACAGCAGGCCATGCGGCAGCGGGTGGTCGAGCTGGCCGACGGCATACTCCAGCGATGTCGGGGAGAGGGTCCGGCCAATTGCGAAGCCCGCTGCCCGCTCCGCGTCGATGCGCACCTCTACGTTCAGCTGGCCCGCGCCGGGCGTTTTCGCGAAGCGCTCCAGACCGTCCGCGAGAAGCTTCCCTTCCCCGGCATTCTCGGCTACCTCTGCACCCACCCGTGCGAGCTCCACTGCAAACGGCTCGAGCTTGACCGGTCCATCAGAATCCGCGACATCAAGAGATTTCTCGCCGAGCACGAACCGGGCGACCCCGAGCACGTTCTGACCATCGCTCCGTCGCGCCGTCAGTCCGCGGCGGTGGTGGGAGCCGGTCCGGCCGGATTGCTGGCGGCCCACGACCTCCGCCGCGCCGGATTCGACGTCACCCTGCTCGACCGTGAGGCCGAGATCGGTGGATGTCTGGCTCACCGGATTCCGGAATGGAGGCTGCCCGCCGTTGTCAGACACCGCGACCTCTCCATCATCGACGCACTGGGGATCACCGTTCGGACCGGCGTGAAGATCGGAGTCGACCTGTCGGTGGCGGAGATTCGCTCCGACTGCGACGTGGTCGTGTTGGCCACGGGCTTTGCCGGGGGCCGTGAGCTACTCGAGGCGGGTCTCGAGGGCCTGGGGGAAACGGTCCGCGGGACGGTCCTGGCGGATCCGGTGACCTGCGAAACGGGGATTGAGGGGGTGTTTGCCGGAGGCGACGCGGTGAGCGGGCCGTCGACGGTGGTGGATGCCATGGCCATGGGCCGGCGTGCAGCGGAGGCGGCCCGACGGTTCGCCGACGGCGAGGCCGTCGAGCTGGAGATGGACGCTGCTGCGCCGCCCCGGTTGTTGTGGCAGCTCGGGATTGACGAGACCGAACGGCGCCGGCGGCAACGGACGCCGGTTCTGCTCGAACCCGCACCGCCACCGCTGTCCGAAAGAGAGGTTCGGAGAGAGGCCGAACGCTGTCTGGACTGCACGTGTGATCGGTGTGTGCGCGAGTGCGAGTTCCTGGCCTCGAGCTGCAGCTCCCCTCGCGATCTGGCGAGATGGGTGAAGGAGGGGATCGAGGATCACCTGGAGACCATCTACTCGTGCAATGCCTGTGGCCTGTGCGCTACGGTCTGCCCGGTGGATCTCGACACTGGAGAGCTCATGCTCGCTGCACGGCGCGAGGCGGTGGCCAGGGGCCTGGCGCCGCTGCCCGAGCACCGGCAGATTCGCCACGAGCTCCGCGCCAGCGTGTCGAAGACCTTCAGCCTGGCCAAAGCGGCGCCGGGCCGGAGACGCGCGAAAAGGCTGTTCTTCACCGGGTGCGAGTTGCCGTCGTCAGCGCCCGGCCAGACGCGGAGGCTGTATGAGCACCTGTTGCGGGAGGACCCGCGCATCGGGGTGCTGATGTACTGCTGCGGTGTTCCCGCCGAGATCCTCGGTTTGGAGTTCGAGGCATCGGCGGCGCGCGATGAGATCCGGAGGGCGATGGAAGAGCTTGGGGCCGATGAGCTGCTGGTGGCATGCCCACGCTGCCAGCAGACCCTGAGCGAACACTTCCCCGAGGTGCGGGTGAGCTCGGTTTGGGAGGTCCTCGCAGAAACCTGGGATCCTTCCCGCAGGTTCGACGAGCTGCGCTTCGCGGTCCACGACCCGTGCCGAAGCCGACACCGTCCGGAGGTCCACGCGGCCATCAGGACCATTGTCCGGACCTGCGGCGCCGAGGTCGTCGAGACCGATGCGTCTCACGAGCGGACCCGGTGCTGTGGCGCCGGCGGCAAGATCGACAGCGTTGACCCGGAGCTGTATGCGCGAATCGCCGGGCGCGCTTCGGAACAGACCGAGCTGCCCATGGTGACGTATTGCTCGGGTTGCCAGAACGCGTTGCGGGATGCCGGCCGGGACACCATCCACGTTCTCGATCTTCTGATGAAGGAGAAACCGTTGGACGGCGCCCTCGACCGGGAGCCCGGCATCGTTCGTCGACTGGCGAACCGGCTGCGGGCGAAATGGGCCATTCGACGACTTCCGCCGCCGAGTGGCGGGTGAGGAATCGATGACGGAATCGCTGCCCACCTCCCTCACCGTCAACGGCCGGCCCGTGAGGGTCCCGCGAGGACGTCTGCTCATTCACGTGCTCACCGGTCTCGGCATCCGGGTGCCGACCCTGTGCCACGATGATCGCTTGACCCCCTACGGCGGGTGCCGCCTCTGCGTTGTGGAGCGGACCGACGGCTCGGGATCCCTGGTTCCGGCGTGCTCGACCCGGGTGCAGGAGGGGATGGTCATCGAGACCGACAGCCCCCGAGTCATCGAGTCCCGCCAGCAGCAGCTTCAACTGCTGTTGCTCAACCACCGCATGGAGTGTCCGGTCTGTGAACGCAACTCCGACTGCCGGTTGCAGGATCTGGTCCACGAGATCGGAGTGCCCGAGGAGGTCCTGCCCTTCAACCCCGAACCGGCTCCGCGGGACGAGTCGTCACCGGTGATCATCCGTGATCCCGCGAAGTGCGTGGTGTGCGGCCGCTGCGTGAGGTTGTGCGAGGAAGTGCAGGGAGTGGCTGCTCTCGGGATGATGGGGCGCGGGATCGGAACCCGGGTGGAGCCGTTCCTGAACCAGAGCCTCGACTGCGAGTACTGCGGCCAGTGCGTCAACGCGTGCCCGGTGGGAGCTCTGGTGGCGCGACCCTACGCCGTCGATCTCCCGGTGTGGCAGCGCAACCGGAAGACCACCACCTGCTCGTTCTGCTCGTGCGGTTGTCAGGTGGCGGTGGAATCCCTCGAGGGCAGGGTCCTGCGTGTCACGTCGGATCCTGAAGAAGAGCACAACCGGGGCAAGCTCTGCGTCAAGGGGTGGCTCGGTCTCGACGTCGCGACGAGTCCGGAACGCTTGACGACGCCCATGGTCCGCCGGAAGGGTTTTCTCGTAGAGGCGAGCTGGGAGGAGGCGCTGGCAACTGCGGCTGACGGGCTGCGACGAGCCGCCGGGCGAGGACCGCTGATGGCGGCCGGCGGCGGTCGATTGAGCTGTGAGGACGGCTATCTCCTCCAGGCCCTGGCGAGGGAGGTGCTGCACAGCCCACACGTCGACGCAGCTCCGGTGGGTGGCGCGCCGGCGCTGGTGGACGGTGTGTGGAAGGTCTTCGACCGTCCCCGCTCGACGGCCGGTTTCGCCGATCTCCGGCGGGCGGATCTGGTGATGGTCGTGGGCACCGACCCCGCCCGCTCTCATCCGCTGGTGAAGACCGAGCTCGTCCAGGCGGCGGTCCAGCGCACGGTGCCTCTGGTCGTCGCCCACCCGGTCTCCGTCGGGCTCGAGAACCACGCCGCCGAAGTGCTCCACCTGGCGCCGGGCTCGACCCACGACCTGCTGTGCTGTGTGGCGGCCCGCCTTCTCGAAACCGACGAGCGGTTCGCTGCCCGCGTGGAAGTGCTCCCCGGGTTCGACCAGTGGCGGCGCTCGATGGTCGGCTTCCTGCCGGCGTCGGCCGCGCGAGCAACCGGTGTCGGTCCCGACCGGGTCGAAGCTCTGGTTCGGCGGCTGGCCGGGGCCGTCCGGCCCATGGTTGTGGTGGGAACGGGCCTCGGCCAACCCGACGACGAGATCGAAACGAGTCGGGCCGCAGCGTGCCTCACCGCCCTGCTCGGCGACGCCGCCGGTCTTCTGGTGCTGGGTGGACGGTCCAACGTTCAGGGGCTGGTGGACGTCGGGCTGCACCCGCGGCTGCTGCCCGGCCACCGGCAGTTGGAGCGAGCCGGCGACGTCGAAGCGGTGACCGGCCGCTCGACGGTGCGGGAACCTGGCTGGAGCGTGGCGCAGTGGGTGGCGGAGGGCGCCGACCTGGCGTCGGGGCTGCTGCTGGCGGGCGTCGATCCGATCGACCTCCTGCCTCGGGGGATGGACCCGCGCCGGGCCATCGACGGCGCCGGGTTCACCGTCGTTGCCGAGGCTTTTCTGACGCGGACGGCGGAACGAGCGGATGTGGTGCTGCCGGCGACCATTCTCGGCGAACGAGAGGGGACCACGGTCGGAGCCGATGGGGTGCGGCGTTCGTTGCGGCGAGCTCTGCAACCGCCGGAGGGAGCTCGGCCGGACACGGAGATCCTCACCGAGATCGCCCGGCGTATGGGGGGGAACCTGCCGTCCGGCGACGAGCTGACCCGTGAAATGGACCGGGTCGTGGGATGGGACTGGGGCCGTCCTCGACCGCAGACCCTGACGGCGGAACCTCCGCCCCGGGCCGGAACCGTCGCGTCCGGTTTCCTTCTCGATGCGGCGCCGCAGCTCTTTCATTCGGGTTCGGTGACCAACCGGAGCGCCCTCCTGCAGGAGCTCTCGCCGACCGTGGCGGTGCGGCTCAACCCCGCCGACGCCAAAAGTCTCGGCGTCAGCCGCGGAGAGGTTGTCGAGGTATCCAGCGAGCACGGTGACATCCTGCTTCGGGCGAGGCTCGACCCGGCGGTTCGGCGGGGAACGGTCGTCGCGCCCTGGGTGGGCAGCCGCGTGGGAGCTTCCACCCTCTTCCTTCGGGCGGACGAAGCGCTGTCGGTGAAAGTGAGGAAGGCCTGATCATGGCGGATGACCTTCTCTCCACCGGCGACATTACGGACTCCGGTTTCTTCGGCGCCGACGGCGGTGTCGGTGCCGCGGATCTCGACCCGGCGGTCATCGACCACGTGGACGAGCTCATGGCCGACGCCCCGGAGGGGCGAGAGGGCCTGCTGCAGGTCCTGCTCGGCTTACAGCGGAGGTTCCGCCGCGTATCGTGGCGGGTGCAGGAGCTCGTGGCGGACCGCTACGGTCTCTCGCCGGCGCAGGTCGCCGGCCTGGTGAGCTTTTTTCCGTTGCTCAGCGCAGAGCGCGACGAACCCGACGACAGGCCCGGCGAAGAGCCCGGTTCCCGAAATCTCTTCCGTGCCGGACCCGCGATGCTGCCCGTCACAGGTGGCCGAGACTACCGGGTTCTCGACCGGTGCCGTGTCGAGGACGGCAGACTCGAGGAGCCGGACCTGCCAGATGGAGCGTACGACGTGCTGCGCTCGGTGATCAACACGGGCGATCCGTCGGCGGTGATCGACCGGGTCAAGCGTTCGGGGCTCCAGGAAAGGGCCGGGGGCGGTTTTCCCGTCGGGCTGAAATGGGCGGTGGTGGCGGAGAGCCCCGGCCCGGCGAAGGTGGTCGTCGGGAGCGGCGTGGACTCCGATCCCGAATCGGCGGCGGCCCGGACCCTGCTCGAGGGAGATCCCCACCGCATTCTCGAGGGGATGATGATCTCGGCTTACGCGGTCGGTGCCCAGGTCGGCCGTCTCTATCTCCGGTCGGAGCACCGGGACGGCGTCCAACGCGCGCGGCGGGCTGTTCAACAGGCGACGGCGATGGGCTTTGCCGGATCGGGCGTTTGCGGGTCGGATTTCGATTTCACGATTGAAGTCTGCGAGGACGCCGGAGCCCTGATGAGCGGTGAGGAGACAGCCCTGCTCAATGTGATCCAGGGACGTCGGGGCATTGCCCGGCCGCGACCGCCCTTCCCGTCGGTGAGCGGTCTTTGGGGCCGTCCGACCCTGATCAACAGTCTCGAGACCCTCGCCAACATTCCCCTTGTCGTGCGCGACGACGTCGCCGCTGGCGATGACCCGGCCGGCCGAACCCGTGTGGTCGCCGTTTCGGGGAGCGTCCGTCGGCCCGGTGTTATCGAGGTTGTTCTGGGAACGAGCGTGGCGCGGATCGTCGAGGAGGCGGCCGGAGGGTGTGTGACCGGGGAGCCGACGGGGGTGCATCTGGGGGGGCTCGGGGGCGTGACCCTCCGGCCGGATCAACTCGACACCCCGCTGGACTTCGCTGCCGTCCGTGCGTTGGGAGGGCGGCTCGGGTCGGCCGCTCTCGTCGTGCTCGGCGCCGGCGACTGCCCGGTGGCGCTGGTGCGGCAGTTGGTGGCCGACGGTGCTGCGGCGAGCTGCGGGACCTGCCCGCCGTGTCGGATCGGGTTGGACGTGGTCCTTCGCTTGCTCCACCGGATCGAGAGCGGAGGCGCCGAAGCATCGGACCTGGATCGTCTGGACAGGCTGTGCAGTCACATCCGTCGCTCGGCGCTGTGCGAGCACGGTCGTCACGCCGCGAGATCGGTGCTCGCGAGCCTTCGGGCTTTTGCCGATCTGTATGAGGATCACCTCTCCGCTCGTGGGTGTCCGTGCTCCGGCGAAACGGTCGGCGATTGAGCTGATCCTTGTTCGACGGACTCGATCTCGGTTATGGTCGAGTCATGGTATTCGACATCGGGAGTTCCGCGTGCGCCCGGCCGGTGGGTTTCGGCAGCGGACGATGAAGCGGCCGTTGATCCTGATCGCCGACGATGATGCGGTCTTCGCCGCATCGGTGGCGTCGATCTTGAGGATGCGCTATCGGGTTCGAACCGCGGTCAACGGAACCGAGGCGCTGGCGGAAGTGGAGAACGATCCGCCGGATCTGGTTATCCTCGACGTGATGATGGACCACATGTCCGAAGGCTTCGACGTCGCCAGGAAGCTCCGCACCGACCCCGCCACAGCACTGATCCCGATCATCATTCTCACCGGTGTCGACCGCGTCTACAACCTTCGCATGGAGGTGGACGAGTCCTGGGTGCCGGCGGACCTCTATCTGGAAAAACCCATCGCCCCCGACGAGCTGCTGCAGGCGGTCGAGTCGCTTGTCGGTCCCGGGGTTCCGGACGACGAATGAAGTCCTCATCGCGGTTCAGGGGCGCGGCGGCCCACCCGGTTCCCTCGACCGCCGCTCAGGATCCGGCGCACCCGAACCGCTTCAGCTTCATCTTCGCTTCGGAGCTCAGAGAACGTCTGTTCTGGTTCTGCAATCTCCGCTGGATTGCGGTCGCCGGCCTGGCGGTGGCGTGGTTTATCGGGCCCAGCCTGGGACTACCCTCGACCCGCCCGAGCCTCTTGGAGGTGGCGGTCCTGGTGGCGGCCTACAATCTGGTTTTCGTCGCCCTTCTCCGTCTGCGGTCCGGGTCGACACCGGCGTACCATTGGTTGCGGACGTCGGCGATCCTGCAAATGGTCACCGATCTGTCGGCGCTTTTCCTCACGGTCCATTACACCGGGGGGTGTGCGAGCCCGGCCCTGCCCTTCGTGGTCTTCCACATGGCGATCGGGACCATCATGATCGCGACCCGCATCATGTATGTTCTGGCAGCGGCCGTTTGTTGCTCCGCGGCGGGGCTCTTCGTCCTCGAGCACGTGGAGATTCTCGAGCGGCACCCGTCGGTGACCGGCGGGTCGACCAGCGTGATGAGCTGTGTCCTGTCCACTGCGCTCCTGGTCATCCTCGTCTTCGGTGTCGTCTACCTTACCGACTCGGTCACCAGCCAGTTCAAGCTGCGCAACCTCGAGCTGTACCAGACCACGACGGAGCTGCGGCGTTCGCTGGAGGAGCGGGACCTGGTGGAACGCCGGAAGAGTCACTACATGAGGATCTCGGCCCATCAACTGCGCTCGCCGCTGGGCACGATCAAGACATCGATCCAGGTTCTGCTCGACGGGTATCTCGATCCGGGCTCGGACGAGGGCCGTCGTCTGCTCGTGGGGACGGCGTCAAGGGTGGACTCTCTGCTCGCCATCGTCAACGACCTTCTCGAGCTCGCCAAAATGAGGGAGGGAAGGGTCAAGGCCCCCTGGGCGAGAAACGTCAGCATCAACCAAATTCTGGCGGACATCTTCGATGCCGCGGACCCTCTCGCCCGAGACGCGGATGTGGAGCTGGTGCCGCACTTCATCCACGAGGGAGCTGCGGTTCTCGACTGGGCCGTGCCCCCCGATCTCGTCTACGCTTTCGAGAATCTGATCCACAACGCCATCAAGTACTCCAAGCCCGACGGCGGCACCGTGACCGTGGCCCTCGGCATCGACCGGAGCCATGCCACCGTGGTGGTCGCAGACGACGGCATCGGGGTTCCCGGCGACCTCCTTGACGATGTTTTCCTGGAGTTCGTCCGCGCTCCCAATGCCAAGCATATGGAGGCCGAGGGCACCGGTCTGGGGCTTTCCATCGTCCGCGAAGCGGTCCAGATGCACGGCGGGAAGGTGTCGCTGGAAAGCGCCGAAGGAATGGGGACAACGGTCACCGTGGTGCTTCCCCTGCACTACGTTCCTCCAGAGGTGACGGACAGTGGCGCCGCTGTCGACTGAGTTTCTTTCGAGTCATTAATCGCCGAGGTTCGGTCTCAAGATCGAGGCTTGATACACGTTGAATGTCACGAGACGGTAACGTTGAGGCGGCGCTGTGCGGGCGCTCACCCGCTCGCCCGGAAACGCCCGCCAAACCTGTGTCCGTGGTGCTCGGGTGGAGCCTCTTGTATGGCCGCGACTTGTCGTTGTCCGTGGCCCCGCCGCGGAGTCCGTCGCCGAACGAAAGCCGAGCGAATCACTCAGGAATAACAATTGCTCAAATGATGCGGGGTGTCGCCCCCCCGCTTGAGGAGAGGCGACGCTGGTGAGCGATGGAATGACATCGGGGGTTTGCGGACAACGACGAGCACGGAGTGCCTTCTGCGCGGAGACGATCAAACCTGTAAGATGATGCGCGGACCCTCGCCGTTACAACGTAATAACATAGTATGATTATGAGGTGATAATGATGACTACTCTCGCGTATGTGGTTGCCTATCTCGGCATCGTCTTCTTCCTCATCGCCTGCATCGCCCGGTTCATGATGTGGTCCAAGATGCCCATGCACGTGAGGTGGGAGTTGTATCCCGTCGCCCACGAAGGGGGAGGCAAGGCCGAGTACGGCGGCTCCTACCTCGAAGATTCCGAGTGGTGGTCCAAGAAGCGGGAGGTTTCTCTCGTCGGCGAGCTCAAGGTGATGGTGCCGGAGATTCTTTTCCTGGTGGCCCTGCGCGAACACAACAAGAAGCTCTGGACCCGTTCCTTTCCCTTCCACTTCGGCCTCTACCTGGTCGGGGGCGCCACGGCCTTGATGCTGTTTGCGGGCCTCATCGTCGGCTATGGACCGGACAGCATCGGGAACCCCGTGGCCGAGCTCATGGGGTGGGTCCTGCCGGTACTCGGTGGGGCGGGGCTCGTGCTCGGCATCCTCGGCGCTGTCGGTCTGGTGCTTCGCCGCATGGCTCGCGAGCTGAGCGACTACACGGCGCCGGCGGACCTCTTCAATCTCGTTTTCTTCATCGTCGCCTTCGGCGTGGCGCTCGTGACCTTCGTCGGATTCGACCGCGACTTCTCCATGGTCGGGTCATTCGTGACCAACCTGGTCACCTTCAACCTGGCGCCCATCGGCGACGGAACAGCCGGGCTGATGCTCGTGTTGTCCGTTGTGTTGCTGGCGGTGTTGGTAGCCTACATTCCGACCACCCACATGTCGCACTTCATCGGCAAGTACTTCGCCTACCACTCCATCAGGTGGCAGGACGATCCGAACCTCCCGGGCGGCAAGCAGGAGAAGATCATCCAGGAGCTTCTCTCCCGACCCGTGACCTGGTCAGCGCCGCACATTGGCGCTGACGGCAAGAAGAGCTGGCTCGACGTGACCTTGGAGGACCAAGACAAATGAAACAGCCCGACAGTGTCAAGGATATGGGGAAGAAGCCCGGCGAGCCCCTCGCCCAGATCAACCAGCTCGAGCAGATTCCGCTGCCGCCGCCTTTCGACAACCTCGAAGACGAGCCGGAGTTCGCGCAGCTCTCCGACGAGGCGCGCGAAAAGTACGTGGTGCTCGATGACACCATCGCGGTGAACATCAAGAAGCCGGAGACCAAAGAGGAAGAAGATGCCCTGGTCAACGGGTTTCTGAGCGGTCTCGAGAAGCTCTTCAGCGTCGAGGACAACTGGACCTTTCTCCAGCCTTTTGAAATGTCCATGGAGCACTGCGCCAAGTGCCAGTCCTGTTCGGACTCCTGTCCGATCTACGAAGAGAGTGGTCAGAACGAGCTGTATCGTCCGATTTACCGGTCGGAGATCCTCCGCCGCATCTACTTCAAGTACATCAAGAAGGCCTCACCGGCGCTGCACGGCGACATCGACCTCAACTGGGAGACCGTCGCCAGGCTCATTGAGCTCAGCTATCGTTGCAACCTCTGCCGGCGCTGCGCCCAGACCTGCCCGATCGGGGCCGACAACGGTCTGCTGTCGCGTGAGATCCGCAAGATCGCCAGCATGGAAATGGGTATCGTTCCGCGGGAGATCCACGACGACGGTTCGGTCCTCCAGCTTCAGGTGGGCTCATCCACCGGCATGACCCCCATGATCGTCAAGGACAATATCGAGTTTATCGACGAGGACACCGCCGAGCGTACGGGAGTCCCCATCGAGACCCCCTTCGACGTTCAAGGTGCGGACATCCTCCTCATTCACAATGCCGGCGAGATCATGGCGTGGCCGGAAAACCCCGGCGCCTTCGCCACCCTTTTCGAGGCGGCAGGCTTGAGCTGGACACTCTCGTCGGACGTATTGGGGTACGACGGCATCAACTACGGTGTGTGGTATGACGACGTTCAGTTCGCCCGAGTCGCCGTGCGGCACGCCCAGGTGGCCAAGAAGCTCGGTGTCAAGAAAATCGTGCTCGGCGAGTGCGGGCACGCCCACAAGGCGCTGACGGTCATTGCCGACAAGGTGCTCACCGGCGACCTCAACATCCCCCGTGAGAGCGCCATGGTGACCATGCGCGACATCGTCCGGTCCGGCGTGCTCAAGCTCGACAAGAGCCGCAACGATTTTCCGGTCACCCTGCACGACCCGTGCAACATGGTGCGCCTCATGGGCATTGTCTCGCCGCAGCGCGAGATCATCGACGCGGTGGTGCCGGAGGGCCGCTTCCGCGAGATGGCGCCGCACGGGGTGGAGAACTACTGCTGCGGCGGCGGTTCGGGCTTCGCCATCATGTCGGGCCACAACTTCCAGGACTGGCGCCACCGGATGACGGGGCGACGGAAGTTCCGACAGATCCTCGACTCATTTCAGGACGAGAGCATGGACCCGAAGCACTATAAGTATGTCTGCGCTCCCTGCTCCAACTGCAAGGGCCAGATCCGAGACATCATCAACTACTACGATGCCTTCGAGAAAGCCGGCATCTACTACGGCGGCCTCGTGGAACTCATCGTCAACGCCATGGAGGACGTCCAGCCCGGTTTCATCGATTGGGAGTGGCACTAGCACTGTTCCTCCGGCCCCGCTTCGGCGGAGGCGGTCACCGACTATCAGGGCCCGCCCGCCGGCGGGCCCTTTTTCTGTGAGCGGAGGCCTTGAGGGGCTCTCCAGCGCCAGCGGGTGGTGGTGCTCGCAAATTGCAACGTTGCAATTTGCGAGTCTTGGCTAGTATTCCGAATGGCAATTTGCGATGAAGTTTCGAGACTGAATCTCCATTCATTGTCGCTTTCTCTATTATTTCCAGATATTTAACCGCGGTTCCGGTTGACAGGAAAGCTGTGGCACAGACGTTGCAGTCCCGAACCCAACGGTAGTGAGCCCAGGTGAGTGAGGGCTTACCGCCACGGAAGGGAGCCACTCCATGGTCAATCGCGAAGCATGGGACTGGAACACGGGCAAGCGAGCCATCTGCGATCTCGGGGCGATCGGTGATCGTTTCCACGAGGTCCACGAGTGGATCGCGAGCCCGGACGGCGAACGGATCGCCGCGCCGGTCCTCACCGAGCCCGACAACTTCACGGTGGCAGTGAACGACGGGAGGTGGGACGGCGAGTACGAAAAGGCCTGGCACCTCGCCTTCACCCCGGATGGCCGCCTCACCGCGCTGGTCCGCATTGACGACGAGTGGACGGTGGCGGTGGAGGGCGAGGCCTGGGAAAACCGGTGGGAGTTTGCCTGGAACCCGATCTTCAGCCGCGACGGCAAGGTCATCGCCGTCCAGATCAAGGACAACATGGAGTACTCCGTGGCCATGGACGGTGTGGCGTGGGAGAAGAAATTCCACTCGTCGCGCGGCTTGGCCATCAGCCCCGACGGCGCCCACGCCGCCGCGGTGGTCCAGGTGGAGGGTCTGGCCGAGGCCGACATCTTCGGTTTCTTCGAAGGGACCTGGAGCATCGCTGTGGACGGCGAGCCATGGGAACGGAAGTTCATCAACGTGTACGGCCCGACGTTTTCAGATGATGGCGCGCGGGTGGCGGCGGAGGTGCGGCTCGACATCTGCGAGTACACCCTGGCGGAGAACGCCCTGCCCTGGGGGAACACCTTCGGCTGCATCTGGGAGCCGGTCTACCGCAACGGCAGCAGCCGGTTGGTGGCTCCGGTTCGGGTGGAAGGTTCCTGGACCATGGCCGAGAACGGTGAGGCGATCTGGAAGAGCCGCTTCATGCAGATGTGGAATCAGCGGCTGAGCCCGGACGGAAGCCGGATCGCCGCCGTCGCCACCACCAGCTTCGGCAAGTGGTCGGTGGTGGTGGACGACAAGCTGTGGAAATCGACCTTCAACAACCTGGTGTTGCCGCCGGTCTTCTCGCCGGACGGCGCGCGGGTGGCGGCAACGGTCCGCAATGACGGCCGCTGGGGTCTGGCGGTCGATGACCGCCCGTGGTCCGAAACCTCCGACATGGTCTGGTCCCCTGTCTTCTCGCCGGACAGCTCTCGAGTTGCGGTCAAGGTGGAGCGGGACGGCCGCTATGCCGTTGCCCTGGACGGCCGGCCGTGGAGCCCGTGGTTCGACATGATGTGGGATCCGATCTTCAGCCCTGACGGAACCAGGATGCTCATCCGCGCGGTGGAGGACGGCCACTTCGTCCGCCACGTGGTGGACGTGGCGACCGGATTCGGCGGATGACCGGAGGAGGAAGCATGTACGAGTTCATCAGCGGCCCTCTGGTCTGGATCGCCTTCATCGGTTTCTTCGGCGGTCTGCTCTATCAATTCGTGACCAAGTACACGATGGCCAGGAAGGAACGGGTGGTCCTGCCGACCATGAGCCCCAAGTACGGCTTGCGGTCGCTGTTCCATTGGATCTTCCCCTTCGCCGGCACCAGCACCCGGCAACGGCCCTTCTTCACGTTGATTTCCTTCGTGTTCCACATCTGCCTGTTGGTCACTCCTCTGTTTCTCATGGGACACGCAGTCCTCTGGCAGCAGTCCTTCGGGATTCGCTGGTGGAGTCTTCCCGAAGGCGTGGCCGACGTCATGACCCTGGTGGTGGTCTTCGGCTGTCTGTTCTTCATCATCCGGCGGCTGGTCCAGCCCGAGGTGCGGAACGTGAGCTATGCCTCCGACTTCATCCTCGCGCTGCTGGTCATGTCGCCGTTTCTCACCGGCTTCATGGCTCACCAGCAGTGGTTCCCCTACCAGACCATGATCACCATCCACATCCTGTGCGGTGCGCTGTGGTTGCTGGCGATTCCGTGGACGCGCCTGGTGCACATGCTGTGGTTCGCCTTCACCCGGGCCTACATGGGCTCGGAGTTCGGCTCCGTCCGGCACTCGAGGGACTGGTAATGCAATATTCGAGCTTTTTTCGCGCGATGGGAGTAGAACACCATGGCTGATCTCGAGGATATCAAGATCATCGACCCGGGAGTCGATGACAACATCGCCAAGCTGACGCCGGAGCAGATCGAGACGACCATCAACCGGGTCCTGACCAACGAAACGGCGGCCCGACTGAAGGTCTACATGGACACCTGCGTCCACTGCGGTCTGTGCGCCGAGGCTTGTCAGAGCTACATTTCCCGCGACAAAGACCCGGACTACGCGCCGGTGGCCAAAGTCCGGGACACCATCTGGGAAATGGTGAAGCGCAAGGGCAAGGTGGACGCCGAATTCCTCCACAACGCGGCGCGAATCGCGTTCATCGACTGCGGAGCCTGCCGACGCTGCAGCGCCTACTGCCCCTTCGGTATCGACATCTCGTACCTCATCATGACGGTACGGAGGATCCTCAACCTCCTCGGGATCGTGCCGCAGTACCTGCAGGACACGACCAACAGCCACGCCGCCACCATGAACCAGATGTGGGTCCAACAGGACGACTGGATCGACACCCTCATGTGGCAGGAAGAGGACGCCCAGGCCGAGGTCGCGGGAACCAGGATCCCCCTCGACAAAGAGGGCGCCGACATCATGTACTCGGTGATCGGTCCGGAGCCCAAGATCCTGGCCCAGCTCATCGCCAATATGGCCATCATCTTCAAGGCGGCGGGCGCCGACTGGACCATGCCGTCCGCCGACGGTTGGGACAACTCCAACATGGCGATGTACTCGGGCGATTTCGAGACCATGGGCCGGGTGGAGCGCCTGCACTGGGACCGGGCGAGCCAGCTCAAGGTCAAGCGGGTAGTGATGGGCGAGTGCGGCCACGCCTACCGCGGTGCGGTCTACGACGGGCCGCGGTGGCTCGGATGGACCGAGCCGCCCATTCCCATGGTGCACGCCGTGGAGTACTACTACGACATCATCAAGAACGGCCGCATCAAGATTGTCCGCAAGATCGAAGAATCGGTCACCGTCCAAGATCCGTGCAACATCGTTCGCGGCCGCGGTCTGCACGACAAGCTGCGTTACGTGGTCAACGCCCTGTGCGAAGACTTCCGTGACATGGATCCACGCTACGAGCACAACTACTGCTGCCAGGCCGGCGGCGGTCTCATCAACTGTGGGCCGCCGTGGAAACGGTCGAGAATGAAGAGCAATCGGATCAAGGCCGATCAAATCCACGACACGGGCGCCCATTTGGTCATCACGCCCTGCCACAACTGCCACTCGGGCATCGAGGACATCATCGGCCACTACGATCTGGGCTGCCACGTCTCGTTCATCAGCGAATTGCTGGTCAAGTGCATGGAAATGCCGGAAGCATGAGGGGTTGGAAACCATGAGGCGATCCACGATTCTGGGTTTGAGTTGCTGCCTGCTGCTGCTGGCTGCGGCGGTCGCGCCGGCCGCGGCGAGCTCGCAGGCGTCGGTCCGAGTCGTCGAACCGACGTTCGTTGTCATGACATTCCCCGGCGGTGACCTCGAGCGTCCCGCCATCGAGTTCAATCACGCCGCCCACGTCACGGCCCTCGAGGCCGACGGCTGCGTGACCTGCCACACCGTCGACGGAGCGGACTTCGACCCGGGCCTCAAGGCGGTGGCCGGGATCGAGGACCTCGACGCCCTCACCGACGCTTACCACGACACCTGCACCGGTTGCCACCAGCGGATGGCCGGCGAGGGTGCGGTGTCCGGGCCGGTGACCTGCGGCGAGTGCCACGTCCGCCGTCCTCCGGGCGTGTCGGGCCGGGCCCAGGTGGTCCTCGATCGATCGCTCCACGCCCGCCACGCCGAGGCCTATCCGGACGACTGCGCCAAGTGTCACCACATCTGGGACGAGGCGACCGGGGCCCTGGTGCACCGCGAGAACACCGAAGAGCGGTGTGCGGGCTGCCACGCCGAGCCGACCAGAGACAGCCAACCGGTTCTGCGCACCGCCGTGCACCGTACGTGCGTCGGATGCCACCTCGAGCGCTCCGAGCGCGCAGAGAAGACCGGCCCGGTGGACTGTGCGGGTTGTCACGACGCGGCAGTTATCGCCGGCATCGAACGGCTCGCCGAGATTCCACGCCTCATGCGGGGCCAGCCCAACAGCCTGTGGGTCAAGGCGCCCGGCAGCAGCAGTCCGATGGTGGTCTTCAATCACCAGCACCACGAGCTCCAGGCCGACACTTGCTCGACGTGTCACCACGATCGGATGAAGGCCTGCTCGGACTGCCACGGCGACACCTCGATGTTGGACGGCGGCGGGGTGATCCTGGAGCGGGCCCACCATGACCGGACCTCGGAGAAGAGCTGTGTCGGATGCCACCACACCGCCGCGGCCGAGGGCGACTGCGCGGGCTGCCACGTCGACACCACGGTGGCGGCCAGCCCCGAAACCGGATGTGTGGTCTGCCACAACGGTCCCCGGCCGCAGCCGGACGTTTCGCCGGAGCCGCCGGTGGACGGCTCGCCGGTTGTGGCGGAGCTCGACGCTCTCCCGGAGGCGTCGGACGATCTGCCGGAAGAGGTCACCATCGATCTGCTGGTGGACGCGTACGAGGCGTCGACCTTCCCGCATCTGAAGATCGTACGGCGCTTTGACGAAGGCATTCGGTCAAGCTCGCTGGCACGGCAGTTCCACGGCTCCACCGAGGCCATGTGCGCCGGGTGTCACCACCACAGCCCGGCCGGCGAGCGGCCGCCCAAGTGCTCTGCGTGCCACGGCGACGAGGACGCGGCAACCGTCGACAAACCGTCGCTGAAGGTGGCCTACCACCGACAGTGCGTCACCTGCCACCAGCGGTTGAAGATCAAGGCCGGCTGCACCGACTGCCATGCGGCCAGGGAGGGACAATCATGACAACCACCCGTCGAGGCTTCATCGGCGGCGCCATCGGGGCCGCGCTGACCGCCGGTACTGCAGAGGCCGGGACCACCAAGCACTTTGCAGGCTATCCCGGGCGCTACGGCCTGCTGCACGACACCACGCTGTGCGTCGGCTGCCGCTCCTGTGAGGTGGCCTGCAAAGAGGTGAACGACCTGCCTCCGGTGGAGGCGCCGGTGGGCGATCAGGCGGTCTTCGACAGCACACGCCGCACCACCGAAACCGCGCTCACCGTGGTCAACAAGTACGTGGACGCCACCGACGACAAGCCGCCGGTGTACCGCAAGCTCCAGTGCATGCACTGCAACGAGCCCTGCTGCGCCACGGTCTGCCTCGTCCACGCCTTCGAAAAGACCCCGGAAGGCCCGGTGCTCTACCACCCCGAGCTCTGTATGGGCTGCCGCTACTGCATCACGGCCTGTCCGTACTACGCCCTGGCCTACGAGTTCGAGGATCCGCTGACCCCGAAGGTCATGCGCTGCACCATGTGCTATGACCGGATCAAGGAGGGCAAGCTCCCCGGCTGCGCCGAGGCCTGCCCCATGGGCGCCATCACCTTCGGCGAGCGCGACGAGCTCATCACGATCGCCCGCGAGCGCATCCGCAAGAACCCCGAGCGCTACATCGACCACATCTTCGGCGAGCACGAGTTCGGCGGCACCAGTTGGATGGTGCTGGCCGGCCACTCCTTTGGCGACCTCGGTCTCGACGAGGGCATGACCCACGAGCCCCTGCCCGCCATCGCCACCAGCTACCTCGGAGTGGTGCCCCTGGTGGTGACCATTTACCCGGGTCTGCTGATGGGGATGTACGCCTTCTCCAAGCGCCACGAGGCCGTCGCCAAAGCCGAACGTCAGGAGGCGGTGGCCGATGCCATCGCCGCCACCGAGGAAGAGGGCAAGAAGAAGCTCGAGGCTGCGGCGGACCGCGCAAAAAAGGACAAGGAGCGGTCCATCAATATGGCTGTCAAGAAAGCCCTCGCCGAGGCGAAGAAGGAAGCGGAGAAGGGAGGTGACGCATGAGCGACGTCACCGTCGATGCCGTCCACGAGCCGACCAGGGGCGGCTGGTTCACGCCGTTCAACATCATCACCGGAATCATCCTGATCGGGGGAGCGGTCCTCCTCGCGATCCGCTTCACCCATGGCCTGGCCGCCACCACCAACCTCAGCCACACCTACCCGTGGGGCTTGTGGATCGGTTTCGACGTCATGTCCGGCGTCGCCCTCGCCGCCGGCGGCTTCGTCACCTCCAGCGCCGTCTATCTCTTCGGCATGAAAGAGTACAAACCCGTGGTCCGGGCGGCGCTGCTCACCGGTTTCCTGGGCTACTTCCTCGTTGTGCTGGGGCTGCTCGCCGATCTCGGACGTCCGTGGCGGTTGCCCTATCCGTTCATCAAGTCGCCGGGACCGACCTCACCTCTGTTCGAGGTGTCGCTCTGTGTCGCCCTTTATCTCACGGTGCTGTTCATCGAGTCGACCCCGGCCGCCCTGGAATGGCTCGGGCTCAAGAAAGCCCGCAAGGTCGTCGGCAGTATGACCATCGCCCTGACCATTTTCGGGCTCATCCTCTCCACCATGCACCAGTCCACGCTCGGCGCCATGCTGATGGTCGCCCCGACGCGGCTCCACCCCTTGTGGTACTCGGCTCACATTCCGGTCCACTTCTTCGTTTCGGCGGTGGCCGCCGGCCTCTCGATGGTGATCGTCGAAGGCATGATCTCGCACCGGGCCTACCACCATCAGGTACAGATCACCAAGGACCATTTCCACCGCATCAACTTCGGTCTGGCGAAGGCGGCGGCGGTGACCCTCGCGGTCTACACCGCCATCAAGGTCATCGCGCTCGCCATCGAGGACGAGTGGCACCTGCTCGCAACCGGGTGGGGCGCCTACTGGCTCGTCGAAATCCTCGGTTTCGTGGTCCTGCCCTGCGCCCTCTTCGCCATCGGCTACCGCGAGAGGAAGCTTCTGTTGGTGCGGGTGGCGGCGGTGATCACCGTCATCGGGATCATGCTCAACCGGTTCAACGTGATCTTCATCGTCTTCAACTGGAACAACCCCACCGGCGAGATCTACGTCCCCAACTGGATGGAGATCTGGATCACCGTCGCGTTCATCACCTTCGCCGTGGTGGCCTTCAAGCTGATCGCCGACCGCATGCCCATCATGTACGAGCACCCCGACTGGAAGGGTACTCACTGAGGAGACAACGATGCACACTCTCTTCGATTTTCTGACCCACACCAAAGGCATGGGCTACATCATTGCCGGCGTCCTGCTGGTGAGCTTCATTCCTTTCTGGCGATTCTTGACCGAGCGCGAGCGCTGGCGGTAGTCTGGAATCAGAGCATGTCGCAAGAACGGAGGCCGTAATGAGCTATACAGTGATGGTCGTTGACGACGAGGCGGATGTCCGGGCCTTTCTCACGGCGGTGCTCGAGAAGGAAGGTTACACGGTGGTGACCGCCGAAAACGGAGGCAAGGCGCTGGCTCTGGCCGACGAGGTGACGCCGGACCTGATCTGCCTCGACCTGCAGATGCCCGACCACACCGGGACGGATTTCTACCGGCGGTTGATGAAGCACCCCTCGCTCGGCGACACACCGGTCATCGTGGTCAGCGGTCTGGCCGGCCGCCATCTGGCGGTCAGCAAACCGTTCGCCGTCTTCGACAAGCCCATCGTACCGGACGAGTTCATTGAGACCGTCGAGCGGGCCCTCGGCGTGAACGATGATTGATCTGAGACCCACGCCGATGCTTCGCAAGGTCTCGCCGCCCGACGGCGGTCGAGAGGCCATCGGCGACCAACGACGCCCCCACGTGAAAGGAGGGCTCCGATGACTATGTTGGAGAAGAAGGATCACGAGCATCCCAATCCCAAAGTTCGGATCTCAGCCGTCGAAAAATCCGAAGATCCCGACCTCATCGTGCAGGTCGCGTGCACCGACGAGTCGCCTCGGGTTCGTCTCCTCGCGGTCTCCCGCCTGAAAGACGATCTCCACCTGGAGAAGGTGGCGCGGGAGGGCGAGTACCTCGACGCTCGACTGGTGGCCGTCGAACGGGTGTTTTCCCAGCGGGTCCTCGCCGACCTGCTCAAGGCTCCGGAGAACCTCGAGCTCATCGGCATGTGTTTTTCCCGCATCACCGACCGCCGCATCATCGAGTCCATTGCCGAGGACACCAGTTATGGCCCGGCGGTTCGTCGAATGGCCATCGAGTACTATGCCGACGAGTCCTTTCTCGAGGATGCGGCTCAGGAGGCCGAGGCAGATTCCGACCGGAAGAGCGAGGAGGCGGTGGACGCCTTCGTCGAGGCGTACGGCGGCGGCCTTCGCGGAGTCCGGGCCATCGGTCGTTTCAAGCGGAGCGAGAAGGCACTCAGGGCGCTCGGAACCATCGCCCGCAAGGGCGGTGAGACCGGCGGGCTTGCTGTGGAGTACCTCTGCTCTGCCCTGGGCAGCGCCAACCCGAAACTGGCGGACTGCGCCATGCAGGAGCTGACGGTGCTTCGTGACCCCGATCTGGTCGATTGCGTGATCCGGTCCCTCGACAACGAGAATCTGCGCCAGCCGGTGCGCGAGGTTCTCAAGCAAATCGATACCCCAGAGGCGAGGGCTGCCCTGGGCGGCGCGCCTGTGGCAAACTAGTCAGCAGTCGGGAGGACTAGGAAATGACCAAGAAGATTCTCATCATCGATGACGAGAAGGACATGCGGGTGTATCTCGAGGCCGTGTTCCGGAAAGCCGGCTACGAGACCGAGACAGCCGCCGACGGAGACCAGGGGGTGTGGCTTGCCGAAGCGCAACAGCCGGACCTCATCACACTCGACGTCCTGATGCCGAAGAAGAGTGGCGTCAAGGCCTACCGCAGCCTTCGGACGTCGGAGAAGACCGCTGCGATTCCGATCATCGTTCTCACCGGGCTCACCCGGTCGGACGATTTCTTCGGAGACTTCGGAGAGCTCCGCAAGCCGGAAGCGGTGGTGGAGAAGCCCATCAAGCGCGAGGAGTTCCTGGAAACCGTGAAAGAGCTCATCGGGGCGGACTGAGGACAATCCGCGGGTACTGCAACATTCTGAGCGACCACGGGCCACCCGGGAGTGCGAACGCCGGGTGGCTCGTTCTATCGACGGTTCAGGGTTCAGGGGGCGCGGGGGTCTCATCCACCTGGGGAAGCTCGCCCGAGTCTCCCAGGGACGCGGGATGGGTGTGGGGCGGGATCGTCACCGTGAAAAGGGTCCCCTCACCCGGTCGGGACTCGAAGGTCACCGTCCCACCGTGCTCCTCGGCGACCTTCTGCACCACGAGCAGGCCGATTCCGGTTCCCTCGGTGCCCTTGGACGAGAAGAACTCGCTGAAGACCTTCTGGGTCAGCTCTTCAGGAATGCCCTCACCGTCGTCCTCCACCTCGAAGACGGTGTGACCGTCGCCGTTCTGGGCGCACCGTATGATGACCCGGTGCCCGTTCTTGCTCTCGGAGGGGTCGAAGCGGCAGGCGTCGATGGAGTTGGCGACCAGGTTGCAGAGGAGGCTGTGGATGGCTTCAGGGTCGAAGATGCCGCGGTGGTGAGGTTCGGGCGCTTCGGCAATGATTTCGATGTTCTCGTCCTGCATCCGGTCGGCGAAGAGATCGCGGACCTCGAGCAGGATCTCCTGGGGTGAGACGTCGCGCTCGAGCTCGGGCTTGCGTTCCTTGGCACAGAACAAAAGATCCTTGACGATGGCCGCGACGCGGTGGACATTGCGTTCGACCATCTCCCAACCGCTCTCGATGGTCTGCCGGTCGTCGCTTTCGAGGCCGTCGTTGACGATGAAGATGCCGCCCTCGAGGCCCATGAGGATGTTCTTGATCCGGTGGGCGGTGCCGGCAACGGCGCGGCCCGTGAGCGCAAGCTGCCGCTGCAGCCGTTTGATCTCAGTGACGTCGGTGAAGACCTCCATGACCGCGTTGATGTTGAGGTCCTCGTCAAAGATCGGCTGGGTGTGAACGAGCGTGTTGATGCGCCGGCCGTCCCGGGTGATGAGAATTTCCTCCTCGGTTCGTGGGACCCCGTCGGAGAAGGTGGCGTCGACGACGCAGTAGGGACACTCCGAGGTGCGACGTTTGCAGACTTCGTAGCACAGGGAACTGGTGTCGGCGTTGAAGGCCTGTCGGTAGGCGTCGTTGGCTTCGATGATGTTGTGTTTGCGGTCGAGCACGCAGATGAAGTCGGGAACGGCGGAGAACAGGCGGCGGTAGCGGCGGCGGGTGACGTCGAGCTCCTGCCGGAGGTCCTTGACGCGAGGGTGGCTGTGCGAGCCGGTCGTGGAGTGACGACGGACGATGACCAGCCAGCCTGCGGCGACCAGCACGCACAGGAGCAGTCCGCCGATCAGGAACGGGTGCAGGACCGGGATCGCCAGTGTCACCAAGATCGAGAGGACCAGCGCTCCGGCGAGGTATGCGGCGATCTCCCGTTTGTCGAGCTTCGAGCCCCGGGCCGGGTTCTCGGTGTCGGCGTCCTCTTCGATAGACGCTCCGGGCACGTCTCCGCCCTGCTGTTTCGGCTCGCTGCGCTCGCGCTTTTTCTGCCGTTCGAATCCGACGTGATAGGTAGCCATTGCTCCGTCCAACCCACAGTATGGCACAAGAACGCACGAAACCGCACGGCGCCCCCCGAGCTTGACCAGCGTCGGGATCGCGTCTAGGTTGAGATTCAGGAGAGTTTTCATGGATGCCGACGCGCCCGGAATGGGGCGGATCATTCTCGACAGCGTTGCCGAAGCGGTCTTCACCGTCGATCAGGAATGGCAGATCGTCTTTTTCAACCGCGCCGCCGAGAAGCTCACCGGGGTGCCGCGCCGCAAGGCCATCGGCCGTCGCTGCTGCGAGGTGTTCCAGGCCAGCATCTGCAGCACCCTCTGTCCTCTCCGCCACACCCTCGAGACCGGCGAGGCGGTGGCGAACCGGTCGGCCTTCATCATCGACGCCAGGGGCCGCAAGCTTCCCGTCAGTGTCTCCACGGCGGTCCTCCGCGACGAGCACGGTCGTCTCGTCGGCGGTGTCGAGACCATCCGCGACGTCAGCCAGGTCGAAGAGCTGCGCAAGGAACTCGAGGCCCGCTACTCCCTGGGTGACATCATCGGACGCAGTCAGGCCATGCGGGATCTCTTCGGGGTGCTGCCGGCGGTGGCGGCCAGCGACAGCACGGTGGTCATCAGAGGCGCCAGCGGCACCGGTAAGGAGCTCTTCGCCCGGGCGATCCACAACATCTCGCCTCGGCGGGACAAACGGTTCGTCGCCATCAATTGTGGCGCCCTGCCGGACGCGCTGCTCGAGTCCGAGCTCTTCGGCCACAAGGCCGGGGCCTTCACCGACGCCCGCCAGGATCGCACCGGAAGGTTCGCCCACGCCGAGGGCGGCACGCTCTTCCTCGATGAGATCGGCGACATCTCCCAGGCCATGCAGGTCAGACTCCTGCGGGTGCTGCAGGAGCAGGTCTACGAACCCCTGGGATCGGTGGAGCCGGTGACGGCGGACGTGCGGGTGGTGGCCGCGACTCACCGCGATCTCGACGAGCTCGTGCGCGAGGGCTCTTTCAGAGAGGATCTCTTCTACCGCATCAACGTCATGCGGTTGGATCTACCTGAGCTCCGCGACCGGCGCGAGGACATCCCGCTGCTCATCGAGCACTTCATCGGCCGCTTCAACCGGCTGCAGGACAAGGATGTCGTCGGCGTTGCCGACGAAGTGCTCGAGATCCTCATGAACCACGACTACCCCGGCAACGCCCGCGAGCTCGAGAACATCATCGAGCACGCCTTCGTGCTCTGCCACTCGAGCATCATCGAGGTCCACCACCTGCCGCCGGAGCTGGCCAAGCGCGACTCGCGCCAGCCGCTTCCCATGTTGGGTGCGCCGACCACGCTTCGGGCGATGGAGGTCACCCACATCACCGACGCTCTGCGCCGTACCGAGGGCAACCGCAAGGAAGCCGCCGAGCTTCTCGGCATCCATCCGAGCACCCTGTTTCGGAAGATCCGGAATCTCAAGATCGTGGTGCCGGAGCGAGACGGCAGAAGCCGGGACAACGGTAGATTCCGAAACGGCGATTGACACGAGGACCGCGGCCGTTACGTTCCGGTAACTGACGTGGGACCGTTGCTTCCGAGAGCGCCCTCTCGATCTCCTGGGAAGTGGAACCCGGTGAACCATTTGGGAGAGGACCGCCGCCGGGGCTCTCTGGCACAGGGGTTGCAAGACGGAACATGCGGTATTGGTGTGTTCACCGATGCTTGAAGGAGGAAAGTGATTGGGATTGCGATGTCGGGGCCCGTATCATCCCTCTCGGCGTCCGGTCCAACAGTGATTTTGGAGTGAAAATTATTGGAAAGGAGTGGCCATGACAGTTAAAAAACATGAAACGCCGCTGCTTGACGAGCTCGAGAAGGGACCGTGGCCGAGCTTTGTCAAGGAGATCAAGAAGGAGGGCGAGCACAACGCCATGTCGAACGATGTGCTCGGAATCCTCGAGCGGTCGTACGAGGAACACATCAGCCACTGGAAGCACGGCGGAATCGTCGGCGTGATGAGCTACGGCGGTGGCGTGATCGGTCGCTACAGCGATCTTCCGGAAGAGTTTCCCAACGTGGACATGTTCCACACCGTCCGGGTCAACCAGCCGTCGGCGTGGTTCTACGACACCAAGTCGCTGCGCCATCTGTGCGACGTGTGGGAGAAGCACGGCTCGGGTGTGACGAACATGCACGGCTCCACCGGTGACATCGTCTTCCTCGGGTGCAAGACCGAGGCTCTTGAGCCCCTCTTCGCCGAGCTCAGTGCGGAGCACGACGACCTGCCGAGCTTCGACCTCGGCGGCTCCGGGTCCAACATGCGGACGCCGTCCTGCTGCGTCGGCCCCGCCCGCTGCGAGTGGGCGTGCTACGACACGCTGGACGCCTGCTACAACATCACGCAGGAGTTCCAGGACGAGTTGCACCGCCCGTTCTTCCCCTACAAATACAAGTTCAAGTTCGCCGGCTGCCCCAACGACTGCGTCGCCTCGATCGCGCGTTCGGACTGCTCGGTGATGGGTGTTTGGAAGGACGACATCCAGGTCGACAACGCCAAGGTGGCCGAGTACGACGCCAATGGCACCGACGTCCAGACCGAAGTCTGCGACCTCTGCCCCACCCGGTGCATGGAGTGGGACGGCAAGACCCTCGACATCGACAACGCCAACTGCGTCAAGTGCATGCACTGCATCAACCTGATGCCGAAGGCGCTCAAGCCCGGTAAAGAGCGCGGTGCGACGATCCTCATCGGTGGCAAGGCTCCGATCATCGGCGGCGCCCTTTTGTGCTCGGTCTTCGTCCCCTTCCTCGAGATGAACCCCGAGGATGACTACGAGGACCTCAAGGAGCTCACAGAGGCGATCTGGGACCTGTGGGGCGAGCACGGCAAGAACCGCGAGCGGACGGGTGAGTTCATCCAGCGCGTGGGCCTGTCGAACTTCCTCGAGGAGATCGGGCTCGATCCGGTTCCCGAGATGGTGATGCACCCGCGGACGAACCCGTACATCTTCTTCGACGACGAGATCTTCGAGTAGGAAGGGAGGAGCTCATGCCTGAATTCGAACGTAGAACCGACATCGGACCTCCGAATTACAAACAGTTCCTGCCCGAGGTCATCAAGAAAAACTACGGCAAGTGGGACTACCACGAGATTGTGAAGCCTGGCGTGATGGTGCACGTCGCCGAGTCCGGCGACAAGCTCTTCACCGTTCGCTGTGCGACGCCTCGCCTGCTCGCCATCACCTCGATCCGCAAGTTCTGCGACATCGCCGACAAGTACTGCGACGGCCACATCCGCTGGACCAGCCGCAACAACGTCGAGTTTCTGATTCCCGACGAGGCGAACGTGGAACCCCTGATCAAAGAGGTCGAAGAGTACGGCTTCCCCATCGGCGGTCTCGGCGCCAAGCTGTCCAACATCGTCCACACCCAGGGCTGGGTGCACTGCCACTCCTCGGCGTCGGACGCCTCGGGCGTGGTCAAATCCGTCATGGACGAACTCTTCCCGTACTTCACCGGTGAGAAGGACCTGCCGGCGAAGACTCGCATCGCCTATGCCTGCTGCCTCAACATGTGCGGTGCGGTCCACTGCTCCGACATCGCGATCCTGGGTGTCCACACCCGGGCGCCGGTGATCGATCACGACGACCTGCCCAAGGTCTGCGAAATCCCGAACCTGATTGCCTCGTGCCCGACCGGCGCCATCCGCCCGGCCACCGTGGACGGCAAACAGTCCGTCGAGATCATCGAAGACCAGTGCATGTACTGCGGCAACTGCTACACGGTCTGCCCGGCGGTGCATATCAACAATGCCCAGACCGACGGTATCTCCATCTGGGTCGGCGGCAAGGTGTCGAACTCCCGCATCGCGCCGAAGTTCTCGAAGCTGGCCATCCCGTTCATCCCGAACAACCCGCCGCGCTGGCCCGAGGTGGTCGAGGCGGTCAAGAACATTCTCGAGACCTACGCCGAGAACGCCCGTAAGCACGAGCGGATGGCGGAGTGGATCGACCGCATCGGTTGGCCGAAGTTCTTCGAGCTCATCGGGCAGGAGTTCACCAAGTACCACATCGACGACTTCACGCACGCTGGTGAGACCTATAACCGGACCTCACAGCTGCGTCACTGAGGAGGACACCATGGCCGAAGTGACAGTCGAGCAAGTGGCCGACGCAATGTATGAGTTGGTCGTTTCCATGAAGGGCAAGAGAGATCTCAAGCCCATGGACGTGACCAAGCAGATGATCGAGAAGTTCGGCGGCGACGTCGATAAGCGCATGTGCAAGAAGGCTCTGCGTTCGGTCATCGACTCCGGCCGGTTGACCTATAAGTATGCCGGCGGCAGCTACGTCACGCTGCCCGAAGGCTCATAATCGAAGAAGAACAGCGGAGGGGAGTGTGCCGAGGCACGCCTCGGCACCTCCCTTAGCCGCCTCGCTTCCACAGGAGGTTCCCAATGGCGCGTGACAAGAAGACCGGTCCGGAGCGGATCGCCGAGATGGTGGATGTGCTGCGGCAGTGGCAGGGCATCGAGCGCGATGCCATCGAGACCACCGCCCAGATCATGGAGAAGACCGACAACCTGCTGATTCGGCAGGTGATGGAGATCATTCGAAACGACTCCGTCCAGCACCACCGGGTGCAGCAGTTCCTCATTGACAGCATGACCAAGACCCCGGTCACGGTCTCGCCCGACGACCTCGCCGAGGTCTGGGGCCAGATCGAGGCCCACGACGAGCTCGAACGTCAGACCATCGAGCTGGCCACCAAGCTCAAAGCAGAGTCTCCCGATCCGGTGGCCAACGTCCTGCTCGACTACCTGCTCCGCGACGAGCAGAAGCACGACACGATCCTGGGCGAGCTTGAGAAGTTCAAGCTCCACATGTCGAAAATTTCCTGACCCACGGGCCGGAACCACGTAACGAACTGAGGAGACGCGCCTTATGGGTCTATTGAAGAAAAAAGACAAGAAGAATAAGTCGAGCAAGCTCCAGGCTCGCCTCGACGGCGGCGGCGGCAGCGCGAAGATTTCCGACAAGCGGCCACGCTACATCGAAAGCCTGCCGCCCTGCACCGGCAACTGCCCGAGCGGGAACGACATTCGTGGTTGGCTGACCGTCGTCCAGCTGCGTGAGAAGCTCGGTCTGAGCCTCGACGAGGCTTGGGAGCAGGCCTTCCGTATCGAGATGGAGACCAACCCCTTCCCGTCCGTCATGGGTCGGGTCTGCCCGCACCCCTGCGAGACCGGCTGCAACCGCGGCAAGAAGGACGGGCCGGTGGGGATCAACTCCGTCGAACGCTACCTCGGTGATTACGCCCTCGAGCACGGTCTCAAGGCCGAGATGATCGAAGGCGAAGAGCCGAAAAGCCAGAAGGTCGCCGTGATCGGCGCCGGCCCCTCGGGCATGTCCTGTGCCTACCAGCTGGCTCGACACGGGTACAAGGTCACGGTTTTCGAGGGTCTGCCGAAGCCCGGCGGAATGCTCCGCTACGGCATTCCGGTTTACCGGCTGCCGCGTGAGATCATCGACGCCGAGGTCCAGCGAATCGTCGATCTCGGGGTCGAGCTCAAGTGCGACTGCAAGATCGGCAAAGATGTTTCCTTCGCGGACATCAAGAAGGACTTTGACGCGATCTACGTCGCCATCGGCGCCCACCAGGGCAAGGCCATGGGCATCCCCGGAGAAGAGGGCCCCGGCCTGTGGACCGGGACCGAGTTCCTCAATCACGCCAACTCCGGCAAGCAGGTCGATATCGGCACCAACGTCGTGGTCATCGGTGGTGGCGACACCGCCATCGACGCGGCGCGCGTGTCCAAACGGTTGATCGGCGACACCGCGGCAATGGCATCGAAGATGGGCGCCCAGGTGACCATCCTCTACCGCCGCACCCGCGAGGAGATGCCGGCCATCGATCGGGAGATCGACGAGGCAATCGAAGAGGATATCAACATCGAGTACCTCGCGGCGCCCATTGAGATTCTCCGCGACGACGAGGGCGCAGTGCGCGCCATGGTCGTGCAGCGGATGGAGCTCGGCGAGCCCGATGACTCGGGCCGGCGTCGTCCTGTGCCCATTGAGGGTGACACGTACGAGCTGCCGATCCAGACCATTATCACCGCCGTCAGCCAGAAACCCGATCTCGGCGCACTGCATTCGGACGAGCTCGGCGACGGCTGGCTCAACGGAGACGAGTGGGGCTTCACCGGCGTCGACGGTGTCTGGACCGGAGGTGACAACATCAACCTCGGCATCGCCACGACCTCCATCGGCCAGGCGCGCATGGCGGCTCTCGCCATCCACGCCAAGCTGCAGGGCACCGAGCCCGAGAAGGTCAACGAGGGCGAGATGATCCGCGCCGACAAGCTCAAGCTCGACTGGTACAAGCCCATCGAGCGCACCCAGCGGCGGGTGAAATCACCTGAAGATCGGCTGGCGCACCCCTTCGACGAGGTCGATCTCGGCCTCACCGTCGAGGACGTGATCACCGAGACCGATCGCTGCCTCAGCTGCGGCAAGTGCTTTGGTTGCGAGAACTGTTGGATGTACTGCCAGGCCAACGTCTTCGCCAAGCATGAACCGCCGACTCTCGGCCATTTCTTCGAGATCAAGAAGATCGGTCAGTGTGACGGTTGCAAGAAGTGCTGGGAAGAGTGCCCCTGCGGCTTCATCATCGGCGAGTGACAGGGGACGTACGGGCGATCTGATATGCGACTGCGGACCCCACGACTGGTGGTCGCCGGACTTTCCGGTGACGGCGGCAAGACCCTCGTCAGCCTCGGCCTGTGTCGAGCGCTGGGCGAGGGCGGTCGCGTGGTCCAAGCCTTCAAGAAGGGTCCGGACTACATCGACGCCGCCTGGTTGGCAGCCGCAACCGGCCGCCCGTGCCGCAACCTCGATCCCTTCCTCATGGAGGAGGAGGCCATGGGACGGGCCGTCGCGGCCGACCCGGACGCCGATCTTCTTCTGGTGGAGGGCAACCGTGGGCTCTTCGACGGCGTCGACGCCGCGGGGAGCCACTCAACCGCAACCCTTGCCAAGCTCCTCGGCGCACCGGTGATCCTCGTCGTCAACACGACCAAGGTGACGCGGACCGCCGCCGCCGCGGTGCTCGGTTGCACCCATCTCGACCCCGAGCTCGACATCGCCGGAGTGATTCTCAACCGGGTTGCCACCGCCCGTCAGGAGCGGGTTGTGCGCGACGCCGTCGAGAACGCCACCGGGGTGCCGGTGATCGGGGCGATTCCGAAAATCAAGGGTGATGATCCGCTCCCGGATCGGCACCTGGGCCTCGTTACCGCCGTGGAGCACCCGCGGCGCGACGAAGCCATCGTCCGCGCCGCCGCTGCGGTGGCGGCGAACGTGGACCTCGAGCAGGTGTGGGCCATCGCCTCCGCTGCGCCCGAGGTCGAGATCAAAACCTCCGATGTGGTTCCGGGTTCTACTCGAGTAACCATCGGTTACTTCTCCGATCAAGCCTTCAGCTTCTACTACCCGGAGAATCTGGAGAGCCTCCAGGCGGCCGGAGCGCGTCTGGTGGAGGTTTCACCGAGTGGTGATTCCTGCATGCCCGACGTCGACGGCCTCTACATCGGAGGCGGATTTCCCGAAGTGCACGCCGCTCGATTGGCGGAAAGCCGGGATTTTGCGCAATCTGTCCGGGAACGTGTGGACCGTGGGATGCCGGTCTATGCCGAGTGCGGAGGCCTGATGTACCTCGCTCGGCAGCTGGAGGTCGGTGGGGCAACCTACCCCATGTCGGGAGTTCTCGACCTGGTCATCCGGCAGACCGACAGACCTCAGGGTCATGGCTACGAGCAGCTGGTCATCGATCGCGAGAACCCGTTCTTCGCGATCGGAACCGAGCTTGTGGGGCACGAGTTCCACTACTCCAAGATCGTCGACGGCTCGGCTCGCAGGGCGACCGTCGGCGAGGTCGCGCGGGGGAGTGGAACCGGGGAATGTCGCGACGGCATCGTCGTCGGCAGGGTGTGGGCGTCCTACCTCCACCTTCACGCTTCGGCGACGCCGCAGTGGGCGGCGGGTTTTCTCGAGTGCGCCTCGGCCCATGCTCATGAATCTGCGCCCTCGGCGGCGGCATGGGGCTGAAGGGAAGAGTGATGGAGTTGCTCCGGTCCGGAGACGAGCGCGCGCTGGGCACCTTGGTGGCGCAAGAGCCACGGGCGACCCGGTTTCTGCTCGGTCGCCTGTGGGATCCGGACGATGAGACGCGCCGGCGGGCTGCCAGGGCCCTCGGCGTGGCGGCGTCCTCTCACCCCAAGATCGGTGTCGACGTGTTGCGGCGTCTCATGTGGACGCTCAACGACGAGTCGGCGACCAACGGCCTGTACGGCATCCCGGCCATCGCAGAGATCGGTTTCAACGATCCCGACATGGTCGCCCCGTTCGTCGCGCCCTTGGCGTCCATCGCCTGGGACGACGGCCTCCGGCTCGAAATCATCCGGGCGCTGGCTCGCATTGCCGAGGCGGCACCCGAGTTGGTCCGGCCGGTGTGTGCGCGGGTCGACGATCACGTCCGGAGCGAGGATCCGATCGAGCAGATCGCCTTCGATCGTCTGCTCGAGATCACTGGAGGTGATAATGAAGCGTGAGAGCCAAAAGCATCGGATCGAACGGTGCTTGAAAGCGGTGGAGAAGACCCCGGATTCCGCTGCTGCACATTACAACCTGGGGCTCGCCTACACGGTCTCCGGCAGGATCAAAGCTGCGGAGGAGGCCTACGTCAAGGCGGTGGAACTCGACCCGTTGATGGTTCAGGCGTGGGTCAACCTCGGCGGGATCCGAATGATGCGTTGGGAGTTCAAGGGCTGCCGGGACGCCAACCTGGAGGCCCTCAAGCTCGACGACACCCTGGTCGTGGGCCACTACAACCTGGGTCAGGCATATCTGTATCTCAACGATCCGGAAAACCTCGTGAAGTGCAACGAGCGCGTTCTCGAGCTCGATCGCGATCATCCGGAAGCCCACTATTACGTAGCCGTGGGTTCTTTGGCGTTGAACAAACACGGTTTGGCGGAACGCCATTTGGCGCGGGCCATCGAGCTCGGGTTCACACCGACTCAGGATTTCGTCAAGGCGCTGGAAAAGGCTCAGAAGAAGAAAGCTCGTCAACAGAACATCACACTCGTGGAAATCACCGGGGCTGAAGGCCCGGACAAACCAAGGGAGGAATGAAGAATGGCAACTTTTGAATATGGCGATGTCTCCATTTCGGTCGACGAAGACGGCTTCATGCAGGAGCCCGACCAGTGGAACGAGGACGTGGCAGTCGCACTGGCGACCACTGAGGGCGTCGACGACCTGACCGAGGAGCACTGGAAAGTCGTGAACTACCTGCGCGACTACTACCTCCAGTTCGGCGTGGCTCCCATGATCCGCAAGCTCTGCAAGCAGACCGGCTTCCAGCTCAAGGAGATCTACGAGCTGTTCCCGTCGGGCCCCGCGAAGGGTGCCTGCAAGGTCGCCGGCCTTCCCAAACCCACCGGCTGCGTCTGACTCGAACCGGTTTCTGTGCCCGGCCGTCTCGCCTCTCATCGGAGGCGGGGCGGCGGGTTTTTTTATGCCGTGACGGCGGTTGGTGAGCGTGCCGTTACGCCGCCGAAACGCCGTATCGGTGTCTCCCCGGGCCTGCACCGGAGCGATCCCGGCAAGCCCGCGTGGATCAGTGTGTTGCGCTGGTGGGCTCGTCGCCCACCGCTGGCACAGCGGTTGCAGTGGGAGTATCGATTCGGGAGGGTTTCGATGACACTCAATCTCAACCGGCAGCAGCGGGACGAGATGGTCGGAGGCTGGTACGACCTGGTGGTCGGCGGCTACGCCTCCGAAACAGAGCGCTTTCTTAGAGAGCAGGAAGACCCTTTCGCCAATCCGGTGGGCGCCGCGCTCCGCGAGGAGCTGGGGCCCATCGTCGACGGCATCCTCTCCGACCGGGATCCGGGGGAGCTCGGGCCGTCGCTGGATCGGATCGTTCGAATCCGCGCCCTGCAGGACATGCCGCCGTCAGCGGCGGTGGGCATCATTCTCGGGCTTCTCCAGGTCTTCGACAAGGTGGCGGTAGATGCGTCGCCGGCGGAACGGGATGAGTTCCATCGCAGGGTCGACGCAGTCCTGCTCGTCGCCTTCGACGTGTTCGATCGCTGTCGTCAGCAGGTGTACGACATTCGAGTGAAGGAAATTCGTAATCGATCTCTCAAGGTGATGGAACGCCTGAACTCGTGGCGAGAGCAACGAGCCGCGGGCAGTCCGTCATCGGGAACGTGATCGGAGGCGGACGGAGGATGCGGATTCCGCCCGGCCCGACACGGGGAGGTCATCCGGTGAACGGGGACGCAACGCGACCCCGTCCATGTCCGGTTTGTTAGGAAGGAGGTTTCGAGTCGATGGGTGCCTTGGTTTCCCTCGTCGCGGTTGCCGTTCTGGCGCTGCTCGCCGTCGTGGCGGTCGCCTCTGACGATCTTCGTTTGGTGTTCGGGGCGGTGATCCCGGGCGTCGCGTTCGCGATCTTCCTGCTGGGTATCCTGGCACGAGTGATCCGCTGGGCGCGGGCGCCGGTCCCGTTCCGGATTCCCACCACCGGAGGTCAACAGAAGTCACTGCCATGGATTAAGAACTCGAAGCTCGACAACCCCAGCGGGACGCTGGGTGTGCTCGGGCGGATGTTCCTTGAGGTTTTCTGCTTTCGGTCGTTGTTCCGCAACACCAAGGTGGAGCTCCTTACGGACAAGGAAAAGGTGAGCTACATCGGTACCAAGTACCTGTGGGCCGCCGCCATGGCGTTCCACTGGTCGATGCTGATCGTGGTTGTGCGTCACTTCAGGTTTTTCGTCGAACCGGTGCCGCAGTTCGTCGAGCTCATTGAGTGGGCGGACGGTTTTTTCCAGGTCGGCGTGCCGGTAATTTTTGCCACCTCGGTGGTGCTCATCGTCTCGTTGCTCTACCTGCTGGCGCGTCGGTTCTTCGACCCGAAGGTCAAGTACATCTCGCTGCCGACAGACTACTTCGCCCTTTATCTGCTGCTCGGCATTGCCGTTTCCGGTTTCCTCATGCGGCACCTGGAGAAGGTCGACATCGTCAACGTCAAAGCCGCCATCGCCGGCTGGGCATCGTTCCAGCTGGTCGTTCCCGAGGGCGTCGGGGTGATGTACTTCATCCACGTTTTCCTCGTGAGCGTGCTGCTGGTCTACTTCCCGTTCTCCAAGCTCCTGCACGCACCGGGCGTTTTCCTTTCACCGACCCGGAACATGGCCAACAACAACCGCGCCAAACGCCACGTCAACCCGTGGAATCCGCCCATCATCGGCCACACCTACGCCGAGTGGGAGGAGGAGTTCCACGACAAGTTGGTGGCCTCCGGCTTCGCCCTGGACAAGGAGTGAGCCATGGCCGAGAAGTCACCTCAAGAGCTGATTCAGATCGATCTCAACCCACCTCGCCGCGACTGGCGGGACCCCAGCGTCGACTTCGAGAGCCGTTCGGGGACCTGGTCCTACCCGGGCGTCGCCAAGAACCTCGAGTACATGGGCTTCGCCAATCCCCGCGAGTGGTCGCCCACCGATGACGACTGGAAGCTGCCCGAGAACTGGCAGCAGATCATCCACGACGGTTTCAAGGAACGCCTGGAGAAATACCGTTCGCTGCGCGTCTTCATGGACACCTGCGTGCGCTGCGGCGCCTGTGCCGACAAGTGCCACTTCTTCATCGGGTCCGGCGATCCCAAGAACATGCCGGTGCTGCGCACCGAACTCCTGCGGTCAATCTACCGCAAGGACTTCACCATGGCCGGCAAGATCCTCGGCGCCTTTGCAGGCGGCCGCAAGCTGACCAAGGACGTGCTCAAGGAGTGGTACTACTACTTCTACCAGTGCACCGAGTGCCGCCGCTGCAGTGTTTACTGCCCCTACGGCATCGACACCGCCGAGGTCACCATGATGGCCCGCGAGCTCATGATGCTCGTCGGCCTCAACATCAACTGGGTGGCCGAGCCCGTGGCCAACTGTCAACGGACCGGCAACCACCTCGGGATCCAGCCGCACACCTTCAAGGACAACATCGAGTTTCTCTGCGAGGAGCTCGAGGACGATCTCGGCATCCACGTGGACCCGGTGATCAACAAGAAGGGCGCGGACATCCTCTTCATCATCCCGTCGGCGGACTACTTCGCCGATCCTGGAACCTACACCTTCATCGGGTACCTGATGCTCTTCCAGCAGCTGGGCCTCGACTACACCATGTCGGCCTACGCCTCGGAAGGGGGCAATTTCGGGCTCTTCACCTCGCACGAGACCATCAAGAAACTCAACTACAAGATCTACCACGAGGCCAAGCGTCTCGGCGTCAAGTGGATCCTCGGTGGTGAGTGCGGCCACATGTGGCGGGTGATGCACCAGTACATGGACACCATGAACGGTCCGGCAGACTTCCTGGAGCAGCCGGTGTCGCCCATCACGGGCACCGTCTTTCACAACGCCGCTTCGACCAAGATGGTCCACATCTGCGAGTTCACGGCCGATTTGATCCGGAACAAGAAGATCAAGCTCGACCCGAGCCGGAATGACAAGTACCGGGTGACCTTCCACGACAGCTGCAACCCGGCGCGTGCGCTTGGCCTTTTTGAAGAGCCGCGCTACATCCTCCAGAATGTGTGCAACAACTTCTTCGAGATGCCCGAGAACACCATCCGCGAGCAGACCTTCTGCTGCGCCGGTGGCGCCGGACTGGGCAACGACGAGAACATGGAGATGCGACTGCGGGGCGGTCTCCCGCGCGGCAACGCCCTCAAGCACGTCCGCGACGAGCACGGCGTCAATCTGATGAGCTGCATCTGCGCCATCGATCGCGCCACCCTGCCGCCGCTGGCGGAGTACTGGGCGCCGGGCGTCGAGATCAGTGGTGTCCACGAGCTCGTGGCCAACGCACTGGTCATGGACGGCGAACCGGAGCGCAAGCTCAACCTTCGGGCCGAGCCCCTGAAGGAGGAGGAAGAAACGGAGGGCACCACCGATGTATGACGCCGGTAAGATCATCGTCGGGCTCGTGGTCTTCGTGGTTCTCGCCACCTCGCCACTGTGGATGAACATGCTGACCGAGGCGGGGCCGGAAGCGCCCGAGATCGTTTATCCGACCAACGGCAGCACCGAATGCGTCGAATCCAAGGAATACATGATCCCGAATCACATGGATCTGCTCAACGAGTGGCGGGACGAGGTCGTGCGCGATGGAAAGCGCGACTACGTCAGCAGCCTGAACGGCAAGACCTTCGACATGAGTCTTTCCCGGACCTGCATGGACTGCCACTCCAACAAGGCCGAGTTCTGCGACGCCTGCCACAACTATCTGGCGGTCTCACCCTACTGCTGGGACTGCCATGTGGAACCGAAAGGGGCCAACTGATGGATGGGAACAGACGTGATTTCCTGAAGCTGGCCGGCCTGACCGCCGTGGGGGCGGCCGGGGCAACGTCGATCAAGGCCCCCAACGTCGAGGCATCGACAGGGGGCGACCACGCCGAGCCCTCGGGCGACGGTGTTCGGCTGGCCATGGTCATCGACCTTCGAAAGTTCGCCAAGGATGACGCGCTCATCGACAAGTGTGTCGAAGCGTGCCACACGACGCACAACGTCCCCGATTTCGAAGACGATCCGAAAAACGAGGTCAAGTGGATCTGGGCCGAGGACTTCGAAACCGCATTCCACTCGCAGGAGTTCCACTTCATCCGCGAGGACCTCAAGGGCAAACCCACGTTGCTGCTGTGCAACCACTGTGACAACCCGCCCTGCACCCGGGTCTGCCCCACCCAGGCGACCTGGAAGCGCGAGGCGGACGGCATCGTGATGATGGACTGGCACCGCTGCATCGGGTGCCGGTACTGCGTGGTGGCCTGCCCCTACGGCTCGCGATCCTTCAACTGGAAGGACCCGCGGCCCGCCATCGAAGAGATCACCATCGACTATCCGACCCGGATGAAGGGCGTGGTCGAGAAGTGCACCTTCTGCGAGGAGCGCATCGCGCGCGGTCTCGAACCAGCCTGCGTCGAGGTCTGTGAAAACGAGGAGATCGTCTTCGGTGACCTCAACGATCCGAACTCGAAGGTGCGGCGGCTGCTTGCCGAGAGAATGGCCATCCGCCGCAAGGCCGGCCTCGGCACGCAACCCGAGGTCTACTACATCATCGACGACCCGAGGACGCTGCAAGAAGTGGCGCCCGCGGCGGTGGTCGAGGTGGCGGAAGGGGGCGACCATGCTTGAGAAGGCGCTCACTGGAAACCGCACGTATTGGACGTGGGTCTTCTTCCTGCTGGCGGTGATCGGCGCCGGGGCCGTGTGCTGGTTCTGGCAGTTCACCACCGGTCTGACCATCACCGGCCTGAGCCGGGATGTGGTCTGGGGCTTCTACATCGCCCAGTTCACCTTCCTGGTCGGCGTTGCCGCGTCGGCGGTGATGGTGGTCCTGCCGTACTATCTTCACAACTACAAGGCATTCGGCAAGATGACCATCCTCGGCGAGTTCCTCGCCATCGCGGCGGTCATCATGTGCATGTCGTTCATCTTCGTCGACATGGGAAGACCCGATCGGATCTTCAATGTCTTCCTCCACCCGACACCCCATTCGATGATGTTCTGGGACACGGTGGCCCTCGGCGGCTACCTGGTGCTCAACATCCTGATCTCGCGGGTGTCCTTGAGCGCGGAACGGCGCGGTGAAGCGCCGCCGAAGTGGATCAAGCCGATCATCATTCTCTCGATCCCCTGGGCGGTCTCCATTCACACCGTCACCGCGTTCCTGTACTCCGGCCTCGCGGCCCGCCCGTTCTGGATGACGGCGATCCTGGCTCCGCGATTCCTGGCCTCGGCTTTCGCCGCGGGTCCCGCGCTGCTCATCCTGCTCGCGTTCATCGTGCGCAAGCTCACCAACTTCGATCCCGGCAAACAGGCCATCCAGAAGCTCGCCGAGATCGTTACCTACGCCATGCTGCTCAACGTGTTCTTCGTCGCCATGGAGCTCTTCACCGCGCTCTACAGCGACATTCCCGAGCACGTGCATCACTTCGAGTTCCTCTTCACGGGCATCGAAGGCAACACCACCATGGCGCCGTGGATGTGGCTGTCGGTGCTGCTGGCGGTCGTTGCCCTGGTGATCCTCGTCAACCCCGCGACCCGACGCGCCGAGTCCACCCTCATCGTGGGCTGCATCGCGGTCTTCGGTTCGCTGTGGATCGACAAGGGCCTCGGCATGGTCATCGCGGGCTTCGTGCCCTCGCCGCTGGGCAAGGTGGTGCACTACGGGCCGACTTTCCCCGAGCTCACCATTTCGCTGGCGATCTACGCCACCGGATTGCTCATCGTGACCGGTCTTTATAAGATCGCGCTCGAGGTTCGTGGACAGATGAAGACCGAGCCCTAAACAGGGCCGGGCTTCCGCGACAATATCGATCGCCCCCGACCCTTTGCGGTCGGGGGCGTTTTTCTTGGAGAGAGCATGAGCGAGACAGCAAAGCGAATCGTCGTCGTCGGTGCGTCCGCAGCGGGCCTGCGGTGCGCCTGCCGGGTCAAGCGTCTGCAGCCCGAGTGGTCGGTGACCGTGGTCGAAGCCAACGAGATCTTCTCCTATGGCGCCTGCGGCATGCCCTACGTCCTCTCGGGGGATATCGAAGATCTCGGTACTCTCCGCCGGACGCCGTATGGCATTGATCGCGACCAGACGTTTTTCGAGACCGTCAAGGGTCTCGAGATTCTGTCACCGTGGCGAGCCACCGGTGTCGATACCGCGGCGAAAACGTTGACCATCGCCTCGGGGAATGATGAACGGGTGCTCGATTGGGACGAACTGGTGATCGCCACCGGAGCGTCACCGCGGGCGCTGCCGGGTCAGCCGGAGCACGACCGGATCCGCTCCTTCCACGTCTGGGACGACGTCAAGCCCCTGAAGATCGGCCTTATGCGCGGTGAGATCGGCGAGGTGGCGGTGATCGGCGCCGGCCTGGTGGGTTGCGAGGTCGCGGAGGCCTTCGCCTCGCTGTGGGGGGCGGACGTGACCCTCATCGAGGCGGCGGCCACACCGCTTCCGGAGATTCTCGATGCCGAGCTCGGCGCCGTGGTGGCGAAGCACCTGGAAGCTCAGGGCGTCAGGGTGGTGACGAGCTCGCCGGTCGAGCGTTTCTCGCCCGACGACGAGGGTGTGACGGTCTTCGCAGGCGGCGAGGAGATTCGGGTCGATGTCGCGGTGGTTGCGGTGGGCGTCTTGCCGCGGACGGAACTTGCTGTGGCCGCCGGCGCCAGCCTCGGTCCCACCGGCGCCATTCGAGTGGACGAGCGCATGGCGACCTCGGTGCCGCAGGTCTGGGCGGCCGGCGACTGCGTCGAAGTGGTCCACGCGGTGACCGGGGGTCCGGCCTACACACCGCTGGGCTCTCTCGCCAACCGCCAGGGACGGGTTCTCGGCAGTGTGTTGGCCGGCCGTGAGGCCGCTTTCGGGCCCATCGCCGGCGCCGCTGCGGCCAAGGTCTTCGATCTCAACGTGGCGTCGGTGGGCTGCACGGCATCTCGCCTCGGTGCCGACGGTATGGGCGTTCGCTCGGTGTGGATCACAGCGGAGGATCGTGCCCACTATTGGCCGGAAGCGAAGGTCCTCCTTCTCGAGATGGTCTACGATCCGGCGACCCGCCGAGTGCTGTCGGTTCAGGGTGTTTCCGAGGAGGGCGAGGTCGCCAAGCGCATTGACGTGGCGGCGCAGCTCATGTTGAGAGGAGCGACAATCGAAGACATCATCGATGTCGAGCACGCCTACGCTCCACCCTACGCTCCGGCTCTCGATCCCCTGACCGTGCTCGCGTGCGCGGCGCAGAACGAGCTCGACGGCATCGAAGGAGAGTCGCCGTCGGTGGACCTCGGGTCGGCGACGGTGCTCGACATTCGCACCGCCGAGGAACGTGCGGAGAGGCCCGCCACCGCCGGCTCTCTCGTCGAAATCCAGCTCTCCGAGCTTCGCGCCCGCGCCGACGAGGTTCCCGACGAGCCATTCCTGGTGCTCTGCGCCCACGGTACCCGCTCGGCTGAAGCCGTTCGCTGGCTCGCCGGTCGTGGAGTTCACGCCCGGTACGTGGGAGGAGGGATGAGCTGGCGGGTGCGGGCGCAGTAACTCATCGCAGAGCCTTCAGCTCGCAGCGGTCAGCGTTCAGCCCACAGGTTTGAGCCATCAGCGTTCAGCTGTCAGCATTCAGCTCCATCGCAGGTGTACAGGCCCTTGACATCGTGCGCTGGAAAGATGATCCATTTGCTGACGGCTGACGGCTGACGGCTGACGGCTGACGGCTGACGGCTGACGGCTGACGGCTGACGGCTGACGGCTGACGGCTGACTCTGGAGCGTGATTCTCGTTGTGGGCTCAGTCCGCTGCGCGGCGCGGGCCGACGATGAAGATCAGCCCGAGCATGACCAGCGCCTGGACGAGCAGGAGCACCGCCGCGAAGACCACGAAGTCCGGTCGGTCGAGGGTTGTGACGGCGACCATCAGAGCGAGGACGAGGTTCCGGCAGGGGAACTCGATGGTAAAGGTCAATCGATCGGCGGTGGGGCGACCGGTGGCCCAGGCGAGACAGTAGCCTCCCGCCATGGCCAGGGCGGTGAAGAGCAGCGAAACCAGGACGAGTTCACCGAGAGCCGAGATCAGAGCGCCGTACTGACTGTAGACGATGGACGCCACCAGGAGCACCAGCGCAGTCAGGCTCGCTCGGCGAAGCTGAAGATCACGGCTGGTCGTGGATTCCGGTCGCCAGCGGCGGAGAGCCATCCCGAGACCGGTGGGGAGGGCGACCAGCAACAGGAGCTGAATCACCAGGGCGGTGAAAGGGACGGCGACATCCGGCTGGTCGTCGAGCCAGAAGAAGAAGCCGGCGGCGACGAGGGCGGGTATGGTGGCGAACGACAGCACGCAGGAGATGACGGTCAGGGTGATGGAGAGGGCGGCGTTCGCCCCGGAGATGCAGGCATAGAAGTTTGAAATGGTCCCGCCGGGGGAGGCGGCCACCAGGATCAGACCGGCCACCACCATGGGCGTCGGCTCGACGACCAGCACGATGATCGTGGCGATGGCGGGCAACACCACCACCTGACCCACACTGGCGGTGACGAGGGACCGGAGATCGGTTGCCGAGCGCTTCAGGTCGGTTGTCGTCAGGCTGTGGCCCACTGCCACCATCATGAGGAAGGTGACGACGGGAACGGCAACGTCCGTGATCGCGTCCATCGTGGTCCATTCTGAGCCATCAATGGGGCTTGACGCAATGAGTGCGTCGATTTGGTGGTGTACACTTCGCGTTCGGCGACCGTTCGATTGCTGGAGGGATTCATGTACCCGGTGATGCTCGATGTCAGTGACCGCGCATGCCTCGTGGTGGGCGGCGGTGGAGTGGCCCTGCGAAAGGCGCAAGGCCTGGTCGAGGAGGGCGCCCGGGTGACGGTGGTGGCTCCGGAAGTGGTGGCGCCGTTACAGAAGATGGCTGACGAAGGTCGTTTGAGGCTGGAGTTGCGGCGTTTTTCGCCGGGAGAAGCCACGGCGTACGCGCTGGTCTTCGCGGCCACCGACGATCGCGAGGTCAACTCCGTCGTGTATCACGAGGCGAACGACGCCGGGGTGTGGGTCAACGTTGCCGACGATCCCGAGATCTGCTCCTTCCACCTCACGGGACGTGTCCGTCGAGGCCCGTTGCAGCTCGCCATCGCTTCCGCCGGAGAAGCTCCGTTCGTGGTTCGCCGGCTCCGACAGGTTCTCGACCGGCGCTTCGGCGAGGAATGGGCGGAGTGGGTCCACGCGGCGAGTCGATTCAGGGATCTCGTTCGCGAGCTCGGTGGCCCGGTGGCCGAGCAGGAGGAGCTCTTCGACCGCTTTTTCTCCGAGACGGTGGACGAGCAGAAGTGGCGGACCCGGGTTCCCACTGCGGCGGAGGTGGAGTCCTGGTTGTCGGCAGCCGGAGCTGAAACCGGCGACTCCAAACCGGTGGCGACGGGGGGCTGCCAAGAGGGCGCTGCGGGATCCGGCTTTGTGTCGCTGGTTGGCGCCGGTCCGGGCTGTGCGGGTCTGCTCACCCAACGGGGCCGGCAGCGCCTCGCCGAAGCGGACGCGGTGGTCTACGATCGCCTGGCTGCGCCGGCGCTGCCCTGCGATCTCGATTTCGAAACGGAGCTCCACCCGGTGGGCAAGGAGGCCGGCCGCCACCCGATGCCCCAGGAGGAGATCAACGCTCTCCTCGTACGGCTGGCTTCGTCCGGGCTTCGAGTGGTTCGGCTCAAAGGCGGCGACCCCTATGTTTTCGGCCGCGGTGGGGAGGAGGCGGAGGTGCTCGCCGCCGCAGGCATCGGCTTCGAGGTCGTTCCGGGGGTCACCTCGGGGGTTGCGGCCATGGCCTGGGCCGGAATTCCGGTCACCCATCGCCGCGAAGCCGTCCGGTTGACCCTGTTGACCGCCCACGAGGCCGTCAAGTCCGACGGACCCCAGGTCAGGTGGGATCTCCTCGCCCAGGACCGCCACGCGACCATTGTCGGGTACATGGGCGTCACGGCACTTCCCGAGGTCGTTCATCAGCTGCTCGGGAGCGGTATGGATCCGGCGACTCCGGCGGCCATGGTGGAGCAGGGAACCACGTCCGCCCAGCGCAAGGTCGTGTCCACTTTGAAGGAGCTCCCGTCGGCGGTCGTCGACGGCGGGCTGAAACCCCCTGCCCTCTTCGTCATCGGGCCCACGGTGAAGCATGCCGAGACGCTGGACTGGTTCAGCCGCATGCCGCTGGCCGGTGAGCGCCTGGTGGTTCCGGACACCGCCCGGGTCGCGCTGCGCAAGCTCGAGGAAGCTGGGGCCGGCGTGGTGCCGCTTCCCTACCCGGTACCTCCCGCCGCTCGGGTGGTCATGGCGGCGCTGCCCATTACCGGATGCGTGGTGACCAGTCCGGACGAGGTGGACTGGGTGCACGACGAGCGAGGCGGTCCCGGGTGGCCGGCCGACCTGGTGAGCTGGTGCGTCGGCAGTGAGACGTCGGCGAGGGCGCGAGCCAGGGGCTGGCGGAATGTCCGCGAGCTGTCCGGCGGTCTGGATTGTGACGAGCTGGTGCTCGGAATCGCCGGTGAGAAGCGCTGATGGCACGATGAGTCGAGCCGACGCTTCGATCCGGGCGATGGTTTCGTCGGTTTGTGGGGGCGGGCGATGATTCGCCTCGGGCTCCGCGCGCGGTTCTTTCTCTACTCCAACACCCTAATCGCGGCCACGATGACCATCGTGACCCTCTTTGCCATGGTTCACGAAAGAGCCTCGCAGCACGAGGCTATCGATCAGCGTGGTCGGAGCACCGCAGAGGCCATGGGGATTCTCATCACCGATGAGTTGACCCGAAAGCGGGCCGCGGGCGATCGTCAGCCTGATCACATCGACAGCAGCATCTCGCGAATTCTCGACCGCAACCAGGACCTCATGCGATACGTGGTCGTGTGCGACCCTGATGGGCAGGTGATTCACGCCACCGACCTCCCCCTCATCGGCGGGTTCTTCCCGCGTTCGCTGGGGCCCGAGTCCATTCCCGCATCTCCGGCCACAGGCTTCAGAGAGAGCGCGGACGGACAACGTCTGCTCGAAGTGCGGACGACGCTCGGTTCGGCGGAGGACTTCAGAGGCTCGCTCGCCATCGGCTATTCCCTCGAACCGGTGGAGCGGCGGGTGGCTGATCTGGCCCGCCGGGCGATCGTCGCGGGCATCGTCCTGATGCTGGTGAACTCCGTCTTGACCGCGCTGTACGTGGAAACCCTGATCCGCCCCTTGCTGGGCCTCAATCAGACCATGAAGCGAGCGGGTCTCGGAAACCTCGATGTCCGCGCCACCGCCCGGACTGGCGACGAGGTGGGCGAGCTCGCCGACGCCTTCAACCGAATGATGGACGAGCTCGAGGCAGCGCGGGAACGCGAGAAGGTCCAGCGCGCTCAGCTCGCCCACACCGAGAAGATGGCGGCTGTCGGCACCCTGGCGGCCGGGGTCGCCCACGAGGTGAATAACCCCTTGGCGGGGGTGCTGGCCTGTGTCGAGAACATGCAGTCGGACCCCGATGATGACGAGGCGCGAGGCCGCTACCTGGATCTCATCGTCGACGGGCTCAACCGCATCGAACGAACCGTCAACACCCTGCTCAACTTCTCGCGCCAGCGAGAGATGAGTCTCGAGGAGACCTCGCTCAACCACAACCTCAAGCACGTGGTGGAACTGGTAGGCTATCAGCTGCGCCGGGCCGGTATCGAGGTCCGCTTCGACCTCGATGATAGTGGTGCCGTCGTCTTGGCCGATCACTTCCAGATGGAACAGCTATTCCTCAATCTCGTTCTCAACGCCGTGCAGGCCATGCCGCGCGGTGGTGAGCTCGTGCTTCGGACCCGGGTCGGCGACGAGAGCGTGGTTGCGGAGGTTCGCGACACCGGCACCGGAATTCCGGAGGAGATCCGGGACCGGATCTTCGATCCCTTCTTCACCACCCGTGAGGTGGGTGAAGGGACCGGTCTCGGCCTGTCGGTGAGCGACAGCATCACCGCCGCCCACGGCGGAACCATCGAGCTGAAGAGCACCGTGGGAGTGGGAACGATTTTCAGGGTCGAGCTGCCCCTTCCCGCGGAAGAACCCGAAAGGTTGGAGACCTCATGAAGATCGGCGGCCACCGACTTCTCATCGTCGAAGACGAGCCGCTGCTGCGGATCACCATGGCCGATGCCCTCCGCAAGGAGGGGTGGGCGGTGGACGTGGCCGAGGACGGTGTCAAGGGCGCTGCCCTTTTCGAGCAGCACCTGCACGACGTCGTGCTCACCGATCTCGTGATGCCGAAACTCGGCGGCATGGATCTCCTCAAACGGATCAAGGCGTTGCAGCCCGACACAACGGTGGTGATCATCACCGCCCACGGAACCGTCGACCGCGCGGTGGAGGCCATGCGAGAAGGCGCATCGGACTTCATCGCCAAGCCGTTCTCCATGGCGCAGTTGGTGGTTCGGGTGGCGAATGTCTGCTCTGTGCGGTTGCTGCGCGAGCAGAACGTCCGTCTTCAGGAGCAGTTGGAGCAGCGTCACTCCTTTTCGTCCATTATCGGACGCTCCAAGGCCATGCAGGAGGTCTTCGAACTGATCCGGTTGGTGGCCGACTCCGACGCCTCGGTGCTGATCCACGGCGAGAGCGGCACCGGCAAGGAGATGGTGGCGTCCGCCATCCACTTCAACTCCGGGCGCCGGGCCAAGCCGTACATCCGGGTGAGCTGCGCGTCCCTGCCTGAATCGCTCATCGAGTCCGAGCTCTTCGGGTATGAAAAGGGCGCTTTCACCGGCGCCAGCGAGCGCCGGATCGGCCGTTTCGAGGCGGCCTCCAGCGGCACTCTCTTCCTCGACGAGATCGGAGAACTGCCCCTGAGCTTCCAGGTCAAGCTCCTGAGGGTGCTCCAGGAACGCCAGATCGAGCGCCTCGGCTCCAACCGTCCCATCGACGTCGATGTTCGTTTCGTGTCGGCGTCGTTGCGCCCCCTTGAGGAGGAGATCGCGGCAGGTCGTTTTCGCGAGGATCTCTACTTCCGCGTCAACACGGTGGCCATTCATCTTCCGCCGTTGCGCGAACGGCGCGAAGACATCTCGCTGCTGGCCCAGGCCTTCCTGATGGAGTTCGCCCGCGAGCGCGGCAAGGATGAGATCGAAGGTTACTCGGATGAGGTGCTCGATCTCTTCGAAGCCCATTCGTGGCCCGGCAACGTCCGCGAGCTCCGCAACGTGGTCGAGCGGGCGGTTCTCTTCTGTCGTGGAACCATGGTCACCGCCGACGAGCTCCCGGTGGCGCTTCGCGGTGACGACGGTTCGGCCGCACCATCGTCCCCTGGACGTGTGGAGCCGCTGCAGCGGGCGGTCGAGCGGGCCGAGATCGAGGCGATTCGGGCCGCCCTCCAAGCCACCAAAGGTCGCCGAGCCGAAGCGGCGGAGATCCTCGGCATCTCCCGCAAGACCCTGTGGGAGAAGATCAAGAACCTCGACATTACCGTCGAGTTCTGAGGCGTCGTCGGGATCGGGAACGGGATCGACCGTCCGCAAGATGAAGCCTCATTGTCTCTCGCTATGAAACCCTTGTGAATACCGGGACAAGGGGGGATATACTCGGCATCGAGGAGGGGACGATGCGGGGAATCGGGGGATGTCTCGCCGCCGTGCTGGCGGTGCTGGTATTGTTGGTCGTGCCGGTCGTGGCCGACGAGGCCGCGGAGGAAAAGCACGAGAACCTGCTCACAACGAGGTACGACAAGGGCTTCCGTTTCGCAACCGCGAACGGCGCCTACTCCCTCCGCCTGAACGGCCTGATTCAGGGACGCTACACCTACGTCGACTATGATCCCGAGGTTCGATACAACCAGGACAGTTACTCCAATTTCTTCGTCCGGCGGGCAAGGTTGTACTTTTCGGGAAACGCCGGGAGCCCCCGCTTCAGGTATCTCTTCCACATTCAGCTCGAGCCCAGCCAGGGCATCAACGCCAACGACATGTGGCTGGAGTACGAGTTCTCCGATTGGTTCCAGCTCGGTGCCGGCCGGAACAAAATTTCCTATGGCCTCGAGATGCTCAACTCGGGCTCTGCTCTCGGTTTGGTCGAGCGCTCGCTGATGTACGGTGAAACCGACATCGACCTGGGCGAGTCGGCCTACCCCGGTCCCCGATTCCCGGGCGGAGGGACCGCCAGATTCGGTCTCAGCACGTATGCCGACACCGGATTCGCCACCGGAGGAATGAACCTGTACCGGGCTTTAGGCATTCAGGTCCAGGGCAAGAAGGGCTCCGCCGAACGGCCGACCTTCGAGTACCAGGTGGGCGTCTGGCAGGGAAGGGGCACCGGCTCGAGCTCGAACAGCGGCGACGACCATCTCACGTCGGTGCGCGTCGGCTATCACCCGTGGGGATTCATCGACTGGAAGGTCGTTGGCGATCTCCACCACAACGAGAGCTTCAAGCTCGGGCTCATCGGGTCGGTGTACCGGAATCGCGGTGAGCAACCGCACGAGTTCGACGAGCACGGCTTCAACATGGCGGTGCTCGTGCGGTGGCGAGGGTGGTCCGCCGACATCGAGTGGGGAACGGAGAGGTATGACTTCGCCGACGTCGCCGATGATTTCGAACGCGTCGGATGGCGCGCCGCGTTTGGCTGGTTCGTCGTTCCGTCGCGCTGGGAGGTCCGGGCGCGATACGCCGAGATTCAGCGGCTGAAGAATCCAACCTACCGCGCGGCGCTGGCCTCGGGCCTCGGTGTGCCCGAGGTGTGGGACGGAGAGGACTGGACGCCGGCGTTGGAGGCCAAGATCTCGGAAATCACCGTCGGCGTCAGCCGCCGTCTACCGGGTTTTCGGAACCTGGTGGTCCTTGATGCCTCGCGGCTGGTGCGGGAGTTCGCGGCCGACAGCGAAGCGGTGATCGACGGCGAGCCCGCTCCCATTGCCAAGGCCCCAGACCAGGTGGATTATCGGATCAGGATGATGGTCCAGCTGGTGTTCTAGCCGTCAGTCGTCAGCTTTCAGCTCCATCGCATCTTGTCGTGCTCTTGATGTTTCGGCTACGACGATCGAGCCACTCGCTGAGAGCTGGCGATAGACCGTTATCCCAAACCGAGCCTGCCGCCGTCGTAGCGGTCGCCGGTGACTTCCTCACACCACGCCTGATTCTCCAGATACCACTCGACGGTGCGGCGCAGGCCTTCTTCGAGGGTGTGGTCCGGAGCCCAGCCGAGCTCCGAGGTGATCCGCGAGCAGTCGATGGCGTAGCGCTGATCGTGGCCGGGCCGGTCGGCGACGAAGCTGACGAGCTCGCGCCGGTTGCCTCCCTCCGCCCCCGGAACGAGCTCGTCAACGAGATCGCAGATGGCGTGCACGATCTCGAGGTTGGTGCGTTCGGTGCGGCCGCCGACGTTGTAGGTCCGGCCCGGCCGCCCTTCTCGGACGACCCGGTCGATGGCCCGGCAGTGGTCGGTGACGAAGAGCCAGTCCCGGACGTTGGAGCCGTCGCCGTAGACCGGTAGCGGTCGGCCGGCCGCGGCGTTGGCGATCATCAGCGGGATGAGCTTCTCCGGGAACTGAAACGGCCCGTAGTTGTTGGAGCAGTTGGAGAGGGATACGGGCAGCCCGTAGGTCCGGTGCCACGCCCGGACGAGGTGGTCCGACGCGGCCTTGGAGGCCGAGTACGGGCTCGAAGGATCGTATGGGGTGGTCTCGGTGAAGAGGCCGTCGGCCCCGAGGGAGCCGAAAACCTCGTCGGTGGAGATGTGGTGGAAGCGCACGTCGGTGCGGTCGGCCCAGTGCGACCTGGCGGCCTCGAGGAGGGTGGCGGTGCCGCGGATATTGGTGTCGATGAAGTCCAGCGGACCGTCGATGGAACGGTCGACGTGGCTCTCGGCGGCGAAGTGGACCACGGTGTCAATGTCGTGCTCGCGGAACAGAGCGTGGACCAGCGTCGAGTCGGCGATGTCGCCTTCGACGAAGGTGTACTTCTCGCTGAAGCTCTCGGCAACATCTCGTTGGCTGGCGCGGTGGCCGGCATAGGTCAGGGCATCCAGATTGACGACTCGAAGATCAGAGTCGGCCTGCAACGCGACGCGCAGGAAGTTGCAGCCGATGAAACCGGCGCCGCCGGTGACCAGAATATTGCGTGGTGTGTGGCTCATGGCTGGTACCTCGGAAAGTCGGACTCGGGCGCGTCGGCCAGGTGGGGCCAGAGGAGATCCCTGTCCGAGAGAATGGGGTCACCGCCCTCGAGGGGCCAGTCGATGGCAATGGTCGGGTCGTCCCAGCGGATCCCCCGCTCCTCGTCGGGGGCGTAGAAATCGGAGCACTTGTACTGGAACTCGGCAGTGCGGGAGAGCACCACGAATCCGTGGCCGAAGCCTTCCGGAGCGAAGAGCATCCGCCGGTTTTCTTCGCTGAGCTCGGCCCCCACCCAGCGCGCGAAGGTGGGGCTGCCCCGGCGGAGGTCTACCACGACGTCGTAGACCCGGCCCCGGGTCGCCCGGACGAGCTTGGCTTGGGGTCGGCCGAGCTGGTAGTGGAGTCCGCGCAGTACGCCGGCCCGCGATCTCGAGTGATTGTCCTGGACGAAGTCGCGCTCGATGCCGATATTCCGAAAGCGGTCGCGGTTGTAGCTTTCCATGAAGAAGCCGCGGTGATCGCCGTGGACGACGGGCTCGATGAGGCAGACCCCCGGGATCTCAGTCTCGATCCGACGCATTACTCTCCGCCCTCTTGAGGACCTCGTGGAGGTAGTCTCCGTAGCTGGACGTACCGGCCGCATCGGCTTCCCGTCGGAAACCCTCGGTGGTGATCCAGCCGTTGGACCAGGCGATCTCCTGCAGGCAGCCGACCTTCAGGCCCTGGCGCTCCTCGATGGCTTGGATGAAGCTCGAAGCTTCCACGAGACTCTTGTGGGTGCCGGCGTCGAGCCACGCGTAGCCGCGGCCGAGCATCTCCACCTCGAGCTCGCCGCGGGACAGGTAGAGCCGGTTCAGGTCGGTGATCTCGAGTTCGCCGCGCGGGCTCGGCTCGAGACGGGAGGCCAGCTCGCAGACCTCGGGACCGTAAAAATAGAGACCGGGGACCGCGTAGTTGCTCCGCGGTTCGGCGGGTTTTTCTTCCAGGGAGAGGGCGTGGCCGTCGGCATCGAACTCCACTACGCCGTAGCTGCGGGGGTTACGCACCCAGTAGCCGAAGATCCGCGCACCCCGGGTCAGGCCGGCGGAGCGCTGCAGCATCTGGGACAGGCCGTGGCCGTAGAGGATGTTGTCGCCGAGAACGAGGCACGCCGGCTCGCCGGCGAGGAATTCCCGACCGAGGATGAAGGCCTGGGCGAGGCCTTCGGGTTTCGGTTGCTCGCAGTAGGAAAAGTTCATGCCGAAGCGGCTGCCGTCACCGAGAAGTTCGCGGTAGCTCGGGAGATCTCGCGGGGTGGAGATCAGCAGCACCTCGCGAATTCCGGCCAGCATCAGCAGGCTGAGCGGGTAGTACACCATGGGCTTGTCGTAGACCGGAAGCAGCTGCTTGCTGACGACTCGGGTGACCGGATGCAGCCTGGTGCCGGAACCGCCGGCCAGGACGATGCCCTTCATTCAGACCTCCATCATCACGAGCGGTTTTGGAGTCTAACACAGGGTCCAACCCCGAGGCGTGAGATGTTTCAGTGGCAGTGGGCGTCGGGCTGTGTACAATCGAAGAACTGGTTGTTCTTGTGCTGCTATGAAGGAGGGTGGAATCGGCAATGACAGAAGGTCGAGGGATCGTGCTGGCAGTGGACGACGATCCGGGGGCGCTATCAGCGCTCGCGGACGCGTTGGGTACGCTGGGATTTCAGGTGGTTCAGGCGGCCGATGGAGAGACGGCCCTGGAGCTTGCCAAGCAGAAGCAGCCCGACGTCGTTCTGCTTGACGTCCAGATGCCCGGCATGGACGGATTCGAGGTCTGCCGGCGTCTCAAGGCCGATCCGACGCTCTTGCTGGTGCCGGTGGTCTTTCTCACCGGCCACGGCTCGAGACGGGCGCGCCTCGAAGGCCTCGAGGCGGGCGCCACCGACTTTCTCAACAAGCCGTGCGATCTGGTGGAGCTCGAGGTTCGCGTCCGCAACCTCGTCAACTTCCGCCGGCTCACCACCGAGCTCGATTCGGCCGAGCAGATGGTCTACTCCATCGCCCGGGTGGTCGAGGCCCGCGATCAGGACACCGGTGACCACTGTGAGCGCCTGGCGAGTCTGAGCGTCGCCCTCGGTGAGCGTCTCGGTCTCGACGGCGAGGCGATTACCGCTCTGAGGCGGGGCGGCTACCTCCACGACCTCGGCAAGATCGGTATTCCCGACGAGGTGCTGCTCAAGCCCGGCAAGCTGACCGCCGACGAGTGGACCGTCATGAAGCGGCACGTGGAGATCGGGGTCGAGATCTGCTCGCCCTTGCACAGCCTCAAGCCGGTGCTTCCCCTCATTCGGCACCACCACGAACGGTTCGACGGTTCGGGGTACCCCGACGGGCTTTCGGGTGAGGATATTCCCCTCCTCGCCCGGGTCTTTCAGGTGGTGGATGTCTACGACGCGCTCACCGTGGACCGTTGCTACCGTTCGGCCATGACCGTCGACGAGGCGGTGGCGGTCGTGCGGGACGAGACCGACAAGGGCTACTGGGACCCCGCCATCGTCGGGGAGTTCCTGGCCATGCTCGACGAGGGCGTGGACGTGTCGGCGTCGTAGAAGACGGTCAGCCGTCAGCTCTCAGCTCCATCGCGTATGTCTCATGGCACTGACGAATGGGTTGATCGACGACAGATTCGCTGAGAGCTCACGACCGCTTCAGCGGCCTCGGTGTGGTCATGGCTTCGGGCGACAGCAGGTGATCGAGCTCGTCTGCGGAGAGCAGCTCTCGGTCGAGAATGATCTGCCGTATCGCTCGACCCGACGCGAGAGCCTCCTTGGCGATCTCCGAAGCGATCTCGTAGCCGAGCGCGGGGACCACCGCCGTCACCAGGCCGATGGACCCCTCCACCATGTCGCGACAGCGTTCTTCGTTGACCGTGATGCCTTTGATGCAGCGTTTGGAGAGGGTGGTCACGGCGGCAGTGAGCATGTCCAGCGACTCGAAGATGTTGAAGCTGATGATCGGCTCCATGACGTTGAGCTGGAGCTGTCCGGCCTCGGCGGCCATGGTGATCGTGAGGTCGTTGCCGATGACCTGAAAGGCGACCTGGTTGACCACTTCGGGGATGACCGGGTTGACCTTGCCGGGCATGATGGACGAGCCCGGCTGGGCCGCCGGGAGGTTGATCTCGTTGAGCCCGCAACGCGGGCCCGAGGACAACAGGCGGAGATCGTTGCACAGCTTCGAGAGCTTGACCGCCACCCGTTTGAGAACGCCCGAGAACGAGACGAAGGCGCCGGTATCCGGCGTCGCCTCGACGAGATTCGGGGCGAGAACCAGGTCGAGGTCCGTGATGTCGGCGAGCTCGGCGACGGCGAGCCGGGGATAGGCCGGATCGGCATTGATCCCGGTGCCGATGGCGGTGCCGCCGAGGTTGACCTCGAGGAAGAGCCGCGCGGTCTCCTCGAGGCGCGTGATGTCCTCAGCGGTGGTGGCGGCGAAAGCGTCGAACTCCTGACCGAGGGTCATGGGCACGGCATCCTGGAGCTGCGTGCGGCCCATTTTGAGGATCCCAGAAAACTCGGCGGCCTTGCGCCGGAGCTCTCGGGCGAGCGTTCGTAGACCGGCGAGGAGGTCGGCGAGCTCGAGGACCACCGCCACCCGGACCGCCGTGGGGTAGGCGTCGTTGGTGGACTGGGAGAGGTTGACGTGGTTGTTGGGGTGGCAGTGGCGGTAGTCGCCCCGCTCGTAGCCGAGAAGCTCGAGCGCGCGGTTGGCGATGACCTCGTTGGCGTTCATGTTGGTTGAGGTTCCGGCCCCGCCCTGGACCACGTCGACGACGAAATGGCCGTGCCAGTGGCCGTCGATGATTTCGCCACAGGCGCGATCGATGGCGTCGGCGATCCCGGGGTCGATCAGATCGAGCTTCGAGTTGGCCCGTGCCGCAGCCTGCTTGACCATGGCCAGCGCGCGGATGAGATGTGGGAAGTGGCCGAGCCGGATGCCGGTGATCGGAAAGTTCTCGACCGCGCGAAGGGTCTGGACGCCGTACAGAGCGTCTGCAGGTACCTCGCGATCACCGAGGAGATCGTGCTCCGATCTGGTGAGGCCGGGGCGGTAGATGAGGTCCCAGCCGGCTCGTCTCGTCGAGGCGTACTGGAGCCGCCGAACCATCAACCGGGTGACCGCGGCGAAGAGGTCCATGGTGGCCTTGGCGTCGCCTTCAAGCTCGGCGCGAACGCGGCGCACCGGGAGTTGGAGGACCTCCAGGGCGCTGGCGGCCCGGGCGGTGGCCGAGTGGGTTCCGGGCTCGAGCAGGCCGGCTTCGCCGAGGGCGTCCCCGGGGCCGAGGATGACCACCGTGCCGGCGGCGTCGCCCGATTCGACCTTCACCTCGACCTGGCCGGAGACGATGAGCCAGAAGGTGGTGCGGTCGTCGCCGGAAGAGAAGAGCGCATCGCCGCGGGCGTAGCTTCGGGAAGTGGCGACCTCATCCAGGATGGCCAGGGTGGACTCGTCGAGACCGCCGAGGATCTCACAGCTTTTCATGACCTCGATGTTGTCGTTCATCGCCGCCTCCGCTCGCCACGCTACCACGATCTCATCTGTTGGGTTGTGCGTTGTCGATTTTCTCGAGGGCTTGACAACCGGCGGATGGTGACATAGTGTATTATATCAGTGATACACCGTGGAGGTGCTGGTGCTCGGCCTACTTGACATCGACCCTGCTGCCGCCGCTCCGATCTGGCGGCAGATCTCCGCTGGGATGCGACGGCTGGTGGCCTCGGGCTCCCTGCCCGCCGGGACTGCCGTGCCGTCGGTGCGCGAGCTCGCCCGCGAGCTGCGGGTCAACCCGGCGACGGTGTCGAAGGCGTATCAGCTGCTGGTGGCCGACGGTGTTTTGGAGGTCCGGCGCGGTGAGGGCACCTTCGTCGCGGAGCGGTCGGACGAGGCGCGCTCGGATGAGCGGCGGCAGCTGCTCTTCAACGCGGCCAGGCGTTTCGCCGAGGCCGCGAAGTCCATGGGTGTCGCTCAGGACGACGCACGAACCGCGATTTCGGCGGCGTGGAGGGAAATCGACGATGCCGCCGAAGGAGAGACATCATGACCACTATCGATCACCCCCTGGTCGTCGACCGCTTGAGTGTGCGGTACGGCCGGGCCACCGCCGTCGACAACGTCAGCGTCTCCGTCGCGCGGGGCGAGGTCTACGCCCTGCTCGGGCGCAACGGCGCGGGCAAGTCCTCGACCATTTCGTGTCTCGTGGGCCAGCGCAAGGCTGCGGCCGGCGGATGCCGCGTGTTCGGCCTCGACTCGTGGCGGTGGCGACGCCGGGTCATGGAGCGGGTGGGCATCGTTCCGGAAACGCCGGACATCCCGCCCGGCGCCTCCGCCGTGGAGCTCGGCCGGTTCCTCGGCCGGGTGCGCCCGGTCTTCAACCACGACGACTATGGGAATCGCCTCGAACGGGTGGGTGTCCCGACGCGCACGCCGGCGAGGAGCCTGTCCAAAGGCCAACGCCGTCAGCTCGCTCTCGCCGCGGTGCTCGCCGCCGAGCCGGAGGTGCTGATCCTCGACGACCCCACCCTCGGCCTCGACGCCGTGGTGCGTCGCACCCTCCTCGAGGAGCTCGTCGGCGAGCTCGCCGACCGCGGCACCACGGTGCTGGTGACCACCCACGACCTCACCGGGATCGAGGGCATCGCTGACCGGGTGGGGATCATGACCCGGGGGCGGCTGGGCCTCGACGAGCCGATGGCGGGGCTCAAGGGTCGCTTCCGGCGCCTGCGGGGCGTGGTGGCCAACGGCGCCTCCTACGACGAGGTCGAGTCCGCCCTCCAGCCCCTGGAACCGGCGGTGGTTCGGGTGGTGGGCGCAGGGCTGGATGCGGTCGTCGGCTGTGCCGACGACGATGCCGTCGCAGCCTTTCGCGATCGGACGGGTGTCGGCGATCTCGAGGTTGAGTCGCTGGGGCTCGAGGAGATCTTCGTCGCCCTCTGCGGCGATGACGAGGGAGGTGCGAAATGAAGGCCTTCATCGCTCTCGTGTGGTTCGAGATTCGCGAACGGAAGGCGCTCCTCGCGGCGGCGGCGGTGGCGTCTCTGCTCCCGCTCCTGGCGCCGTTGCTGCCGGGTACCGGAAACAACCCGGCGGCGGACGTCCGCGAAGCGGTGATGTGGGTCATGGTGATCTGTCTCGTCCCGTTGTTCGCTCTCCTCCTCGGTGTGAGCTTCATCGGTCGGGATCTGTCCGAAGGCCGCCTTGGCTTCTACTACGCCCAGCCCCTGTCGGGCCCTACCATCTGGTTCGGCAAGCTGGCAGCTGTGGTGGGACT
>JAZBOQ010000194.1:0-2345 GCA_036351195.1 Thermoanaerobaculales bacterium | reverse complement strand
CTCCGTGGACCCTGCCGAGCCACGCCTCCATGTTCACCGGTCTGTATCCATCGCGTCATCGCGCAGGGGTGTCGGCTGATGTGCTCGCGCGCTCCCATCTCACGCTCGCAGAGGTTTTCAAAAGAGCCGGCTATCGAACCGCAGGCTTCGCCGGTGGCTCGATGGCCTCATCGCGCTTCGGACTGGCCCAGGGTTTTGACGTTTTTGTCGATCCAAGAAAGAACGAAGAGCCGGGCAACGTGATCGCCGAAGCGGCAATCGAGTTCGTCGAGAACCATGCGGAGGATCCGCTTTTCGCCTTTCTCAACTTCTTCGACCCCCACGGCCAGTACTCGGCGCCGATCGAGTTCCAGCGGCAGCTCAAGGTGCCAGAGCTCGCGGAACCGATTCAGGATGCCCCGGTCTGGGGGGCGTATGCCCGCGACGATCGGGGTGCCTGGAACACCGTGGTCAACGGCGAGGCCCCGGAGGACGAAGCCGGTCTTGCCTACATGAGAGCCAGGTACGACGCCGAGGTCGCGTTCATGGATTTTCAGCTGGGTCGGTTCTTTGCCGCGTTGCGTGAGCACGAGCTCTTCGACCGGTCCCTCATCGTGGTCGTCGCCGATCACGGAGAGTTCATGGGTGAACGGGGGCTTTTTTCCCACTCGTACCGTCTCGATCCCGAGCTGACCTGGGTCCCGCTGCTGATCAAGTGGCCGAAGCAGAGCCGGGCTGAAGCGGTCGATGCCCCGGTCTCGCACGTCGATCTTTTCCCGACCATTCTCGCAGTGGCCGGGCTCGAGGCGCCCCCGACAGATGGAGTCGAGTTCGGTCCGAGCGCGTTTTCGGTCCTTGAAGGTCGGGATCGGATCTTCATGGAAGAGCACAAGAGTCGTTTTCACCAGCTCCCGGGCCCGTTCTGGATTGCGGACCACCTGGCGGGTCTGCAACGAATGCGCACGAGAGAGGTGTATTTCGGTGGGCAGGTGGTCTGTTCGGAAAGACCCGACGACCGGTGGCTTCCTTCGCGGTGCGAAGTGACCTGGGAAGACGGGCTTCGGGCCCTGCCGGACTGGCTCCAGGCTTCGATGATGTCGGAAGTGGATGTCTCGACGGGTGATCTGGACAGTGCCGAGATCGATCAGCTGAAAGCGCTCGGATACCTGCAATGACGTCGGACGAGTTTTTTGGTGTTGCGGTCCGGTAAAGATCGGCGGAGGGACGTCGACCGCCCGCTTGGGAGAGGAGAACGGGAGTCGTGATGTCGATCGCTCGAAAGATCCGAACATGTCACCTGATCAGTCTTCTGACTGTCGTCGCCGTCATCTGCTCATGCGCACCACAACCGACGGGTCGTGACCTCGGGAGCCTCGACGGCATCGGCGCGTTGTTCGGTCGGTTTGAGACGGATCGTGCGGTGACCGTGGTCCCTGGTGATTTCTGGGAGTTTGACGAGTCGAGCTCGATCTGGTCGTTCCGAGGGTGGTCGGAACTTGTCGTCCATGTTGGGGAGGGAACTTCGGTCGGTTCCGTCCACATCGATCTGATTCCGGAACGGGACTCCGCTGGAATGCACTTCTCTGCGGCGTGGGATGGCGAGGAGCTTCCGGGTCCGGCCGTGCAGGCCGGGGCACGCTTGCGTTTTGTCGTCCCCGCCTCAGGGCTGACGCCGGGGGTGCACCACCTCAAGGTGGGGAGAATCAACCGGGCCGATGACCAGAATCTTCGCTCGAAGCTCGATTGCCGGTTCACGAGTATCGAAGTCGATGTGGACGGCGTGGTCAGGGAGCTCGACACGGATCAGTGGTCTCGATACGGTGTGATCCGGGCTTTCCTCGACGATGGCGTCACGGGGTCGACCACCCGCCGGCGAGGAGGATTCCTCGTCGAGGGGAGTCAGGATATCCAATTCGGGCTGAACCCCTCTCAGGACGGCGAGTTGCGGTTCCAGGTGGTGACCGTGGCTGGATCGCCGTCCCGATTCAGTGTTGCAGTCGATGGTGAAGAGTTCCAGGTCACAGCGGGTTCCGATGCACGGGAGCTCATCGCGCCCATCGGCGCGGGACCTTCGGATGTCGAGATTCGAGTTGACGGGGAGGACCTTGGACTCTCTCTTTGGGGGGCGCCGGTATTTCGACCTGTCCATGGGGAGAGTCGCGGCTCGGTTGTGCTGGTGACCCTGGACACGACCCGGAGGGACGTGCTGTCGGTCTACGGCGGCGCCGCCGCGGCCTCCCCGAGGATCGCCGACCTCGCCGAGCGGTCGACGGTGTACGAAAACGCCTGGTCGACCTCACCCTGGACCCTGCCCTCGCATGCCAGCATCTTCACTGGTTTGTACCCGACTCGGCACGGTGCTGCGG
>JAZBOQ010000193.1:0-41790 GCA_036351195.1 Thermoanaerobaculales bacterium | reverse complement strand
GGCTCACAACACCCGGAACGCGAATTGCGTACAATGCCCGGCAATGGAAATGCTGAGATTCTTCCTCGCAACCGGCTGGGTGGCAAAAGTCGTCCTCCTCATCCTGATTCTCTTTTCACTGGCCTCCTGGTCGGTGATCTTCGGCAAGTGGCGCGAGCTGACCTCGGCGGCAAAGGCCACCGAGCGCTTCCTCAAGGTCTTCCGAAAGGCCTCGCGCCTCAATGAGGTCTCAGCCCAGGTGCAGACGTTCCGGATCTCTCCCCTGGCCCCGATGTTCCAGGCGGGCCACTCGGAGCTCGAGGCCCAGCTCCGCTCCATGCAACGGCCGGGAGCCACCGAGGGCACGCTCAAGATCAAGAGCCTCGACGCCATCACCCGCGCCCTCGAACGGGTTCGCGGCGCCGAGCTCGAACGGTTGCAGCGGGCTCTTCCCATGCTCGCTACGACGGCCAGCGCGACACCCTTCATCGGCCTTTTCGGCACGGTGTGGGGCATCATGAACACCTTTCACGCCATCGGCGCCACTGGTTCGACCTCGATCCTCACCGTGGCGCCCGGAATCGCGGAAGCGCTCATCAACACTGCTGCCGGCCTGCTCGCCGCGATCCCGGCGGTGATCGCCTACAACCACCTGCTGGCGCGGGTGCGGTCGCTCAACCGGCGGATGGAGGACTTCGAGCTGGAGTTCCTCAACCTCGTCGAGCGCAACTTCAACTGAGGCACCATGGCCGGGAAGATCAGCGACAACCTGGACGAGATGGCCGAGATCAACGTCACGCCCCTGGTGGACGTGATGCTGGTGCTGCTGATCATCTTCATCATCACCGCCCCGATGCTGGTGCAGGGCCTCAAGGTCAACCTTCCCAAGCAGGACGCGCCCTCCATCGCCAGCGAAAGCGACGAGCCGTTAGTGCTGACTCTCAACACCGATCAGATCATCTATCTCGGAGACGAACCGGTCCATCTCGACCTGCTCGGTGACCGCCTCGGCGCCACCCTGGCCGGTCAGCCGCGACCGGTCTACGTCAAGGCCGACCAGGACCTGCCCTACGGCTTCGTGGTGCGGGTTCTCGCCGTCCTCGATCAGGTGGGAGTCGAGCAGGTCGGCATGGTGACCCAACCCGAGGACCGCTGAGTGGATCCGGTTTCCCGCATCCTCACGGAACGCGAACGGGCGCGGCCGCGGCTCTTTCCCTTCGCCCTCATCGCGCTCTTCCTGCACGGCTCCATCGCGGCCGCCATCTTCCTGGCGAGCCGCCACGCCGCGGCCCGGCCCGCCCAGCTGCCGGCGGTGTCGGTGAGGATCGTCCGTCCCGAGCCGCCGCGGCGACAGCAGCGCCGGTCGAACCCGGCGCCTCGAAACACCCCGCCGCCCAGGCAGGAGACGGCCGTTCCCGAGCCGGAACCGGAGCCCGTGGAGACCGCCGTCCCCGAGCCCGATCCCGAGCCGCCGGAGCATCAGGCCAGCCAAGACGCCATGGCGGCGCCGGAGCAGAAGGCCACTCCCCGGCCGACCCCGGCGCCGGCGCCCGGCGGTGGTTCTGGCCTGTCGGTAGGCGGCGACAACGGCCGGCAGACCCGCGGCATCCCGTCGGACTTTCACTTCGCCTACTACGTGCAGCGCATGCTCGCGCTCATCGAGAACCGCTGGTACAAGCCGGCGGTGCCCGCCGGAACCAAGGCTCTGGTACGCTTCACCATCGGTCGCGAAGGACGGCTCAGCCGCATCGAGCTCGAGTCGAGTTCGGGCAACTCCTCCTTCGACCGGGCCGCCCTGCGGGCTCTCTACGCAGCCAACCCGTTGCCACCGCTGCCGCCCGCCTACGCCAAACCGAGCCTCACCGTTCATTTGACCTTTTCGGAGTAAACATGCAGTTCAGAGCATTCCTCGCAGCCGCCGCCGTTCTGGCAACGAGCGCGGCCGTCACCGCCCAACAGAGCGACGAGATCTACTTGGAGATCACCCAGCCCGGGCTGCGCCGGGTGGCGGTGGCGGCACCGCCGCTGATGGTGCTGCCGGGGACGCCCGCCGACGCGGCCCGCGGTGTCCAGGAGACCCTCGATGAGGACCTCTCGGCGGCAGCGCCCATGGCCATCGTCGAGCGGCGCCTGTACTCGCTGGTCGAGGACGACCCCCGACCCGAAGTGCTCAACGAGCGCTGGCGCTCCATCGGCGCCCAGTTCCTGCTGTCGGGAACCGTGGTGCGCGCCGGAGGCCAGCTCGTGGTGGAAGCCCGGCTCGTGGATCTGGTGTCCGGCGAGTTCGCCTTCGCCAAGCGCTACCGGGCCGGCATATCGGCCTCTGCCGTGGTTGCCCACACCCTCGCCAACGACCTGGTGCAGGTCTTCACCGGTCGCCAGGGCCCCTTCCTCTCGCGTATCGCGTTCATCTCGGACCGAACGGGAGAGTCCGAGCTCTGGGTCATGGATTGGAACGGCGAGAACCAGAAGCAGCTCACCAAGCACAACTCCCTCGCCCTGGGGCCCACGTGGTCGCCCGACGGCAGGCACCTGGTCTTCACCTCCTACCTGCGCGGCGCCCCCGCGCTGTATCTCCTGACACCTCACGAGGGCTACCTCAAGCTGCTGTGGGACAAGGGCGGCGTCAACTCGTCGGCCTCGGTCTCGCCGGACGGAACGACGGTGGCCTTCGCCTCGAGCGTCGACGGCAACGTCGACATCTACATCGTCTCCATCGACGGCGGCGACGCCCAGCGGCTGACCACCGCCCGCGGCATCGACACCCAGCCCGCCTGGGCCCCCAACGGCCGCCAGATCGCCTTCACATCCACCCGCTCCGGCAGCCCGCAGCTCTACCTCATGGACGCCGACGGTTCCAACGTCCGGCGGGTGAGCTTCGGCGGGTACTTCCACGATGAGCCCACCTGGGCTTACGACGGTACCCGCATCGCCTGCACGACGCGCGACGAAGGCACCTTCGAGATCGCCACCATCAACGCCGTCACCACCGAGCGGACGGTGATCCCGGCGCCGGGCAACAACGAGTCGCCGTGCTTCTCGCCGGAAGGTTCGATGATCGCTTTCGAGTCCGACCGGACCGGCGATCCCCAGATCTACATCACGGACGCGAACGGCGTACCGCACCAGTTGACGTCGGAGGGTTCGAATCACTCGCCCGCCTGGGTGGGGGCGACGCAATAGTCCCGCTCTCCAGGTATGCGATGGAAGGGGTGCACAGGCACGCAACAATGTTCGCGGCGAACATTGTTGGAGCCAGGCACCCATCCCGCGAACCCGAGAGCGTTATGATGATCTTCAAGGAGCCCACTCAATGAGCGACAGAAAGTACCGCCACCGCGGCTATCAGGACGATGATCGGGATCGTGAGCCGAGGCAGAAGCAGCGGCCGAAAACCGACGGGGTCCGGCGCTACGACGACGCCCCCCGCGGCCGCGGCCTCGGCGCTCCGACCAAGGTGGCCTTCAGATGTGCCCGCTGCGGTCGAGAGCTGATCAAGCAGGTTGTCGAAAATGACTCGACATGCCCCGGCTGCCAGTCGCCGCTGCACTCGTGCTCCAACTGCAGCTTCTTCAACACCGGCGCCCGTTTCGAATGCAGGAAGCCCATCGAGGCCAGGATGGAGTCCAAGACCAAGGCGAACACCTGCGAGTACTTCGCACCGAAGTCGGTGCGCGATCTCGGGCTGAAGACGAACGAGCAGGGCCGTTCCGACGGGCCGGGCGGAACCAATCCCAACGACCCGCGTGCCGCGTTTGATGCGCTGTTCAAGAAGTAGGTATTAGCTTCACCCGCTCGCCATGATCCGCGAGTTCAGTCCTTCGAGCTCGAGGTGATGGTCTCGAGGCCGTGGGCATTGGGGCCGGTTTCGCTCCTGCGCAGCATGATCGCGAAGAAGAGCGCCAGGAAGCCGAGAATGCTGAACGCCCACATCCCGGGAGCGTGCCCGATGGGGTTTTCGGCGCTCGCCTGATAGTGGTCGTTGAGGAAGCCGATGACCAGCGGCATTCCCATGACCCCCAGCTGCTGGATCAGGGTCATGACCGCGTACGCCGTACCGAGTCTCTTCTCGTCCACGATGTAGGCCACCGACGGCCACATCACAGCGGGAATCAGGGAGAACGCGATCCCCATCATGGCGACCGGAACCCACAGCGGCGTCAGGTGGTAGGCCATCATGACGAAGACCGGCATCAGGAGGAACGACCCGAAGACCATGAAAAGCGCCCGTTTTCCGACCTTGTCCACCATGAGTCCGAACAGCGGAGTGGCGAACATCGCGGCCAGCGGCAGCACGCTGTTGTACTGACCGGCGATCTCACGCGCCAGCCCCCACGTCTCCATGAAGAACTTGATGGAGAAGCCCCGGAACGGGAAGATCGCCGAGTAGAAGGTGACGCAGAGCGCCACCACGAACCAATAGGACTTGGTGAATCGGAACAGATCGGACAGCACCAGCTTGTCGGTCTCGCCCGCCTCGCCGAGGCCGTGCCGGCGATTGGCGCTCGCCTCCAGGGCTCCATAGACGACGGCGGAGATCACACAGAGCGTCCCGAGCGCAGCCGCGATGACCAGCGGAGCCTTCCAACTCTCGAATGCGGACGGAACCCAGGTCGGCATCCAGTCGGCGGAGAACGACCCGAGGCGGGCAATGGTGAGGTTGATGCCGAAGGCGAAACCGAGCTCCCTGCCCTTGAACCACTTGGCGAGGGCGCAGGTGATGGCCACGATCAGAGGCTCGGATCCGAGACCGAGGAGGAAACGGGCCACCACCATCACCCAGAAGTTCGACGTCAGCGCCATGAGAATCGCGGCAAAGGTACAGATCGCTCCGAAAACGATCGTCGACTTGACAGTTCCGTACCTGTCGATGATCACGCCGCCGAGCAACAGGACGATGACCGCCGCCAGGCTGTAGACCGAGAACAGGGTGCCGTAGTTGGCGTCGGTAAAGCCGAGCTCCGACTTCATTATGTCGGCTATGGGCGCGATGGAATCGTAGACGTAGTAGTTACCGAACATGGCCAGGCTGATCACCACCAGAACGAACCAGCGGTAGACGGGGGAGGGTTGGCTGGGCTGAACGCCGGCGGCCGATGTCTCGGTCATGTCAATCTCCTTGTCGGTCGCGGCATTGTAACCGCGCTCACGGAATCACCGCTGCGCTTCGCTGTTATACTTCGTTGAGGCGTGCGGCAACCACGCCGCGGCACACGCCCAATACCAGATGCTCAATCGCAGACTCTTCATCCGTAATGCGTCGCTCGGTGCGGCGGGAACCCTGGGGTTCACCGGCTACGGTGTCGCCGGAGCTCTCGACCTGCCCGGGCTGCAGCACACCGTCCTGAAGCTCGACCGCCTGCCGGCCGAGTGGGACGGGCTGACCATCGCTCAGGTCTCGGACGTCCACGCCGGCCCCTACATGCCCGCCGAGCGGATGGCCCGGGTGGCGGAGATGGTCACCAATCTCGAGCCCGATCTCATCGTCTTCACCGGCGATCAGATGGACCGGCGGCCGTCGGACGCCGATCAGTTCATCCGCGGTTTCCGCGGGATCACGGCCCCCCTCGGGGTCTTCGGCGTTCTCGGCAACCACGACCACTTCCACGATCCCATCCTGTCCGAGCACGCTCTCATCGAGTGCGGCATCACACCGCTGATCAACCGCGGTGCGACCCTCCGGCGCAACGGCGCCGAGCTCGCCGTGGTCGGCCTCGAGGACCTCACCGCAGGGCCCGGGCGGGCTCCGGACTACCGCGTCCTCGGCCACCATCCGGGCGCTTTCAGAATCTGCCTCAGCCACCAGCCGAGGACCTGGCACGACGCAGCGGCGGCCGGAGCCCACCTGACGCTGTCCGGCCACACCCACGGCGGTCAGATCGCGCTGAACCAGCGCAACCTCAACGTCGCTCGCTTCCAGGGCCGGTACATCGCCGGCGCCTACCGCCGTGGCGACGCCACCCTCTACGTGTCCCGCGGCATCGGCGTCGGTGCGGTGCCGCTGCGCTTCGGCGCGCCGCCGGAGATCGATCTTCTCGTTCTCCGCCGCCCCGCCGATTCGGCCTCCCTCGCCGCCTGAGCTCCCCTCCCGCGCGAACGTCTTCACCACAGAGACACAGAGGGCGGCGTGAGCCGACGCGTGAGTCCGGTACCGGAAGAACCAACCGAACCGATGCTCACGATTTGTCAACACCAAGAACGCCGAGTCAGGCGTAAAGAGCATGATGACAACCCATGTGACACCTGGCGCTGCCGGCCTTCGCGATCCGGGTTTGATGTGAAGCTCCCTGCACCGGCACTGTGGATTCTCAGATCGAGATTGACGATTCGTGGGATCGCCGAGCTCCAGCTCGGCACGGGTCGACATCGCTGCGGTCAGCACCATGCCGAATGGGGCCAATACCACCGAAGTCTGCATCGCCAACTCATACAAATGCGACGGTCTTTGCGTCCTTTGCGATGGATGCACTTCGCGTCCTTTGTGGTAAGAAATCGTGCATTCCGGTCGCCACCACCAACCCGGCAACGGACTCACTATCGGGTTCGCAAGCGCCGCTCTGTGTCTCTGTGCCTCTGTGGTGACTCACGATCGTTCACGACTCCCTGGTAGGGTGAGGGCATGGAGCTGGCGACGGAGCTGTGGGTCAAAGGCGGGTTGAGCCTGCTCGCCCTGGCCCTGGTCATCCGGCGCCACCAACGGCCCGGAAAGCTGAAGGAAAAACAGGCCGGCCAGCTGCTCGGAGCAATGGCGGTGGCTGCGGTCATCGCCTGGACGAACCTCGGCGCCTTCCACGGTTCCGGCATGGTCCATCACTGGGAGCAGTTCCACTACTTCCTCGGTTCCAAGTACTTCCCCGAGCTGGGTTACGACGGCATCTACGCGGCCTCCCTCGCCGCCGAGCGCGAGCTCGACCTCGGCCACGGCCTGCAGTCCCACGTTCGCGACCTTCGGACCAACCAGGTGGTCCCGGTGAGCTCGCTGCACAACCACATGGACGAGGTCCAACGTCGATTCAGCGCCGAGAGGTGGCGGAAATTCCGCGAGGATGTCCGGTACTTTCTCGCGCAGAACCGCTACGGCTACATCACCCAGATCCGCCGCGACCACGGCTACAACCCGACGCCCACCTGGACTTTCAGCGCGCGGCTCTTCTCGGTGTGGCCGGCGGCCTCCAGCGCCTCGCTGACCGCCCTGGCGTGGCTCGACCCGCTGCTCCTCGGCGTGCTCTTCGCCACGATCTTCCGTACCTTCGGATCCCGGGCCGGCTGCCTCTGCCTCATCATCTTCGGCCTCGGCTACCCGTGGCGCTACGACTGGGTGGGGGGCGCCTTTCTCCGCCAGGATTGGCTGGTCGCCGTCGGTGTGGCGGTCTGCCTGATCAAACGCCGCGCCTTCGGGCTCGCCGGCGGCCTCATCGCCTACGCCTTCATGGTGCGGGTCTTTCCCGGCGGCTTCCTGGTCGGGCCCGCGGTGGTTGCCCTCCGCCATCTCGTGGAGCGCAGGTCCACCGCCTGGTTCCGTCGACTCGCCATCGGCTTCGCGGCAGGCGTCGTGCTGTGCCTCGCCGCGGGCAGCCTCACCGGCCCCGGGCCCTCGGCGTGGTCCGACTTCGCGGCAAACCTCGAGAAGCACCACGGCACCTGGCTGACCAACAACGTCGGCCTGAAGAACCTCGTGCTCTACGACGGCGCAACCATGCGGCGCGACGACGTGGACTTCACGCTCCCCGAGCCGTGGATTCGTTGGCAGGGCAAGATGAATCGCCTGGACGAGGCGCGGCGGCTTCCGATTCTCGGTGCCGCCGCCTGCTTCCTTCTCGTGACTGCGGCGGCGGCGTGGCGGCTGCAGGCGCACCAGGCGGCGGTGCTCGGAATGGCGGTCGCTTTCGCCGTGGTGGTGCTCACCTGCTACTACTGGGTGATGCTGCTGCTGGTGCCCCTCGGCCGCGGGCGGTGGGGACCCACCGTCGGCTGGCTGGCGATCAACACCGCCTTATATGCGATCCATCTGGCCAACATCCAGGCGCTCTCCTTCGAGTTGATCTACGGCCTGCTCTCCTGGGCCCTGGCGCTGTACTTCCTCACCTGGATGGCGCCGGATGCGATGCAAAGCCTTCGGGACGGGTGGGCGAAGATGAAGCCGGGGTCTTGAGGTCTTTAACGCCGGCCTTCTGGGCTCCCGCCGCCTTTCGGCGTCGTAGCCCAGCGTCGTCCGTGCAGGGCGGTCAGATGAGAAACGAGGACGAGATGACCGCCCTGCCCGGACGAGCGGCGGCCTACCTCCGATCCGGAGCGAGTACTCTCGACGACTGAGCTCGGCGATTGCCAAGCACGCCTTTGTGCGCAGCGCGCTTCGGTCGGAAGCGTTATGGGAGAGCACAAAAGCGTGAATGGCACGTCCGTCCCCACGCGAATGTGTGTGGTGGCGTTGGATGGATGGTCCCTTGGCGCCGGACAAGCGGCGGTCTGACCTCCTACATCGGGTAGAGGCCCTCGTCGCGGGTGGGTGGGGCGCCGCCGAAGGCGCCGTCGCCGCCCATCTCTTCTTCGATGGCGTCGCCCAGCTCCTCTTCGATGCGCTCCGGATCCTCCCCCGCTTCGAGCCGCCGGATCATCTCCTCCATGGCCGGCGTCACCTTCTCGCCGGCGAGCTCGGTCATCCTGCGCACCGCCGCCGCCATCTGCCGGGGATCGTTCTCGTCCATCCCTTCGAGATCGGCGGCGAGCTTCATCATTTCCCGCTCCATCCGGGGGTCGTCGAACCCGTCACCACCGCCCTCCTGGGACGATGTCTTCGACGAGGCGCTGACGCCGAAACGCGACGGCACCCGCCGAAGATCTTCAGCCGCGCACTTGGGGCAGCGGGGGGTCTTGTCGGGATCCACCTTGAAGGAGTGGAAGCTGAAAATCCTGTTGCATGCGGTGCAGAGAAACTCGTAAACCGGCATCACGATCCTCCATCGGGCCATTCGTCGATCAGGTAGCCCTCGAGATCGGCTTCCGTCAACCTCCAGCGGTCGGCCCGCAGGGCCAGCTCGACGGTGCTCTGACGATACCGCCGCGCGAGCTGATGCGGAAGCCCCGCCGCTCGCTGGACCGCAGCCACGTCCTCGAGAGGAATCTGAAGAACCGACACGCCCGGGCCGCTGAGTAGACGGCGCCGAATCACGGAGCGGAGACCGGCGCTCCCGTCGCCCGTCATCGCCGACACCGGAACCGCCTGGCGGCCTCCCGGCGCCAGCGGCAGGCTCCCGGCGACGAGGTCGGTCTTGTTGAGCACGATGAGCTCGGCATCGCGCGACACGCCGAGACCCTCGAGGACCTCGTCTCCCACCCTCAGGTGGTCCTCCCAGGACGGGTGGGAGACATCGACCACATGGAGCACCAGGTCGGCGTCCACGGCCTCGGAGAGGGTGGAGCGGAAGGGCGCCACCAGGTCGTGAGGCAGCTTGCGGATGAAACCCACCGTGTCGGTCATCACCGCGGTGACATCCTGGCCGAGAGCGACCCGGCGGGCGCGCGGATCGAGGGTGGCGAAGAGCCGGTCCTCGACGAGGACCTTCGCCCTGGTCATGCGCCGGAAGAGGCTCGACTTGCCGGCGTTGGTGTAGCCCACCAGGGCCACCGTCGGAAGCTCCCGCCGGCGGTCGCGCCGCAGTCTCCGGTCGCGCTCGATCACTGCGAGCTTGGTCTTGAGTTGGGCGATCCGCTTGGACACCAGCCGGCGGTCGATCTCGAGCTGGGTCTCGCCGACGCCTCGGGTCCCGATGCCACCCGCCTGGCGTGAAAGGTGGCTCCAACGCCGGGTGAGGCGCGGCAGCAGGTAGCTCAGCTGGGCGAGCTCCACCTGAGTCTTGGCCTCTGACGATCGGGCACGGGCGGCGAAGATGTCGAGAATCACCGCCGCCCGGTCGAGCACCTTGGCGGTCTTCGGCATCTCTCGTTCGAGGTTGCGAATCTGGGACGCGGTGAGGTCTTCGTCGAAGATGACCGACCGCGCGTCGTGCTCGGCGGCGGCATTCGCCACCCTGGTCACGAAGCCGGAGCCCACCAAGGTCGCCGCATCGGGAGACGGGCGCTCCTGCACCAGACGGTCGACGACCCGGCCGCCGGCGGTGTCGACCAGCCGCGCGAGCTCGTCCAGGTGATCGTCGACGTCGCTGCGCCGGGTTCCGGCGACCACGAGCCCCACGAGCACCGTCGCTTCGGCTTCCGCCTGCTGGATCTCGATGTGCTTCGGCATGGATCAGAACCTTGATTTCAGGTCGTCAGGGTTGATCTTCCTGAAAGAACCGGAGGAGCACCCTCTCGAAGGCCGCGAGGGTTTCTTCGATGTCCTTGGCGCCGTGGGCGCTGGAGACGAATCCGGTGCCGCCCGGCAATGGCGGCAGGAGGACCCCGTCGTCGCGCAGGCCGCGCACCAGCCGACGATAGGCATCCGCGTCGGCCCGTTTCGCCGCCGTTCCAGACGCCACCGCCTTGGTTCCGAGATACAGCGCGAAGACCGAACCGACCCGGTTGACGACAATCGGCTGCTGAAACCGGTCGGCGAGATTGCGGATTCCGTTGGCGAGCTGGGCGGAACGCTCTTCCAAACGCTCGTAGGTGGTGTCGTTTTTCAGAATCGACAACACGGCGTCGGCGGCGGCCAACGACACCGAGTGGGGCGTCGCGACCGGGTCGGAGGATGTGCCGGGCTCAGCCTCCACGAAATCGCCGCGGAAGCCCACCGCACCGATCGGGAAGCCGCCACCGAGAGCCGAGCCGTACACCGCCACGTCCGGAGTCACGTCGGTCCACGTCGCGGCACCCCCGCGGCCCAGCCGAAAACCGGAAACCCTCTCGTCGAAGATCAGCGGGATCCCGGCGTCGCGACAGGCCTCGGCCACCGTGGCCACCGCATCGCTCTCCAACGGGATCAATCCGTAGCGGGTCATCAGCGGCTCCACCATGACCGCGGCGATGTCGGAGGCGCCGGCGGAAATGGCATCCACCATGCGGCTGACCTTCCAGCTCGTGATCTCACGAATGGCCGGGGCGCCGCCGGCCGGACACATCTCGGCCCCCGGCTCCACTGTTGCGCCCCCCTGAAAACCGAGAATCACGTCCTTGCCGCTGCTCCTGCGGGCCCAGGCGAGGGTTTCCCGCATGGCCTCTTCGGGGTTGCGACAGAACCACCAGGCGCCGATCCACGGTAGGAACTGACCGAGCTTCTCTGCAAGATCGACCTCGTTCGGAACGTGAAATCCCACCGGGACACCCGATTCGAGAGCCCGCTTGACGGCATCGAGGACGAACTGGTTGGCGAAGCCCACCACCGATGACCCACCACCACCGAGGTAGTCCACGTACCCGATGTTGTCGAGATCGTAGACCTTCGGTCCCTGCGCCTTGCGGGCGATGATCGAGTCGGCGCCGCAGGCCTGCAGAACCGGCAGCGCGGAAGCTCGGCTCATGAGTTCGTCGTGGTTCTGTCCCATGGTTCGCCTAGAAATCCTCTTCGGTCTCGTCGCCGTCGCCGTGGAAGAAGAAACCGCGGCAGACATCGGAGCAGAAATCGCGCCCGTATCCCTGAACGACGCACTTCCGGCAGAAGAGGCTACGACAGATCATGCAGCGCTGCAACTCCAGGTCCGAAACAAGCTCGCCGCATTTCGCGCACCGATGTTGTTCGTTTCGATCTCGTTGTGCCATATCTGACGAGTATAGCGTTCCTCCCCCATCTCCGCCGATGATTGACTTCGGACGGTCATGAATCGTATAGTGCTCCGCCGGGCGGTGTAGCTCAGAGGCAGAGCAGGGGTCTCATAAGCCCTGTGTCGGTAGTTCAAGTCTACCCACCGCCACCAATCTTGGGCCTCGCATCCCGATGGGATTCGAGGCCCAAGATTGGTTTGAGGGTGTCGTCGTATCGCTGTATCTCAAGCCGCCGGCGCCCCCGCCGGCGTTTGCTCTTTTCGGGGCCCTCCTGCCACCGGCGCTGCTAGCATGTAACCCGTGGACACGTCGGAGTTTGTCGAACATTTCAACCGCACCTTCCCCGATCTCGTGGGGGGGTCTGTGCTGGTGGCGCTCTCGGGCGGGTGCGACTCGGTGACCTTGCTGCACCTGCTCGGCGAACCGCCCCTGAATCTCGAGCTCTTCGCCGCCCATGTCCACCACGGCCTGCGCGGCATCGAGGCCGACGCCGACGCGACCTTCTGCACCGGCCTCTGCGGTGCGCTCGGCGTGCGGTGCGCCGTCCTCCGGCTCCCCGACGACGACGAAAAGCCCGCCACCGGCGAAGCCGCCTGGCGCCGGCGCCGGTACCGGGCTCTCCTCGAGCACGCCTCGTCCATCGGGGTTCGTACGGTGGCCACCGCCCACCACCGCGACGACGTCGCGGAGGGCGTGCTGCTGCAGCTGCTCCGCGGCGCCGGTCCGCGGGCCATGGCCGGCATCGGGGAACGAACCCTCGCCGGCGTCATCCGGCCGCTGCTGCCGTGGGGCCGCGACGAGATCTCGTCGTGGGCGGTTCAGCGCGGCTGCACCTGGAGGGAGGACGGCAGCAACACCGACTCGAGCCGCCTGCGCAACCGGGTCCGACACCTGATTCTGCCGCATCTCGAGGAGGAGACGCCCCGGCTCCGAGACCATCTCGTCAACCTGGCGGGCGCCCTGGCAGAATCCGAGAGCTATCTGGCGTCCCAGGTCGTCGAGCGTGCTCGATTCATCGATCCGTGGCTCCCCGCCGGAGGCGTTGAGCTGGCTTCCCTCCAGAGCCTGCCGCAAGCCCTCCGCGCCCGGTGGTTGCAGGCGCAGACGGTTCGCCTCGGCCTGGCGGCAGCCAGCCGGCGCCAGCTCGCCCTGTTCCACTCGCTCCTCGACCGCGGCGCTCCGCGGGCGGTGACCATCGGCGGCCGCTGGCGCCTTCGCGCGGCCCGCGGCCGCCTCTGGGCGGAACCGCCTGTCGACCCTCCCGGACGGTGCGCGACCATCGAGCCCGGTCACGAAACCGACCTCGGTATTCCAGGTTGGCGGGCGCGCACCGCCGCCGGCGATGCACGCGGTGGGCTGACAACCTGGAGCTGGCGCCCTCAGGCGGAACGGAGTGTCATCTCGGTTCGTCCCGCCGCCGACGACGACCGTCTCCCCTGCGACGGGACGACAGCCGTCCGGGCCCGCAATCTGATCGCGGCGAAGCTCCCGCGCCACCTTCGCCGCGGATGGCCGCTATTCTGCGAGGATGGTATGATTCATTGGATTCCCGGAGTGTGGCAGCATCCGACAACTGGGGGTCCGAGCAGCCGGGTCGTGGAGGTTTTTCGCCGATGAACACCCCGCGGGTGGTCTACACCGCCGATCAGATTCACCGCCGTCTCGAGGAGTTGGTCACCGAGATCTCCTCGGACTACCAGGGCAAAGAGTTGATTCTGGTGGGGATCCTCAAGGGCTCCGCCTTCTTCCTCGCCGACACTGCCCGCCTTTTCGGCCCCTCGGTGGCGTTGGACTTCGAGTTTGTCGACGTCACCACCTCGACGGGCGACCGCGGCGAGGTGGTGAGCCTCACCTTCGCCACGAGGATCAACGTCACCGACCGGCACGTGCTGATTCTCAAGGACGTTCTTCACTCCGGGGTGACCGAGAACTATCTGATCACCCACCTCAGCCAACAGGCGCCGGCATCGATCGAGGTGGCGGCACTGGTAGACAAGCCTCAGCTGCGCAGCGTCAACCTGTCGGCCCGGTACGCCGCCTTCACCGACGTGCCGGACGGCTACCTGATCGGCTACGGCCTCGGACCCGGCCACGGTCGGCACACCAATCTTCCCGACCTCTGCGTCATTCCCGAGGGGGAAGAATCGGCGTCGACATGAGGTTTTCCCTAGCGCCGCGCCCGCAAAGGGAGCGGCGGGAGGACAACGGATCGTGAACCAAACTGTACGCACCGTGCTCATGTGGGCCGTGATCATCGTCGGCGTCATGCTGATCCTCAAGATCCTTGGCGGCTATTCGACCACATCCCGCGAGATCCCGTTCTCGGATTTCCTCGACCGCGTCGCCGCCGGCGAGGTCCGACAGGTGCTCATCAAGTCGGAGGAGATCCACATTCAGACCGGCATCGTGAGCGAGGACGAGGGACCACGCCCGCGCTACGAACACTTCACCTACAACCCCGGCTACGACGACCTCATTACCGACCTCCGCGACAACGACGTGATCATCAAGGTGGAGAAGCCCACCGACGGGCGGATGCTCACCGCCCTGCTGTCGTGGGCGCCGCTGCTCATTCTCGTCGGCCTGTGGTTTGTCTTCTTCCGCCAGATGCAGGCCGGCGGCACCAAGGCGATGAGCTTCGGCAAGTCCAAGGCGAAGCTGCTGACTCCGGAGCAGAAGAAGGTCACCTTCGAAGACGTCGCCGGCGTTCCCGAGGCGAAAGAGGAGCTCGAGGAGATCATCGACTTCCTCAAGGACCCGAAGAAGTTCCAGCGCCTCGGGGGCAAGATCCCCAAGGGCGTGCTCCTCATGGGCTCTCCGGGCACCGGCAAGACGCTTCTCGCACGCGCGGTCGCCGGAGAGGCGGACGTTCCCTTCTTCTCCATCTCGGGCTCCGATTTCGTCGAGATGTTCGTCGGCGTCGGCGCGTCCCGTGTCCGCGACCTCTTCGAGCAGGGCAAAAAGAACGCGCCCTGCATCATCTTCATCGACGAGATCGACGCCGTCGGGCGCCATCGCGGCGCCGGCCTCGGCGGCGGTCACGACGAACGGGAGCAGACGCTGAACCAGCTGTTGGTGGAGATGGACGGCTTCGAGTCCAACGAGGGCGTCATTCTCATCGCCGCCACCAACCGCCCCGATGTCCTGGATCCGGCATTGTTGCGGCCCGGCCGCTTCGACCGCCGCATCGTGGTCAACCCCCCCGACGTCAAAGGCCGTGAGGGCATCCTCGAGGTCCACACCGTCCAGATCCCCCTCGCCTCCGACGTCAGGCTCTCCGTGGTCGCCCGTTCGACCCCGGGTTTCTCCGGCGCGGACCTGGCCAACCTGGTCAACGAAGCCGCCCTGCGGGCCGCACGCTTCAACAAGATGAAGGTGGACATGGCGGACTTCGAGTTCGCCAAGGACAAGGTCATGATGGGCTCCGAGCGGCGCTCCCTGGCCATGTCCGAAGAAGAGAAACGCAACACCGCCTACCACGAGGCCGGCCACGCCCTGGTCGCGGTGATGGTCCCCGAAGCCGATTCCCTGCACAAGGTCACCATCATTCCGCGAGGGATGGCGCTGGGGTTGACGATGCAGCTGCCCGAAGGCGACCGCTACACCAGCACCAAAGCGTATCTTGAAGGACAACTTCGGGTCCTCATGGGTGGCAGGCTCGCCGAGGAACTGGTTTTCGGTTCGGAGAACATGACCACCGGTGCCGGTAACGACCTCGAGCGTGCCACCGAACTCGCCCGTAAGATGGTCTGCGAGTGGGGGATGAGCTCTAAAATGGGGCCGTTGACCTTCGGCAAACAAGAGCAGAACATCTTTCTCGGTAAAGAATTCGCCCGGCACCAGGACTACTCCGAGTCCACCGCCGTGGCCATCGACGACGAAATCCGCCGCTTCATCACCGAGGCGTACGACGACGCCCGCAACATCCTCGAAACCCACCGGGAAGCCCTCGAGGCGATCTCCATGGGGTTGCTCGAGGACGAGGTTCTCGACGGCGACGAGATCTACGATCTCATCGCCGAGCACTCCGACGTGGACGTGGAAGCCATCAAGCGGCACAAGCAGAGGAACCGGCCGGAACCCGACCAGCCGGAGACGGCGCCTCCCCTCGATGAGCCCGAGACCGACGACGAGGAGACTCCAGAAACGACGTGACCACGATCCTCTCATCTCCAACTGCGACGACGACACGGCTCGACGGGCTGTGGTCCCGTCGTCGTCCCGCGGTGATGGGGATCGTCAACTGCACCCCCGACTCCTTCTCCGACGGCGGCCGCTTCCTCGACGAGGCCGACGCCATCGCTGAAGCCGAGCGGCAGCTGTCGGACGGCGCCACCATCGTCGACGTTGGCGGGGAGTCGACCCGCCCCGGTGCAGCGCCGGTGAGCGCCGACGACGAGCGGCGCCGGGTGATCCCGGTGCTCTCCGAGCTCCGGCGGCGCCATCCGGAGACGGTGCTCTCCGTCGACACGACCAAGGTCTCGGTGGCGGCGGCGGCCCTGGCCGTCGGCGTCGATGTCGTCAACGACGTCAGCGCCGCGGCCGAGCCGGGAATGCTCGAACTCGTGGCCGGATCGGAAGCCGCCCTGATTCTCATGCACCGGCGCGGCACACCCGAAACCATGCAGAACGACACTCGCTACGACCACGTTGTGGCGGAGGTTCACGGCTCGCTGCGGGACAGCGCCGAACGGGCGGCCGCAGCCGGGATCCACCGCGACCGGATCTGGCTCGATCCCGGCATCGGTTTCGGCAAGGACGACGCAGGCAACCTGGCCCTGATGGCCGCGCTCCCCGATCTCGCAACGTCGGGCCACCCCATCGTGCTGGGCCCCTCCCGAAAGTCCTTCATCGGCCGCCTCACCGGCGCCGGCGTCGACGACCGCCTGCCGGGCACCCTGGCGTCGTTGATCCCCGTCATCGGTCTCGAGCGGGCCGTGGTCCGGGTCCACGATCCGGCCGCCGCCATCCAGTTCCTCGAGATTGCCCAACGACTGGTGGGAGCCGCCGCGTGAGCCGGCTCATGGATCTCCTGCGCGAGCTGAACAGCCTCCAGGTCAACCTGGCGGACGTGGTCGACATCCTGCTCGTCACCCTGCTGCTGTACGTGCTCCTGGTCCTTCTCCGTGGAACCCGCGCCATGCAGATGCTGTGGGGCATCCTGATCATCGCAGGCCTGTACTTCTTCTCCCGGGCGGCGGACCTCATCACCCTGTCGACCATCCTCGGCAACCTGCTCGCCTTCCTGCCCATCGCCATCATCGTGCTTTTCCAGCGAGAAATCCGCAGCATGCTCGCGGCCTTCGGCTCGCGGACCCTGCTGCGCTGGCGCAGCGGCCAGGAAGGCGGCACCCTGCCGCTCAATGAGCTGGCCCTGGCGGCCCAGGCACTGGCGTCCAAGCGCATCGGCGCACTCATCGCCATCGAACGGCGGGACTCGCTGGCCACCTGGGCCGACACCGGCATCCCACTGGACGCCCAGTTCTCCTACGACCTCATGCTCAACATCTTCATCCCGGGAACCCCGCTCCACGACGGCGCCGTGGTGCTCCGGGGCGACACGGTCGCCGCCGCCTCGTGCTTCCTTCCCTTGACCACCCGGCACCGGCTCTCCAGCGAGCTCGGCACCCGCCACCGGGCCGCCATCGGCCTCACCGAAGAGTCCGACGCCCTGGTCATCGTCGTCTCCGAAGAGACCGGGGTCATCTCCCTCGCCGTGGAGGAGCAGCTGCTGCGGCCCCTCGACGAGACGACCCTCCGGAACGCCCTCGCCGAGCACGCCCTGGAGCTCGACGTCCGGGACAACGGGGAGGCCTGATGCTGCGTCCCCGCCATCCCCTGCACTTCATCATCGCGCTGGTGACCGCCGTGCTCCTGTGGTACGGGCTCGCCGGCCAGCAGAACCAGAACATCTCGGTCCGCGGGGTCAAAGCCTCACTCACCCTGGTCAATATGCCGCGGGAGCTGGTCCTCACCTCCAGCGTCCCCGACACCATCTCCCTCCAGCTCCGCGGGCCGTTGAACAAGAGCCTCGACGCCACCGCCGGGCGGGAGGTCTACCTGGATCTCTCCGACGCCCGGCCGGGCACCAGCTCCTACACCATCGACGCCTCCGGGATCCCGTTGCCCACCGACGTCGAGGTGGTGAGCATCGAGCCCGCCGCCATCACCTTGGAGCTCGAGCGCCTGGTCAACGGAAACGTGCTCCTCGAACCGGTTGTGGAGGGGGTCCCGGCGCCCGGTTTCGTCATCGGCGAGGTCAAGATCTCACCCATCCAGGTGAACATCCAAGGCCCGGAGAGCCGCGTCAACGCCCTCGAGAGAGTGGAGACCACTCCGGTGTCCATCGAAGGCGCCACGGGACCCACCGAAACCGCCGTCACGCCGAAGCTCGCCGACCCGCTCCTACGATCCCTCACCGTCGTGCCCATCGTCGTGATGGTGGACGTCGTGCCCGTCGACGCCACTCCCACCCCGACGCCGGAAGAGACGACCCAATGAGCGGCCGCCTCTTCGGAACCGACGGCATTCGGGGGAAGGCTCTCCAGTGGCCCCTGGACAAGCCAACCGTCGTTCGACTCGGTGCGGCCCTGGCCGAGGAGCTCCAGGCCGCCGGCTGCGAGCCCCGGATCCTCCTCGCCGGCGACACCCGCGCCTCCACCGAAACTCTGGCCGGTTGGCTCGCCTCGAGCTTCACCGGCTCCGGAGGGACCGTCACCTGGGGCGGGGTCCTGCCCACTCCCGCGGTCTCCCGGCTGCTCGCCGACAGCACCTGCGCCGCCGGAGTGGTCATCTCGGCCTCGCACAACCCCGCAGAGGACAACGGCATCAAGGTCCTCGGCCCCGGGGGCGAGAAGATCGACGACCCGCTGGAGCGCCGCCTGGAGGCTGCACTGGGGACGGTGACCCCCCAGCGAGGCCCGGGCCTGCCGGAGCTCAGTCCGGAGCTTGCCGAAGACTACCTGGCGATGCTCACGTCGACGCACCCGACGGAACAACCGCTGAAGGGACTGCACGTGGTCCTCGACTGCGCCAACGGCGCAGCGTCGGAGATCGGACCCGCCCTCCTCGAGCACCTGGGGGCACGGGTCACCGCCATGGCCTCGTCTCCCGACGGCGCCAATATCAATCTCCGGTGCGGGGCCACTGCTCCGGAGGCGCTCATCGAGCGCGTGCGCAGCGTGGGAGCCGACGCCGGCCTCGCGCTCGATGGCGACGCCGACCGGGCGGTGCTGGTGGACGAGGGCGGCCGCCTTCTCGACGGCGACGACATCCTCCTCGTCTGGGCCCGCCACCTCAAGGACGAGGACCGGCTGCCGGGCCATGGGGTGGTGGCCACCGTGATGAGCAACTTCGGCCTCGAGCGGGCGCTGTGCGCCGACGGCATGTCCGTGACCCGATGTGCGGTGGGCGATCGTTCGGTGTGGCTCGCCATGAAGGACAACGGCATCGCCCTCGGCGGCGAGCAGTCGGGGCACATCATCTGCTCCCACCTCTCGGTGTCCGGCGACGGCCTGCTCACCGGAAGCCACATCCTCGCCATCGCCGCATCGAAGCAGTGCCGGCTCTCCGAGCTTTCCGATCTGCAGCGGATGCCGCAGCTCCTGCTCAACATTCCCATCGCCGAGAAGCGGCCCTTCGAGGAGCTTTCCGGCGTCACCGCCGAGCTCGACGAGGTCAACGCCCGCCTCGAAGGGCGCGGCCGCGTCCTGCTGCGGTACTCGGGCACCGAGCCCCTGGCCCGCGTCATGGTCGAGGGCGAGGACGACGCCGAGATCGACGCCCTCGCCAACCGCCTCGCCGACGCCATCCGCCACGATCTCGGCTAACCCGAGCATCGCGGCCGAGCTGATACGCTGTCGACGCAACATCGACATCCCACGCGGATCGCGATCACTGAAACGCCAAGCACGCAATCAGCGCAACGACCATCGCAATTGAACGAGCCGATCTGGCGCGACTGCCCGGGAACGTGATTCAATACGCGCAATGGAAGACGACCGAAGATTCTTCTTCTGGGTGCTGCTCGGGACGACGATACTGCACGTGACGTTGGCGGTGTGGGCGCCGCTGTCGGGCGACGAGGTCTACTACTGGGACTGCTCGCGCCACCCCGACTGGTCCAGCTTCGATCAACCGTCGCTGGTGATCTGGTCCATGATCCCGTTCCGGACCGTTCTCGGAGAAACCTCTCTCGCCATCCGCGCACCGGCCATCATCGCCAGTCTCTTCGTCGCACTGGCGCTCGTGCCTCTGGTGCGGCGCCTCGGCGGCGATCTTCGCACCGCAGGCCTCGCCTACCTGATGCTGCACGGCATCCCCTTCGTGTTCATCGGTTCCTCCTACGCCTCCACCGACGTCGTCATGATCGCGTTCTACAGCTGGGCGACGGTGGCCGCCATGGCGGTGGCGGAGGGCGATCGCCGCGGCTGGTGGGGGTTCGGCCTCGCCATCGGCATCGGATTCCTCGCCAAGTTCCCCATGGTGCTGGCCCTTGCGGCCATCGCTGCGGCGGTGATCTGGGGCGAAGGCAAGCGCCACCTGGCGAGCGCCACCCCGTACCTCGCAGCGGCCGTCGCCTTCGCCTGCACCACTCCGGTGTGGATCTGGTCGATGGAGCACAACTGGGACAACATCGCCTTCCAGCTCGAGAACCGCCACAACGGCGCCGCGAGAGCCGATTTTCCCATGCAGTTCCTCGCCGAGTACATCGGCGCGAACCTCATCCTCCTGTCCCTGCCGTTCTGCATCGCCCTGGTCATCGCCTGGCGGCTCGCCCTGAAACGCACCGAGCCCGTCTGGCGCGTGGCGGTGGTCTCGGCCGCGACCCCGTTCGTCTTCTTCGCCGTGCTCGCGCTGCGGTCCCGGATGTCGCCCCACTGGGGCGCCCCGGGCCTCGTCGTCGCCATCGCCCTGCTGGTCATGGTTCCATTCAGCCGGCGGCGCGGCCTGATCGTCGCCGGAGTGGTCTTCGGCGGCTTCGTGGTGGCGGCCGCGCTCGGCATCGTGGCGGCGCCGGAAAAGGTCCTCCGACTGCACTGGTCCTACTCCGGGCGGCCCAACCGCGTGAGCACCTCTGAAGCGGCCGAGATCATCGGCAACCAGGAGATCGCCGACCAGATCGCCGCCCGGCTCGAGCCCGGCGAGCTCCTGGCCTCGTCGAGCTACACCATCACCCACATGATGGCGTACCTGTCCGACGGACGTTTCTCGACCCGGCTGGCCAACGTCAGCTGGGGGGAGCACGGCCTCGCCTCGCTCTACTGGCACGAGCCCGAGAGCCTCGTCGGCCGCGACTTTCTCTTCATCGCCACCGACCGGAAGCAGTGGCAGCATCATCCGCTGTCCAAGATCTTCGCCTCTGTGCACGAGCAGCCCCGGATCGAGATCCGCCGCAAGGGCCAGCTCATCCGCAGCTTCAGAGTGCTGCGCTGCCGCGATCTCCAGGAGCCGTATCCGGCGTTCACACGGCTTCAATGACGCTCTTCTAGCCCGAAGTATGCATGAGGTTTCGTCACGAATTCTTCAGGCCAGGAGTGTACCGAATAGCATTGGCGGCACCTTTCGGGCGTCAATTGGCCCGTTTTTCGCCTGCTTCATGGAGGGGCCCCAGCGGCGTGATGGAACTCACCATCAGGCGGGATATCCTGAGATTCTCCAGAATCTTACGACGTCGACGATTGATCCCGATCGGCCTCTGGTCTAGGCTGGTAGGTGGAGTGTCAGCGATTTCCTTCGGAGGAGCAAGCATGCGATCCAGAGCCGCGTGGACTCTCGTATTCTTCGTCATTCTGATGTCCCTTGGATCGACCGGGACCGCCGGCGAGGACGGCGATCCGGCGGCCGAAACGACGGCCTCCCGTCTCGACGACTCGCCCCTCGGCAACTGGTGGTTCTTCACAGACTACACCCCGACGTACGGCCTCGGCACCTGGGAGGCCGAGATGCTCGTTGTCGAGGACGTCGACGACGACGGCCGCGCCGAGATCTTCTCCGGGATCATGGCCGACATCATCAGCGACGACTTCGTCTATATCGGGTACGTGGGGGTCACTGAGGCGATCGCCGCACTGGGTGAGTACGCGGTTGTCGGCTTGGCATCGGTGGACCTGAATGCCCAACTGAAGACCGTTGCTCTCGGGGACACCAACAACGACGGCCTGCCCGAGGTTCTCGTCGGTTCGGACAGCCCGACCGAGCCCGTGAATCTGAGGATTCTCGACGGCAGCGATCTCGAAGCGCTCACCGAGATCGGAGCGGTGGCGGCCTACCCTCGGAACCACATCCTGGAGCACAGCTATCTCAACCCAGGGGCCGAGTTCCCGTGGATCTACAGCGCGGACAGAGCCTCCACCGAGATCATCGACACGTCGAATCTGCAGGTGATGAATCGGATCTTCTACGGGGCCGAAGACATGGAAATCGGTGACGTCGTCAGCGACGATGACGTCGAGCTCGTCTACGGCAGCGGCACCATCGTCCACTACGACGAGCTGGGAGCCACCCTGCTGCACGACTACAGTTGGACGGAGCAGACCACCGCAGTCGAGCTTGTCGACATGGACGCGGATCCCCACCTCGAGATCCTCAAAGGCACCATCAACCAGCTCTCCACACCCGGCGGTCCCATGGAGGCGTACAACTCCGGCGACCCGGCGCCGTTTCACGTGTGGCCCACCATCGCTCACCCGGTGGGGGCGTGGGATATCTTCGGCGACGAAACTCTGGAGATCGTCGGCATCGGCGTCGACTCCAGTGTCAACGTCATCGACACCGAAAGTCTGAACATCATCTGGACCTACCCACCCCCAACGGAGCCTCGGAACACCGCCTTCGGCGACACCGACGGCGACGGCGAAATCGAGATGGTCCTGGGCTTCAAAGACGACATGCACATCGTCGATGTCGCGACGAAAACCATCGAGTGGCAGTCAGCGCCCGTCATCGGGGGTCCGTTCTCCCCGGTTGCCGTGGGGGACCTCGGCAACAACGGCAGCCTCGAGCTCGTCTTCGCCAGCCAGAACGACGTCGGCTTCGAAGCGATCGAGGGCAGCTGGCTCATCGTGATGGACGCGCACACCCATGAAGAGCACCACCGCTCCCAGCTGCCGCTCGCCGTTGGAGGCCTCCTCCACGAGGCCTCCAACATCGAGATCGGCGACGTGGACGGCGACGCCAAACCGGAGATCGTGGTCACCGGTCACGACGATTCGTGGGACGAGAATGCCTACGTCATGATCTTGGACGGCGAGACCTTCGCGGTGGAGTACGAGTACCTCGCGAGCTCGACCATCAAGCCGAAGTCCCTTCGGATTGCCGATGTCGACGACGACTCCCAGTCCGAGCTGGTCTTCGGATCCCCGGACACGACCTCAACCCACCGGATCTGGGTTCTCGACCCCGCCACCGGCACCGTCGAGTGGCAGAGCCCGCCGTGTCCGGGTGGCATGACCTGGGTCGAGGTCGCCCAGGCCGACGACGACGCTCCGTTGGAAATCATCGGGGTGCACGGCTTCACCATCTACATCTTCGACTGCTCCACATTCACCCTCGAGTGGACGTGGATCTCTCCACGAGAGTTCACGTCTCTGACGACCTGCGACCTGGATCAGGATGGCGGTCACGAAGACATCATTCTCGGCACCCTCAACGGGAGCATCCAGGCTCTCTGGCCCGCGATCACAGGGGGGAGCTGGGTCGAGCGCCTGTTCTTCAACCTGCACAGCTCTCGAATCGACGCGGTCAGGGGCTACACCACCGCCGACGGCGATGCCCGACTAGCGGTCTTGACCAAGGAACGCCTGTACGGCGTCAACCCGTTTGACGAAGCTGTCCAATGGCAGAGCCGCGGCATCAAACCCCACACCGTCACTGAAGGCGGCCTCAACATGGCATCAGAGAGCCTCACCACTGCAGAGATCCCCACCGACACCGGAACCATGTTCGTGGTGGGCTCGTACGGAACGGTGAACCAGTTCGGTGGTGTTGTCCGGCGGCCGAAGATCGCCTTCGACAGCTCGTCGTACTCCGTCGACGAGAACGCCGGCTCGATCAGCGTCACCCTGAGAAGAATCGGTTCCGCAGCCGGCGCCGTCTCGGCCCAGTACGCCACCGAGGATCGCAGCGCCACAGCCGGCTCGGACTACGCCAGCGCCGGCAACTTCGCCACCTGGGCCGACGGCGATATCAGCGACAAGTCGATCGTCATCCCGATCCTCGAGGACAACCTCCCCGAGCTCGACGAGACCTTCGTGGTCAACATCACTCAGGTGATCGGCGGGGTCATCGACAGGCCGTCCCAAACCCACGTCACCATCCTCGACAACGACTCGTCGGAGGTGGACTTCACCTCGACCACCGCCACCGTCGCCGAGACGGCAGGCTCCGTCACCCTCGAGGTCGGCCGCACCGCCGATATCAGCGAGGCCGGCAGCGTGGACTGGGCCACCGCCGACGGTACCGCCGCCGCCGGCGCCGACTACACCAGCGCCTCGGGAACCCTCAGCTGGCCCGCCGGCAACGGCGACCCCCAGACCATCGAGATCGACGTCCTCGACGACGATCTCTTCGAGCTCGACGAGTCCTTCACGGTGGAGCTGTCGAACCCCGGCGGCAATGCCGTCATCGGCGAGGCCGGCAGCGCCGTGGTGACCATCACCAGCGACGATGTCATCGAGATCGAGTTCACCGCAGCGGCCTTCGCAGCCGGTGAAGGCGATGGCTCCACGGCCATCTCTGCCCGTCGTACCGGCGCCGGCAACGGCGCCGTGACGATCGACTACGAGAGCTCCGGAGGAACCGCCACCGCAGGCTCAGACTACACAGCCGTGGGCGGCACCCTGAACTGGGGCGACGGCGACATGGCGGACAAGTTCTTCGATGTGCCGCTCATCGACGACGGCGCCGTGGAGCCTGCCGAAACGGTATTCCTCGCACTGTCGAACCCGACAGGCGGCGCCACCACCGGCAGTCAGGTCACGGCGGAGCTGACCATTTCGGACAACGACGGCACTCTGCTCCAGTTCGTCAGCTCCAGCTTCCAAACGGTGGAGGACGACGGCAGCGTCGAGATCTCCCTCGAGCGCTTCGGCTCCGACACGGCGGGGCCGGCGGGCGTCACCGTCACCAGCATCGACGACACCGCCGAGGCGGGTCTGGACTACCAGGCCGTGAACCGCACCGTCAACTGGGTCGACGGGGACAGCGCGAACAAGAGCTTCACGGTCACCCTCTACGACGACCCCTTGCTCGAGGGCGCCGAGAGCTTCCAGCTGGTGCTCTCGGCGCCGACGGGAAACGCCCAACTGGGCAGTCCCACCAGCACCGTGGTTGACATCGAAGACGACGACCTGGAAGAAAGCCCGGTCAACACCGAGACCGACCAGACCCAGACCCGGCCCGACGTGGCCATGAACGCCGACGGCCGGGGAGTGATCGTCTGGGAGAGCTACCTTCAGGACGGCGACGGATGGGGAGTCTTCGGCCAGCGTTTCGACGCGGCGGGCACCCCGGTGGGCGGCGAGTTCCAGGTCAACGCGAGCTCGATGGGCAACCAACGCTACCCGGCGGCCGCCATGCGCACCGACGGCGGCTTCACCGTCGTCTGGCTGGGAACCGACGCGGACGGTGACGGCATCGTCGGCCGCCGCTTCGCCGCCAACGGGACCCCCCTCGGCGGCGACGAGGTCATCAACCCCACCACCAACGGCGACCAGAGCGAGCCCGACATCGCGCTGGACGGCGCCGGGGCCGGGCTCATCGTCTGGCAGACGGACCACCCGGGCGATCTCGAGATCCGCGGGCGACGTCTCGACACGGCCGGCGCTCTCACCGGCGGCGAGATGGTGATCAACAGCACCGGCGCCGACGAGCAGCAGCTTCCGGCGGTGGCAGGCTCGCCCCTCGGCGGCTTCGTCGTTGCCTGGCAGAGCCACGGCCAGGACGGACCCGCCGAAGGCATCGTGATGCGACGCTTCGCCGCCAACGGAGCACCCCTCTCGACGGAGATCATCGCCAACGATTTCACCTCCGGCGACCAGCTCGATCCCGCAGTGGGCGTCACCGGCGACGGCAGCTTCGTGGTGTTGTGGTCGGATCCGAACCACCGGGACGGCTCCGACTCGAGCATTCAGGCGCGGTGGTTCGACGCCTCGGCCAACCCCACGGGCGGCGACATCCAGGTCAACACCTTCACCACCGGCGACCAGATCAGTCCGGCGGTGGCCTGTGCTGGGCCCGACAACGCCGTCATCGTGTGGCAGAGCGATGACCAGGACGGCTCGAACTGGGGCGTCTACGGCCAGCCGATGACGACCGCCGGCGAGGCCATCGGGCGCGAGCTCCGGCTCAACACTCACACCGCGAGCGCCCAGCACGACCCGTCGGTGGCGCGCTCCGATGCCGGCACCTTCTGGGTGGTCTGGGCGAGCTCCGGCCAGGACGGTTCCGGCGACGGGGTCTACGGCCTCCACGGCGTGGCCTGGGTGATGGCCGAGATCTTCGCCGACGGATTCGAGTCCGGCGACACGGTGGTCTGGGACAACACGGTGCGGTAGGAGGACGGTACCCGCTCCGCGATGCAGGGGTGCGCAGGCACCCATCCTTCGCTCCATCAAGCGCGAGCACCTGCCTACGCTGTCAGAGACTCTTCGACGTCGAGCGGGCGATGCGAACCCGGGTCGGGCGGCCGTTCTCGACCTTCTCGACCTCGAGCTCGATGCCGTCCCAGGTCGCGGTCGCTCCCACTGCCACCTCATCCTCGTTGAGGTGCGCGATGAGCCCACCGACGGACTCGATGTCTTCGGGCTCCTCGATGGCCCGTTTCATCAGGCTCTCGAGCCGGCGCAGGGACAGGTAGCCGGGGACCAGCCAGGCCCCTTTGTCCTCGGTGACGGCGGTGTCGAGATTTTGGTCGAACTCATCCTCGATCTCGCCCACCACCAGCTCGAGAGCGTCCTCGAGCGTGACCACACCGGCAAACCCACCGAACTCGTCGAGGACCACCGCAAGGTGCTGACCGCTGCGGCGGAAGTCCTGCAGCAGATCGGGAAGCCGCCTCTTTTCGGGAATGAACAGGGGCGGCACCACGACATCCCGCCATGGTCGCCCGGGCTCGAGATTCATGACGTGCTTGGCGTGGAGCACCCCGACGATATCGTCGGGCGAGGCCTGGATCACAGGAAAGCGGCTGTGTGGGGTGGTCGCGATGAAGCTCATCAGCTCGTCCTGGTCCCATTCCACCGAAACCGTCACCACGACGGTCCGGGGGATCATCACCTCGCGCGCCACCGCACGGTGAAACCGCAACACCGACTCCATCATCCGTCGTGCGTCGCCCGCCAACTCGGCGTGGCGGTGGGCCAGTCGCAGCATGAACAGGAGATCCTCCTCGGTGACCGGCAGCTCCGGACCCGCGTCACGGGACAGCAGGCGCGTCAGGAGGCCCAGAATCCGGTTCACCGGCCGCAGCACCACATCCAAGAGGTAGAGCACCGGCGCCACGTGGACCGACACCCAGGCTGAGTGCCGCTGGGCGAGGGTCTTGGGGGTGATCTCCCCGAAGACCAGGATGACCAGGGTCATGATGCCGACGACGAAGGCGAGGCCTCCTTCGTCGGTGAGCCGGTAGGCGATGCGGGTGGCCAGGGCCGAGGCGAGGACGTTGACCAGGTTGTTGCCCACCAAAATCGTGATGAGCAGCTCTTGGGGCGCCGTCGCCCAGCGGTTGAGACCGGCCCGGGCCAGTCGTCCGCTGGACTGCCGCAACGCCTCCAGCCGGGTGATCGGCAGCGAGGACAGCGCCGTCTCCGATGCCGAGAAGAACCCCGATCCGACGAGGCAGAGGACAACGAGGACCAGATCAGTGCTCACGGCCGGTCCTCCGGTCTACGGGCTCGGGATCGTCGGTCATCTTCGGGAATCCTACCACGCGGGCAACCCCTCACCGGCGTGCTAAGCTTCCCGGGCATGACAACAGTCAACCCGAGGAGGACTCGATGAGCAACGGAACCCCTCAGACCCAGAAAAAGGGCCTGCATCCCCTGGCGTGGGTCGGCATCGGCTGCGCCGTGATCATCGTCATCGTGGTTATCGCCATGATGATCGGCGGCTTCTTCCTGGCACGGGCCGTCAAGGACGTTGCCGGCGACTTCGAGGACAACCCGGGCCTCGCCGCCGCACGGCTGATCGTCAAGGCCTCCCCCGAGCTCGAGGAGGTGGATGTCGACGAAGCAGCCGGCACCATGACCATCCGCAACAAGGAGACCGGCGAGCTCGTGACGGTGAACCTCGAGGACATCGAGCAGGGCAAGCTCAGCTGGACCGACGACGAGGGCGAGGCCGTCACCATCGATTGGAGTGAGGCGGAAGAGGGCACCGTCAGCATCGAGAGCGACGACGGCGAGGGCTTCCAACTGCAGACCGGCGCCGCGGTCTCCGACGACCGACCCGACTGGGCCCCCGTCTACCCGGGCACCCAGCCCGAAGGCCTGGGCACCATGACCACCGACGACTCGGTCCACGGCAGCTTCAGCCTGAAGACGGCGGACAGCGTCACCGAGGTGCGGGACTACTACAAGGACGAGCTCGACAAGCTCGGCTTCGAGGTCAGCGTCAACACCTTCTCCGGCGCCGGCAACGAGGGCGCCATGCTCAACGCCAACAAGGGCGCCGAGGACAAGACGGTGGTGGTCATCATCAGCCGCGAGAACGGCGAAACCACCGAGGTCGGGGTGACCTACACCGAAGGGAAGTAGCCCGCGAAGCCCACACCGGGCATCGCAACGTCACAACCACGAAGACGCGAAGACACCAAGACATCGCGCACAAAACTCGTGGAGCGGTTCGGCCGGCGGCCGATCCGCTCCACGGGTTCTTCGTGAATGCTCTTTGTGTCTTCGTGCTTGCGTGGTTTCTGCGATGGAATGGCGACGCGTCGGTGAACTCCCTCAGGCGGTGGCGTCGGCAACCGTGTCGGCGATCTCGGTGAAGGCCTTGGCGGCGGCCGAGTCGGGCCGTTCTCGGACCACGGGCTTGCCCTGGTCGCCGCCGACAACCACGAAGGGGTCGAGCGGCACCGAGCCGAGCAGCGGCAGGTCGAGCTCCTCGGCGGTCTTCGCACCGCCGTCCGAGCCGAAAATGTGCTCGACGTGGCCGCACTTCGGACACTCGAAGCCCGCCATGTTCTCGACGATGCCGAGCACCCGTACCTCGAGCTTGGTGAACATCTTCAGACCCTTGCGGGCGTCGATGAGCGCGACGTCCTGCGGCGTGGTCACGATGATGGCGCCCGCCAACGGCACGTTCTGGCACAGGGTGATGGCAATGTCGCCGGTACCGGGCGGCAGGTCCACCACCAGATAGTCGAGCTCGCCCCAATAGACGTCGCCGAAGAACTGCTCGAGCGCCTTCTGCAGCATCGGGCCGCGCCAGATCACGGGCTGGTCGGTGTCCACCAGGAAACCCAGGGACATGACCTTGACGCCGCCGGGCGCCTCGACCGGGAAGATCCCCTCGTCGTCGCCCTCGGGCTCGTCGGTGGCGCCCGTCATGAGCTGCTGCGACGGGCCGTAGATGTCGGCATCGAGCAGACCCACCGCGAATCCTTTCTCGGCCAGGGCCAAAGCCAGGTTGGACGACACGGTGGATTTGCCGACGCCGCCCTTCCCGGAGGCCACCGCGATAACGCGCTTGATGCCGGGGATCTTGTCTTCCCAGGTGGTGTGCTCGGGCTCGGCCGGAGGGGGCGTCGCCATGGGCATCATGGGTTGGATGGCGAGCTCCAGCGATCCCACCTCGTCGTGGGCCTGCAGCGCGGTCTCGACCTGCTCGCGCAGGGTCTCGACATCGGAGGGGTGGGCCACCTGGACGGCGAGCTCGAGCCGGACGTTGGAGCCGTCGATCTCCATGTCGCGGATCGCGCCGGCCTGGACCAGGCTGTGCGGGCTGCCGGGAGCCGGGATGGTGTGGAGGATCTCGAGGATGCTCTGGTTGGTGAGGGTCATGAAAACTCCTTCTGGTCGCCTTCCCGCCAGGGAAACGACCATCGAGTGTAAACCCATTCCCGACCCGATACAATCCACCCCGACGCGAAGCTGGAGGTGCCCGCTCATGCCAGAGGTCAGGAACGACAGGGTCACGATCTCCTACTCCGACGAGGGGGCAGGCCGCCCGGTGGTGCTGCTCCACGGCCACACCCTGGACCGCCGGGTCTGGCTGCCGGTGGTGCCCCACCTGCTCGCCGTCGGGCTGCGGGTGATCCGGCCGGATTTGCGCGGTCACGGCCGCAGCGACCGTCCCGATGTCGGGTACCACCCGTCCCACCACGCCTCCGACCTGATGGCGGTGATGGACGCGGCCGGTCTCGACCGCGCCGTGGTCGCGGGCTTCAGCTTCGGAGGAGGCGTGGCCATGGAGGCCGCCCTCACCCAGCCCGGACGCCTGAACGGCCTCGGCCTAGTGGCGTCGACCATGCCCGACCGGCCGTTCGAGGACGCCTTCATGGCGAATCTGCGCCAGGTGGCCGGCGTCATCCGATCGCAAGGGGTGGCGGCGGCCATGGCCGGGCCGTGGGCCGAGAGCCCCCTCTTCGCCCACTCCTTCGAGAAACCGGGCATCCGCGAGGCCGTTGCGTCCATCGTCGCCGGCTTTCCCGGCGCCGAGTTCCTGGCCACCCAGCGGGACACGGTGGAGCGCGACTGGACCGTGCCGGAGCGCCTCGGTGAGATCACGATGCCGGCCGCAGTCATGGTGGGAGAATGCGAGATGCCCGGCTTCCGCGCCTACGCCGACGAAGCCTCTTCGAGCATTCCCGGCGCCAGTCTCGAGGTCGTCCCCGACTGCGGCCACCTCCTGCCCCTCGAGGCCCCCGGCACCGTCGCGAATATGATCATCGAACTCTGCCGAAGATAACAACTCCGAAGGCAGACCCGAGCTTGACCACATGCTGCCGGTCATCGCGGATCATGAATCGACGTATCCGCGGACGACGGGAGTGGGTGGATCACCGCCGGCGAGGACGGCGAGGATGTTGGCGGCGGCGAGCTCGGCCATGGCGGAGCGGGTCTCCACCGTTGCGGACCCGATGTGGGGCAGCAGCACGACGTCTTCGCGCTCCGTCAATCCGGGGTGGATCGCCGGCTCCGATTCGAAGACGTCGAGGCCGGCGCCGCCGAGGTGGCCGTCGGCGAGCACCCTCGCCAGCGCCGCCTCGTCGACGATGGGTCCACGAGCCGTGTTGATCAGAAAGGAGCCCTCGGGCATGAGTCGCAGACGACGCTCGTTGATGAGGTGACGGGTCTCGTCGTTCAGCGGAGCATGGATCGACACGACGTGGCTGGTGGCCAACAGCTCGTCGAGTTCCATCGGCGTCGCCGAGGACATCGAGCCGCCGCTGCAGGCCACCGACATGCCGAAGCCGACGGCCCGTCGCGCCACCGCTCTGCCGATGCGGCCGCAACCGATGATGCCGAGCTGCCGGTCCTGGATCGACGAGCCGAGCAGCATGTCGAGCGCCCATCCGCGGAATCGACCCGAGCGAAGAAGCCGCTCAGCTTCCCCAACGCGACGGGTGACCGCGAGGATCAGCGCCCAGGTCAGGTCGGCGGTGGCTTCGGTCAACACGTCCGGGGTGTTGGTGACCCAGAGACGGCGCTTCGCGGCCGCTTCGAGGTCGACGTTGTCGAAGCCCACCGCGCAGTTGGCCACCACCCTCAGCATCGGACAGGCCTGCAGGACGGCCTCGGTCACCGGGTTCTGCAACAGGGTCAGCACGGCGTCAGCCTCGCCGATGAACGCCGCGAGCTCGTCCTCACCGATGATCGGCTCCCCACGATGGACCCACACCTCATGCTCGGCCTCGAGCTGTTCGACTGCCTTTCCGGGCAGCTCCGACGTCACCGCGATGTGACCTCGCATGTTCTCCCTCCGCTTCCGTGCTATCGATATTGAACCACAGAGGCACGGAGGATGCTCCCGGCTTCAAAGCACCTCTTTCGCTTTGAAGCGTGTCGAACCGCAGCGCGCTATTTTTGAACGCGGATGAACACGGATTGACGCGGATTGCGCGGATCATCGCACCATCGCATGATTGACCCATCGCAGGCATGACACCGAAAACGCGTTTGGAGTCGATTGCACTCCGCTGAACCGAAACGAATCAGAACGACAGGCAGGGATGCCTGTCGCTACAAGTCGACCGTTGTTGGAGCGGGGTGCCAGCGAGCCCGCTTACATGCTCCGGTCTGAAACGAATAGAGGGTGCGCCGCCGCATTCAAGCCGATACCACCACTCAATCAATGCGATGGATCCGCGTCATCCAAATAATCCGCGTTTATCCGCGTTCAAACTACCGCGCCACGGTCACCACTGACTCAGAATCAATGGCGTACGCTCTGAAGTCAGCGGCACCCTCTGTGTCTCTGTGCCTCTGTGGTTGAACTCCGAACGAATCGGCGTCACGTTCCGCTGAGTTCTCTTTTCAGCTCGGTCACTGCCAGTCTTCGGCGGGGGCGATGAAGTCGACCAGGAGCTCCTCGATGGGTTTCTCGGCCGTCTCGACGATGCGTCCGAGCTCGACGCCGTCGGCGTCGAGGACGAAGATCGTGGCGACCCTTGCCACCGTGCGTTCGACTCCGGCCGCCGACGCGACGCGGGCGTCGTCGATCCGCCGCATGGGGTCAACGCCGATGAGCTCGTGGACGAAGACCGGTGCAGCGAGCTCATCCAGAACCCGCGCCAGTCTCGGCACCTCCCGGCGGGAGTCGGAGCACCAGGTTCCGAGGACGGTGACGATACGGTAGGAACCGGCGGCCGTGGCGAGGAGATCCAAGCTCCCAGGTATCGGTTCGACGCCCAGATACTCGTCGAGCCAGCCCGGGATGGACTCCAGATCCGACCACTCCAACTCACCGAGCAGCACCGGAGTCGGCGGCGGCGGCTCGTCGTCGCTGAAGACCTCGATGCGACGGATCCGGTCGCCCACCCGCAGTCGACGGAGAACCTCGCGGCCGGCGGTCACCTCACCCACGTTGGTGTAGTGGCCCACCAGATGATCAGAAGGCATCAGCGTGACGAAGAGCTGGCCGCCTCCGGTGTTCGGCCCCGAGGTGGCGACACCGACCCTGGCGTTGTCGAACGGCTGGAAGGCGGGCTCATCGGGGAGGATGAAACCCGCTCCGCCCCAACCGTCTCCCCGCGGATCGCCTCCCTGGACGACGAAGTTGGGCACCACCCGGTGAAACGTCAGTCCGTCGTAGTACCCACCGGCCGCCAGGTCGTAGATCTCGCGAGCGGTGATCGGCGCCGTCACGGCGTCGAGCCGCACCCGGAAAGTTCCCCGATCGGTGGTCACATCGAGCCAGTGCGGCCGCCGCATCCAGTCCACCAGCTCCGAGTACCAGGCGTGAGGGTGGCGTGGCTCGCGCTGGTATGACCTGACCGGCAGGCCGAGGCTCCGGGCGGCGTTGACCACGAGCACCCCAACCGCTGGGTTCGGGTCGCGGAATGCGAGCTCGAGCACCCCCGTGCGCTGCTCTTCGTCGTCGGCCGCCGCCAGGGCCGCGGCGAGGGCGGCCGACCGCGCATCCGGCGCGTCGTCGCCACCCCATTTCCGATACAGGCCGATCAGCGAGGCGAAGTCTCGCGCCTCTCCGGCCGCACCGAGATGATTGAGCGCCGCCGTGCGCACCATGGGATCGGGGTCGGAGTCCACGAGGCCCCGCAGGAGCTCGAGGCGGGTGGCGGTCTCATCGGGGTCGAGGGCCTCGAGCCAGGCCAGGCGGACGGCTGCCTCGGGATCGGTTGCCGCCCGCCGCTCCCACTCTCTTCCGAGCTTTGGGGCCGCTTCGGCCACCGCGCGGCGAGACGAAACCGAGTCGGAGTCCAGCCACCGCTTTGCGATCTTCTCATCCGACCCCGCGCCTCTTCCGACCAGGGCGGCGAAGGCCTCCGACGCCAGCCAGGGCTCCTCGTCGAGGGCCAGCTCTTCCAGGTCCTCGTCGCTGCCGATTTCGCTCCGAGAGGCCGCGGCGCGCAGGGCCATGACGGCGAGATGCGGATCGGTGGACGCCCACATCGCCGCCACGGCGGCCGCCGGCTCGTCCGGCAGAGGCGGCTGCGGCTGCTCGGCCAACGCGCCGCACGCGGCTGCCCGAACCCGGAGATCGTCGTCGGCGAGGGCCGCGACGAGAACCGCGAGGTCGCTTTCGGCCAGCGACCCTCGGCCCAGGCCTGCTGTTGCCACCGCGCGGATGACCGCCTCGTCGTCGGTGGCGAGTCGTCGCAGGGCCGGGCGGGCGGACACTCGACCGCTGCGTCCGAGTGAGTACGCCGCCGCGCGACGGATCTGCACGTCGGCGTTGGTTGCGGCCCGCGCCGCGACCTCCTCCCAACCCGCATCCTGAAAGCGCCAGAGGTTGGCCATCGCGGTGGCGCGAACGCCGGGATCGGGCTCCAGCTCCATGCGCTTGATGAGCGGCGCCATGGCCGGCTCACCTCCGTGGCAGGCGGCCCACGCCGCGGCCTGGCGGACCGCGCCGACGCCGTCACCGAGCCCTCTGAGAGCCAGGCCTCGACCCGCCTCGCCGAGCCTGCCTGCGGCGATCATGACCTGGTATCGAACCCCCGGGTCGAGATCGCCCAGGTACTCCGTCAGCAGCAGGGTCTGGCCCGGATCGGAGCTCGACGCCACCACCCGCACCGCCAGGGCACGGGCTTCGGGATACGGATCGCGGAGCATGGCGCTCATCAGCGGCGTCGGCAAGAGACCCGAGTCCGACTTTTCCAGGAGGATCTCCGCCCGCGCCTCGAACGACGACGGATCGTGGGACGTGGCGGCACCCGCGGCGACGGCGCCGAGCAGCACGATGATGACCGCCAAGGTGGCGTTGCGGGGCATTCTCAGGCTCCGTGAAGGAGGCGGTCGCCGAGAACCGGAGGCAGCCCCGCGCTGAGGATCCGACGGCGCGCGTCCGCGACCCGGTAGGAAACCCGGTACAGGTGGACCCGGGCGGCAGAGTCGTCATAGATGGCGTAGGCCGCGCGGGGATCGCGGTCCCGGGGCTGGCCCACCGACCCGGGGTTGATGAGATAGCGGGTTCCCGGCTCGAGGTCGATGACGGTCCGGCGCCCGCTGAGCAGCCGCGCGCTGATGGTCGCATGACCGTGCACCACCTCCAGGGAGAAGAGCGTCGGGACGTGGGTGTGGCCGAAGAAGATGACCTGGTGGGGCAGCGACTCGAAGGCCTGCTGCGCATCGTAGACCGAGAAGATGTAGGCGTCCTCATCGAAGCTCGAGCCGTGACAGATCGCGGCCTCGGGAGCGATCTCCATCGGCCCCTCGGGGAGGGAACGCAGAAAGCCGAGATGGCGGCGATCCAGTCGTTCATGGGTCCAATCCGAGGCCTCTCGGGCATAACGGTTGAAGTAGTCACCGGAGTCGAGGCCGGCGCAGACACGGTCGTGGTTTCCTCGAACGATGGCTGCCGACGGTCCGAGACCGTGCAGCCAGCTCAGCACCGCATTGGGGGACGCCCCGTAGCCCACCGCGTCGCCGAGGAACGCGACCCGATCGAACCGTTTTCGCTTGACGTGCCTCAGGACGCCTTCCAGGGCGTCGTTGTTGGCGTGGATATCCGACACGATCAGGAACCGCACGTAATCTCCTCGAGCGCGTCGACGATACGGTCCGCCGTCTCATTGGGATCTTCGTCGCCAGCCAGGTCGATGTGGACGGTCGCCATCAGATAGGTGGGCATCCGGGCATCGTAGAGGCCTCGGGCCTGGACATCATCGACCCACTTGGGTCGCGAGGACGTGGCCCCGGCCAGTCGGCGACGGATGGTCTCCCAGGGTGGATCGAGGAAAACCGAGACGCCCCCGGAACCGTGGATCAGCTGTCGGTTCCTGCGGCTGGTGAAGGCTCCACCGCCGGTTGCCACGACCAGGCCCTTGCGATCCGTGGTCATCTCGACCTCGTCGTCCTCTGCCATGCGGAAGGCCGCCTCGCCCCGGGTCGCGAAGATCTCCGAAATCGGCATCCCCGCACGGGCCTCGATGGCCTTGTCCATATCGAAGAAGACACGGTCCAGCCGGCCGGCCAACACCTGACCCACCGCTGTTTTCCCCGCGCCCATGAATCCCACCAGATAGACATTCTGCACCTTTTAATGGTACCACCAGGCGAATTATGAATTATGAGTTATGAGTTATGAATTGCATCGCAGTGGGCCCGGGAGCGCGCACGTTCTCCGGATGCGATGTCATTCATAGTTCATAATTCATAACTCATAATCGGGATTACGACATGTAGCGCTCCATGAACGCGGTGGAGAAGTCCCCGGACTGGAAATCGGGATCGTCGAGGATCTTGAGGTGGAGCGGGATGGAGGTCTTGATGCCCTCCAGCCGGAACAGGCTCAGCGCCCGCCGGCCGCGAATGATGGCTTCGCTGCGATCGCAGCCGTAGACCAGCAGCTTGGCGATGAGGCTGTCGTAGTGCGGCGGCACCGTGTAGCCGGAGTAGAGGTGGGTGTCCACCCGTACTCCGGGTCCACCAGGCAGGGCGAGGTGGGTGATGCGGCCCGGCGAAGGAGCGAGGCTCTCGGGATCTTCGGCGTTGATCCGAAACTCGATGGCGTGTCCCTTGGGGCGCACCTGGCGCCGTTTCGGGATGGAGATGGGCTCGCCTCCCGCGATGAGCAGCTGCTCGCGCACGAGATCCACCCCGGTCACCAGCTCGGTCACCGGGTGCTCGACCTGGATCCGGGTGTTCATCTCCATGAAGGAGAAGCTGCCGTCGTCAGCGAGGAGGAACTCGATGGTGCCGGCGTTGACGTATTTTGCGGCCCGGGCCACCGCCACCGCCGCCTTTCCCATCTCCGAGCGCAGCTCGTCATCGATGGCGGCCGACGGCGCCTCTTCCAGGATCTTCTGGTGGCGGCGCTGAATCGAGCACTCGCGCTCACCGAGGTGCACCACCCGGCCCTGGGAATCCGCCAGGATCTGAAACTCGATGTGCCGTGGGTTCTGGACGAACTTCTCGAGGTAGAGGGTGGGATCGCCGAAGGCGATCTCGGCCTCGTTCCACGCCGTGTCGTAGGCGCTCTTCAGCTCGTCGCGGTTCCACGCCAGTCGCATCCCGCGGCCGCCGCCGCCCGCCGAGGCCTTGAGAATCACCGGGTAGCCGATGCCCTCGGCGAGCTCCACCGCGTGCTCGCTGGAGTCCAGGGCTCCGTCGGAGCCGGGCAGCACCGGGCACCCGGCGTCCGCCACCGCCGACCTGGCAGCGGCCTTGTTCCCCATGAGGCGGATCGCGTCGGCCGAGGGTCCGATGAAGACCAGGCCGCACTCCTTGGCGATCTCCGCAAAGCGGGCGTTTTCTGCGAGGAAGCCGTAGCCCGGGTGAATCGCATCGGCGCCCGAGATCTCGGCAGCCGAAATCACCGCCGTCACGTTGAGGTAGGAACCGGACGACGCCGCCGGACCGATGCACACCGACTCGTCGGCGAGCTCGACGTGCAGAGACTCCCGGTCGGCTTCGGAGTGCACCGCAACCGTGGCGATACCCAGGTCGCGGCACGCCGCAATGATGCGAACGGCGATCTCGCCGCGATTCGCGATGAGGACTTTTTTCAGCATGGGTCGGCCCCGGCCCTACGAGGGGCGGATCGCGAAGAGCCGCTCGCCGAACTCCACCGGCTGGGCGTTTTCCGGAAAGACCTTGACGATGGTGCCCGAGGTGTCGCTCTCGATTTCGTTCATGAGCTTCATGGCCTCGACGATGCACAGGGTGCGGCCGGTGTCGACCGCGTCACCGACCATGACGTAGGGTTCGGCGTCGGGGTTGGGCGCCCGATAGAAGGTGCCGACGATGGGCGAGGTCACGTAGATCAGGCCCTCGTCGTCGTCGGTGGTCTCGTCGACCGGCTCCGGAGCCGCAGCCATCGGCGCCGCCGTATCCACCGTGGGGACGGCTCCCGCGGCCGGAGGCGCGGTCGGAACCGCCGCCGCAACCTTCGGCACACCGTCGATGCGCAGACGGCCCCCCGCGTGCTCGATCTCGACCGCCGCGACACCCGACGATCCGACGAGACGAATCAGCTCACACAACTCATCGAACTTGAACATGAATGGGCCCTTCAGACGAACTCGGAGTAAAGCCGCTCGCTGGTGAGACGGCTCAACAAGCGCGCTTTGCCGACGAGACCACGGCGGTCCATGACGAGCATCAGGAAATACCCCGCCGCAATCGAGGTCAGAATGACCACGTTGTTCTCGGCAAAGACCGACAGCTGCTGCAGCGGTCCGTGCTCGAACTCTCGACCGGCCTGTTCGAGACTTTTGACGATGGAGGCGAACTCGGCGCTCAGGCCTTCCAGGTTCTCATCCTTCGGCGCCACCACCACCGGAATCCCGTCGGGGTCGAAGACGGCGGCGCCACCGGCGCCCGGGCACCGGCTCATGAGCTCGGCAACGGCCTGATCGAAGTTCACTGTGTACGCCTCTCCGCGGCAAGTCTAACCGCGTCGAGCCAACCCTGCAACGCATCGATCTTGGCAGCGGCCCGCGCCGCGCGCAGCTGTTCGCTCACCGCCGTCTCGTCCTCGACACGCAGCTCCTGAAGGAGCTCGACGGCTTCGGCATTGTCCGGATCTCGCTCGAGGAGACTCTCCAGGGTCGCCCTGGCCAGGGGCCGATCGTCCTGCTGCAGCGCCAGCCTCGCCAGGGTCATCGTCGGCAGAGGCACCCCGTGGTCGAGCTCGTGCCGCTGCTCGTCCACCCGTTCGGAGCCGCCCGAAAAACCATCGTCCACCGCGCGCGCCGCCGCATCCGCGGCCAGCCCGTCTCCAACCGCGATGGGCCGGGTCGCCCCGATGTCCTCAGCGCTCCGATCTTCGCCAGGAAGCACCGCATCGGCGGTCTCCGCCACCTCGGCGGCCGCTGCTTCCTCCGCTTCCAGCCGGGCTTCCTCCTCGGCTTTGAGGCGTGCTTCTTCCTCGGCCTTGAGGCGCGCTTCCTCCTCGGCCTTCAAGCGAGCTTCCTCCTCGGCCTTCAGGCGAGCTTCCTCCTCAGCCTTGAGGCGCGCTTCTTCCTCGGCTTTGAGGCGAGCTTCCTCCTCAGCCTTGAGGCGAGCTTCTTCCTCGGCCTTGAGACGCGCTTCCTCCTCGGCCTTCAGGCGGGCTTCTTCTTCGGCCTTGAGGCGGGCTTCTTCCTCGGCTTTGAGGCGGGCCTCTTCTTCAGCCTTGAGGCGGGCTTCTTCCTCGGCTTTGAGGCGAGCTTCTTCCTCGGCCTTGAGGCGCGCTTCCTCCTCGGCTTTAAGGCGGGCTTCTTCTTCGGCCTTGAGGCGCGCTTCCTCCTCGGCCTTGAGGCGAGCTTCTTCCTCGGCCTTCAGGCGGGCTTCTTCTTCGGCCTTCAGGCGGGCTTCTTCTTCGGCCTTGAGGCGCGCTTCCTCCTCGGCCTTGAGGCGAGCTTCTTCTTCGGCCTTCAGGCGGGCTTCTTCTTCGGCCTTGAGGCGCGCCTCTTCCTCGGCTTTGAGGCGGGCCTCCTCCTCGGCCTTCAGGCGGGCTTCCTCCTCGGCCTTGAGGCGGGCTTCTTCCTCGGCTTTGAGGCGAGCTTCCTCCTCGGCCTTGAGGCGCGCTTCTTCTGCGAGGCGGCGCTGCTCGGCCACCTCGGGGTGGGTGACCTCCATGCTCTCGAAGGTCTCGATCTCCACCGGAGGGGGGACGAAGGCGGGCTCGGAGTCGACCGCGGCGGCAACAGCGGCCGGAGCACCTTCGGCGACAGGTTCACCGGCAGCGTCAGGGACAGGTTCAGCGTCATCCTCACGCACTGCTGTCCCTTGCGGATCAACTTCCGCCGCCGTCTCCGTCACCACCGTTGTTTCCGTCTCTGGCTCTGCACCCGGTTCCGCCCAGGCGTCGTCCCGGTCCGTGTCATCGCCCACCGGGAGCTCGTGGGTGGGCACCGCCCAGGCATCGGCGCCGGTCACCCCGGAGGGTCCCTGGGCCGACCAGGCGCCCACCGAGCCCTGGTCGATGTCGATACCGACGTCCGTGTCCGCCGCCGCGTCCGTGGCTGAGGCGGTATCCATATCCGTATCCGTATCCGTGTCCGTATCCGTCGCCGTGTCCGAGGCCGTGTCCGAGGCCGGGGCCGGAGCCGGGGCCGGAGCCGGAGCCGGAGCCGGAGCCGGTGCAGTATCCGTTTCGGGCTCGGGTTCGGGCTCTGCCTCTGCCTCTGCCTCTGCCTCTGCCTCTGCCTCTGGAAGATCGTCGCCGGTCTCGGGTTCCGCAACCTCGTCGTCCACCGCGAAGACATCGCTCACCCCGAGGCCATCCACCGGCGCCTCGTCCTCGGCGGCGAAGGGGTCATCGACGGAGAGACTCACCACCTCGAGGCTGCGATCCGCATGGGACGGCCTGCGCTCGGGCACTCGGGGACGTTCCAAACGGCCTTCGGCCTCGAGCTTTTCTTCGACCATGGCGATGCGTTCGTCGAGCTCGTCGTCGCTGCCGGTGAGGGCGCGCGCGAGCTTGAAGGCCTTGACCGCCGCCAGCCAGTCCTCCCGGTCGACTGCGGTCTCGCCCAGCAGCTGTGCGGCCTTGGGGTTCTCTCGATCGATCTCGAGGGCGGTTTCGAAGGCCGTCGCCGCTTCGTCGAGCCGGTTCAGATCGCGTTTCGAACGCCCGAGCGACACCCACGCCGCAACGTACCTCGGATGGCGTTCGAGACCCTGCTCCAGGATCTTTACCGCCTCGTCGGTCTCGCCTTCACGGCGCAGCAGCTCTCCCAGTTGGAAAAAAATCCGGGATGAGGGGTCCTCCCGGAGCAGGTAACGGAGCTGCTCGATGCGATAGTCCATAGGCATTTAAAATCGGCCCCGGGCTAGCTGGCCCGGGGCCGTCGCTTCTCGATCAGGTTCCGTTGCCTTCGAGGTCGATGACGATCGGGTTCGGTTCGTTGATCCCATCGTGCCCGATGGAGAGCGTGCCGGTCACCGCCGCCGGCGCCGCCGGGCAGAACTCGATGCTGACGTCCGCGCTCATGCCCGGGTCCAGCTGACCCGCCGGCGACGCGGTGATGTTGAACTGCGGATCCGAGGTGTTGATGCCCGTCAGGGTGAGCACCGAAACACCGGTGTTGGTGATGGTCAGGTTCTGCGCGGGGCCGCATCCACCGGCTGCCTGGTCCGGGAAGGTCCAGGTGTCGCCGTCACCGTAGGGCGCGGTGCCGATCTCCGGCGGCGTCTCCTCGAAGCCGGACAGGGCGAAGCTGTTCGGGCTGCCCGGGTTGTTGCTCGAGATGACGAGCTGGCCGCTGTACTGGGTCCCGGTGGGTTCGTCGGGACAGAAGTAGAGGTTCAGGCTGCTGTCGAAGCTGAAGGGCGGGATGCTCAGCGGGCCCGCATTCTGGCTGGTGCCCGGATCGAAGAAGAACCGGCCCTGCAGGAACAGGGTCTGGATCTCCAACGTGCCCGCACCGTTGTTGGTGATGGTCAGCGGCTGCGGCATCGAGCAGGTTCCTGCCGAGGTGTTGGGGAAGACCGGTGTCGCCACCTGCATGGCCGGCGCCACGAGGCAGGTCTCGTCCTGGGGCACGTAGACCAGCGTCTGGCGGAGGGTGTCCTCGCAGCCCAGCGGCAGGTTGCGCACGGTCACGTCCACCGGGGTGGCGACGTTCTTGATGCCCTGCAGACCCTGGTCGGTGGTGCACGAGGTGGTGTTGAACACCAGCCCGAAGTCGTTGGGCGCCGGAATGTTCCAGACGTGGATGTGCTCGTCGGTCTCCACCTGGACCGAGGACGGGTCGATGGTGAAGCTGTTGACCAGGACCAGGAGCTCCTCGGCGAAGCGGACGCCGTAGATGTCGATCTGACCGGGCACCACGCCGTCGCCGTTGTCCATCTCCTGAACGAAGATGGGCTCGACGCTGGTGATGGTCGGGTTGGAGCCGAGCAGGGTGTACTGGCCGCCCTCGGCGGAGCGGTTGGACTCGTTGAGGACCACCCGGAAGTCGCCCGAGCGGTCGACGCAGGTGGGCGCCATGTCCGGCGGCGACCGCAGGACGAGCTCGGTGCCGGTCACCTGGATGACGTCGAACTCGACTTCTCCGCCGGC
>JAZBOQ010000192.1:0-3063 GCA_036351195.1 Thermoanaerobaculales bacterium | reverse complement strand
GGCCATCCTCGGCGCCAAGTTCCGGCTGTAGGATTCAAACCACTTGAACACCGGCACGGCTCGTTCTCAAGGTGCGGTTGTTTCGTTGATCTTCACGCACCGTTGTAATACTGTGTCACGGATCGTGCGTTCGTGGTATCTGCGGCGGCCCGGCGAATCCATCGAGAATCAGGTTGAGGGGGACACATGGAATTCTTCCAGATCGCGATCCTGATCCTCTTCGGGCTCGCCATTTCGGACCTCATCGTCGGGGTCTCCAACGACGCCGTGAATTTCCTCAACTCGTCCATCGGATCGAGGGTCGCCCCGCGGACGGTCATCATGATCATCGCCAGCGCCGGCATCATGGCCGGGGTGACCTTCTCGTCGGGGATGATGGAGGTCGCCCGCAAGGGGATCTTCCACCCCCAGTTCTTCACCATGCCCGAGTTGATGACAGTCTTTCTCGCGGTGATGCTCACCGATATCCTCCTGCTCGACTTGTTCAACACCTTCGGGCTGCCCACCTCGACCACGGTCTCCATCGTCTTCGAGCTGCTCGGCGCCGCGGTCGCGGTCTCGCTACTCAAGCTCTACCAGGCCGGGCAGTCGTTCTCGGACGTGTCGCAGTACATCAACACCGGCAGCGCGCTGACCATCATCTTCGGCATTCTGCTGTCGGTGATCGTCGCCTTTGTGGTGGGCGCCCTCGTACAGTACGTCAGCCGGATCATCTTCACCTTCGACTATGAGGCCCGACTGCGTCGCTACGGTGCGATCTGGGGCGGGGTCGCGCTTTCGTCGATCACCTACTTCATCCTCATCAAAGGCGCCAAGGGAGCATCCTTCATCACTCCCGAGACCCTCAACTACATCAAGGGCCACACCTGGCTGATTCTCGGCGGATCGTTCGCCGTCTGCGCGCTGTTTCTCCAAATCCTGCTCAGCTTCACCCGAATCAGCATCCTCAAGGTCATCGTCCTCATCGGCACCTTCGCCCTGGCCATGGCCTTTGCCGCCAACGACCTCGTCAACTTCATCGGTGTGCCGCTGGCCGGCCTCAGCGCCTTCCAGGAGGCGGGCGCGGCGGCCGATCCGCTCAAGACCACCATGGAAGCCCTCACCGAACCGGTGCGCGGCAACACCTTCATGCTGCTCATCGCCGGCGCGATCATGGTGGTGACCCTGTGGGTCTCCCGGAAGGCGCGATCGGTCACCAAGACCGAGGTCTCGCTCGGCCGCCAGGACGAGGGCTACGAGCGGTTCGACTCCAACCTGCTCGCCCGGATCGTGGTTCGTCTCGTGTCGACCCTCTTCGCCACCGTCGGCCGGCTCTTCCCGCGAAACACCCGTCAGGCGGTCGCGTGTCGGTTCGACCGCTCCGAGCACCGGCCCGTGCCGGGCGCCGACGGCAACGTCCCTTCCTTCGATCTCATCCGCGCCTCGGTCAACCTGATGGTGGCCAGCGCGCTGATCTCCCTCGCCACCTCGTACAAGCTGCCGCTCTCCACGACCTATGTCACCTTTATGGTGGCCATGGGGACGTCGCTGTCGGACCAGGCCTGGGGCCGCGACAGCGCGGTCTACCGGGTCAGCGGCGTGCTGACCGTGATCGGCGGCTGGTTCTTCACCGCCATGGCGGCCTTCACGGTGTCGTTCCTCTTCGCCACCGCCATCTTCTACGGCGGCGCATGGGCGATGGGCGCGATTCTCGTCGTCGCGGTCGTCCTCGTGGTCCACACCCACCGGATCCACAAGGAGCGCGAACAAAACGAGAGCGCGTCCGAGATCTTCAACCTGCGCAAGATCAAGGACGCCGAGGCGGCGACCAAGATCACCTTCGAGCACGCCGGGCGGTTCATCTCCGAGGTCCGCAAAACCATCGACGAGAGCTTTGTCGGTCTCATCAATGAGGACCGCAACGCTCTCAGCCAGGCGCGGATCGACCAGCGGCGGATCCAGACCTGGTCCAACGTCATCGCCGCCAACGTCTTCAAAGTCTTTCGTCTGCTCCAGTGGCAGGAGGTCGAACACACCCAGCGCTACGCCCAGGCCATCGCCTCGCTGCAGGAGATCTCCGAGAGCGTCCGCGACATAGTGGTGCGCGCCAAGCAGCACGTCGACAACAACCACTCCGGCCTCCTGCCCGAGCAGATCGCCGAGCTCCACCTGATCCAGGAGATGCTCGATGAGATCCTCGACCGGTCGGGCGCCGCGCTGAAGGACGCCGCCTGTCCCGACTGCAATGCCATCGCGGCCAAGTTCGCCGAGCTGAGGGATCTGGTCAACACCTACGATCAGCACCAGATCCAGCGCATCCAGGTCAACGCCTCGAAGACCCGGCTCAGCATCCTCTTCTACTCTCTGGTCTGGGACTCGGCCAAGATCGGCGAGCAGACGGTCCACCTGCTGTCGATCCTCGAGGAGTGGTTGAAGCTCGGCAACGGGAAACCGCCCGAAGCCAAGGTCTGAGCGGGCCCTCAGTCTCTTCGCGCGATCGGCGGCAGGGCCAGCGTCGCGACGGTACCGACGCCCTCGCGTGAGTCGAGCACCAGGTTGCCGCCCATCTGCAGCACCATGTGCTTGACGATGGCGAGCCCCAGCCCGAGCCCGCCCTGTCCCGGCGTGCGCGCCTGATCGATGCGGTAGAAGCGCTGCATCACTGCCCCGAGCTCCTCGGCGGGGATTCCGACGCCCGAATCCTCCACCTCGAGGGTCACGCCGGTCTCACCCGCAGATCCGCGGACCTCGACCCACCCGCCCTCGCGGTTGTACTTGATGGCGTTGTCCACCAGGTTGCTCACCACCCGATAGAGACCGCGGCGATCGCACACGCAGGTCAGATCATCCGGCAGGTCCATCCGAAGCTCCACCCCGGACTGATCCGCCACCGCCTGGAAGTCGGCGAGGATCTCGGAGGTCAGCGGTTTGAGCTTCTGGGCCTCGGGCTTGAGGTCGATGGCGCCCGCCTCGATGGTGGCGAGCTCGAAGAGCTCGTCGGTGAGCCGGGTGATGCGCTCCACCTGACGGATCATCATGTCGGAAAGCTGCGGCGTGACCTCGCCCTCCATGGCCTCCACGGTG
>JAZBOQ010000191.1:0-3099 GCA_036351195.1 Thermoanaerobaculales bacterium | reverse complement strand
GGCCATCCTCGGCGCCAAGTTCCGGCTGTAGGATTCAAACCACTTGAACACCGGCACGGCTCGTTCTCAAGGTGCGGTTGTTTCGTTGATCTTCACGCACCGTTGTAATACTGTGTCGCGGGTCGTGCGTCCGTGTTGTGAGCGGTGGCCGGGGGCATCCGTCGATAATCATCTTGAGGGTGACACATGGAATTCTTCCAGATCGCGATCCTGATTCTCTTCGGACTCGCCCTTTCGGATCTCATCGTCGGGGTCTCCAACGACGCCGTCAATTTCCTCAATTCCTCCATCGGCTCGCGCGTTGCGTCACGAAACGTGATCATGGTCGTCGCCAGTGTCGGGATGCTGGCGGGTGTGACCTTCTCGTCGGGGATGATGGAAGTCGCCCGAAAGGGCATTTTCAACCCGCAGTTCTTCACCATGCCCGAGTTGATGACGATCTTTCTTGCGGTGATGCTCACCGACATCCTGCTGCTCGATCTCTACAACACCTTTGGGCTGCCGACCTCGACCACGGTCTCCATCGTCTTCGAACTCCTCGGCGCCGCTGTGGCGGTCTCGCTGCTCAAGCTCTACAACGACGGCGACAGCTTTGCCCGCGTGGTGGAGTACATCAACACCGGCAAGGCGTTGGCCATCATCTTTGGAATTCTGCTCTCGGTGGTCGTCGCCTTCGCCGTTGGCGCCGTCGTCCAGTACATCAGTCGGATCATCTTCACCTTCGATTACGAGACGAGGATCCGGCGTTACGGTGCGATCTGGGGCGGCGTCGGTCTCTCCTCCATCACCTACTTCATCCTGGTCAAGGGATCCAAGGGTGCGTCGTTTATCACCCCGGAGATCCTGACCTGGATCAAAGGCAACACCGGCCTGATCCTCCTAGGGTCGTTTGTGGTCTCTGCGGTCATTCTCCAGATCCTTCTCAGCTTCACCCGGGTCAACATTCTCAAGTTCATCGTCCTGGTCGGTACCTTTGCCCTCGCCATGGCGTTCGCCGCGAACGATCTCGTCAATTTCATCGGGGTCCCGCTGGCCGGGCTGAGCGCCTACCAGGAGGCCGCCGCCACCGCTGATCCCCTCAATGCCACAATGGAAGCCCTGATCAAGCCGGTCCGCGGCAACACCATCATCCTTCTCTTCGCCGGTGTGGTCATGGTAGTCACGCTCTGGATCTCCCGAAAGGCGCGCTCGGTGACGGCGACCACCGTCCAACTGGGCCGCCAGGAGGAGGGCTTCGAACGCTTCGAATCGACGGTCCTGTCGCGGACCATCGTTCGCTTGGTCTCAAGCTGGATCGGCACCACCAGCAGGCTCCTCCCGAACAGGCTCCGGCGGTCGGTCAATCGTCGATTCGACCGATCCATCCATCGGCCGACCCCAGAAGCCGACGGCACGATGCCATCCTTCGACCTCATCCGCGCCGCCGTCAACCTCATGGTGGCCGCGGCTCTCATCTCCCTCGCCACGTCCTTCAAGCTGCCGCTCTCGACCACGTATGTCACCTTCATGGTCGCCATGGGCGCATCACTCTCGGATCAGGCGTGGGGCCGCGACAGTGCGGTCTACCGGGTCAGTGGAGTTCTGACTGTGGTTGGCGGGTGGTTCGTCACCGCCATGATGGCCTTCACCGTCTCGTCGATCTTCGCTTCGATCATCTTCTTCGGCGGCGCGTGGGCGGTCCTTGGAATCACACTCCTCGCCGCATTCCTGATCTATCGGAATCACCGGCTCCACCGCAAACGGGCACAGGTGGATGACTCAGTTGAAGTCTTCAATCTGCGCAAGATCAAGGATGCCAATGCGGCAGCGGAGGCGACGTCACAGCATGCTGCGATCTTCCTCGCCGAGGTCTGCAAGGCCCTGGATCTGAGCTTCAACTCTCTCTTCGCCGAAAACCGAATCCAACTCAAGGAGGCGAGAGAGAAGCAGCGGCGAATCCAGCTCTGGTCGAACATCATCGCGGCCAACATCTTCAAGGTCTTCCGCCTGCTTCAGTGGGAGGCGGTGCAGGATTCGCGGCGTTACGCCCACACCATCAGCACCCTCCAGGAGATCTCCGAGAGTCTGCGTGACATCGTCGTCCGCGCCCACCTCCACGTCGCCAACAACCACTCTGGGCTGCTCGAAGAGCAGAAGATCGAGCTCGGAAAGGTTCGCGACCTCGTCTGCGACATCCTCAAACGGACGTCGCGGAACCTGCGGACCGGCGAGTGCCCGGATTGCTCCGAGATTTCGGGCCTCAACAAAGAGATCCGCCTCTTGGTGGATGAGTTTGACGAGAACCAGGTCGTACGGATCCAGGACAACGCCTCCAAGACCCGTCTGAGCATCCTCTTCTACTCACTGGCCTGGGATGCGCTCAAGATCGCCGAGAGTGCCACTCACGTGCTCGCGGTCTTTGAGGACTCCATGCCGCAGGCCGCTAAGAGCACCACACGTCTCGAAGATGCCATCGATCGGCACGACCCGCAGACGACCTAGCTAGCCCGAAGAATTCATGAGGAATCGGAACCGGCCGGCAGGGTGAGAGTTGCCACTGTGCCGACGCCCTCACGCGAATCGAGCACGAGTTTGCCGCCCAGCTGCAACACCATATGCTTGACGATGGCGAGGCCGAGGCCGAGGCCGCCCTGTCCCGGCGTCCTCGCCTGGTCGATCCGGTAGAAGCGCTGCATCACTGCCCCGAGCTCCTCGGCCGGGATCCCGACACCGGAGTCCTCCACCACCAGAGTCACGCCGGTGCCGCTCGTGGATCCCCGGACCTCGACCCACCCGCCCTCGCGGTTGTATTTGATGGCGTTGTCCACCAGGTTGCTCACCACCCGATAGAGACCGCGGCGATCGCACACGCAGGTCAGATCTTCCGGAACCTCCATCCGGAGCTCGACCTCGGACTGATCCGCCACCGCCCGGAAGTCGGAGAGGATCTCGAAGGCCAGGGGCTTGAGCTTCTGATCCTCGGGATTGAGGTCGATGGCGCCAGCCTCGATGGTGGCGAGCTCGAAGAGCTCGTCGGTGAGCCGGGTGATGCGCTCCACCTGACGGATCATCATGTCGGAAAGCTGCGGCGTGACCTCGCCCTCCATGGCCTCCACGGTG
>JAZBOQ010000190.1:0-2237 GCA_036351195.1 Thermoanaerobaculales bacterium | reverse complement strand
GAGCTCCTGAAGCTGGGCTTTGGCAAGAAGATTGCCCAGCTCGTGTATGACGGCAAGTACGGCGAGGCCTATACGCTGTGGGGCGAGGGTATGACCACGCACCAGGACCCGCTCAAGGGCCAGGAGGCGATGATCCGAACCATGTGGGAACGCCTGACCGAAGCCGCTGAACAGTACAACGAGCCGGGCAGATTCACGGCCCTGATCGGCTACGAATGGACCTCGAGCCCCGGCGGCAACAACCTGCACCGCAACGTCGTGTTCCGAGACGGCAAGGATGAGGCCGACCAGGTCATCCCCTTCTCCAACTACGACTCGAGCAATCCCGAGGATCTCTGGGCCTGGATGCAGGCCTACGAAGAGAAGACCGGCGGGCAGGTGCTGGCGATTCCACACAATGGCAACCTCTCTAACGGGCTGATGTTCGACGATGTGACCTTTTCGGATGAAAAACTCGACCGCGCCTACGCTGAGCAGCGCATGCGCTGGGAACCCGTCTACGAGGTGACGCAGATGAAGGGTGACGGCGAGGCCCATCCGGCGCTGTCGCCGAACGACGAGTTCGCCGACTACGGCACCTGGGACAAGGGCAGCTTCGGTCCCGAGCCCAAGACCGCGGCAATGCTGCCCCGCGAGTACGCGCGCGAGGCCTACAAGCGCGGCCTCAAGTACGAGGAAAGCCTCGGCGCCAACCCGTTCAAGTTCGGCATGATCGGCTCCACCGACAGCCACACGTCGCTCGCGACTACTGAGGAAAACAACTACTTCGGCAAAGCGACGCCAGGAGAGCCATCGGCCGACGAGGATCGATTCCAGGAAAAGATCACCGGTTACCTGCAGGAACCTGGCGGCCCGGACATCACCATCCGTCACTTCCAGACCCTGAGCTCCGGCCTGGCGGCGGTGTGGGCGACCGACAACACCCGCGAAGCGATCTGGGATGCCTTGAACCGCAAGGAGGTCTATGCCAGCACGGGCACGCGCATGACCGTGCGGGTCTTCGCCGGCTGGGATTTCGAAGAACCCGAGGTGCAGCGCCCGGACTTCGCCGCGACCGGCTATGTGCGCGGCGTGCCCATGGGCGGGGACTTGAGCGATGCTCCCGATGGCAAGACGCCGACCTTCATGATTCGTGCGCTGCGCGACGTGGACGGCGCCAACCTGGACCGGGTGCAGATGGTCAAGGGCTGGATGGACGCCAAGGGAGAACTGCACGAGCAGGTGTACGACGTGCTGTGCTCGGATGACCGGGCGGTTAACGACCAGCACCGCTGCGACAAGCCTGTCGGCAACACGGTGAACGTCGAAAAGGCGACTTACACCAACAACATCGGCGACGCCCTGATGATGGCCTGGTGGCAGGACCCTGAGTTCGATCCCAAGCAGCGCGCCTTCTACTATGTGCGCGTGCTGGAGATCCCGACCCCGCGCTGGACCACCTACGACGCGGCCTTCTTTGGCGTCGATCTCCCCGAGGGCGTCGACCCGACCCACCAGGAACGCGCCTACACTTCGCCGATTTGGTATTCGCCCACGAAAGGCTAGACTTTGTATTTGAACTCACTGGAAAAGGGGAACACGATGATCGATCGACGCCTATTCAAAGCCACCGTGGTCGCTGGCATACTTGCCGCCGCACCTATGCTGTTGTCCGGGACCGCCCTGGCGCAGTTCACGCCCGCCGAGGAGTCGCTGTCGGATCTCTATCCTGGCAAGGCCTACTCACCCTATGCGCAGCGTAGCTTCCCGAGCCGCGTGTTCTGGGGCGATACTCACCTGCACACCGGATTGTCCATGGACGCCGGACTGTTCGGTGCCCGCCTCGGGTTGGACGAAGCCTACCGCTTCGCCCGCGGCGAAGAGGTCATGGCCTCTAGCGGCCAACCGGCCAAGCTGGCACGGCCGCTGGACTGGCTGGTGATCGCCGACCACTCCGACGGCATGGGATTCTTCAACGACCTCGCCACCGGCAAGCCCGACGTCATCGCCTTCGACCAGGCCAAGCGCTGGTACGAGGGGCTGCAGAAAGGGGGCGACGCCTCGGCGGCCGCGGCCCTCGATCTCATCACGACCTTCTCCCAGGGGGAGATTGACCCGGAGATGATGGCCGAGTACTCGCCCGGCGGTAAGACCTACAAGTCGATCTGGGAAGACGTCGTCGACGCGGCCGAGCGTTTCAACGACCCCGGCCGTTTCACGACCCTGATCGGCTTCGAGTGGACCTCGCTGGTCAATGG
>JAZBOQ010000189.1:0-2457 GCA_036351195.1 Thermoanaerobaculales bacterium | reverse complement strand
GGCAAGCGAAGCGAGTTACTGCGACGAGCTTGGCGCAACGGCCGCGCCACCGCAATTTGTCCGACGAATTGCTATCGCCCAACCTGCTTCTGCAACTGCTCCGGATACCGGGCCCCCTGCACCTCGACCTCGGCAACCGCATCCTTGATCTCACGCAGATCGTCCGGGGTGAGATCGACATCCGCCGCGCCGATGTTCTCTTCGAGGCGATGCAGCTTGGTGGTGCCAGGGATTGGCGCGACCCACGGCTTCTGCCCCAACAGCCAGGCGAGCGCGATCTGGGCAGGCGTAGCTCCTTTGTCCGCTGCGATCTGACCGAGCAGATCGACGAGCGCCTGGTTGGCCTTGCACGCCGCTGTCGTGAAGCGTGGCAGAAGGTTGCGGAAATCCGTGCTGTCGAAGATCGTGTTCTCGTCGATCTTGCCCGTCAGAAATCCCCTGCCGAGCGGGCTGAATGGCACGAAACCGATGCCGAGCTCCTCGAGCGCCGGCAGCACCTCGATCTCGGGCTCCCGCCACCACAGGGAGTACTCGCTCTGCAGCGCGGTGACCGGCTGCACCGCATGAGCGCGGCGGATCGTCTGGACACCTGCCTCGGACAGACCGAAATGCCTGACCTTGCCCTCTCGGATCAGGTCTCTGACCTTCCCCGCCACATCCTCGATCGGCACCTCGGGATCGACGCGGTGCTGATAGAACAAATCGATGCGATCCGTCTTGAGGCGCTTCAGCGAGGCCTCGGCAACCGCGCGGATCCGTTCCGGCCGACTGTCCTGTCCGTTCTGGGGAACGCCCTCCTTGAAACCGAACTTGGTGGCGATCACCACGTCGTCACGGACGGGCTCGAGTGCTACGCCGACCAGCTCCTCGTTGGTGAAGGGGCCGTATGCTTCGGCGGTGTCGAAGAAGGTGACGCCGTGCTCGACGGCGGCCCGTATCAGGCGGATGCCTTCCCCCTTGTCGAGGGCCGGACCATAGCCAAAGCTCAGCCCCATGCACCCCAACCCAATGGCCGAGACCTCCAACCCGCCGCCCCCGAGTTTTCGCTTTTCCATGTCCAGCCTCCTTTCGTCAGAGTAAGGACGCCGGGCACAAGATGTAAAGGCGCCGATGAGTGTCGAGCGAATCCCTGCAATGAAACCGGCGAGTCCGACGATGCCCTGCGATGGAACCGGCGAGTCCGACGAGACGCTGCGATGTTTGGCGCGTCCGACGCGCCACCGCAATTCGTCTGACGAATTGCTCCGAATTGCTGTCCGAATCCCGACCTCCGTTCGTTCCCCTATCAAAGGCGCTCGATCTGAGTCGTCAGAAAGGCAGTGGTTCGAAGCCCCGCGTGCCTTACGGGCCAGAGCAGAACCGGGTCGTTGCGCCCACGAGAGAAAAGGGGGCGGTGATGAGCACCTATCGAATATTGACGCTCGATGGTGGTGGCATCCGGGGGATCGTGACGGTCGTGTTGCTGAAGCGGCTGTCGGAGGAGCCGGGCCTCGAAGGCTGGCTGGACTCCGTAGACCTGATCGCGGGGACGTCGACCGGCGGACTGATCGCCCTTGGCCTGGGGAGAGGCCTCGGTCTCGATGCCATCGAGGACCTCTACGTCCAGAAAGGGAAGGTGATCTTCGACGACTCGTGGATCGACGACGTCATGGACCTGGGCAAGCTCATCGGCGCCGATTACAAGATCAACGGGCTCCGGCGGGTGGTCAAGGACGTCCTCGGCAAGGACACCACCCTCGGCGATCTGACAACCAACGTCCTGATCACCACCTTCGACCTCGACAACATCGACGACCCGTCCCGGGCCGGGGAAACGCCACGATCCTGGAAGCCCAAGCTGTTCCACAACTTCCCGGGTGAGAACTCCGATCGTGACGTGCCGGCCTGGAAGGTCGGCGTCTATACCGCGGCTGCGCCCACCTACTTCCCCTCCTTCGAGGGCTACGTCGACGGCGGGGTCTACGCCACCAACCCGTCCATGTGCGCCATGGCGCAGGCCCTCGACATCCGGTACGGCCCTCCGGCGGCACTGGGTGACATCTCCCTTCTCTCGTTGGGAACCGGCACCAGCCTCGCCTACATCCCGGGCAAGAACCTGGACTGGGGCTACGCCCAGTGGGCCAAGCCGCTCGTCAACCTCATGATGGACGGCATCGCAGGGATCGCGGACTTCCAATGCAACCAGCTGCTCAGCAATCGCTACAAGCGCCTGGCGCCAGTTTTCCCCGAAGACACGACCTACGCCATGGACGACGTCAAACGCATCCAGGACATGATCGACTTCGCAAAGCACGTAGACATTCGAGAAACCGCTGATTGGCTTCGCAACGAGTGGATGAGATAGCCGTGGAACCGCTGCACCGCCTGGACCGCGAAGTGCAGCACCCACACTTGACATCGTTGCGGCTGAAACCTAGAATTTGGATATACCACCCCTACGGCTTCGCTGTAGGGCGC
>JAZBOQ010000188.1:0-3451 GCA_036351195.1 Thermoanaerobaculales bacterium | reverse complement strand
TCGACCTCGAAGCCCTTCGTCTCGACATCTCCCGGGACGCCGTGTCCGCGTATATGAATGTCATGCGCACCGAGGCCCTGGTCCGCATCCGGCAGCAGCAGGTCGACCTCACCGGCACCAACCTCGAGCTCGCCGAGCTCCGCCGCTCGGTGGGCGCCGCCGGCGCCGCGGAGGTCCACCGCTGGGCGGCAGAGCTCGCCACCGCGCGCGCCGGCTACATCGATGCGCTGTCGAACCGGAGCATGAGCTGGCGCCGGTTGAGCCGAATCCTCGACGAGCCGCTGACCACTCGCTGGAGCCCAAAGGAGCCAGAGATCGCAGCCGCGATCGGTGTCTTGGGCGGAGCGGACGACGCCGCCCTCCTCGACACTCAGAACGGCTATGATCGGCTCAGCACCACCCTTGTCGAGGACTGTTTGGAACGGTCCCCCGAGCTTGCCGCGCTGACGGCCGCGATCACCGCGCAGGAGCGGAGGTTCGCCGCCGCCAAGCGCGCGACCTACTCGCCCACCGTGGCCGCCTCGGCCGATCTCAGCCAGATCCTCGTCAAGGACACCAGCGGCGGCATTGATCTCGGCGAGCTCGCCGATCTCATCCCCGAGTTCGACGACACCAGCTGGCAGGTCGGCGTTGCGGCCGGGCTTCCGATCGTCACCGGCGGCGCCAACAAGGCCCGCCGGATCAAGGCGCAGGAAGAGCTCTTCGCCCTCCGGACCGATCAACGCAACGCCGAGGAGAAGCTCGGCCAACGCACCCTCTCGGCCCTCGACACGGCCACTGCTTCGTGGGCCACCATCTCGCTTCGCCGGCAAGCCGCCGAGGCGGCCTCGCAAACGCTCGAGCTGGTGCGCGATGCCTACGGCCGGGGGGCGGCGTCGATTCTCGATCTGCTCGACGCCCAAAACAACGCACTCACCGCCGAGCTCGCCGCCGAGACCTCGGTCTTTGACTTCCTCGACGACTGGGCCGAGGTCCGACGCTCGGTGGCCGGTCTGCCGGTCGAACCCTAGCCCGCGCTCTGGTCGAGGAGGGAGATCATGCGCATCCACATCCGCCGGGCGGTTGCCGCAGCCTTGTTGCTGACGGCTCTGGCGCCGGCTATGGTCCGGGCCGGGGATGCCAGTGCAACCACCGACGAAGACCCCTGGGTCCCGGTGCCCTTCCGGGTTCGAAACCTGACCTTCCCGACGGTCCTGAGCATGGGCTTCATACCGCGGCCCACCAACCCCGTCGGCGCCGGCAACTGGGCAGCTGAGATCAACGTCTCGACCTCCAACTACTTCCAGATGAGCCCGGAGATCGAGGAGTGGCTCGCGAACCGCGGCGGTCCGCGCGCTCCGCTTTCGCCATCTGATGTGGAGACGATGATCGTCGAGCTCGACGACCCTCAGTATTTCTTAGACGGCGAGCTCAACGCCTACGATCTCGGTGTTCACTTCGGCATCGCCCCCCGACTCACGCTCTCGCTCCGACTGGGTTACCTGAACTTCGGTGGCGGGTTCATGGATGGGTCCATCGAGGGCTTCCACAATCTCATCGGTATCGGCCAGGCCGGTCGCTAGCTCGTCGGCCGAGGCAACGCCCAGCTACTGGTCATGAACGGCGGCGAGCACACCGTCCTCTACGACCGTCCCTCACGAGGAGGCTTCGCCGACCCCATGCTGAGCCTCTCCTACTCATTCCCGACACAATGGAAAGGCTGGAGCTTCTCTCTCGAGGGCGCGGTCAAAGCTCCCATCGCAGACGTCGATGATTGGCTTTCCACCGGAAATTGGGACGTCGGTCTGCAGGCCACCACCCAGAAGACCTGGAGCAAGAACGCTCTGCTCCTCAACCTGGCGTTCGTCGTACCCGGCGACTTCGAAATCGATCGGCAATTCGACCCGGCGGACCTCCCCTCGCTCAACATCGCTTATCTCCGCCGACTCGGCGGACGCGTCACCTTCGTCATCCAGACTCTCTACTCGGAAAACATCTTTCGCGAAGAGGTCGACGCCGATCTTTCCGCCTACGAATTCCAGGCCACCGCCGGCGCCAAGATCCGGGCTCTCGGCGGGGTTGTCGGCATCGCCGTCACCGAGAACCTCTTCAACTTCGACAACACCCCTGACTTCGGCTTTCACCTGAGCTATGCGCTGTTGATCGATTGATTCCCGTCGGCCGGCGGTCCGCGACGGACAATCGATCCAAGACCGAGAGATCGTCGCGCGCCTTTCCCCCGAGAAGACCCTCAGACTCTCCCTGCGATCCCTCAACCGCTTTGACGTCGCGTTCCTACGGCGCTCCGACCACCGCGCTCCAGGGGGCCAGCGTTCCCAACTCGAAATCGTCGTGGAAGATCCGCCTGCCGTCGATGGCCACCTTGATTTCATTGACCCCGGCGGCCGACTCGGCGTGGTAGGCGATGAAGACGTCCCCCACCTCATTGACCACGATCTTGCGTTGGTAGGTGATGCCGTCGGTCACCTCGGTCCTGGCCCACTGTCCGCTCCCGACCAGCTCATTGAGACAGACGGCGCAGTCGAACGTGCGATACGCGATTGCCGGGTAGTCGGACCGAGGGTCCAGGGCCATGGAGATGAGTTCACTCCTCGCCCCATCGACGACACTCGGCGCCCATCCCGGAAGAAGCGAGTTGTAGAAGGCATACTTGAGGTCGTTGTTCGCCGAGTCACTGTAGCCGATGGACGGATTGTCGGAGGAGTCCAGAGCCAACGAGTTGTACTGACCGAGGTTGGCTGAGCTGTCATCGACCACCGTCGAGGTCCACGACAGAGTATCGGCCGTCGTGGCGTAGTAGAGAACACCGTCGAGGTCATAGGAAACCCTCGGCACGCCGTCGCTGCGAAGCGCCAGCGAGACCTCCGGCCGCTCCATCCCGGCCGCCGTTCCAAAGGAGGCGCCCCAGGACGGTCCGTTGGGATCGAAACGGTAGTAGGCGACCTCGTTCAGGGCGGTGACGTAGGAGATATGAGCGATTCCATCAGACATCTCGAACGCCAGCTCCGGCAGGTAGTCGGTGACCAGGACGACGGTGTTGGTCCAGACCCCGGCCGCGGTTTTCCACGCCAACATCAGGTCGAAGCTGCTGTGGTCCGAGTAGAGCACATAGGGCTTCTCATCGACCGGATCGATATCCAGCAGGAGACCGCTGCCGGCGTAGGGGAAGGCCCAGTCGGCCCACACCCCGGGCGACTCCCGACGCAGATAGAAATTGTCGCCATTGCCATCGTTGTGAAAGACCAGATGGAGCATGCCCCGGGAGTCGATTTCGAGATCCAGGTAATTGGCATGCGCGGTCGCCACCGTCTCGATGGACCACCCACGGGCAACTGCCGCAACCTCATTTGTCTGGGCACCGGCGACATGACACCAGATTGCGATAACACCTGCTGTCAGGCAAGAGACCATCCAGATCGAAAACGACCGATAGTTCACGAGCATCTTCCTC
>JAZBOQ010000187.1:0-14645 GCA_036351195.1 Thermoanaerobaculales bacterium | reverse complement strand
TCCCCGAACGTGAAGCTCTTGTCGATGTGCCGCTGGATGTTCTTTTCGAGCAGGTTCTTGTGGTCGAAGCCGTGGATTCTCAGGTAGTACTCGGCGGCCTCGATGAGCACCCGCTCGGGGATCAGCCCGATCAGCTCGACGCGGCGGATATTGACGCCGAAGCGGTCGGCCTCGATGCGGATGTTCTCCACCGTCCGGTAGAGCGGCGAGGCTTTGAAGTTGGTCAGGGCCACCGACAGCATGGCTCGCTCGGTGTCGGGATCGATGGCGCCATGGGCGCGGACGATGCCTCCGGAGTTCGCGGTGATCTCGTGGGCCACGGCGTTGGCGATGGACTCGTCCCGCGTGCCCAGAAAGACATTGAAGTTGAGCAGCGGGTAGCGGGCGCCGATGATGGTGGCGCCGGTGGCCGCCGGGAAGCGTTCCGGGCCGAGGTCGGGCTTCCAACGCTGGTCCGACATCTTCGCCTCGAAGCCCTCGTACTCGCCCTGGCGGATGTTGTCGATGTCGCGACGGTAGCGGTAGCGCGCCGACTCGGCGTAGAGGTAGACCGGCAGCTTGAAGCGCTCGGCCACCTGCTCGGCGAACTCCAACGCCCACTGCTTGGCCTCGGCCATGGTGGCGTTCTTCAACGGCACGAAGGGAAAGACGTCGACGGCGCCGACCCGCGGAAACTCACCCACATGGTGGCGCATGTCGATGCGTTCGATGGACATCTCGTACAACGCGAGCCCGCCGGAGAAGATCGCCTCCTTGGTGCCGGTGAAGCTGAAGACGGTGCGGTTGCGGGCGTGGTCCATGGCGGCGTCGAGGAGGATCAGATTGGTGATGCCCCGAAGCCGCGTCGTGAGCTCGTCGATGAAGGCCTCGTCGGTGCCCTCGCAGATGTTCGGAATGGCGGCGATGATCTGGTTCATGTGCACTCCGTGTTCGGGCTAGAAGATTCCGAGAAAAACACCGGCCGCGATGGCCGAGCCGATGACCCCGGCCACGTTGGGACCGAGGGCGTGCTGCAGCAGGAAGTTGTTGGGGTCCTCCTCCTGGCCGACGTGGTGGACGACCCGCGCCGAGTCGGGGACGGCGGAGACCCCCGCCGCGCCGATGAGCGGGTTGATCTTGGTCGCGCTGACCAGATTCATGAGCTTGGCGAAGAGCACGCCGCCGGCAGTGGCGACGGCGAAGGCCACGCAACCCAGGACGAAGATCAGGATCGACTGCTTGGTCAGGAAGACCTGGGCGGTGGTGGAGGCGCCGACAGCGAGGCCGAGGAGAACGGTGGCGGTGTCGAGCACCGGGCCCGAGGCGGCCTTGGACAAGCGTCCGGTGACGCCGGACTCCTTGAGCAGGTTGCCGAAGAAGAGCATGCCGAGCAGGGGCATGCCGCCCGGGGCGACGAGGGTGGTGACGATCATCCCCGCGATGGGGAAGAGGATCTTGTCGCGGCGCGGGACCTGGCGCCCCGGCTGCATGCGGATGAGGCGCTCTTCTCGTGTCGTCAGGAGCTTCATGATCGGCGGCTGGATCACCGGCACCATGGCCATGTACGAGTAGGCCGCGATGGCGATGGGCCCGATGAGGGACGGCGCCAGCCGCGACGAGAGGAAGATCGCGGTGGGTCCGTCGGCGCCGCCGATGATGCCGATGGCGGCAGCGTTGGCGGGAGAGAAGCCGAGCTGTAGGGCGCCGAGGAAGGTGATGAAGATGCCGACCTGGGCGGCGGCCCCGAGGAGCACCGCCCGAGGGTTCGAGAGCAGGGCGCTGAAGTCGGTGAGGGCGCCGATGCCGAGGAAGATCAGCGGCGGAAAGAGCCCGGAGCGAACCCCGAAGTAGATGAGGCCCATGACCGAGTTGGTGGTGGTGTTGAAGACGTACTCGTGGGTCACCGGATCGATCATGTAGACCGAGATGGCGTTGAAGATATGCAGCGGCAGCGGGATGTTGCCCACCAGGACCCCGAAGCCGATGGGCACCAGCAGCAGCGGTTCGTACTCCTTGGCGATGCCGAGGTAGATGAAGACGCAGCCGATGGCGAGCATCACCAGGTTGAGCCAGCTCAGGTTGGCGAAGCCGGTGCCGGTGACGACCTGCTCGACGTAGCCGTGCAGGCGGCCGCCGACCAGGTCGCGGTTGAAGACGCCGGGCTCGTACTCGATGACCGCGCCGATGGCGTGTCGTTCGTCCACCGCCACCACCTTGAACAGGGCGCCGCGGACGCCGTTGTCCGTCACCAGCTCACCCTTGGCGCCGGGCTTCAGGCCGTCGATGCCCCCGACCCAGCCGGTTTCGATGGTGAAGTAGCGCTCCGACGCCAGGTTCGCAAAGGTGGTCGGTCCGATGTCGGACCCGTCGAGGACCGCGTACGCTGCGGCCTCCAGAGCGAGGCCCGGCTCGAGCTCGACCACCCGCGCCGTCGCGTCCAGGTCGCCTGAGCCGACGACGGTGAAGCGGCCGACGAGGTCACCGTGGGCGTCGCGCAGCTCGCCGGTGCTCGCCGGGAGCACCGCGGCGCCGTCGGGTTGGCGAGCCCGGACGCCCTCACGCGCGCCGTGGGGCAGCCGGATGTAAACGTCGTCGTCGAAGCTGATCTCGAAAGCGGGCTCCGCGGCGGATGCGGGAGACGCCGCCACCGCGATGAGCCCGAGAAGAACCGATGCGAGGATCAAGCGTTGCATCATGGGCCTACAAGGTGGTCATCTTGGGCCGGCCGACCTCGACCAGCGGGTCGCCCTCGCCCACGCTGTCGCCGTTGCCGACGAAGATCTTCCGCACCCTGCCCTGGTACGGCGCCGCCACCACGTTCTCCATCTTCATCGCTTCCATGACCAACAGGGGCTGGCCGGCCTGCACCGAGTCGCCCTCCTTGACCTCGACCCGGAGGATGAGGCCCGGCAGGGGAGCGGGTACCGCCTCCGGCGCCTCCTCGGACGGCTTGGTGGGTGGTTTGGCGGCAGGAGCCGCGGCAGCCGCCGGTCTCGGAGTCGGGCGCTGGACGGCGGTCGGGGAGGCGGAGCGGCGGGCGATCTCCACCAGGTCGATGGCGTAGGTCTCACCGTCGACCTCGATGGTGGCCGTTTCCGCGGTGAGCTCCTCCACGCGGGCGCGGTACTCGCGATTGCCGATCTTCAACACGTAGTCGCTCATTTCGAAGCTCCGTGGTTCACGATGATGGGTTCGGCCGCCGCGCAGCGCCGCCGATACGGTTCAGGCGGTGCTCCACCTCGAGGACGGTGGTGATGACGGCCAGGATGTCGGGATCCAGGGGCGGTCCGGTGAGGGTCTCGGTGGGCTCCGCCGGCGCGGCCGCCTCGACCGGGGCGCCCGCCGCCTTCCGGTCCTCTCGTGCGTCGTCGAAGCGCTGCATCCGTCCGAACACGATGATGAGGCCGGCGGTCAGCAGCAGACCCGAGAAGACCACGGCCATGCCGAGGGCGGTGATGGTGAGAGCGTCGGTCAGTTCCATGGCGGCACCGTTACAGCGGGATGTTGGAGTGCTTGACGTTGGGGTTCGACTGCCGTTTGTCGGCGAGCATCTCCAGCGCATTGACGATATGGACTCGGGTGTCGGCGGGGACGATGACGTCGTCGATGTAGCCCTTGCGCGCCGCCTGGTACGGATTGGCGAAGAGGTCGCGGTACTGCTGCTTGAGCTCCTCGGACGTCGCTTCCTTGTCCTCGGCTTCGGCGAGCTCGCCGCGGTAGATGATCTCGATGGCGCCGTCGGGCCCCATTACCGCGATCTCAGCCGTGGGCCAGGCGAGGTTGATGTCCGCGCGGATGTGCTTGGAGCTCATGACGCAGTAGGCGCCGCCGTAGGCCTTGCGCAGGACGATCGTGACCTTGGGCACCGTCGCCTCGGCGAAGGCGAAGAGCAGCTTGGCGCCGTTTCTGATGATGCCGCCGTACTCCTGGACGGTGCCGGGCATGAAACCGGGGACATCTTCGAAGGTCACCAGCGGAATGTTGAAGGCGTCGCAGAAGCGGACGAACCGGGCGCCCTTGATGGAGGCGTTATTGTCCAGGACCCCGGCCAGGCTCTGCGGCTGGTTGGCCACGATGCCCACCGAGCGGCCGTTGAAGCGGGCGAAGCCCACCACCAGGTTGGGGGCGAAGGCGGGGTGGATCTCCAGAAAGTCGCCGTCGTCCACCACCCGGTTGACGACCTCGCGGACGTCGTAGGGCAGGTTGGGGTTGTCGGGGAGAAGGAAGTTGAGCTCTGCGTCGGGGCGCTCGGGGGGATCGTCGGTGGCGGTGACGGCGGGCTGCTCCCGGTGGTTCTGGGGCAGGTAGGCGATGAGCCGGCGCAGGGTGGCGAAGGCCTCGTCCTCGGTGTCGGCCACGAGATGTGCGACACCGCTTTTCCCGGCGTGGATGTCGGCGCCGCCGAGCTGATCGGTGGTGACCTTCTCGCGGGTGACCTGCTCGACCACCTTCGGACCGGTGAGGAACATGTACGAGGTGTCGCGGACCATCATCACCAGATCGGTGATGGCGGGGGAGTAGACCGCGCCGCCGGCGCAGGGGCCGAGGATCAGCGAGATCTGCGGCACCTGGCCCGAGGCGAGGACGTTCTTGAGGAAGATGTCGGCGTAGCCGGCCAGGGCGTCGACGCCTTCCTGGATGCGGGCGCCGCCGGAGTCGTTGAGCCCGATGATCGGCGCACCGGCGGTGACCGCGAGATCCATGATCTTGCAGATCTTCTCCGCGTAGGCCTTGGACAGAGAACCGCCCCAGATGGTGAAGTCCTGGGAGAAGACGAAGACCCGGCGTCCGTCGATGGTGCCGTGGCCGGTGATGACACCGTCGGTCAGCGGGTGATCGGCGTCCATCCCGAAGTCGGTGCAGCGGTGGGTGACGAAGGCGTCGAGCTCGACGAAGCTACCCTCGTCGAGGATCTTTCCGATGCGCTCGCGGGCGCTGTACTTGCCCTTCTCGTGCTGCTTGGCGATCCGTTTCTCGCCGCCGCCGGCCATGGCCCGCTCGCGCTTGTCGGCGAGGTCCAGCAGCTTTCTTTCGATGCTCATGAGTCCTCCACACGGCCGAAGCGTTCGGGCTCCTCGACGAGCGCTCCGGCCGAGGCGCGCATTCTGCTCTTTTTTATCGAGCGATGCAAGATTGAGTCACGATAGCACGCTCGTCACCGGCTTTTGCCCGGCGGCGAGCTGAGTTGACAGTTGACAGTTGACAGTCCATCGCACTGTCTCGTGTCCGGGAGGTGTCGAGCTCCAGGAGTAGAGATTCCGGCTTGTGCGTACGTGATTTTGAACCACGAAGATCACGAAGTTGAACAAAAGAAACCACAACGATTGATTCTGACCCATTGCAACGGACCTGAAGGAAGTCCGGAGCTTAATGCGATGCTTCGTGGAGCCTTCGTTTCCTTGGTGTTCTTTGTGTTTCAATCAAAGACGCTCGGGTTGCAGGTGGATCCTGATGCCCGAGAACTGCCCGGTCCAGCTGCGATGAAACTGTCAACTCTCAACTGTGAACTGTCAACTTGATCCGACAAGAAAAGGCCCGCTCCGAAGAGCGGGCCATCGTTGATCGTCGGATCGATCAGTCGAACAACGGGAACGGCCGCGGCATGAACGGGTCGTAGACCGGCGTCATGCTGAAGAAGTTCGGGTTGATGGAGGCCTGGCCGAAGGGGTCGGGGAGCACCTCGCCGGACTCGCCCAGCGGGAACATGCTCTCGATCCGGAGCGGACCCGAGCCGTCGAACTCCACGCAGTGGGCGTAGGTCGAGCGGCTGGAGAACGGCATGCTCCACATGTCGCCGAAGACCAGGTGGTTGTAGACGATGGTTCCGCGCTCGGCGCCGTAAGGGCCGAGGCCCATGTCGGCGATGACGTTGTCCAGAGCGAGGACGATGAGCTCGGGCAGCGTCTGCGGCTTGCCCGATGCGGACGCGTCGGTGAACCAGGGGTAGAGCGCCGGCAGCGGTGCGCTCGGACCGTCGAGCATGCGCACCAGGACGTTGAACAGGATCAGCGTGGACTCGTCGGCGTAGTCCATGCCGGCCATCATGAACTCGTCCTCGAAGACGAGGCGGATGGCCTCTCTGATCCAGGCGTCCTGCAGAACCCAGGCATCGGCGCGCTGGGTGCCCATGCGCCACTCATCCGGCCCGCCGGCGACGAAGTGGCCGTCCCAGGCGTTGAGGATGTCCACGGCCGCCTGGCGGTCGGGCGTCGAGTCCGCGGCGACGGCCGCCGAGAAGGCGTCGGCGACGAAGGACCAGGTGTTGCCGCCCGAACCGAAGCTGTCGGTGGTAGCGATGTTGAGCGCCAGGTCGCGGATCTCCTCGAAGGTCAGGTCATCGTTGGCCGCCAGGTACTCGTCCACCACGTGGGCGCGGTGGAAACGACCGTAGTACTGGCTCTGGGGGGCGTTGATGTAATCGGCCTGGGCCTTGTTGTTCCAGCCGCCGTAGTAGCCCTGGGGCGTGTTGGCGTCGTGGGCCCGCGCCCGGCGCTCGCCGGTCCACTCCTGGGTGCCGTCACCGATGAGCGGAAGCCGCGGGTCGGTGCCGGCGGCCCGGATCGGGTCCCAACCCGACATCCAGTAGGCGATGTTGCCGTCGGCGTCGGCGTAGGTGAAGTGCTGGCTGACGGCAACGCCCTCGATACCGGCGTCAAAATCGGCGATGCTCTCGGCCTTGGCCATGGAGAGGAAGGACTCCAGCGACTTGACCTCGCGGCCGCTGTGAGCATAGGCCCAGGCGACCATGATGGCGGGCTCGGGGTTGGTGGTCGGGTCCCACGGCATGGGCTCGATGATCGGCCCGTGGGCGCTGTACCAGATGGGAATCGTCACGTCGTCGCCGCCGAAGACCTCGATGGTCTCCATGCGCGGCTGCGGGTTCACCGTCTGCGGCGCCTCGAGGAAGTAATCCACCGTGTGGGCGTGGCCCACCTGCATGGACCAGGCGTGGTGCGGCGTGCGGCCGATGATGATGAAGGGGATGCCGGGCACGGTCATTCCCGAGACGTCCAGACCGCCGCCGCGGATGGAGCCCTCGGCGACGATGGACGGGGTCGAGAAGCCCATCTGGGGTCCCGAGTAGACGGTGGGGTTGCCGGACGCGGTCTTGTCGGCGGCCACCGCCCAGGCATAGCTGCCCATCTTCACGTCGACGTTGAGCTCCCGCATCTTCGCGTGGTAGGTCTCGCCGGCGGAACGGATCCGCTCCGCCGCCTCCTTCAGGCTCGGCATCTCCGCGAAGCGCTGGGCGAGGGCCGGATCCAGGCTGTTGTCCACCGCCGATTTGGCTGCGGAGGGGATCATGGTCTGGGCGCTGGGGTCGTTGATCCACCGCAAATCGGCGAACATGGCCAGCGCCACGTTGGGATCCGGATCGCCGTAGACCGCCAGCAACGTCTGCACCAGGACCGCGTTGTCCAGCTGACCGGTGGCGCCGGGACGACCTTCGGGGTCGAAGTTCCGTTGCAGGAGGATGAGCCACGCCATGGTGTCGTTGACGGTGAAGGGCTCCGGCAGGACCGGCAGGCCCGGGCCGGTGAAGACCGACTGCAGCCCGAGGAGCCAGTACTCGTAGGGCATGTTCATCCAGTCGTAGCCGATGAGGAACTCACCGATGCGCCGGTTGACGCCGGCGGTGTAGCCGTCGAGCAGGGCCTTGGCGTCGTCCGACAGCTCGTTGTAGAAACCGGTCAGCTCGTCGTCGGTGTGACTGATCGTACGGAGAAAGACGTCGGTGCTGATCTGGCTCGGGCCGAGCAGGGCGGACAGCGTGCCGCGGCCCTGGCGGCGTTGCAGGTCCATCTGCCACAGGCGGTCCTGGGCGACGGCGTAGCCCATGGCCTCCATCACCTCGTAGAGGGTTCCGCCTTCGATGAACCAGATGCCCTGGGCATCGCGGGTGGTTGTCACCGGATCGTCGGTGATGTTGGAGGTGTTGTTGAATGCCGTGACTCCCGAGTGGTTCGCTGTGACGCCCTGGCCGGAGGCGACCACGGCGACGGCCATGATGAGAATCGAGATCTTCCAGATGGACGCCCGCATATTCCTGCTCCCTTCCCGCAATGGGCTCGACAAAATCGCGATTCGCGGTTGCGAAAGCCGCGACGTTGCCACGATGAAATTGAATGTGCCGTCAACGAATATAGCGAGGACCGACCGATGTGTAAATGGGGGAGCATTCTATTCTCAATTATGAGTTATGAGTTATGAGTTATGAGTTATGAGTTATGAGTTTTGAGTTTTGAGTTTCATCGCAGTTATCGCAGGTCGCGGATTCGGCTGCGGTCGACGGATACTGTCTCTGTCTCTGTCTCTGTCTCTGCCGCCGTTCCGGTCATCGGGCTCGGGATCGGTCATCGGTCCCGGATGCGGACGGTACTCCCAGCATCGGCCTGCGATGTGGACCGCCGAGCTCCAGCTCGGCATTTATCCAGCATCAGGCACGGGTACGGACGCAGGCGCGGGCGCGGGCAGGAGCGGCCTCGGTATCATGCCCCATGGAGGCGCGCATGACAGACCAAACGCGCACCGCGGCTTGCCTGGCGGTGGGTTCGGAGCTCCTCGGCGAGGAAAAGCTCGACCGCAACTCCCTGACCATCACTCGTGCCGTCGGCCGCTTCGGCGTGCGGGTGGCGGAAAAACGGGTCGCGGGCGATGACGTCGGGGACGTCGCCTCGGCGATCGGCGAGCTGCTCGAGCGCCACGACCTGGTCGTGGTCACCGGCGGCCTCGGCCCCACCGCCGACGACGTGACCCGCGATGCGGTGGCGCGGGCTCTCGACCGGCCCATCGAGCACGACGACGAGGTCATGGAGTGGATCCACGCCCGTTACGCCGCCCACGGACGGCGGACCCCAACCTTCGCGCCGCAGATGGCGCGGGTGGTGCACGGCAGTCGGCCGCTGCCCAACAATCGGGGCACCGCCCCCGGCATGCTGGTGGAGGTTGACGGCGCGTTGCTGGCAGTGCTTCCCGGTCCGCCGTGGGAAATGGAGGACATGCTCCAGCGCGATCTCCTTCCTGCGGTCGAGCGCTGGAGCACCGGGACCGTCAGGCTGACCAGAACGTTGGTCTTGGGGGGGGTCTTCGAGTCCGACGTGGAGGAGCAGGTTCGGCACCTCTACCAACGCTTCGGCCGCGACAACATCTCGATTCTGGCGTCCTTCGGGGTGGTTCGGCTGGTCCTCACCGCCGGCGGCGAGAAAGACGCGGCGCGCACCCGCCTCGACGAGATGGAGGCTGCCTTCCGCGACCTGCTCGGCAGCGCCGTGGCCGGGGTGGACGTGAGCGGCCTCCCCGAGGCGGTCGTCGTCGAGCTCCGGCGCGCGGGCCAGAGGATGGCCACCGCCGAGAGCTGCACCGGCGGGCTGGTGAGCGCCCGCCTCACCGACGTGGCCGGCGCCTCCGACGTCTTCGTCGGCGGCGTGGTGTCCTACTCCAACGAGGTCAAAGAGCGCGCGCTCGGGGTTCCGCTGGAGACTCTCGTGGACCACGGCGCCGTGTCCGAGGAGGTGGCCCGGGCCATGGCGGCGGGAGCGTGTGAGCGCCTCGGGGCCGACTGGGGCGTCGGGATCACCGGGATCGCCGGACCGACCGGCGGCACCGAGGACAAGCCGGTGGGCCTGGTCCACTGGGCGGTGGCGGGGCCGGGCGGGGTGTGGGCGCAGCACCGGGTCTTCCCCGGCACCCGCCCCGTGGTGCGGGAGTGGAGCCTCAACTCCGCTCTGGACCTGCTGCGGCGCCGGTTGGTCGCGCCGGAATGACGGCGCCGGGGACGGTTCGCGCCTTCGTCGCGCTGGAGATGCCCGCGGCGATTCGAGAGGCGATCCACCGGGAGCGGCGCGCACTCGAGGTCGAGCTACCGCGCGCCCGGTGGACGAGGCCCGAGGGCCAGCATCTGACGCTCAGGTTCCTCGGTGAGACTCCGGTGGGCAGGATCGAGGAGCTCACCGCGTCCCTCGACGGCGCCCTGCGGGGCCGGCGGCGGGTGGAAATCGTCCTCTCGGGCTCCGGCTTCTTCCCGAACCCGCGGCGGCCGCGGGTGGCCTGGGTGGGCGGCGAGGCCCGGGGCGGCGCCGAGGCGGCAGCGGCGGTGGAGGGTGCGGCCGTAGCCTGCGGCTTCGAGCCCGAGCGGCGGCCCTGGTCCCTCCACCTGACCCAGGCCCGCCTCAACCGGCCGTGGCCGCGGCGGGCCGTGGAGCGGTTCCTCGACTGGGGGCGAAGCCTGGAGCTGCCTCCCTTCGGTTGTTCCGAAGTGGTTCTCTTCACGAGCGATCTCCGGCCGGACGGTGCGGTGTACACTGCGCTGGAGAGGTTCCCGCTGACGTGATCATCGAAGTACTCCTGGTCGTCGCCGCCTACTTCGTGGGCTCGATCCCCTTCGCCTTCATCTTCGTTCGGTACGTCACCGGACGCGATGTCCGAAACGAGGGTTCGGGCAACGTGGGCGCCACCAACGCCCTGCGCTCCGCGGGGTGGAAGGTGGGCGTCTCGGTGACGATCCTCGACACCGCCAAGGGTTCGCTGGCGGTGTGGGCGATGATGGTCTTCAACCCCGAGAGCGCGTGGCTGGCGGCCTCCATGCTGGCGGTGGTCGCCGGCCACTGCTTCCCGCCGTGGCTCCTCTTCCGGGGGGGCAAGGGCGTCGCCACGGGCCTCGGGGCCTTCCTGGTGATCGCGCCGGTCAGCGCGTTGGCGGCGGTGGGCGTGTGGATCGTGATGCTGGCGGTCTTCCGCTGGGTCTCGCTGGCCTCGATGACGGCTACGGCGAGCTTCCCGGTGCTCATCCAGGTCATCGACCACCCCGACTGGATCACCCTCGCCTCGGTGGCGGCGGCGGCGATTCTGATCATCCTCCGCCACCACTCGAACATCCGCAATCTTCTTTCGGGCGAGGAGATGCGTCTCGGCCCCGGATTCTGGAGGTAGTGCATGGAGATGACCGTTTTCGGCGGTGGTTCGTGGGGCTGCGCCCTGGCGCACCAGATGGCTCGCCGCGGGCACGATGTCCTGCTCTGGGCCTTTGAGGCCGAGGTCGCGGCGGGGATCAACGCCGACCACCGGAACCCGGTCTTTCTCACCGACGCCGAGCTCCATCCCGCCATCCGGTGCACCAACGACCTCGAGGAGGCGGCGGGCCACGCCGCTGTCTGGATCTGGGTCGTCCCGGTGCAGTTCAGCCGCGACGTCATGGAACGGCTCGCACCGCATTTGCGCGAGGAAGTCGTTGTGGTCTCGGCCTCCAAGGGCATCGAGACCGAGAGTCTGAAGCGGATGGACGAGGTGGGCGCGGAGGCTCTGGGGATCCCCGACGACCGCTTCTGTTGCCTGTCGGGCCCCACCTTCGCCATCGGGGTGGTGCACGGCGACCCATCGGCAGCGGTCCTCGCCTGTCGCGAGATCGACACCGCCTGTCGGCTGCAGGAAGAGTTCTCCGACCACTATCTGCGCTGTTACGCCGGTGGGGATCTCATCGGCGTCGAGCTTGCCGGCGCGCTCAAGAACGTCGTCGCCATCGCCGCGGGAATCATCGACGGCCTCGGGCTCGGCGCCAACACCCAGGCGGCGCTGATGACCCGCGGCCTGCACGAGATCACCCGGCTCGGCGTTGCCCTCGGCGCCCAGCCCGACACCTTCCGCGGTCTCGCCGGCATGGGCGATCTGGTGCTCACCTCCACCAGCGCGCTGTCGCGCAACCGCCAGGTCGGCCAGCGGATGGGACGGGGCGAGAGCCTCGTCGACATCCTCGGCTCCATGCGCGAAGTGGCCGAGGGGGTCAAGACGACGCCTGCAGCGGCCACGCTCGCCGAGAACCTCGAGATCGAGATGCCCATCACGCAGGCCATGACCGCGATTCTTCAGGGCAGAATCGCCCCCGCCGACGCCCTCAAGGCGCTGATGACCCGGCAGCTGAAGGTCGAGACGCAGCTCTAACGAGTTCTGAGTCGAGAGTCGAGAGTCGAGAGTTACATCGCGGGTGCTCAGACGTGTGTGCGAATTCTCTCAATGTCGAGACCGCGACCGGAACACAATCGGTGGGGCAAGCCTCAACTTGCGGCGCTGCAGAACCGAGGAGGCTGTCGAACGTTCGCCTCGCGGTCTGCCAAGTAGGGTGGGCCTTGGCCCACCGAGGGTGCCTCTTAGCTTGACTTTTGTCACTGCAACTGCCACTGCCACTGGCGCTGACGCTGTCACTGATTCGGATGCGGACGCTGCCCTGAGCGCCGGCCTTCTGACCCGCATCCGCCTGGACGGCGGAAGCGGGTCAGCGTCGTCCGATCAGCACGGTCAGCAGAAGCGACCGGGAGGACAATGACCGTGATGATCGGACGAGCGACGGCCTGCTTGCAGACTTCATCGACGTACCCGTAGCGCGCTCGTCGTGGGTTGCCAAGCACGCATTGTGCACGGGCTCTCTCGACCGGCACGGTGTTCAAGCACAATGTCGTGCATGGCACGCCCCGAAGATACGCCGATGTGTGCGGTCGCGGTGATAAAGGGAGTCGTTTACCGGGTTATACCCCTGCGATGCAATTCATAACTCATAACTCATAACTCATAATTCATAACTAATGACTCATAATTAAGGAGTTATCCGCCCCACTTCCCCGGTCCGGTGTACTCGTTCCGGGGGATGCGCAGGCCGGGAACGAGGTCGCGTTCCGGGACGACCTCGATCGCCTTGGGGTGGGTGGGGCAGGCGTACTGGCAGAGGCCGCATCCGGTGCAGGCGGAGGAGCCCACCAGGGGTCGGCTGCCGATGAGCATCAGCGCCTTGTCGGGGTAGGGACAGGCGGTGTGGCAGCGGGTGCAGAGCTCGCCTTTGAAGGTGATGCAGTGCCGCGGATCGACCTTGGCGATGCCGATCCGCACCTCGTCCGCACCGCCCTCGGGCGCTTTCAGTGCACCGTCGGGGCAGGCGGCGACGCACGGCAGCTCGGTGCACAGCCGGCACGGCTTGACGCCCGGATCGATGGCCGGGAGCTTGCGGCCGTCCGACTCTTCAATGGTGATGATGGCGTCCACCGGGCAGACCGGGATGCAGTCGCCGCACCGGGTGCAGGCGGCCAGGAAGTCTTCGTCGGGATCGAGGGCCCCGGGGGGGCGGAGGACCTTGGCGGGGTCCGCCGGCCCTTCCCTGGAAAGCTCTTTCGAGGCGTCCCGGAAGGCGCCGAACCACGAGGTCAGGAAGTCGCGTCGGGAACGAACGCGGTCGTCGCTCATCCGAGGGCCTCCGCGGGGACCGGAATCTCCTCCCAGGCAGCGGCGTCGTTGACCCGGTGAACCTCGGTGCGGTCGAGGGCGTCGTTGACCAGCTCGGTCACGTCGAGCAGCGCCTCGGCGGCGTCGAGTTCGTCGGCGTGGCTCTTGGTGGCCGGGCTGTCCGGCAGCAGGAAGGAGCAGCAGTCGAAGTGGGGCAGGATGGACAGCTCGAAGGTGCCCGAGCGGCGTGCGATGTCGATGATCTGCTGCTTGTCCATGCCGATGAGCGGGCGGAGCACCGGCAGCGAGGCTGCGGCCTCCACCGCCGCCATGTTCTCGATGGTCTGGGAGGCCACCTGGCCGAGGCTCTCTCCGGTGACCAGGGCCCGCGACGTGAAGCGCCGGGCGATGCGTTCGCTCAGCGCGATCATGAACCGGCGGTAGAGCAGGACCCGCAGCGATGCCGGGCAGCGGGCGGCGATCTGCTCCTGGATGGCGAGCAGCGGCACCATGGCGAGGCGCGCCCGGCCCTGATAGCGGTTGAGCACCCGCACCAAGTCGTGAGCCTTTTCCAGGCTTGCCGGGTCGGTGCGGGGCACCGAGTGGAAGTGCACGAAGTCGATCCGCATACCGCGCTTCATCATCATGTACGCGGCGACGGGAGAGTCGATGCCGCCCGAGAGCAGGCATGCCGCGCGGCCGCTGACGCCCACCGGGAGCCCGCCGGGGCCGCGGACCTTGCGGGTCCAGGTGAAGAGGCCGTTTTCGTCCACCAGGATGTGAATGGTCAGGTCCGGATCGTGAAGGCGGACCGGCCATCCGGTTTTCTCCTGGACGAAGGTCCCCACCGCACGCTCGATCTCGGGCGAGGTCATGGGGTAGGTCTTGTCCGAGCGCAGGCAGCGGACGGCGAAGTGATCGGGCGTCGGTCCGTCGAGCTGCGGCTCGAGAACGGCGTTGAGATCCTCCATGGTGAAGCCGGCGTGCTCGACGGCCATGATGGCGCCGAGGCCGAAAACGGTGTGCAGGCGGCGCGCCGCCTCGGCGAAGTCCACCGGCTCGGTGAAGCCGACGAGGACCCGCCACGCGGGGCGGCTGACCCGATCCACCGGCAGATCCGACATCGCTCGCTGGACGTTTTCGGTCAACGTCCTCTCGAACCACTTGCGGTTGCCGCCCTTGAGGCTGATCTCGTTGGTGGTGGCCAGGACCTGGGTGACGCGCTTCATCGGTGGAGGATACCACCGGTCGGCGCCGCCGCAGCCGCCGCCGCAGCCGAGTCCGATGACCGTGACCGGGACAGGTGCAGCTGCAGCGCCGTAGGGTGGGCCTCGGCCCACCAGATCGCTTACCCGAACGAAGCACGCCGGAAGTGCTCACGACTCACGATCCATCGGTGACGGCCCGGGATCGGCGACAATGGACCGATGAACGTCGTTGCCCTCACCGAGCGCGAGGCGGCC
>JAZBOQ010000186.1:0-19711 GCA_036351195.1 Thermoanaerobaculales bacterium | reverse complement strand
CAGTGACCACCTGATTAAAAGTCAGATGCTCTACCAACTGAGCTAACGGCCCACTCAGGGATGAATAAGGTAATGCCCCGCGGCACGTTGGTCAAGTTACGACCCGCCGGAAACCGCCGACGGCCCCGGGGAGCGCCGCTGTTTTACCCGGCGATGATACTCCGCAGGCGCACGGCAAGGGGGTCGTCGCCGCGGATCATGGTTTCCTCACGGCGCGGGCCGTTGGACACGACGGTGATGGGCGCGCCGACCTTGGCCTCGAGATAGCGGAGGTAGTCGTGGACCTCGGGGGCGAGATCTTCTTCGGCGGTCACGCCCTCGGTGGGGCGGCTCCAGCCGGGCACGGTCTCGTAGACGGGTTCGAGCTGCTCGGCGATCTCGGCGTCGGCCGGGAAGGTGTCGATGGTCCGGCCGTCGGGGTGTCGGTAGGCCGTGGCGACCTTGATCTCGTCGAAGCCGTCCAGAATGTCGAGCTTGGTGACGGCGAGGGCGTCGATTCCGGAAACCTCCACCGCGAAACGAGCGGCCACCGCGTCGAACCAACCGCAGCGCCGCGGACGCCCGGTGGTGGTGCCGTATTCGTGGCCGCGCTCGCGGATACGCTCACCGACGGCGTTGTCGAGCTCGGTGGGGAACGGACCGCTCCCGACGCGGGTGGCGTAGGCCTTCACCACGCCGATGGCCGGACCCAACAGCTTGGGGCTGATGCCGCAGGAGGCGGCGGCAAACCCGGGCAGGCACGAAGACGAGGTCACGAAGGGGTAGGTGCCCCAGGCGAGATCGAGCAGCACGCCCTGGGCGCCCTCGAAGAGCACCGCCTCACCGGCTGCCTCGTGTTGCCGGAGGGCGGGCCCGACCTCGGCGACCATGGCGCCGAGACGCTCCGCAACCCGCTCGAGCTCCACCATGGCGGCATCGAGGTCGACAGGCTGGGCGCCGAAGAGGATCTCGAGCTCGTGATTGTGCTCCTCCATCAGGGCGAGGGCACGGCGACGCCGCGTGGCGGGATCGTCGGCAAGGACGTGGCCGCGCAGCCCGCGGCGTTGTGCACGATCCTGATAGGCCGGGCCGATCCCGCGACCCGTGGTGCCGATCTTCCCCTTGCCTCGCATCCCCTCACGGGCGGCGTCGAGGGCGCGGTGGGTGGGGAGGATCAACGACGCCCTGGGCGACAGGAAGATCCGGCCATCGATGTCGACGCCTTCGGAGATCAGCCGGTCCATCTCACCCACCAGACCGCTGGGGTCGATCACCATCCCCGAGGCCAGGTAGCACTTCGCCCCCGGGTGGATGATCCCCGAAGGGACGAGATGGAGGGCAAAGGTCCGGTCGGCGTACCGCACCGTGTGACCGGCGTTGTTGCCACCGTTGTACCGAACGACGGCCGCGAAGCCCCCGGAGAGCAGATCGACGACCTTGCCCTTGCCTTCGTCGCCCCACTGTCCACCGATGATCATCAACGAGTCCTGGCTCATGCGGCCTCCGGCGGAGAATCATACCGTTTTTGCCGATAAGGACAAAAAAACGCCGGAGCGGGGAAGGAGGAATCCGCTCCGGCTCAAAGAAGGAGTGTGGTGATATCAGTTGGTTGCGATCACTTCGTTGAAGTACTCGTTGACGTCGATCTTGGCGTCGCGCAGCTTTTCGGGCGGCGTCGTCAGGTAGTTGTAGCGAGTGCCGTAGCTCAGGAGGGCCCGCTCGAGCATCCGACGGCCCCGGTAGAGCCTCGACATGACGGTGCCCACGGGAACCTCGAGGATGTCGGCGATCTCTTTGTAGGAAAAACCCTCCAGGTCAGCCAAGAGCACCACCATCTTGTAGTCGTGGGGCAGCTCGAGCAAGGTCTGCTTCACCTCGTGATCCATCTCGATGGCGAGGACGGTGGCCTCAGGATCCGCCTGACTCTTGGCCGCCGCGTCCAGGAGCGTCTCTTCGAGACCCTCGTGAACCTCGTCGAAGTCGACCTTGGGCGGCTGGAGCTTCTTCTTTCGGTACGAGTTGATGAAGGTGTTCTTCATGATCTTGAAGAGCCACGCCTTGAAGTTCGTACCTTCGGAAAAACGGGCGTAGTACTTGTACGCCTTGAGGTAGGTCTCCTGCAGGAGATCCTCGGCGTCCTCGACGGACCGGGTCATCCTGAGGGCGCTCTTGAAGAGCTGGTCGCGGTAGGGCAGGGCACCGGAGCTGAAGTCCCATTTTCTCGGTTCGGCTGTCTGGCTCATGCTGCCTCCAAAGTGAGGGCATGATACAGATCTGAAACATCCATGTCAAGGGGCGTGATAAAAATTTCCTATGTGGCTAAATGTTTCAGACTAGAAACGCTCCGCTGAACAAAAAAGAAAACGGGGCCCCGGAGGGCCCCGTTCGTCAATTTTTCCTCGAAACCGCTACGGAAGCAGCAGGAATGCAATAACGAGGGCGTAGATGACCAGGGACTCGATGAGGGCGAGACCGATGATCATGGTGATCCGGATGGGACCAACCGCACCAGGATTGCGGCCGATCGCCTCACACGCGGCGGCAAGGCCTTTGCCCTGACCCAGCGAACCGCCAAAGGCGGCCAGGCCGATGGCAAGCGCCGGGGCGAACATGCCCCACGGAATGGCGGCGTTGCTGCCGGCGGCTTCGCCGTGATCCTGTGCCATAGCCGGAGCTGCCACTGCCAACGCCACCACGATGATTGCCAAGGTTGCAAAACGACGACTCATGCTCTTCCTCCTCCAACGATTTCTTCGTATCCGATCCGATTAGTGTTCCTCATGCCCGACAGCGCCGTTGAGATAGGCCATGGTGAGCATGATGAAGATGAATGCCTGGAGAAACGCCCCGAAAATGCCGAGACACATCATCGGCCAGGGCAGGATGAACGGGAACATCCCGAAAAAGATCGCGGTCGCAGTGTGCTCACCCGAGATGTTGCCGAAAAGGCGGATGGCCAAGGACAGGATCCGCGCGGCGTGGGAGATGAGCTCGATGATGAGCATCAGCGGCGCCAGGAACATCACCGGACCGAGGAAGTGCTTGGCGTACTTGAGGACGCCGTTGTCCTTGATACCGATGATGTTGTAGAAGAGAAACGCGGTGATGGACAGCGCGAAGGTGGTGCTTGCATCGGCGGTCGGCGGCTGAACGAAATAGAACAGGCCGAAGATGTTGCCGATGAAGATGAAGAATGCGAGCGCGCAGATGATCGGCAGAAAGCGCTTGCCCTGACCGTGGCCGACCACGTCGTCAATGAGGTCCTCGAGCCCGGTCACCAGGGTCTCGAACATCGATTGCACCTTGCTCGGCTTCTCCACCGACAGCTTCCGGCTGATCGGAATGACGAGCAGCGCGATGAACAGCACCACCAGAATAGACATGATGGCGTTGTCCGGCAGCCAGTAGCCGTGTGTATGCAACCCCATCCAGCCCTGCCACTGCTCGCTGGACTCACCGAAGAGAGCAATCAGGAGATTGTTGATCGGATGGTAGAGGATCGAAAAGTGATGTTCCAACTCAGCCTCCCCCGAACCGACCCCCGCGAACCCCCTCGACAATGAGGGCGGCCACTGGGGCCGAAAACCCGACAACCACGGCCACCGGGTCGATCTGCGGCAACCAAGCGATTGCCGCGAGCACACCAGCGAGCAGCGCGAAGCGCCCGATGATCCGGAGAATGGACTTGAGGTTGTAGCTCGGCCGATTGGGCTGAACCACGTTCTCGACGACCATCTCCAGCCAACGAAGATTGATGATAGCCACGGTTCCTGCCGCGGTCAAGCACAAAGCTCCCGAGATTGAGAGAAAAATCACAAGTTCCCCGACGGCCCCCGCAAAAACCAGAATCCACGCCGTCCGGAGGACCCTCCTCATGGAGAATCCCGGGCTCGTCTCAGGATTCGTCGGCGCCGTCGACATCGTCCTGTTTCTGTTTCTCCAGCAGCTCTTCCTGCTTCCCGGTGGCGATGGTGATGCGCACCAGGTTCACGAACCCGGCGATGATGCCGCAGATCGAAAACACGATGGTCATCCACGGCTCGGTGCCGAAGATGCCGTCCATCCACTTGCCCCAGAAGTATCCGAGGGCCATGGCCACCGGAAACTGGATTCCGACGATCGAGGCGTTCAGCCAGTTGCTCGCGTACTTGACCCTTTTCTTGCGTTTACTCATGGCTCCCCAGCCCCTTCGATTCACCGGCCACGGCCGGCGCCTCGATCACACCCGTCCAATCGCGCCTACGGCCCACTCCACGAGTGGGACCGGCCAGAGCCCGACGACCACGATCGCCAGCCCGCAGAGAGTCACCGCGGCGACGGTCCATCCATCGCGGGCCATTGCTGCGCCAGACGCATCCTCTGGCCGGCTGTCGAATACGATGACCGGCACAACTACCCTCGCGCAACAGGCGAACCCCACGACGGTGGCCACCAGCGAAAGCACCACCAGCCACACGAGGCCTGCCTCGAGGGCCGCTGCCCAGAGAAACCACCGCCCGACGAAGCCCGCCGTGAGCGGGATCCCCGCCAGAGCGCCGGCGAAAACCACGATTCCCACCACCGCCGGAGCGCCGCCGCTTCGAAAACGACTGAGATCGGAGATCCGGATCTCCGACCGCTCCCTCGACTCGAGCAGGGCCACCATCCCGAAGGCGCCGGGAAACACGAGCCCGGCCACCGCTGCCTGCACGAGCACCGCCCGAGTGCCCGCATCGGTTCCGGCCGCCACGCCCATCAGCGCATACCCGGCGTGCGCGATCCACAGATCGGCGAGCATCCACTTCACCCTGTCCTGCACCAGCGCCGCAACGCTGCCGAAGATCATCGCGGCGGCCGACGCGATCCACATCACAACCCACCACTGACCGGTCACGGGAGAGAAGGCGCCGGAGGAAAGCCGGACGAGGCAGGCGAGTCCGGCGATGGTCGGAACCACCGCAACGAACGCGGACACCCGCGCCGGCGCATCTCCCACCACCGCAGGCAGCCACAGGTGAAACGGCACCGCCGCCACCTTGAAGAACAGGCCGCAAGCGATGAGCACGACGCCGAGAACGACCATGGAGTTGACGTGCGCCAACACTTCGAGGTGGAGGCGAACCGCCGCGAGCTCCAGACTACCGACAGCGCCGTAGACCAGCGATACGCCGTACAGCATCACCGCCGAGAGCGCCGCGTTGGGCACGAAGATCTTCAGCGCCCGGTCGTTGGCCCGGCCGCCTCCCGGAGCGCACGCCACGAGCACGATCACCGCCATCGTCACGAGCTCGATCCCCACGAAGAGACTGGCGAAGTGAGCTGCAGAGGCAGCGAGGAAGGCACCGAGGTCGGCAAAGAGCACCATCGCCGCCAGCTCGGCGCCGCCGCCGCCCCCGCGACCCAGCGGTCCCACCGCCATGACCAGGATCAGGGCCGACACGGTGAGCACCAACAACCGGAAGAAGGTGGCGAGCCCGTCGATGACGAGCATCCCGCCGGCGATCGGCCCCGGGCTCGCGTCCGGTCTCCCGGTCACCACCACCGCCACACCCGCGACCATCACGGCGGCGAGGGCGAGAACCGCCACCGGCGCTGCCGGGGTCCTTCGCCGCTCTCCTCCGACCAATAGCAGGGCACAACCCGCCAACGCGAGGATGACCTCCGGAAGCAGGGCGATAGAAACCGCGGGCTCCACGCTCAGCTACCCCCCGGAGAAGGATCGTCACCGTCGGGGGTTGTGACAGTGAGCTCCCGGATGTCAGCCTCCGGGGTTTGCCCAACCGCGACATTCATCCGCTCTACCACCCGATCCACTGTCGGTTGCAGGCGATCGAGAAACGGCTGCGGCGCCAACCCGATCCAGAGAATGACGACAAGAAGCGGAAGCACCAACCACCTTTCGCGGCGGTCGAGATCCTCGAGCACTTCGTTGCGTTCGCTGGTCACCTCTCCGAAAAAGACCCTCTGGTACATCCAGATCATGCAAGCCGCGCCGATGACAAGCCCGCCCAGTGCGGTCAGAGCCCACAGCTTGCTGTAGCCGAATACTCCGATCAGGATCAGAAATCGACTGACGAATCCACTGAAGGCCGGCATCCCGATGGCGGACAAGACGGCGATGAGAAAGAAGGTCGCCAGCAACGGCATGATGCGGGCAAGACCGCCGAACTCACCGATGAGCCGCGTCTCGCGCCGCTGCTCGACCATCCCGATCAAGAGCAACAGGGCGCCGGCGGACACCCCATGGTTGAGCAGTTGCAGCATGGCGCCGCTCAATCCCGGCTCTTGGAAGGTGAGCAGCCCGAGAACCGCCAGGCCCATGTGACTCACGATCATGGTGATCACGAGTCGTTTCATGTCCTTTTGCGCCATCGCCACCAAGGCTCCGTAGACGATGCCGATGAGGGCGAGGGCGCCGACCCATCCAACCGCGGCAGCGGTCGCGTGGGGCAGCAGCGGCATGGCCACGCGAACGACTCCGAAAACACCGATGTTGACGCCCACCGCCGCCAGCATCACCGTTGCCGCCATCGGCGCCTCCACCAGGGCGTCGGGCATCCAGGTGTGCAACGGCACCAGGGGAATTCGAACGGCGAGACCGAGGAAAAAGGCGATGAAGACCCAGAGCTGAAGCCGGGTCGGAATCACCGCCGCCACCGAGTAGAGCTGGGGCAACGAAAAGGCCGGCTCATTGCCCAGCCCGGCCAGGCCGACAGCCGCGAGACCGTCGGCATTGAAGAAATAAAGACCGAGGATACCCAGCAGGAAGAACGCCGATCCCGCCAGGTGGACCAGAAGGAACTTGCCCGCGGCGAAAAGCCGCCGGGAACCGCCCCAAATGCCGATCAGGAAGTACGCCGGAACCAGCAGGATCTCGAAGAACGTGAAGAACAAGATGAGGTCGAGAGAGCTGAAGACGCCGATGGCCCCGGTTTGGAGCATGAGCAAAAAGGCACAAAACTCCTTGTGACGGTGGGCGACGATGGCGAACGAACTGATCGCGGCGATGAGACCGACAAGCGCCGTGAGCAGAATCAGGAGCACGGCGAAACCGTCCGCCCCGAGAAAGACCTGCACTCCCAGACTCGCGATCCAGTCGAAACGAGTCACGAACTGGAACTCCACCCCGTCCGGGCGATAGAGGAACCACAAGGGAATGGCCAGCGCCAGGTCGGCGGCGGCGACTGCCACCGTCGTCCTTCGGATAGCGACCACATCCCTCCGGCCGACGAACACCAGCATCAGGAGAGCGCCCACCAGCGGGAGGAAACAGACCAGGTTGAGAAGCCAGCCGAACTGAGTGTCCATAGTCCCTTCCGAGCCTACACGTTGGCGGCGAAAGCGATGCCGAGAAGCACCGCCGCGCCAATGACCATCACTACCACGAAACCCTGCACGTACACGACCTGCGATCGTTGCAACGTTCGACCGGCGGTCCCGAATCCGTCACCCAACCAACGCACCAGGGCGTCCAACGCCAAACGGTCGAAGATGGCCGACAACCAGGAAATGCCGACAATCGTGTGGCGGGCGCCGCAGACGAACCCGTCCACCACCCGCGCGTCGAAATCGTCGAGGCGCGCGGCCGCCCAGATCGCTCCCCGCACGAGCGTCAGGCGGTAGAGATCATCGATCCACAGGCCGGCGAGCAGTATCCGCCGAGTCGTGGGCAGCCTGCGTGCGAGATACTCGGCTCGGACGAGGCCCGAATCCAGCACGTAGATTCGTGCCGCCGCACCGATGCCCGCAACCACGACCAGCGCCGTCATCGCCGTCAACGTCCACTCGATTCCCGTGCCCGCGCCGGCGCCGCCGGACAACCCGACGATCGCACCGCCGAAGAGCGCGGCGAGCGCCGGAGCTGCCACGCCGAAAACGACCGCTGGGACCGTCTCGGCAGGACAGCTCGCCGGTTCCTCGTCCCCCCGGAACCTGCCGAAGAAAACCATGAACACGAGGCGGGCGAGACCCACGGCCGCCAGCGCACTGCCGAGAAGGCCGAAGCCCCACAACAGGAAGCACATCCCGCCGAAGGCGCCCCGATCCACGATTCCCGCGTCGAAGATCCGGGCGAGGATCCCGTTGGCGGCGACGAACCCGCCCAGGGGCGGAACCCCGGCGAGGACCACGGCGGCGGCGAACATCGACCAGAAGCTCACCGGCGCGACCTCACTCAACCCGCCCATCCGGCGAAGATCCCGCGCACCGGCGCAGCTCCGGACCACCACGCCCGATCCAAGGACGAGACTGGTCAGACAGAGGGCATAGAGCACCACCAGGAAAACGGCGCTCCATTTGGCGCCGGCAGCGATGCCCAGAAGCGCGAGTCCGAGCTGGGCGACAGCGACATGTCCGATCAGCTTTCGGATGTCGAGCTGAACCAGAGCGACCATCGCGGCGAAGACAAAGGTGGCGCCTCCCACCGTGGCAACCGCCAGCGCTATCGCCGCGTTGGCTTCCATCACGAACGCGAAACGGAGCATGACCTGGACGCCGGCCGCCACCGTCGCCACCGAGACGATCATCGCCGACGCCGAGACCGGGGTGTGGACCGACTCGGTCAGCCAGACGTGAAACGGCAGCTGCGCCGACCCGATCACGCCGACGAGGACCACCAGCAGGCCGATCGCCACGGCCGCGCCGGATGCGTCACCGGAGAGGTCCGCGAGCAGTGCTCGCCGCAGACCCTCCAGCTCCAGGGTGCCGAAGTTGAACGCTGCGATTGCGATGGCCAGCAGCAGTCCGGCGGCGCCGATTCGGCTGACAATCAACATCCTGGTTCCCGCGGCGGCCCCCCTCGCCGAACGGTGGTCGGACACGATGAGGAGGAACGACGCCACCGCCGTCAGCTCCCACCCGACGAGCAGCGTTGGGAGGTTGCCGGCGAGGACCACGGCAAGGCTGCCGGCGAGCAGCAGGTTCTGATTCGCAAAGAGCCGAGATCGGTCTTCATCGCGCTCCTGCTTTTCGAATCCCACAGCGAAGAGATGGACGAGAATGCCCAAGGTGACGACGAGCGCGACCATCATCGCCGAGAGTCCATCGAGCCGGCAGCTCATGGCAATCTCGAGCCGCATCAGGTCTCCCGCGGCCGTCGGCAGCTCAACGCCGGAGATCCATCGCCCCAGGTCGAACACCCGCACGGTCTTCCCGGGATCCGCAATCCACCACGACAACGCCAACGCCCACCCTGCCGCCGCGGCCGCGCCCGGCCCCACGAGAGCCAGAAAACGGCGCGTTCTCTGCGCGACGCCGCTTCGCCGCGCAACGATGCCGTTGACCCCCGCACCCGCCAGAGGCGAGATCACGACGATCCAGATCAGGGCGGAGAAATCCACCGGCTCAGCTCCTCGGCCTGCCGGCGGCGTCATCCTCCGACGCCTCCTTCAAGCGCACAAACCCGACCGCGAGGCCCAAACCCAGCACGGTTTGAACAGCCCCCGCCGCCAACACCACCACCGCCAACGTCTGGCCCTGAAGGTCCGACAGACGGAAACCGTACGCAGCGAAATTGAGGACCGCCGCACTCACCGCGAGCTGCATCGAGGCCAACACGGCGATGAAGCTCCGCCGCATCATCATCCCCATGAGACCCAGACACAGCAGGATCAGCGACAGCACGAGGAAATGCGTTGCCCCGATCACACCTCGACCTCCCCTTCCCCGCGCGGTTCTTCCGCCGGCCCCAATACCATTCGACGCGCACCGATGGTGGCGGCGAACAACGTCAACAACACCACCGAGAGCGGGAGCAGAAAGGCGGTGAAGAGCTCTCTCACGACAGCCACCACGTTGCCCGTCGGGTCTCCGTTCACCGTGGTGAGCGCCGTTCCGTCACCCTGCCCCGGAGCCTGAACACCGAAGATCGCGCCGATGGCGACGATGGCACCAAAGGCCAAGCCGACCACGACGGCAACGGGAGCGAAACCGTGGACGAACGACGAAACTCCCGTCGGGCTCCGCTTTCCCACGGCCATGCACAGCCCGACCGCGGCGGCGCCGACGATGATCTGACCGAGGGCCAGCGCCACCGCGCTGCGCAGCAACAGCAGCGCCGTCACCCCGGTCAGAACGACCAGCAGGGACAGGGCGACACGGGCCGGCTTCCTGGAGACCAGCACTCCGATGCCGCCTGCGATCGTCACAACCGCCAGGCAGTAGAACAGAATTGGAACGGCCTGTTCCACCACACCTCCTTCGATTCTGACAAGGCACCCTGCCGCGTTCTCATTCTAGCCGCATGCGACGCAGAGTCAATGATTCAAACCGCGTGTTTCGAATATTTTGAGTCGATTTCAATCAGTCCGGCGCCTGGTTTCGAACAACCGATATCCAACGTCGAGTTGAAGCTCTCGACAGTTCAGGGGCACCCTCACCTCACAGTCCACCTCCGATCCGTCCTGCTCGCAACGCATGCCTGGTCTGTAAATTCGAGGAGTCCCGGACCGAGGACGTGGCGAACCCTGATCGCGCAACCGATGATCTCGGCGCCGAGGGCGTTGAGATGATCGCGGTTGGGGCGATTCATTTCGTTGCTCCGAGGGAGGCGGCGGCGGGGGCTGGAGAGGGACGGCGATCGAGAGCTCGGTAGGCGATGGCTTCGGCGATGTGGGGCGCGCCGACCCCGTCCTCGCCGGCGAGATCCGCGATGGTTCTCGCCACCCTGAGAATCCGATGCCACGCCCTCGCCGAGAGCCCCAGGGACCGGCTCGCGTGTTCGAGCAGCCGCCGCCCGTCATCATCCGGGCTCGCCCACTCGCGAATGTGGTCGCTCTCCATCGCCCCGTTGGCCAACGGCCCACCCTTGCCGAACCGCCGCCGCGACCGCTCCCGCGCCGTCCGGACCCGATCGGCCACCGCCAGGCTCGGCTCGCCGCGCCGGTGGCTGGCCAGATCCCGCCACGGCACCGCCGGCACCGTCACCTGGAGATCGAGTCGATCGAGCAGCGGCCCGGACAACCGTGAACGGTACCGCGCCACCGCCGGCGGGGTGCACGTGCACTCGCGCCGCTGATCGCCGAGATACCCGCACGGGCACGGGTTGGCGGCCGCCACCAGCTGAAACGCCGCCGGAAAGGTCAGCGTCGACCGCGCCCGTGCCACCGTCACCGACCCATCCTCCAGCGGCTGCCGCAGCCCCTCCAGCACGTCGCGCCGGAACTCGGTCAGCTCGTCGAGAAAAAGCACTCCGTGGTGGGCCAGCGAGACCTCTCCCGGCTGGGGGTTGGTCCCGCCTCCGATGAGCGCCGCCGACGAAATAGTGTGGTGGGGAGCCCGAAAAGCGCGGCGGGACAGAAGGCCCGACGGGCGAGGCACCCGCGTCGAAACCGAGTAGACACTGGTCACCTGCAGCGCCTCCTCCGTTTCCAGCGGCGGCAGAATGCCCGGCAGGCGCCGGGCCAGCATGGACTTCCCACATCCCGGGGGGCCGAGGAAAAAGAGGTGGTGACCACCGGCGGCCGCCACCTCCAGCGCGCGCCTCGCCTGCTCCTGCCCCACCACGTCCGCGAGGTCCGAGACCTGGTCCATGGCGCCACCCACCGGATCCGCCAGCTCATCGACGACCGGTCGAGAGCCTTCGCGCAGATAGCGCACTACCTGGCCGAGGGTGGCCGCGCCTGTGACTTGGATCCCTTCCACAACCGAGCCCTCCGCCCGGTTCGCCGCCGGCAGCACCACTTCGCCAACCCCGTGATCGCGGGCCGCGATCACGATCGGCAGCACCCCGCGAACCGGCTGCAGCCGGCCTTCCAGGGTGAGCTCGCCGACCAGCACTCGATTCGCCAGCGTCGAGGTCGGCACATCGCCCATGGACGCCAGGTAGGCCACCGCCATGGGCAGGTCGAGGCCCGCCCCTTCCTTGCGCTCGTCGGCGGGCGCCAGGTTGAAGACGACGTTGGCCGCCTCCGATCGCCGCCCGAGATTGCGCACCGCCGAGAAAATCCGCTCCTTCGCCTCGCGCACCGCCGGGTCGGGAAGCCCGACCACCTTCACCGACGGCAGGCTCGACCGGATCCGGTCCACCTCCACCGTCACGAACAACGCATCCACGCCGCGCGGCGTGGCAGAAAACGCCTTCGCCAACATAGTTCTCTCCCTTGGTCTGTACAGCGTGGATGACCCAGTATGCGCCGGCCGTCTTGCGGCGTCAAGGCACGGCGCGATCCCGGCACGTTCGACTCGGGAACGAGATCGGGATCGGGATCGGGATCGGGATCGATTCGTGCGCGAGGCCGAAACAAATCGGTTGGATTCAACGTTGTTATACTTAGAGACCGTTGAGTCTGGGGGTGTCCTGGTTTTGACGGGGAACGGTTCCGGTGGTCGGCAGCGTGTCGAGGTCCTCACCGCCTCGTTAAAAAGGTGGGGGCAAACTCAACTGCCGATAACGACTACGCACTGGCTGCTTAGTTCAGCCACGTCAACCTCGAGATTTCGCCTGTCGATCTGAGGATTGACGCCATTTGACGGGCTGGGCCGCCGCGGCGCCCGAACGCGTCGGCCGAGATTTTTCGGGCTGGCCCCTTGGAAGGTCGCCGGACGACTACCCTCGGGGCGAGATTTAACCGCCGGCTGCACACGGAGAAACCGGCGACCGGAGTTCCTCGGACGTGGGTTCGATTCCCACCGCCTCCACCATCAACACGACCCGCCGCCCGGCGGGTCTTTCATTTCAGTGGCGCGCGTTCGATCGTTGACCGCTGGCCCCGTCGGCCTTTCATTGCTAAGCTGACGCCGGACCGACAATCGACTCCAAAGGGCCGAATCGACGGCCGAAGCGGGACGGTAAACATCGTTTTGAAGATGCGAAGAGCCCTTATACCTGTTCTTGTGCTGCTGATCGGAACCTCCGTGTTGTCCGGCCAGGAGATGATGCAGACCGTCGAGTTTCAGTACGCCGGCCGCGGCGTCTCGGTGCCGCGAATCGGAAGCCGGATCGAGGTCATCCCGGTGCTCGCCCTGATCGGCGCCGGCGCCGAGTACTCCCGGGCCGCAGGAACCTACGTGGTGACCTACGGCGAGCACACTCTGCAGTTCACGCCGGGCCACCGGCTGGTTCTGGCGGACGGCGACCTACACGACACCACCGACGCTCCGGTGCCGTCGCCCGGCGGGGTGGCCGCGTCGTTCGAGTTCATCGACCGGGCGCTGCTCGCTCCCCTTGGCTTCCGCCTGGAACCGATCCCCCAGGGATATCGCATCGCCGTCGGCGCCCGATTCGACGACCCCGTCATCGTCCGCCCAGCGGCGGCCGACTTCGACGCCACGACGACCCTGGTGCTCACCCTTGACCGCGCCGCCGAAGCGATCGCCCGGGTCGACGACAACGGCGAGATCACCGTCGTCTTCGCCGATGCCTCCCCGCGCCTCGACCCGAGCTCACGCTTGAGGTCGAACCGGGTCCGCGCGGTGAGCAGCAACGGCCAGGCGTTGTTGATCACCACTGCGCCCAACGTCGGTCTCCTTGACTGGCACAGCCTCGACAGCCCGCCCCGGGTCATCCTCGAGCTCGGCCGGGTTTTCCCGACACCGACGCCCGCCCCCGAGTACGCTCCGGTCGCGACGGGGCCCTCCCCCGTCGTCATCGACCCCGGCCACGGCGGGAAGGACACGGGCGCCGCGTCCGACAGCGGTTTGACCGAGCGCGACCTGACCCTGGCCGTGGCTCGCCGTCTGGCCGGCGAGCTCCGCGCCCGCGGCCACCAGGTCCGCCTGACCCGCGACGACGGCGAAGGCCGGGCGCTCACCGATCGCACCGCCATCGCCAACAGAGTGGAGGCGGAGGTCTTCGTCTCGCTGCACGCCAACGCCTCGAACTTCTCGTCGGTGAGAGGCTCGGAAACCTACTACATGAGCCTCGACGATCAGGCCACCGACGAGGCCGCGGCGGCCCTGGCGGAGCTCGAAAACGAGGCCGGCGGCGAGTCCGAGGAGCGCTCCGACCTCGACCTGATCCTCTGGGACCTGGCCCAGGCGTCGGTCCTCAACGAGTCGGCAGAGCTGGCTCTCGAGGTTCAGACCCGTCTCAACGCCCTCTCCAACATCCGCGACCGCGGCGTCAAACAAGCCCCGTTCGTGGTGCTCACCGGCGCAACCATGCCGGCGATCCTGGTCGAGGTCGGCTTCCTCTCCAACCCCGCGGAAGCGGAACGGCTTGCGACCCCGGAGCATCAGCAGGCCCTTGCCGGCGCGATTGCCCAGGGGATCGACGCCTTTTTGCGTCAACGATGACTCGCCGAGTCTTTCTCATCATCGCAGCCGCCGCGGTCGTCCTCGCCGTCCTCCTGTGGCTGTTCTTCGGGCCCGGGCGTCCCTCAGTCAGTCCCACCGGCGCGCCGGTGGACGTGCTGCCCACCCCAACCCCAGCCCCCGAACAGAAGGTGATGTTGCTCTTCGCGGGTCCCGACGGCCTGCTCCACCCGGAGCTGCGCAACGTGCCCCTTCCGATCGAGGTCCACGAACGGGTCCGGGCCATCGTCGCCGAGGTCCTCATCGGCCCTGTCGGCGAGCTTCAGCCCGTTGTGCCGTGGGAAGCGGAGCTCAATGCGGTCTTCGTGGATGGTCAAGGCGCGGCCTTCATCGACATCACACCGCCGCCAGAGCCCATCGACGGCAGCCGGATCGAGCTGCTGCTGGCCTATGGACTGGTGGACTCCATCCTCCTCAACTGCCCGTCCCTGACGTCGGTGCAGATCCTCTTCGGCGGGCACGAGGTTCCCACGTTGACCGGCCACCTGGATCTGTCCCGGCCCCTGAAGCTCAACAAGGCGTTCATCGCATCATGACCCGGCCGATCGGGATCTTCGACTCGGGGGTCGGGGGCCTGACGGTGCTCGGCGCGCTTCGCCGGCGGCTGCCGTCGGAGCGCTTCGTCTACCTCGGGGACACCGCCCGCCTGCCCTACGGCACGAAGTCGGCCGCGACAGTCCAACGCTACGCCGTGAAGGCCGCCGCTCACCTCTTGCAGCGAGAGATCAAGCTGCTGGTCGTCGCCTGCAACACCGCCTCCTCCTTCGCCCTCGGCGAGGTGGCCGATGCCGTCAGCGTCCCGGTCGTGGGAGTGGTGGAGCCAGGAGCGAGAACCGCGGTCGACACCGGCGCGACCAGGATCGGCGTCATCGGCACCGAGGGCACCATTCGTTCAGGCGCCTATCAGGCCGCCATCGAACGCATGGCCCCAGGCACCGCGGTTGCCACCGCCGCGTGTCCTCTCTTCGTTCCTCTGGCCGAGGAAGGCTGGGGCGACCATCCGGTGACCGACGAGGTGGCGAGGCTCTACCTGACGCCGCTCCTGGGCCGCGGTGTCGAGACCGTGATTCTCGGCTGCACCCACTATCCCTTGCTGACTCCTTCCCTGCAGCGCGTGGTCGGCTCGGCGGTGCGGCTCGTGGACTCGGCGTCAGCGGTGGCCGACACCGTGGCCCGAGACCACCGGAACCTGATCGCGGAGGGCGATGCCGACGGAGGGGTGCGCCTGGAGCTCACCGACGCCTCGGATCGCTTTCTGCGCATCACTCGGTCGATCCTCGGCGGTGACCCCGAGCACCTCGAGGTGGTCGACATCTGAAGGTCATGGACTCTTCGGCTGCTTCATCCAGTTGTAGCTGTACGCCATCCCGAACGAGCTGAAGTCGCCGCCGATCCGGGTGAATGCCCCGCGGCTGGCGGCAAGACGCAGACCATGCCGCCGCGTCACCTGCCACACGAGGGTCAGGCCAACCCGGGAGTTCTCCTGCAGATCATCCCCGGTTCGACCATCCACCGTGGTTTTCCCGCCGTACCAGAAATTGGCGTCCACCGCTCCCCACAGCCCGCGCCTGAAGAGATAGCGGGCATGGACCTGAGCCGAAAAAATCGGATCTTGGGACCGACTCATTCCACCGAAAAAATCGGTGTTTGTGGAAAAGAAAGCGCCACCGACATAGGCGTCGATTGCCCACTTGCCGACCACCTGAACGAAACCGATCTCCGCCTTTGCCGACCATCGGTTGGTGCCGATGTTGATGAGCCTGGTGGAGTCGTATTGCCCGGTGGGGGCCGACACCGAAAGGCTCGTACCGACGAGGGTCTTCGGGCGGTAGCTCGCGAACTCGGCCGGGGTCATCGCCTTGCCGCCGTAGAGATTGAGGCCGAACCGGACCATCGTGTCGCCGATGCCGGAGCGCTCCGCATACGCCTGTTCGCCCAGGTAGAGGCCCTCGAGATCGCCGAGGACATAGGGTTGGACGATGGTCAGGCTGGCGGAACGACCGAGGACCCCGAGAGTGCGGGCGTAGCTCAGGGTCGAGGCGAGGATCTCGCCACTGCCGTTCTCGATGGGGCCGGACGGATCAAAGGCGATATCACCGTTGTTGAAGTAGCTCGCCACCGAGACCAGGTTGACACCCACCGGCGCCGGGGTGTAGGCGGCGGGAATCAGCTCCTGCGCGCTCACCACCACCGGTGTCGCCGCAATCAACAGCAGAACGAGCAGCGCTTGAGCCGATGGTGGGCACGGACATCCCGCCCGCACAGTCCTGCCGGAATCAATACCCGTCGAAATCGTCGTTGCATCCTCGTTCATCGAAGCAACAGTCTAACTTGAAAACCCCACGGCGGTGCTAAGCTCCCCCATCGGAAAGGAGCCGCCATGCGTCCCGATGGCCGTCACGTCAACGAAGTCCGCCCCATCACCATCGAACCCGATTTCATCCGCTACCCCGAGGGCAGTGTCCTGTGGCGCGCCGGCGACACCGTGGTGCTGTGCAACGTCAGCCTCGCCGACCGGACAGCGCCTTTTCTCCGCGGCTCCGGCGAGGGGTGGGTGACGGCCGAGTACGCCATGCTCCCCCGTGCTACCGACACCCGTTCCGACCGTGAGGTCAAGAAGGGCAAGCCCAGCGGCAGGTCCCAGGAGATCCAACGCCTCATCGGCCGCTCCCTGCGTGCCGCCGTCCGCCGCGACCTTATGGGAGAGCGCACGCTGACCGCCGACTGCGACGTACTCCAGGCCGACGGCTCGACGCGAACCAACTCCATCTCCGGCTCCTGGACCGCCATGGCCTTCGCCCTGTGTCGGATGTACGAGCAGGGGCTGATCTCCACATGGCCGCTCGTCGAGCAGATTGCCGGTGTCGCCGTCGGCCTGAGTAACGGACAGGCCGTCGCCGACCTCGACTACGGCGAGGACTTCGACTGCGACGTGGACCTCAACCTGGTCTTTACCGGCTCCGGCAAGCTGGTCGAGGTGCAGGGGACCGCCGAGGGCGCCGCTTTTTCCCGAGACGAGTTCAACGCCATGCTCGACATGGGTTGGGCCGGCGCCCAGCAGGTCATGGCGAAACAGCGCGAGGTGGTGGCGCCGCGGCTCGAGGCGATCGGGATGGAGATACCGTAGATCGCAACAAAAGCCATAATAATGAGTTCATGATGCGTACACTTGAAGAACCAAGCGGAGAGCCTCGACTGATTGAGCATCGGGCACGGGCCCGGGGGCACGTAAAGATTGACACTTGGCGTGACCTATACCTATACTCGCTCTCCGCCTTTGGGCGGTGTTCTTTGGCAACGCACATTGAGCGGACTCGAGCGTCGGGGTGTAGCGCAGTCTGGTAGCGCACCTGCCTTGGGCGCAGGGGGTCGGAGGTTCAAATCCTCTCGCCCCGACCAATTCTGCCCTCCGGCCAATCCTCTCTCCGCCTGTAGCTCAGCAGGATAGAGCAACGGACTTCTAATCCGTGGGTCAGAGGTTCGAGTCCTCTCAGGCGGACCATCACGTGTCGATTATGGTGGGCGTAGCTCAGCTGGTAGAGCACAGGATTGTGGCTCCTGTGGTCGTGGGTTCGAACCCCATCGCTCACCCCAAAATTTTTGCGTGCGCCCGTAGCTCAGCTGGATAGAGCGTCAGACTCCGGATCTGAAGGCCGTGAGTTCGAATCTCGCCGGGCGCACCACAATCACAAATGAAACAGCCTCCCGCATGGGAGGCTGTTTCATTTGTGATGTCGAGGTGCGTTTGCCTGATACCCTTCCCTCGGCGATTGGAACGACATGAACAGCACCATTGACCTGACCCACCCCATCTCCGAGAACATGCCGGTCTACCCGGGCACGGAGCCGCCTGTGATCGAGGCCGCCCGCACCGTCGCCGAAGACGGCTTCCTGGAGAGGAAGATCACACTGTACTCCCACACCGGAACCCACGTCGACGCCCCCGCACATCTCATTAAAAACGGCATGACGCTGGACGCCTTCCCGGTGGACACCTACGTCGGACCGGCAATGATGCTGGACGTGACCGGAGTTGAAAACGGCATCATCGGCCTCGACAGCATCGAACCCCGTCTGCGCGAGGTCGGGCAGGTGGATTTCCTCCTGATCCGCACCGATTGGAGCCGGTTCTGGGGAACCGACCAGTACTTCTCCGGGTACCCCGTCTTGAGCACCGACGCTGCCGAGCTGTTGGCCGGTTCCGGACTGAAGGGTGTCGGCTTCGACACCATCTCCCCGGATCCGGTCGGCAGCGAGAACCTCCCGGTGCACCGGGCACTGATGGCCGCCGAGCTGATCATCGTCGAGAACCTCACCGGACTCGAACACCTCCCGCCGGAACCGTTCGTCTTTTCGTGTTTTCCTCTGGCGTTTGAGGATGCCGACGGCTCACCGGTACGAGCCGTGGCCCTCATCGGGAAGAGCTCTCCGGCGAAGCGTGTTCTCTGAAGCGAGTGCCCGAGGAGGAGACCCCTATGAGCAAGCTCGCTGAATACTCGGACCACGCGTACGCCCTGCTGCGGATCGTGGCCGGGATCATGTTCTCGATGCACGGAATCCAGAAGATCTTCGGTGTGCTGACCGAGCGTGAGACGGAGGTCTTCTCCCAGCTCTGGATCGGCGGCCTCATCGAGCTCATCTGCGGTGTCCTCATCATCGTGGGATTTCAGACCCGATGGGCCGCGTTCCTTTCCAGCGGCACGATGGCCGTGGCCTACGCGCAGTTCCACTGGAAGTTCCAGTTCAACGAGGCGTTCTTCCCCGTGGTCAACCGAGGCGAGCTCGCCGCTCTCTACTGCTTCGTCTTCCTTTACATCGCCACTCGCGGCGGCGTGAAGTGGTCCATCGATGCCACCGGCGACGGCATCGAGTAACGACCCCCCGAGAAATGCTCAGACATGTGGGACGAACGATACAGCGGTGATGACTTCGCCTACGGCACCCACCCGAACGACTTTCTCGCTGCCGCGGTGGACGAGCTGCCGGTCGGCAGAGTGTTGTGTCTCGCCGAGGGCGAGGGGCGAAACGCCGTCTGGCTTGCCCGGCGGGGCTTCGACGTCACTGCCGTGGACATGTCCCGCGTCGGTCTCGACAAGGCCCGGAAGCTCGCCGACGCGCACGGCGCCACCATTCGCACCATTCATGCGGATCTCGCCGAGTACATGATCGAGCCCGAGGATTGGGACGTCATCGTCTCGATCTTCTGCCACCTCCCACCACCGCTGAGACGTGCGGTCCACCGGCAATCCGTGGCAGGTCTCAGAGAAGGAGGCGTCTTCCTCCTGGAGGGTTTCACCCACTCCCAGCTGCGTCTCGGAACCGGAGGGCCACCATCGGCAGACCTGATGATGGATCTCGAGACCCTCCGCGACGAGCTCGCCGGCCTCGATCTCATCCATGCGGAAGAGCTCGAACGCACGATTCACGAGGGCGAGTTCCACAACGGGCTCAGCGCGGTCGTCCAGGTCGTCGGCGTCAAGAGTTGACCGGCGTCCTCGTCGTG
>JAZBOQ010000185.1:0-13652 GCA_036351195.1 Thermoanaerobaculales bacterium | reverse complement strand
CAGGGGGTCGTGGGTTCAAATCCCCCACCTCCCACCACAACCCCTGATTCGAGTGCGGGGTCGTAGTTCAGCTGGTTAGAACGCCGGCCTGTCACGCCGGAGGTCGCGAGTTCGAGTCTCGTCGGCCCCGCCACTTCATTTCGCAGGCGCCCTCATCGGGCGCCTGCTTCATTTCGTGGCGCGGCCGACCGGTCCACGGTCCCGGACTCACCAGCGGGCTGTCATTCGGGACTCGTTTCGCGTTTCCCGAATTCCCGCATCCGCTGCCGACCCCGGGTGCGAGTCTCGTCGGCTGACTCTCCATCAATGGCATCAACGACCTCTTCGTCAAGCGCCCTCATCGGGCGCCTGCTTCATTTCGTGGCGCGGCCGACCGGTCCACGGTCCCAATCTCGCCAACGGGTTGTCATTGCAGGCTCGCTTTGCGACCCCTTCAATTCCAACATCCGTTGCAGAATCCGGGAGGTGTTTCGATACCTGGAGGTGATCTGGTGGGCCGAGGCCCACCCTACGGCTACTCGATGTAGCCGAGCGCCTTGAGCTGCTCGATGGTCTCGTCATCGAGCTTCTTCGCCTTCAGCCGGTCCATCGCACCGAGTCCCTCGGAGATGGTGACGAGGCACTCGAGCAGGCGGTTGCTCGGAGGGCCGTTGGCCTCCACCAGGTTGGCGAGCTCGCCGGGATCCGAGTCGAGGTCGAAGAGCATGTGGGTGTTGTTCTTGACCCGCAGGATCTCCTTTGAATCCTCCTCGACGTAGCCCACCGATATCAATCCCTTGGATCGCTTGCGGTCGTCGTCGTGCTCGCCGAGAACGGCCCCCTTGTGAGCCTGGTAGCAGAGCAGTCGTTCGCCGGGAGTCTCACCGCCGGTCAGCGCCCCTGCCCAGCTCATACCGACGAAAGGCTCCGGAGTCTCCTCGCCGAGGAGACCCAGGATGGTGGGGGCGATGTCGAGGATGGTTGCCTGCTCGTCGATCACGTGCGGCTCGATGGTCCCCTTCCAGCGGATGCCCATGGGGATCCGGAGCGACGGTTCGTAAAGATGCCGCCCGTGGCCCCAGTAGTCGTGCTCGCCGAGGCTCTCGCCGTGATCGGCGGTAAAGATCAAAATCATCTCGTCAGCCGGAACTCGGGCCTCGATCCCCTTCAGCAGGCGGTCGACGGCGTGGTCCACCGCCGCCACCTCGGTGTCGTAACGGTCGCTCCTCGACGGGTCCCGATCGGTGATGCCGAGCGAGTCGGCGAACTCCTTGTGGAAGCGATACGGGGCATGGGGCTCGACGTAGTGGACCCAAAGCAGGAAGGGTTCCGGGGACGACCCTGCGGCGTGCTCTTCGAACCACTCGAGGGCCTGGTCGGTGACATCCTCGCCGGTCGCTTCGGGATTGAGCAGTCCGAACCAACGGCGCCGGGTGTAGACCTCGCCGTAGTGGTCGAAGTGCTCTCCCAGAGTCGTGAGCTCGTCCCTGAGGGTCCAGTTGCTGACCACGGCCGCCGTGGTCCAACCGCTGTCGGTGAGGATCTTCGGCAGGCTGGCGATGCCCGAGTGCATGCGCAGTCCATTACGGGTCGCGGCGTGCTTGTGCGGTTCGACCCCGGTGATCATGGAGCACAGGGCGGGCGCCGTGAGGGGCTCGACGGTTCGCGCCGACTCGAACCGCACGCCCTCGGCGAAGATCTCGTCGATGGCGGGCGACGTCGTCCGGTGATACCCGTAACCCGAAAGCCGGTCGGCGCGCAGAGCGTCGATGGTGACGATGACCACCGCCTGCGGTGGCTCGGCGGCCGCGTTCAACGCTGCGGCCACTGCAAGAATGAGCATCGCCAGCATCCGCCGGCGCGTCTGAAAATCCTGTGTGTCTGGCGCGGCCATACACCCTCCAACACGAATCGAAACGGCAACATTCTACTTGAAACGGCGTTGTTTCGCTGACCCGAAAAGAAACACCGGATTCTCGGTCCGATACAAGTCGTGGGTTCAACCTGAGGTTTTCTCCGACCTCAAAGCTGGCACTGGGCTTGCGTAATCTCTGGGCGGAGGCAGGGATGTCGAACACTGACAAGCGGGACAGCTCGACCTCGACCCGCGTGCTCATCGTCGACGACGACATCGAGCTCATGGACGCCATCGCCGGCTGGCTCGAGGCCCGGTGCGGCGCAGAGGTCACCTCGTGCTCCTCCGCAGAGGAGGCCATGGTCGCCACCATCCCCGGGAGCTTCGACGTCTGCCTGCTCGACTACCGGCTCGACGGCGCCGACGGCGTGACCCTCGGCGCCATGCTGCGGGAGATCAACCCGGAGGCCAACCTCATCCTCTTCTCCGGTGAGCTCTCCACCAAGCTCGAGATCTCGGCGCTGGAGCACGGGTTCGGCCGGGTCTTCGCCAAACCCGTTCCGCCGGAAGTCCTCGTCGAGGTCATCTCCGCCTGCTGACCCGCCGCCGCCTCGGCTACACTGGATCCCAATGAGCACCTTCGACCGCAACTGGCGCGAGCTGCAGCTCGAGACGCTGGTGGATCTCTCGCTGACCATCGGGCGGGTCCGGTCGGAGGACGAGCTGGTGGAGGTGCTGCTCCACCGCGCGGTGGGCACCCTCGACGCCGGCTCCGGGCTGGTGGTGACCTTCCGGCCGGGAGGCCAGGAGGCCACCGCCCGTGCCCTCGGCCTGCCGCCGACCTTCGAGCCCCTTCGACGCCACTTCCCGCCCGAGCTCCTTGACGAGCTCTCCCAGGGCGGCTTCGTCCGGGCCCACCGCGAGGCTAACGAGCCGCCCCACGAGCTGTTGGCCGCGCCCCTTCGGGAGGGCCGGGAGCTCCTCGGCGTCGTGGTGTTGGGCGACAAAGAGACCCGGGTCGGCAGGGTTCCGTTCTCCGACAGCGATGCCCGTTTCCTGCTGTCCCTGAGCTCCATGATCGCCACCGCCGTCGCCACCTCGCGCCGGGTCGCCGCCATCGAGCGCGATCGCCAGCGCCTGGCCGAAGAGAACCGCGAGCTTCGCGACACCGCTCGGCGCGAAGGATTCATCGGCGAGTCCTCCGCCGTGCGCGAAATGCTCGAAACGGTGCGGCGGGTGGCGCCGACGGGAGCCAACGTCATGCTGCGCGGCGAGTCCGGAGTCGGCAAGGAACGGGTCGCGCGGCTTCTCCACTCATTCTCGGACCGTTCCACCGGCCCCTTCGTTCCTCTCAACTGTGCCGCCCTGCCCGAGAGCCTGCTCGAGGCCGAGCTCTTCGGCATCGAAGAGGGCGTCGCCACCGGAGTCCAGCGCCGCCTCGGGAAGATCGAGCTCGCCAACGGCGGGCTGCTCTTTCTCGACGAGGTGGGCGATCTCAGCCTGGCCCTGCAGGCCAAGCTGCTGCGGATGGTGCAGGAGCGCGAGTTCGAGCGCCTCGGCGGCCGCGAGCGGATTCCCGTGAGCTTGCACCTGGTCACCGCCACCAACCGCGACCTCGAGGCCATGATTTCCGACGGGCAATTCCGCGAGGACCTTTACTACCGGCTTCGGGTGGTGGTGGTCAACGTCGCCCCTCTCCGCGAGCGCCGCTCCGACATTCCGCTGCTCGCGCGTCACTTTCTGGAGATCTACGGCGAGCAGTTCGGCCGCCCCGGGCTCAAGCTTTCCCACGAGGCCCTCGGCGCGCTGATGTCGTTCCCGTTTCCCGGCAATGTCCGCGAGCTCGAAAACGTTCTCCAGTCCGCCATCGCCTTGGCGCCGGGGGACATCATCACCGAGGACGACCTCCGGCTGCAGACCGGCCCCGTTGCCGGGCCGACCACCGACGTCACCATGTCCTTGGACGAGCTCGAGCAGCTGCACATCGACCGGGTGCTCGACGCTGTGGACGGCAACCGCACCGCGGCGGCGCGGATTCTCGGCATTGACCGGTCCACGCTCTACCGCAAGATGCAGCGCAATGCAACAGTTGATGCATTTCGCGACGAAGTTAACAAATCCAACCAGCCCAATTAGATAGTTTTTACATCTTCCATCGTTTTCACAATACGGTGCATTTTGCAACAACCGAAGAGCCCTCGCGTCGGCGCCGAGGATGGCATGGAACTTGCCACTACGCCCACCGGAGGTTGTTTCGATGAGGTCCCTGGTGCTCGTTAAGATCCCCGGCGCGGCGGTCTCAATTCTGACTGCGGCGGCGGCCGCCCAGCTGGTGAATCTCAGCTTCGAGATTCCCTTCCACCAACTTCAACTGGCGTGGACCCTGACTCGCGTTCTGATACAGTTATAGGCTCATCATGGAGGTCGTGCTGCACCTTCCGGTGGTGCCGAACGTCGAGTTGGTCGCTGCAAAAGCCGTGGAAACCGTAGGTGGGTCCCTCGGCATGCACCAAACCGGCATAGAGGCAGCCAGTGTCGCCATCGTTGAGGCATGCCTCAACGCGATGGAGCACGGTGGTGGCCAAATGGTGGTTCGGATGTCCACCGACACCTTCGACGGCAGGCCCGGCCTGGTCATCGAGGTCGAAGACCAGGGAGAGGGCTTTGATCCTTCCGAAACGCCGCGCAACAGTGCGTCACGAGTTCACGGATGCACGTCCAAACGCGGTTGGGGCCTGACGCTCATTCGGGAGCTCATGGACGAGGTGCAGATCCGATCGAATCCAGGCAAGACCCAGGTTCGAATGTGCAAGTACGTGGAGAATGCACCATGAACGATGAGCAGATGAAGCTGCAGAAGGACATCATGGCCGACGGCTACGGACTGATCGCGGCCGCCGGCTATATCAACAACGAGGGGGGCCAGGCCATCGCCGACGCCGCGACCGAGCTCATCGACGACGGTTGCCGGACCCTCCTGATCGATCTCAACGGCACCCGGATCATCAACTCCATCGGAGTGTCCATCCTCCTTGAGATCATGGAGAAGCTCCTCGAGGACAAGGGCCGGTTGGCGTTTTGCAACCTCACTCCCACCATCTCCAAGACCTTCGAGATCATGGGCCTCGTCCAGTACGCCACGATCTTCCCTGACCAGGACGAAGCGCGCGTCGCGCTCATGGGGGCGGACTCTGACTGAGCTGCTACGGCTCGCCGACGCGGCCCTCGGCAGCGCCCCCGGCCCCCAGTTTGCCGAGGACCTGCTGCGGGCGGTGGTGGAGGAGACCGGTTCCCGCGCCGGGGTGCTCCGATGTGAGGGTGACGCGGTCGCCCGCTGGCCGCGTTCCGTCTCGCGGCAGGTCGAGGAAGCCACCGAGGGGTGGACTGAAATTCCCTTTTCCGGAGACATCTCCGGCTGGACGCTCCACCTCCTCAAGATCGACACCCTCGACGAATCGGCGCTCTCGGCCGCTCGCATCGGACTTCGCGCCTGGCGCCTTCGTGAGGAGCTCAAACGGTCCAGATTCGACGAGCGCTTCCACCTCTGGGAGCTCGAAGCCATCCGCGCCATCGCCGGATCCATCGGCGGCATCCTGGATCCGAAGCGGGTCGCCGACGAGCTGATCAGCCACCTCGTTGCGCTTCTCGGCGTCCGCAGCGCCAACCTCTACCTCGGCAGCGACCCTGGCGGAGCGTCGCTCGTGGGCGCTTTCGGCAACGAGATCGTCGATGCGAAAGGGCTGGCCGACGCCTGGGAACAGGGCCTGTACTCCGAGGAGATCGTGGCCGTCCCGCTGGTGAGTTCCGGTTCCACCCTGGGGATCCTCGTCGCCGCCCACAAAGAAGCGCGCGCCGGCACCGAGCCCTTCGCCGCCAACGACATCCGGCTCCTCGAGCTCTTCGCGGTCCAGGTGACGGTGGCCATGGAGTACGTGCGGCTCACCAGAGAGTCGTTGGAGCGCGAGCGCCTGAAGAACGAGCTGGAGACCGCCGCCGTCATTCAGTCCCACCTCTACCCCCAGGTCTTTCCCGAAACGGAGGGCTATCGCCTGGTGGCCAAGGCGACACCGAGCCGGCAGGTGGCCGGCGACACCTACGACGCCTTCGCCGAGGGCGACGACCTCATCGTCACCATCACCGACGTGTCCGGTAAGGGGGTCGGAGCCGGAATGATCGCCTCCGGCGTCCACGCCGCCGTCCGGCTGCTCGCCGGCACCGGCGGCGAGCTCGCCGAGCTGGCCGGGCGGGTCAACCGCTACCTCTCCGGAGCTACCGCCGACAACCGGTTCGCCACTTTCGCCATGGTACGAATCAGGCCGGACGGAGGGGCCATCGCGGTCAACGCCGGCCACTGCCCGGTACTGATCCGCCGCGCCGACGGCCGCATTGAAGAGATCAACTCCAGCGGGTTCCCGCTCGGGATGATGAGCTTCGCCGATTACTCCGAGACCGAGACCAGCCTGGAGCCCGGCGACCTGCTGCTGCTCTACACCGACGGGCTGACCGAGGCCGAGGATCCCGATGACGAGGAGTTCGGCGTCGAACGGGTCGCCGCGGTGGTTGCCGACCTCGACCGCCCCACGGCCACCAACGCCTGCCGGGCCCTTTTTGATGCGGTGGAGGCCCACACCTGCGGTGAGCCCCTGGCCGACGATGCGACGCTGCTCGTCGTCGAGCGTCTGGCGGAGTAGCGGTCAGTCTGGATGCTGGATGCTGGATGCGGCCGAATTGTGCCCTGAAGCCCTTTTTTGTCAGGCACTTTCTTGAAGTGATTCCATCGCACCGATATCCAGAATCCAGCATCGGCCCAAAGGGCCGTTGGCCGTTACCCCGCGTAGAGGCTCTCGACGAGCTCGGAGTAGTCCTTCTCGACGACGCGCCGCTTGACCTTGAGCGTCGGGGTCAGATGCCCGCCTTCGATGGACAGCATCAGCGGCAGGACCACGTGCTTCTTAATCTGCTCGTAGCGCGCGAGATCGGCATTGGTGTCCTCGATCATCTTGGCGTAGCCGGCGACGATCTCCGGGTGCTTGGTGATCTCTTCCACCGACGTGAACTCCACCCCGTTGGCGGCGGCCCAGCTCTCGAGCTCCTCCTGGTTGGGTGAAATAAGGGCGATGATGTAGGGCCGGCGATCGCCGATGAGGACCGCGTTGTCGATGAGTGGCGAGCGCTTGAGCTCGTTCTCGATGGGCTGTGGGGCCACATTCTTGCCGCCGGCTGTGACGATCAGGTCCTTCTTCCGGTCGGTGATCTTGATGAAGCCGTCGGTGTCGATCTCGGCGATGTCGCCGGTGAGGAAGTAGCCGTCCGCGTCGAAGACCTCGGCGGTCTTCTCCGGCTGCTTCCAGTAGCCGGTCATGACGTTGGGGCCCTTGACGCAGAGCTCGCCGTCCTCGGCGATCTTGCAGTCCACCCGGTCGATGGCTTTGCCGATGGTGCCGATGCGCGTCATCCCCGGATCGACGCCGTTCACGCCCACCACCGGAGAGGTTTCGGTGAGCCCGTAACCCTCGAGAATCCGCACCCCGATGGCGTGGAAGAACTCGTTGACGAAGGGCGGCAGCGGCGCTCCCCCCGAAACGCAGAAGCGGACCCGGCCGCCGAGCCCTTCGCGCACCTTGGAGAGCACGATCTTGTCGGCGAGCCCGTAGCCGAGGCCGCCCGGCTCCTCACCCGCCAGCACGCCGGGGTAGGCGCTCCGGCCCTTGCCCAACGCCCAGTTGAAGAGGGCCCGGCGCAGCGGCGGCGCGTGGTTGACCTTGTCCATGATCTTGTCGTAGACCTTTTCGTAGAACCTCGGCACCCCGGCAAAGACCGTCGGTTTGATCTCCGCAACGAGATCCCCCACGTGGTACACGGAGCAGTAGGCCTTGTCGGCGGCGACGTACATGTAGAGGTAACCCAACATGCGCTCGAAGACGTGGCACAGGGGCAGGAACTCGAGCACGGTGTCGGTGGGGCGGATGGGGGCGCGCTCTTTCGACGCGAGGACGTTGCTGACCAGGTTGTCGTGGGTGAGGGTGACGCCTTTCGGATTGCCGGTGGTCCCCGAGGTGTAGATCAGAGTGAGAACGTCGTCGGCTGCAACCTTGTCGGCGCGTTGCCAGAAGAGGTCGCCGGCGTCGGCGCCGGCGCCGGAGTCGACCACCTCGTCGAGGGAGAGAACCCCGGCGGCGGGCGGTCCGTCGATCTGGATCAAGTGCTCCAGGTCCGGACAGTCGGCCTTGATCTCGAGGAACTTGGCCATCTGCTCGGCGTTCTCCACCACCGCCGCCTTGGCGCCGGAGTCCTTGGCCTGGTAGGCGACCTGGGCGGGGTTGAGGGTGCCGTAGACCGGCGTGTCGATGGCTCCGAGATCGACCACCGCCAGATCGGCGATGTGCCACTCGGGCCGGTTGTCCGACAGCAGCATGACGCGGTCACCGCGGCCGACGCCGAGCTTCTCGAGGCCACCGGCCAGGCCCGCCGTCCGCTCGAAGAACGCGGCGGTGCTCAACACCCGCTGTTCTCCCGGCGAAAAGTGGAAGTAGTGCTTCTCCCGGGATGCCTCGAACTCGTTGCGATAAAGGTGGAGGACATTGCTCTCAGCCACGGCGGACCCCTTCCTGATGCCGGCTACGCCATCATCCCTCGGGCGAGGATGCCGACGATCGGTTCGACGTTCCGGGTGAGGTCTCCAGGCTGGTTGGTGAGAACCCAGCTCATCACCGCTTCGTCCACGGCGCCGAAGACGACATTGGTCGCCAGCGCGGTGTGGAAATCGCGCCGGAACACACCCGACTCCTGACCCTCTTCGATGATCCCTCTCAACAAGTTCAAATACTCCCCGAGCTTACCACGCGTGAAGAGGCTCATGAAGCGGCGCGAGTGGCGGGTTTCGATCTGCAGGACCTTGGCCAAAGCCCGGTCCCGTCCGAGGGTTTCGAGGTGGAGGCGGACCATGACTCGAAGCTTGGCGAGAGGATCTTCGAGCTGCTCGATCTCCTCTTCGAGCCGGTCGATGAACCTGCCGAGGACGTCGTCGAAGATGCTCATGAGGAGGTGCTCCTTGCCCTCGAAGTAGAGGTAGAGGGTGCCGTCGGCCACTCCGGCATGTTTGGCGACATCGGTCATCCGGGCAGCGAAGTAGCCCTTGTCGGCGAAAACGTCGATGGCGGCTCGGAGAATCTTGTGGTGCTTGACCTCGCGCGAGGTCAGACGGCGCGAAGAACGGCTGTCGGGCATGACGCCTCCGTAACCCGGGTTTCGGACCGGCTGGACTGAATGAGCACTCATTCATATTTCCACCGCACCCATCGAGCTGTCAAGCCTCGGGCCGTTCTGTACTACCATGCTCGGGCAGCGAATCCTTCTCCAGGAGGCCGATCATGCAGGACTACGGCGACGGCAACGAGCAAGACGTCCGGTTCAGGGTCTTCGAGTCGTTCAGACCGACCTTCGCCAGCGCGCCGATCCGGCTGATGAGCCGAACGGTGAGCACGATGCGCTCCATGGGATACGACGACCTCGCCTCGGCCATCGGCGACCTGGATTGGCGCACGGTGCCCGCCGACGACAGCGACGACCCCTTCCTCCGGGACGACTGGGAAGCCCTCTTGGTGCCTGCGTTCACCCACATGTCGGGGTGGCTGCACCAGCTCGCGGCGCGTCCCTTGGGCTACAACCTCGACTCCCTCGGCTTCCCCGCCGTGGTGGGAGCGTGGTCCGGGATGTGGCAGATGCAGCTCGGCATCGAGTTCAGAAATCGTCTAGCGGCGCCGCCGGAGATCTTCGTCTTCCACGGCGGCAACCAGGCTCTCCAGGCGGCACTGATGGGCATCGCCGAGGCCCGGCGCGAGCGGGTCGGCACCGAGAAGCCGGCCACCGTCCTGGTGCCCGTCCCCTCGTTCTCGTGTCCGCTGGACCAGATGGCGCTGCAGGGGATGCAGGCGTACTTCCTGCCGCCGGTCGACCCCGGGATGGACCCCGAGGTGGAGGATCTCGACCGCGTCCCCGACGACGTGGACATCGACGGCGTCTACATGATGCCCGTCAACAACCCCACCGGCCGCACCCTCGAACCCGAAAACCTGCGGGCCTTTGTCGACGGCGTCCTCGCCCGGTGGCCGCACGCAGGGGTGGTCCTGGACTCGGTCTATGTCCGCCTCCACCCGCGCTACCGCGAGCTGCTCGCGTGGTTCAACGAAGATCCCAAGTACGCCGACTCGGTGGTCTTCATCGACTCGCTCTCCAAGAGCCACGGCGTCACCGGCCTGCGGTCGGGCGCGCTTTTGACCCGCTCGGACCACCTTCGCGACGGCATCCTCCGGTACGCTCAGAACGTCATGGCCGGCCCCTCCAACGCCATGCAGGCGGTGGTCCTCGGCCTCATCGGCCCCCACGCCAGCCGCGAAGAGGAGTTCTCGGACTACCTGATCCGGTTGCAGGTTCGGATCGGCAATCACCTGCAGCGACGCCGGCAGCTCCTGTTGCGGGACGCGTTCGAGAGATGGTCGGAGTACCTGTCCGACGACCAGCCGATCCTGCCCGACCCGGTGAACTTCGACTGGCAGGGCTCCATGTACGCCGCCCCGCAGTTCTCCGACCGCTGCATCGAGCAGGCGGAGCAGCGAAACCTCAGCCCCTCGGTGAGCTTCTACCTGGACTCGGGCATCGCCGGCGTGCCGTTGGAGGGCTTCTGCCGCAACCGCGGCCTGGAGCGCCACGGACTCCTCATCAACGCCGACACCGACGAGCTGACGGCCTTCCAGAAACGAGCCTCGCGTTTTGTCCGCCTGAGCTTCGGCATGACGCCCCCGCCCCGGCGGCGCCGAGCCACGGACACGGGGTGAGTCGTACGTCGTGACGACAGCCGCTTAAAAAATGCGGCCGTCAGGAGAGGTGCAAGCTGAGCCTCTTGCAAGAGGCTCAGCTCAGAGACAGATCGCGGGCGTGGTCTCGCTCCGGCGAGGCCACCACTCAGTCGCATTACCGATTTTTGCGCGAGGCTCGGCTAAGAGCTCATCGCCTCTTCCGCGTCGACGCGAAACAGCGCGGAGACGCCGAAGGCGGCGGCGACGGCCATGGTAAAGGCCGGCACCAGCTCGTAGAGGTGATGGAATCCCCAGCGCTGGACCAGGAACCACCCGACGAGGGTGAGCACGGTGGCGGCGAGCACGGCGGCGATGTGCCCGACCTGGAAGGTGCCGCTGAACCTGCCGATGAGCAGGATCACCGCCGCAACGACGATGGTCGCCCACCACAACCGATCGAAGAGCATGGGGTTGACCGAGGTCGGGTCGCTCATGACCTTGATCCCGAGCTTCCACACCACCGTCACGCCGGTGCCCGTCAGCATGCACGCCATGGCGCCGTAGCGATTGATGCTGCTCTTTCCGAGAGCGAGCAACGTCAGCGGCGAGAAGCTCGCTCCCAGGCCCGACCAGGCGAAGAGCACAAACCAGAAGACCACGCTCTCGCCCCTGAGTGCGATGAGCACGCCGAGCACCCCCACGACCGCCACGGTGAGCCGCCCGAGCACCAGGCTCCGTCGGTCGTCCCGGGCCTTGCCGAAGCCCTGCTCGACGACATCGTAGGAGACCGACGATGCCGCCACCAGGAGCTGTGAGGAGACGGTGGACAGAATCGCCGAGATCACCGCCGCCAGGAGAAGGCCGGCGATCACCGGGTGGGTGAACTGGAGGGCGAGTGCCATCAACGCCCGCTCGCCGTCGGCCAGCCCGGGCAGGGAAACCCGGCCCACGAGGCCGACCAGGCCGGCGCCGTAGAACACCACGACACCCCACATCATGGCGATGATCTGCAGACGCTGGACGTCCCGGTCGCTCCGTGTCGCCATGTAGCGGGTCACGACGTGGGGCATCCCCGGGTAGCCCAGACCGATGCCGAGCTCGCCGACGATGAAGCCCCACATGGCCGGACCCATCCGGCCACCGGTGGCAGTGACGAGATCCGGATCGATGGCGCCGAGGCCGGCGAAGAGGGCGCCGAATCCCCCCAGGCGGGCGATGGCCCACAGCGGCAGGACGATGAGTGCGGCGGCCACCAGCAACCCTTGGAAAAGGTCGGTCCAGGCCACCGCCCGGAAGCCGCCGGCAACGGTAACGACGGTGATGACTGCGGCCCCGATGAGCACGCCGTAGAGGTAGCCGGGGCCCTCGGCATCGAGCCCGAGCGAGCTCGAGAACGCCTTGCCTGCCGCCGTCATCTGCGACGCCACGTAAATCATCATGCAGAGCAGAATGATGGTGGTGGCGGTCATCCTGAGCACGTTGCCCGGATCGCCCCAGCGGCGGGTGATGACGTCGGTCAGGGTCACCGAGCCGTATCCCGCCGAAAGCGGCCGCAGGCGCGGCGCCACGAAGTAGATGTTGACCAGGTAGCCGAGCAGACAACCGGGCGCGAACCACAGCCCCGACACGCCGTAGGCATAGGTCATGCCCACCGCGCCCAAGGTGACCCAGCCGGACTCCGAGCTGGCGGTGGACGAGACCCCCGCCGCCCACGGTCCCAGCGAGCGGCCCGCGAGGTGGAAGTCCTCGCCGCCGTGGGTTCGCCGGGACGCCCGCCAGCCGATGACCAGCAGCACGCCGAGATACAGCACCATGACAGTGCCGACGGTGGTGACGGTGGTGGCTTCGAGCCCGCTCACAGCCGCCCCCGGCGCCAGTCGCGCACGGTGTCGGAGACCACGATGACCGTCAGCACGAGAGGAAAGACCCACAACAGAAGGTGGCCGCCGAAGGAGAGGCTGTGGTGTTCCATACCGGTAGCTTAGACGCTACCGGCGAATTATGAGTTCTGGATGATGAATTTTGAACTACATCGCAGTTGCTCAGCGCGGATACGAGCGCTCTCCTTCGACGCCATCGCACCAGGTCCCCACCACGACCCAATGCCGAGCTGGAGCTCGGCGGTCCACATCGCAGGGGCAGGGGCAGCGGCAGCGGCAGCGGCAGCGGACAGCGGACAGCGGTCAGTGGTCAGTGGTCAGCGGTCAGCGGTCAGCGGCAGGAGACGATGACCGGGATGCGCTCGGGACCCGTCGTTCATGGTGGCCTCCGGGGAATTCCGAAGGAGAGAGGTAGCCGATGGGGTCTTCGGGGTCAAGGGGTGAAGTACATCGCCCGCGGCGGGCGACCCCTTGACCCCGAAGACCCCATCGGCTGGAGGGGGGCATGAATTCCCCGGAGGCCACCATGAACAACGCGCTCCCCAACAGCAACCTCATCGCCACCGAAAAGGCGGTCGAAGCAGCGGCCAACGCAATCGCCCTTGCTAGGAAGGTGCCAGCACCGCTGAAGTCCATCGCGGATCAGGTCATCAGATCAGCGTCGTCGGTACCGGCAAACCTCGCGGAAGGCCACGGACGTTTCGGAAGAGACCGGGCCCACCACTGGCGAATCGCCTACGCTTCCGCGAAGGAGGTGGACGTTCACCTCCGGGTTCTCTGTCTTTCGGGGGCCGTGCCTCTCGGAAAGGCAATGACCACCTTGCATCTCTTCGACGAAGTCCGCGCCATCACCTGGAAGCTCCTCCACCCGTGAACACGATGGTTGTGGAGGCGGGCGTCCCGCCCGCCATCCGCCATCGGGGACCCGAAGCGCCCCGAGGACTGCAGCGCCGTAGGGTGGGCCTCGGCCCACCAGATCGCCTCCCGGCTCCGAACCGCGATCCTGGAGCCCCGGCCTCGAGCATTTCCCCAACCCGAGCGCCCCAGCGTCTCACCGGCCGCGAGCGCACGTATCACCCTTTGCATTGTTCTGTTGTACCGCCAAGCCTGTATGGACCTTCCATCAACAATGCTAAGGGTGGT
>JAZBOQ010000184.1:0-25590 GCA_036351195.1 Thermoanaerobaculales bacterium | reverse complement strand
AGGTGGACGCCGCCCTGGTCCGCATCCCCGGCGCCTCGCACGGCATCGCTCGCCGCCCGAGCCAGCTCATGGCCAAGGTCGCCCACATCCTGAAGTGGTTCGAGATGCACCGGGCGACGGAGGAGATTGAATGACCGACAAGGCGATCCAGGACTTCTACCCCGACGACCTCAGCCACTGTTACGGCTGCGGTCGGCTCAACGAGCACGGCCACCAGCTCAAGACCACCTGGGACGGTGACGAAACGGTCTCACGGTTCACGCCGAGGCCGGAGCACATCGCCATCCCCGGCTACGTCTACGGCGGGCTCATCGCCTCGCTGGTGGATTGCCACGGGACCGGAACCGCCGCTGCGGCGGCGTACCGGGAGGCTGGCCGCGAGCCCGGGACCGAGCCGCCCTTCCGATTCGTCACCGCCTCCATCAACGTCCGTTACCTGAGGCCGACTCCCATGGGGGTCGAGCTCGAGGTGCGCGGCAAGGTCGAGGAGATCAAGGGTCGGAAGGTGGTGGTCAGCGCCACGGTGTCGGCCGACGGCGAGATCTGCGCCACCGGCGAGGTCGTGGCGGTGCAGATGCCGGAGAACATGGTCCCCGGTCAGAAACGGTGATCTTCGGCGATTTCGGCGTCAGCCGTCGAGGAGGCTGCGGACCGCGGTGAGCAGTTCGTCCCGTTGAAACGGTTTCGTCAGGAGTGGGATGTCGCTGACGGTTGCGCTGCGGGCGAGGTCCGGGCTGTAGCCGCTGGTGAGGAGCACCTTCAGCGTCGATCCCGTGCTCCTGAGCTGCTCGACCACCTCGAGGCCGCCGGCACCCGGCATGATCAGATCGAGAATGGCGAGGTCGATCTCGGCTTGGTTACGGTCGAGCGCTTCCATCGCCTCTCGTCCGTCTCTGGTGGAGATGAGACGGTATCCCGCCTCCTGCAGCATCTGCTCGAGAACCGTCCGGACGCTGGGGTCGTCTTCGGCGAGAAGGATGGTCTCGTTCCCACCCACGGCCTCGCTGGACTCCGACGGTGTCTCGTCGGCCACCTTTCCCTCGGCGAAGGGGAGAAAAACGGTGATGGTGGTTCCCTCTCCCTCGAGGGAGTCGACGTCGATGAAACCGTCGTGCTGCTTGACGATGCCGAAGACCGTGGCCAGGCCGAGCCCGGTGCCTTCCCCGGTCGGTTTGGTGGTGAAGAAGGGCTCGAAGACCTGGGCCCGGGTTTTCTCATCCATTCCTGCGCCGGTGTCTCGCACCGCCAGGGTGGCGTAGGTTCCCGGTTTGGCCCACGGCTCGGTTCGTTGGAAGCTCTCGTCGATCACCCGTGAACCGACGACGATGGTGATCGAGCCTCCCTCCGGCATGGCGTCGCGAGCGTTGACACAGAGGTTGACGAGGACCTGCTCGAGCTGTCTCGCGTCGGCGCGAACGGTGATGGGATCGTGGGCCGACACCAGGGCGATGGTGATGCGTTCGCCGATCAACCGGTCGAGGAGGGTGAACGCCTGCTCTGCGTGAACCCGAAGATCCAGCAGCTTGGGTTGCATGACCTGGCGCCGACCGAAGGCGAGCAGCTGACGGGTGAGGTCGGTGGCACGGTCTGCCGCCGATCGGATCTCGGCGAGGTGAGGTCCCGCCTGGTGGTGGGGATGAAGCTCGATCTCCGCGAGCTCGAGGTGGCCTCTGATGGCCTGAAGGATGTTGTTGAAGTCGTGCGCCACCCCGCCGGCGAGCTGTCCGATGGCCTCCATCTTCTGCGACTGCAGCAGCTTTTCCTCGAGGTGTTTCTGGTCTGTGATGTCGCGGCCGACGCCGATGATCTCCTTGACCGCGCCCTGCTCGTCGAGGACGGCGGAGTCGACCCACGCGAGCCAGCGCCACCCGTTCGCGGTCAACGCCCTGAGTTCGACGTAGACGCTGTGTGGAGGATCCGAGAGGGTCTCGAGAGCAGCGGCGGTCCGTTCCCGATCGTCCTCGTGGACGAGAGGCATGAACCGGCTGCCCAGGAGCGCCTCCTCCGACGTGCCGAAGACCTTGCAGAATGAGGGGCTGACGAAGAGGAACCGGCCCTCCACGTCCACTTTGACCAGCATGTCCGTCTGATTCTCGACGAGAAGTCGGTACCGTTCTTCGCTGACGCTGAGGGCGTGGCCCCGTTTCCACAGATTACTCATGGTCAGGGCCAGGAAGATGGAGAAGAGAACACCGACGGCGAGGAGAACTTCGTCGGCATAGGTGTTGGACGTGGCCAGTGTCTCGGCGCTCGGCGCGAGGATGAGGGTCCACGAGTTATCGAGGAAATCGATGGACCGGCGGACTGCGAAGGGCCAGCTCTCGCCGGTCTCGCTCCCGTCGGGCGCGTAGACGGTGCGCCCGTCGTCGCCGATCATCACGAATCGGAAGTGGGATCGAAACTCGTCGCTGCTGAAGCAGGAGTCGATGAGGGTACGGTTGCGGAACACGCCGTTCACGTAGCCCTTGACGGTGCCGTCCGGGTTGAACACCGGGCCGTAGGAGGCAAAGCCGGTGCCCCCCTGGACGAGCTCGATCATCGAACTCAGCTGGATCGTTCCGGTTCGCTGGGCTGCCGTGAGGGCGGTCCGGACGCTCTCCTCGGGGTGGCCGTGCAGGTCGAAGGCGGCCACCGGCTCGTTGCCGGTTTCGGGCACGACGACTCGGACGACCCATTCGCCGTCGATCCAGTTCATGGCCTGGAATCCGGACACCTCGTCGACGATTCGTCCGGCGCGCCGGGAAAAATCGTCGGCTTCGATCTCCCGTCTCCCATCGAGAGATCGACCAAAGAAGGCCACCACGTCGAGACGCCAACCGATCCACGATTCCAGCCTCAGCTCGAGCTGATCGGCGGCGATTTCCGTAGAGGTCTCGAAGTGTCGGTGCTTTCCGTTGTCGAGGTGCCACCACAGGCCGACGAGCACCGCAACGCTGACCAGAAGGAAGGCGAGCGGGATCCAGAACGTTCGGCGGGGCCGGTTGTGCAGTGTTTCGTCGGGCATCAGCTGTCCTCGGGATCTCCGCTCATGCGGAGTGCTCGGGCACATTATCACGTGAAGCGCTCGAGTGGTGTGACGGAGATAAGAGTTGAGGCGCCATCGAGCGGGAAAACCGCTTTGCCGGGAACTGGACTTGATCCGGGGGCCGGATCTAGGCAGAATTCCGATATGAGCGATCGACGACAGTATGACGCCCTCGAGGCGTCGGAGCTTTTCTGCGCAACCTGCCGTCAGGCTCAAGCCGTGCGCCGCCATCTGCTGCTGGTGTTGCCCACGGGCAACAAGTACGAGTATCGGTGCGCGGTCTGCGGCACCCCGGTGGGCGCCAAGGACGACACCGACGCTTCGGAGTACAACTCGATTCTTTCGGGTCGAAGGCTGAAATGATCGGACGCGAAGGAGCCGCCGAGTCCGGGAGGTCAAGATGAGAGCGATGACAACGTCCATGGCTATCGGGATCGTGGTCACGGTGATCGTGTCGATGACGGCCTCGGCCGCTTCGGCCGAGGCCCCGGAACGTTTCCGAGGCCGGATCGTGGATATCGGGAGCGGTATGACACAGGGTGGTACCTGGTGGATGACGTTCCACATCGACGCCACGACGCCGAACGAGGACGTTGCAGCTCTGGCTCAGACCTTGGCCGCAGACGGCCAGAAGGCGTTCATCGCGGCGACCAGGGCCCTCGAGCCCACAGGCTGGATCCGGATCGGGAACAACACCCGCTGGCACGTGAGCGTCATTCGCTCGGGCGTGGCTCCGGACGGTTCCCGGGTGATTCGCGGCTTCACCGACCGGCCGATTCAGATGGCGGAGATATTCGGCTCGTACCGAACCCGGGACTACACCCTGGGCATGGTCGAGCTTCGTCTCGACGCCGAGGGCAAGGGCAGCGGCATCCTCCTACCCATGGCGCAGATCAGCTTCAACGAGGCCGGCGACATCGAGATCGAGAGCTTCGGCAACCAGCCCTTCCGGGTGATGAACGTCTCCCCGGAGAAGCTGAAGGAGAAAAAGTAGCCGCCGACTCGATGAGGCCAGGGCTTGTCGAGATCGGAATTCCTTGCCAGTAGCGGATTTGTATGAGATAGTGTCGCGTCTGCTCCCTGCGGCGAAGACCGCCGACCCAGCAGGCGGCAGACAGATTGCAGGGCCTCCCCGGCCCGGACGGCAGCCTCCCCGGCAAGTCTCTCGTTCCCACAACACAGCCGGATTGAATCCCGCGGACACCCCGCTCCGGTGGCTGTGCGTCCGCAGAAAGACAGAACTGTTTTGAAATTTGTTGATATGAACTTCCACCCCGCGATCCAACGTGGGATCCGGGATTTCGGTTTCACCGAACCCACTCCCATCCAGCGGAGCTCCATCCCGCCGGCCCTCGAGGGTCGGGACGTGCTCGCGTGCGCGATGACCGGCAGCGGCAAGACGGCGGCTTTCGTCCTGCCCATGCTGCAGAGCATGGCCGACACCCGCAGCCGTTCTACCCGGGTGCTGATCCTGACTCCGACCCGTGAGCTGGCGTCCCAGATCCACGAGCACATCGAGATCCTGGCGCGCCACACTCCGCTCAGATCGGCGACCGTCTTCGGCGGCGTCAAGCCGGCGCGGCAGGAGCGTGCTTTAAAATCCGGCGTCGACATCGTCGTCGCCACCCCGGGCCGTCTGCTCGACCTCATGCAGTACCCGTGGGCGAACTTCGACGATCTCGAGTTTCTGGTACTCGACGAGGGCGACCGGATGCTGGACATGGGCTTCCTGCCCGACGTCCGCCGGATCCTGGCCCGGCTGCCGAAGCAGCGGCAGACCATGCTCTTCTCGGCCACCCTGCCGAAACCCATCGTCCAGCTCAGCAGAGACTTCCTCGACAACCCGGTTCGGATCGACGTGGAGCGGCAGTCCAAGCCGGCCACCGGGATCACCCAGGCGATCCTGCCGGTTCCCGAGCACCTCAAGACCGATCTGCTCAAAACGATGATCGGCAGGGGAGACGTGGAGACCGCACTCGTCTTCACCCGCACCAAGCACCGTGCCAACCGCCTCTGGCAGAAGCTCACCAGGGCGGGGGTCGAGTGCGAGCGCATCCACGGCAATCGCAGTCAGCCGCAACGGGAGAAAGCCCTTGCAGCGTTCAAGCACGGGCGGGTGCGGATCCTCGTGGCGACGGACATCGCCGCCCGGGGCATCGATGTGGAGGCCCTGCCGCACGTGATCAACTTCGACGTGCCGGTGGTTGCCGAAGACTACATCCATCGGGTGGGTCGCACCGCCCGCGCCGGCAAGATCGGCGATGCGCTGACCTTCGCCTCGCCCGAGGAGCGGGGCAAGGTCGCCGCCATCGAACGCGCCGTCGGGCATCGTCTGGATCGGCGGCAGGTCGAGGGCTTCGACTACAAGGCGCGGGCCCAGGGTCGATTCGAGGTTCCGGTGGGCGAGCGCATCGCCGCCCACCGCGCCCGCCGAACCGATGTGCGGTCGAAGAGCAACCGACAGCGCGGTCAGGGAACACCGCCTCCCGGGCGCCGCTCGTCCAACCGGAGGTCGCGGCCTGCACGGTAGGCGCCACTGACGACGAATCTGAACGGGCGGGGTCGATCCCCGCCCGTTTTCTGTTTCCGGTGGTTGTCGCCGCGCTACACTAGCCGGGTTCGGAGGGCGCTGATGACCAAGACCACGCTGATCGTCCTGTGGCTGCTCGTTTCCCTGCTTACCAGCGGCGCTACTGCTGCCGAGGAGGAAGCGTCACCGGGCGCCGATCTCGCCGATGCGGCGTTGATCGTGATTGATGTCCAGGCCTTTTACTTTCCTGGAGGAATGGTGCCGCTGAGTGGCCCGGAGGCGGCCGCGAAGAGGGCTGCGGAGGTCATCGAGACCTTCCGAGCGGCCGGACGGCCGGTGATCCACGTGCAACACCTGCCGCGCGGCGTGGAGACGCCCGACGCCACCGGAATTCGGGAGCAGTATCGAATTCGCCCCGAGGTCCTTCCCGCCGAGGGGGAGGTCCTCATCGGCAAGCACCACGCCAACTCTTTCCGCGGCACCGAGCTGTTGTCGGTGCTGCGCGAGCTCGAGGTGACGAAGCTGGTCGTGGTGGGGATGCAGACCCACATGTGTGTCGAGGCGGCGGTGCGGGCGGCGGCGGACCTGGATTTCGAGGTGACGGTGGTTCACGACGGCTGCGCCACACGCGACCTCACCTTCAATGGTGAGAGGGTCCCGGCGGCGCAGGTTCACGCGGCGGCGCTGGCCGCCATGGAGGCAAGCTACGCGACGGTGATTTCCACCGCCGAGCTGGTGGGGGGAGAACAGTGAGAACGTCGATTATTTTTTTCGTCATCGTGGGTTTCGCATGTGCGGCGGGCGCCGAGGAGGCTGCGCTGGACGCGACCTCAGTGGAGCGTTTCGCCGACCTGGCGCTGTCCTGCGTTCACCAGGAGTACCCGAACAAGATCGGCCACGTGCTCAACTCCGACGACGACGTCGACCCGCCGCGCAAGCTGACCCCGGCGTTCTACGGCTGCTTCGACTGGCACAGCTCGGTGCACGGCCACTGGCTGCTGACCCGGTTGACCAAGCTCTACCCGGATGCCGGGTTCGCACCGGCGGCGCGAGAGGCGCTGGCGGTGAGCTTCACCGAAGCGAATATCGCCGGCGAGGTGGCGTACTTCAAGGGCGAGGGGAGAGCTTCGTCGGAACGACCCTACGGCATGGCCTGGTTGCTCTGCCTCGCCGATGAGCTCCACGCCTGGGATGACGAGCAGGGGAGAGCCTGGAGCGCCGAGATCGCACCACTGGAGGACCTGGCGGCCTCGCGGTTCCGCCATTGGCTGCCCAAGCTCCACTACCCGATCCGCACCGGTGAGCACAGCCAAACAGCGTTCTCCTTCGGCCTCGTCATGGATTGGGCGCAGACCGTGGGCGACGACGCCATGGTCGAGCTGATCGCCGAGCGGTCCACGACCTTCTACCTGGACGACCGCGACTGCCCATTGAGCTACGAGCCGTCGGGCCAGGATTTCCTGTCGCCGTGCATCGCGGAGGCGGATTTGATGCGGCGGGTGCTGCCGCCCGGGGAGTTTGCCTCCTGGCTGACCGCGTTCCTGCCCGGGATTCCGCACGACGGCGGCGCCGGGTGGCTGCCCCTGGGCGTGGTCACTGACCGCACGGACGGCAAGCTGGCGCATCTGGACGGCCTCAACCTCAGCCGCGCCTGGATGCTCGAGGGTATCGCCTCGGGCCTTCCCGACGACGACCCGCGGCGGGCGGCGTTGATGGCCGCCTCGACGGCGCATCGCGAGTCGGGTCTGGCCTCGGTCACCGGTGAGCACTATGAAGGAGGCCACTGGCTCGGCAGCTTCGCCACCTACCTCGTGACCAAGAAAGGGATCTGAGATTGGTTGCTGCCTGGCAGATCTGGATCGACACCGGTGGAACCTTCACCGACTGCATCGCCACCGATCCGTCGGGCGAGGTCCACGTCTGCAAAGTCTTGTCCAACGGCTCCCTCCGCGATGTTGTGGAGGCTGTCGACGCTGACGGCCGGGTCCACCTTCGGGGGGGCGCACGGTTACCCGACGGATTCCTCACGGGCTACCGTCTCGCGGCGCTCGGACGTGAGAGCGAAACCGCCATCGTCGAGCACGAGCCGCTCACCGGGGCCCTGATCATCGAGGACGGTTCCTTCGATCTGGAGCCGGGCCGTGCCGTGGAGCTGCGGTCGGGTGAAGAGGCGCCGCTGCTCGCGACCCGCCTGATCACCGGGACGCCGCTTGACGGCGTTCTGCCGCCGGTGGCGATGCGCCTGGCCACGACGCGGGGGACCAACGCCCTCCTGGAGCGCCGGGGGGCGAGAACGGCTCACTTCATCACGGCGGGGTTCGAGGATCTGCTGCTCATCGGCGATCAGAGCCGCCCGGACCTTTTCGCGTTGGACATTCGCCGTCCGGAGCCGCTGCCGGAGGCAGTGGTCGGCGTCTCCGAACGTCTGACAGCGGACGGGTTCGTCATCGAGGGGATGTCGAGGAGAGCCGTCAAGACCGCTGTGGCCGAGCTGCGCGACGCGGGCGTCACCAGCGCCAGCGTCGCCCTTCTCCACGGCCACCGCAACGCCCAGCACGAGGAAATGCTCGAGAAGCTGCTCAGGGACGGCGGATTCGACTACGTTTCGCGCTCCAGTCTGCTCAGCCCGTTCCAGGGGCTTCTCCGCCGGTCCCAGACCACCGTCACCGACGCCTACCTCGGGCCGGTGATCGCCGGGTACCTGGGCGCGGTCAAGGAGGGGCTCGGTGAGGAGGCGGAGAGCCTGCACGTCATGACCAGTGCCGGCGGCCTCGTGGACACCACGCACTTCCGCGCCATGGACAGTCTTCTCAGCGGCCCGGCCGGAGGGGTCGTCGGCGCGGCCGAGGCGGGACGCGCCGCCGGAACACAACAGGTCATCGCCTTCGACATGGGCGGCACGAGCACCGATGTCTCACGCTTCGACGGCGACTTCGAGTACGTCTTCGAGCACCGGGTGGGACCGGTGGACCTGGCGGCGCCGGCGCTCGCCATCGAGACCGTGGCGGCCGGCGGCGGATCAATCTGCCGCGTCGAGCAGGGACGTCTCGCGGTCGGGCCGGAGAGCGCCGGGGCCGATCCGGGTCCCGCGGCGTACGGCGCCGGTGGGCCGCTGACCATCACCGACGTCAATCTCCTGCTCGGCCGGCTGGTGCCGTCGCGGTTTCCCATCCCAGTGGATCTCGAGGCAGCTCGCGCGCGGTTCGACGACCTGGGCCGTGACCTCGAGACCGAGGACGAGGCCTCGGACGAAGAGATCCTGGAGGGGCTTCTGCGCATCGCCGACGAGCGAATGGCCGAAGCCATCCGCCACATTTCGGTGCGCAAAGGCATCGACCCCTCGGGCTACTCGCTGGTCGCCTTCGGCGGCGCCGGCGGCCAGCACGCCTGCAGGGTGGCGGAGATTCTCGGCATTCCCAGCGTGATCCTCCCGGGACGGGCGGGAATCTTGAGCGCTGAAGGGCTCGGCCACGCGGTCATCGAGCGTTTCGCCCAACGCGAGGTGCTGCAGCCGCTGGAACGGATCGGCTCCTCCATCGAGCGGTGGTTCGCCGAGCTCGAGGAAGAGGCGGCGGCGGAGCTGCGGCGGGAAGGTGTGGACTCCACCGCCATCGACCGGCCCCGTCGCATGGTGGAGCTGCGATACGTCGGCCAGGACGCGGTGCTCGAGCTCGAGCCACCCACCGACGGCAACCTTCAGCTCGCCTTCGAGAAGCGCTACTTCGAGCTGTTTTCCTATCGTCCCGAGGATCGCGGTGTCGAGATGGTCTCGATGCGGGTGGTGATGCGAAGTCGTCGGGACGCTTCGGGTCCGGAGGTGGCGGCCGACGGCGCCGACCCGCCGCCGGCCTCGCCGTCGTCCCACCAACGGTGCTTCCTCGACGGCCGGTGGTTGGATGTCCCGTGTCATGACGCCCACGACCTCGCTGCCGGGGCGGTGGTCGACGGACCGGCCCTGATCCAGCAGGCGCACAGCGCATTGGTGGCGCCGACGGGTTGGACGGTGGTCGGGCTCGGCAACGGCGGGGTTCGCGCATCGGCGCCGTCCGAGGGCTCCAATGCGGAGCAGTCCACGATGCGCAGGGAGGCGTCCCAGGCGGTGGAGCTCGAGTTGATGAGCCACCGCTTCTCGTCCATCGCCCGGGAGATGGGGGAGATGCTCAAGCGGACCGCGATCTCCACCAACATCAAGGAGCGGGAGGACTTTTCCTGCACGCTGCTCGACCCCGAGGGTCGTCTGGTGGTCAATGCGCCGCACATCCCGGTTCACCTCGGGGCCATGGGACTGTGTGTCCGGATGCTCAATGAGCACCGCCCCATGGCGCCGGGCGACGTGGTGGTGACGAACCACCCGGCCTACGGCGGGTCGCACCTGCCCGACGTCACGCTGGTGGCGCCGGTTTATTCCGGGGATCGCATTCTCGGTTTCGTCGCCGTCCGGGCCCACCATGCCGAGATCGGTGGGATCCGTCCTGGATCGGTCCCCCCCGATGCCCGGAATCTGGCCGAGGAGGGCGTGGTGATTCCCCCGACCCTGGTCGTGGAGGCGGGCGAACCGGGCTGGGAACGAGTGGAAGAGCTGCTGCGATCGGGGCCGTACCCGAGCCGGATGCCGGCGGACAACCTCGCCGATCTCCGGGCCATGCTCGCGGCCATCGTCCGCGGCCGTGAGGCCCTGGCGTCGCTCGCCCAGGTGGTCGGTATCGACCACGTTGTCGCTCACATGGATCTCCTCAGAGCTCAGGCGGCGCAGCAGCTGCGGCAGGTGTTGACCGCATGGCCGGACGGCCGGCGCGAGGGGCGGCAGCTGCTCGACGACGGGACTGTCCTGGCGGCTTCCTTCGAGATCCAGGGCGACCGCGCGGTGCTCGACTTCGAGGGCACCTCGGGGGTTCACGACGGGAACCTCAACGCAACCCCCGCGATTGTTCACAGCGTGATCATGTACGTCATGCGGCTGTTGGTTTCGGCGGAGCTGCCGCTCAACGAAGGCCTGCTCGAGCCGTTGGAGATCCGCATCCCGTCCGGCACGATCCTCGACCCTTCGTACGACGCGGATCCCGAGCACTGCCCGGCGGTGGTGGGCGGCAACGTGGAGACCAGTCAACGCCTGGTGGACACCCTGGTGGAGGCTCTGGAGCTGGCCGGGTGCAGCCAGGGGACCATGAACAACCTCAGCTTCGGCGACGAGAGCTTCGGCTACTACGAGACGGTGGCCGGAGGGAGCGGGGCGGGAAACGGTTTCGACGGGACCGGCGGCGTTCACACCCACATGACCAACACGCGGATCACCGATCCCGAGGTCATCGAGCACCGCTACCCGGTGCGCCTCCATCGATTCGCCATCCGCAGGGGCTCGGGCGGTGGCGGCCGCTGGCGGGGAGGCGACGGCGTGGTACGCGAGCTCGAGTTTCTGGTGCCGCTGGAGTTCTCGATCCTCAGCCAACACCGCGAAAGCGCACCGTTCGGGATGGCCGGAGGCGGTGACGGGGCTCCCGGGCGGCAGGTGATCGTCGGAGCCTCCGGAACCCGCCGGACGATTCGCGGCATCGACGGCGTGGAGGTTTGCACGGGCGACCGGGTGATTCTCGAGACTCCGGGCGGCGGGGGCTACGGCGCCATCGACGACGAATGAAGAAGCTGCTGAACCTGCTGTTCTGGTCGGTGATCGCCGCGGCGTTCATCGGTCCGGGAACGGTGACCACGGCAGCCCGGGCGGGCAGCGATTTCGGGTATTCGCTGGCCTGGGCGCTGCTCTTCTCCACGGTGGCGTGCGTCGTGCTCCAAGAGGCATCCGGCCGCATTACGGCCCTCACCGATCGGGAGCTCGGCGACGCGTTGAGGCTCCGGTTCGCAACCTCGCGAGGTTTCGGCTGGCTGCCTGCGGCGCTGGCGGCGGGCGTGATTCTGGGGTGCGCCGCCTACGAGGCCGGCAACCTGCTCGGCGGAGTGGCCGGCGCCGGGTTGGTTCTGGACGCTTCGCCGGCGGCACTGACGCTGGCCTGCGGCATCGGGGCCGCAGGCCTGTTGGCCAGCGGCAACACCCGCTTCATCGCCCGCGCCCTCGGAGCGCTGGTGGCGATCATGGGGGTCGTCTTCCTGGTGACGGCGGTGCGGCTGGGACCGGATGTGGGCGACCTGCTCCGCGGGCTCATGGTGCCGCGGATCGGCGCCGGCGGATCAGTGCTGGTCCTCGGCCTGGTGGGGACGACCGTGGTTCCCTACAACCTCTTTCTCGGCTCGGCCCTGGCCCGTGACACCGACCTTCGGCAGATGCGGTGGGGCCTCGCTCTGGCCATCGGCGGCGGCGGGTTGATTTCGCTGGCGGTGCTGGTGGTGGGGAGCTCGTTGGGCGGCGGGTTGGAGTACGAGCGCCTGGCGGCGGTGCTCACGGAACGGCTCGGCAGCGGCGCCGAGAAGGCACTCGCCTTCGGGCTCTTCGGCGCCGGTTTCACCTCCGCCATCACGGCGCCGCTGGCTGCGGCCATTGCAGCGCGCAGCCTGCTCGCCCGGGATGGCGGCCCGGACTGGTCGGACCGGTCGTGGCGGTTTCGGTCGGTGTGGCTCGGGGTGCTGGTCGTTGGTGTGGTTTTCGGGGTCACCGGAGTCAAGCCGATCCCCGCCATCATTCTCGCCCAGGCATTCAATGGGCTGGTGCTGCCCTTCATCGCCGTGTTTCTCTGGCTCACCATGAACGACCGTACGCTCCTGGGCGACGGGATCAACAGCCGGTGGCAGAACCTCGCCATGGGTGTGGTGACCCTGGTCTGCGTCGTCCTGGGACTTCGCGGCCTTCTCGCCGCCGCCCGCGGTGTCATCGCCTTCATCAGCGGCTGAGCCCAGGTGGTCTGATTCCAGGTCGCTGAAGGCAGGTGCGGACAACCGAGCCGCGGAGCGGTAGAGATCGATGAGATGTCGCAGAGCCTCGAGGTCGGCGAGCGAGGCATTGCGGCCGCACACCAGGTGGCTGCGACCTCCGCAACGGACCGACACATCGGGAACGCTCCGGGGTAGAATTCGAGTCTACGATCGACATCACGGGAGATCTCCATGAAAGCCGACCCCCGCCGCTTCGCCGCCCTGACGCTCGTCACGCTGATTCTGTCGTCCGCCTTCGTGTTCGCGGGGGTGGAGCGGGTGGAGGTGACCTCGAGGGAGGTCTTCGCCGATGGGATGTCGTTCGGGGACGTCGGCGCCTACGAGAAGATTCGCGGCCGACTGTTCTACGCGGTGGATCCCGCCGATCCGGCCAACGCCGCGGTCGTCGATCTCGACCTCGCACCACACGGCGCGGACGGAAAGGTGCGCTTCCAGGGCGATTTCATCCTGCTCAAGCCGGTGGACCTGTTCCGGGGCAACGGCCGGTTGCTCTACGACGTGAACAACCGCGGCAATCTCTACATGCTGCGCCACATCAACGTCGGTTCGCGCACCAACGATCCGTCGTCGCCGGCCGATGCCGGCAACGGTTTCCTCATGGAGCAGGGTTACTCGCTGCTCTGGTCGGCCTGGAACTGGGACGTGCGGGCGGGCGACCACCGGCTGCAGATCGAGCTGCCCATCGCCACCGAGAACGGGGAACCCATCCGCCAGAAGATCGCGGCGGAGATCGTCAACAGCTTTGCGGCGGAGCCGGCGCCGTCCATGCCGCTGGCCTGGGGCAACAGCAGGTGCTACCCCGCTCTCGACCCGAAAGACAACACGGACGCGGTGTTGACCGTGCGGGACGCACCGTCCGGGCCGCGGCAGCCCATCGCCAACGACCGTTGGAGCTTCACCCGCATCGAGGGTGGCGTCGCAGTTCCGGACCCCACCTCCATCGCCGTCGAGGGGGGGGTCGAGCCCGGGAGGATCTATGAGCTCATCTACGAGGTGGAGAACCCGCGGGTGGTGGGCCTCGGCCTCACCGCGGTTCGCGATGCGATGAGCTTCTTCCGCTTCGAATCCACCGACGACTACGGCAACCCGAGCCCGCTCGCCGTGCGCGGAGGGGATGGTTCGTGGACCTCATCGGTGGAGAACGCCTACGTTTTCGGCGTCTCCCAGTCGGGTCGTTTCATCACCCACATGCTCTGGCAGGGTTTCCACGTCGACGAAGAACGGCGGATGGTCTTCGAGGGGGCTCGGATCCACGTGGCGGGCGCCGGCAAGGGCGGCTTCAATCACCGCTTCGCCCAGACCACCCACCACCCGAGCCACCTGGAAGGGAACTTCTTTCCGGCGGATCACCCGCCCTTCAACTTCGCGCCGGAGGGCGCTCCCGCGGGCAACGACGTGCTGGCCGAGGCCAAGCGCCTCGGGGCGGTGCCCAGGATCATCATCACGAACAACACCCTGGAGTACTGGACCCGGTCGGCGTCGCTGGTGCACACGGATTCGACCGGTTTCGCGGACGCCGAGTTCCACCCGCAGGTGCGTTACTACATGACCAACGGCGCGCCCCACGGCGGAGCGTCGAGCCGCGCCCGGACCGTCACCGAGCACCAGCGCAATCCTCTCGACGTCGCGCATCTGCAGCGCGCCATGCTGGTCAATCTGGACCGCTGGGTGAGCGATGATGTCCAGCCGCCGCCGAGCCGGTACCCGAGGATCGACCGCGGCGAGCTGATCACCGCGGCGGAGCACGCCGAGCGCTTCCCCGCGATCCCCGGAATGCGGCACCCGGGACGCAATCTGCAGCCGCCCAGGGTGGATTACGGCCCCGATTTCTGGAGCGACGGGGTGTTCACGATCGTGCCGCCGGAGACGGGCGAGCCCCACCGCACCCTGGTGCCGGCATTCGATGACGACGGCAACGGCATCGGGGGCATCCGACTGCCCGAGTTGACGGTCCCCCTCGGGACCTACCAGGCCTGGAACCCGCGGGGGGAAGGCCTCGGCGGCGAGGGCTATTTGACGCGTTTCGACGGCTCGTTCTGGGCGTTTCCCACCACCGAAACGGAGCGGTCGCGGACCGCCGACCCACGTGCTTCTATCGAGGCGCGCTACCGGAATCACCAGGATTACCTCGACCGGGTGGCGGCCGCATCTCGGGAGCTCGAGGCGGAACGGTTCTTCCTGGCGGCGGACTCCATGGCGGCGACCGCGCTTGCCGGGAGTCTGGCGTGGCCGCCGGAGCCCACCGACTCCGCCCCGTTCTGGAAGGTCACCGGATTCATCCGGGATCCGAGCCCGGTGGTCGATGAGATGGTCACGGCCGGGGCCCCCATTGGCGCGCCGGAGACCGGCGCCGCAGCGGCCGCGGGGGTGGCTGCGGCGGGCAGCGAAGCCGTCGAAGCCCCGGTGGCGGCATCCCAGGCCCCCGCGCCGGAACCGGCCGCCACCGAGGTTGCGGCGACGGCGGTTTCATTTGCCGGTGGCGTGCAGGTGTCGGCCGAGCCCGGGTTGGCGGTCTTCCTCGACGGCAAACCAGCGGGCACCACCACCGCCCGCGAGGATGGGCTCTACCTGTCGGAGATCAGCCGCGGCCGGCACGTCATCAGGGTGGAGAAGGAGGGTTTCCTGCCGCAGACCTTCGAGATCGACGTGGTGGCGCGGCCCATCGAGGTCGAGGTGGCGCAGTTCCTTCCGCAGGCCGCTCCGGCCCCGGCGTCGGCTGCGGCGAGCACCTCAGTGGGCAGCCTGGTGGTCACCTCCGCCCCCCAGAACATCACGGTCTCCATTGCCGGCAGGGAGGAGGAGAAGCGGACGCCGCAGCTCTCCATCGGCAGCCTGCCGGTGGGTGAGCACACCATCACCTTCAGCAAGGAGGGATACGAGACGGTGACCTCGACCATCGACATCGAGCCGGGGGCCGAGAACCGGGTTCACGGCGATCTCAAGGCGTCCAAGGTGGAGGTGGTCCACCACGGCAAGGGGGCCTTGCGGGTGATTTCCAAGCCCATGCGCTGCACGATCTGGTTCCGGGACGAGATCCACGAGAAGGACCGGGACCGCTTCAACCTGACGAAGATTCCGGCCGGCGAGTACCCGATGATGGTGATGATTCCGGGGCGCAAGCTCTCGACCTCGGTGCTCATCGTGGACGGCCAGCGCACCACCGTCGAGGTGAGCTTCATCAAGGGGGACGACCCCTTCGTCGTGACGAGAGTGCAGAAATAGTTATGAGCTATGAGTTATGAGTTATGAGTTCCATCGCAAGGCGGAAGACCGGTAGGCGATACGTACCCTCAACGCGATTGGGAGCGACAACGTAGCGAGTTGCTCAACTCAGTCGTTTCCGCTTTCTGGGATGCCTTTACCCCCAAAGTCGGCATGAACATCATCGCCAGGCCAGGAGCCCGTCATTCATAACTCATAATTCACAACTCATCATTGACCTTGAGGTCGTAGAGGACCTTGTCCTCGCCCTTCTTCTTGATCTTCTTTTCGTAGTGTTTGATGAGCTTCTTGTGGCGCAGCAGGAGCTTGGAGATCTCCTTGCTGGAGAGGTAGGGGGCCATGGCGGTGCGAAGCTCGTCGTGGTCGAGGCTGCGTATGGCGTGCCAGAGTTGCCGCTCGCAGGTGTTGAGCTCCTGGACATCCATCAACGCCGAGGTTTCCCGGAAGGCGCGGGTGTGGTCGATGAGATAGAGGTTCCACTCCTCGTCGATCAGGAGATTGCCCTGGTTGCGGTCGGTGTTGGCGATCAGCGCGTCGAAGACCCACATGACGGTTTTCTGCTGCCACCAGTAGCCGGGGTCGGGGGGGTGGAGGCGATCTTCGGCGAGCATGATGTCCTCGGGTGCGACGCCCTCCATATAGATCTGAATCGTGCCGGGATGCCCCTTGTAGGGGCGGACCACCGTCGGCGGGACGCGGCCGATGCCGAGCAGCCGGTCGAGGTCGTAGGCCGCGGCCTCGAAGATGTAGGAGTCCCGGTACTTGACGTCGATGCGCGCGGAGCCGGTTTCGACCCTCTCCTTGCGGTCGATGATCCGGACCACGGCCTGGATCCGGACGCCCTCGTGCTCGAGGAGCACCTTGATGTTGCCGGCCACGCCGCGATCCATGAACTCGCTCTCGATGATCGGCGCGGTTCGCAGGACCTCGCAGATGGTCGCCTGGTCCTGGAAGGGGAGCGGGGCGCCCTCCACGTCCCGCCAGACGTAATCGGTGGGGTACAGGGTGGATTCGACCCCGATCGCTGTGGAGTCCGTCGCCGCCTTGGGGGGCTCGGCCGACACGCACGAAGCCGCCACGAGGATGCAGACACCCGCCACCACACACACGTCGCGCTGTCTTGTCGGTTTCATGAATTCAGAATACCAGACACCGACCAGGGCCCGGTTCCCTCAGTACCAGGTCAGCCGGCGGACCTGGATGGCCGGATCGGCGGCGACGAGCTCGGTGAACCTTTCGAGGTCGCTCATCCCGCCCTTGCCCCGGAAGTGGTAGGGGTAGACGATGGACGGGGCGAAGTCGAGCACGGCGTCGGCGGCCTGGTCAACGTCCATGGTGTAGGGCAGGTTCATGCACACGAAGGCGGCGTCGATTGCCTCGAGGGCCCGCATCTCGGGCACTCCCTCGGTGTCGCCCGAGATGAAGATCCGGGTTCCGCCGAGGGTGACGACGTAGGCGTTGTCGCCGCGATCGCGGGGGTGGAAGGCGAGGCGGTCCTCGGTGAGGTTGTAGGCCGGGATGGCCTCGATCCCGATGCCGTCGACCTCCAGGCTGCCGCCGGGAGCGACGAGCTTGATCTCGCCGGGAACCTCGCCGAGGATCTCCGCCACCGACTTGGGCGCGACGATCGTGGTGTTCTCGGTGCTCGTGCCGGCCACGGTGTCGGCGCTGGTGTGGTCGCCGTGGACGTGGGTGATGAGGATGAGGTCGGGCCGCTGGTACGCTGCGAAGGCCTCGGCGCCGCCGACGGGGTCGACGAAGACGGTGGTGCCGTTCCACTCCACGACAAAGGTGGCGTGGTGGATCGGGTGAATGACGATGTCACCGTCCGACGAGGTGAGGGTGTCCTTCGTCAGCTCGGTTTCGGCCCAGGCAGGGGCCGATGCGGCAACGACGAGAAGCGCGGCGCAGACGAACGCGAGCTTGATCATGGTGTTCTCCTTGGCTCGTTCACTCGCTGGAAGCAACCCCGTTTCGGGACCGGTTTAATCCCATCCGGGAACGGATCTCTGGCCGAGGGGGATGAGGTGCCCGGCGGTGAGCAGCAACAGGACCCGCTCACCGTCGCGAATCGTGCCGTCGGAGCGCATCCGGTGGAGCGCGGCGACCACCGCGGCGCTCTCGAAGCTGGCGGCGACGCCGATGGCGCCGCAGCGCTCGAACTGAGTGAGGATCTCGGCCTCTCCCACTGCCACCGCCGCGCCGTCGGAGGCGCGGATGGCGCGAAGAATGCCGTGGCCCATGATGGCGCCGGGCACGTCGAGACCGTCGGCGACGGTGCCCCGGGAGGTGACCGGCTGCACCGCGTCGAGCCCGGCCTCGAAGGCCTCGACGACCGGAGCGCAGTTCGCCCCCTGAACGGAGACCATGCGGGGCAGGCGGTGCCGCGCCGGATCGATGAGCCCGAGCCCGATGAGCTCGGAGAAGGCCTTCCAAATGCCCACCAGACCCGTGCCGCCGCCGGTGGGATAGAGGATCCAATCCGGCAGGCCGTCGGCGCCGAGGTCGTGGAAGATCTCCAGGCCCATGGTCTTCTTGCCCTCCAACCGGCCGGGCTCGAAGAAGGTCGACATGTCCACGTAGGCGCCCGAGGCGAGCTCCCCGGCGACGTCCTCACGCATTTTCTGTCCCGCGGCGGCGATGTTGGAGCCGAAGAAGCGCACCTCGGCGCCGAAGTAGCGTGCCTCGCGGTGGTAGAGGCCGTCCTCGTAGCCTTCGGGCATGTAGACCAGGCAGCCGGGCAGGCCGAGGCGGGCCGAGAAGAGGCTGGCGGCCACGCCGGCGTTGCCCTGGGTCGGAAGGCAGAACCGCTGGGCGCCGCAGGCGGTGCCGAAGGCGATGCCGGCAGCCAGGCCGCGATCCTTGAAGCTTCCCGAGGGGTTGGTTCCCTCGTTCTTGGCGAGCACGGTGACACCGAGCTCGGCGCTCCAGGGTTCAATCTCGGTGATCGGCGTGATGCCGACGTCGGCGGCGAAGGACCGGGGAGGGCCGAGGACGGGGAGGAGGTCGGCGAAGGACCACATCCCCAGTGAGCGGTCGGGAGAGCCCAGCCTCACCCGGTCGAGCTCGTACTCCACCTCTACGGGCTTGCCCGGAGCCTCGCAGCAGCGGCAGAGGCCGACGGGGCGTGAGAACGCTCTGGGATCGACCTCCTGCCCACTCGCCGAGCAGACCAGTCGCCGGATCTTCGGGTTGACGCGCAGCCGATGGGGTTCGGTCATGGCTCCTCCAGTCGGTCCCGCATATTATCGCGGAACCCGGCGGTGAGCCGCAGAAGGCCACGGAAGACTCGGAAGTCACCGTGCTCGCCACTGGCGAATCACCTACGCTTCCGCGAGGGAGGTCGATGTCCACCACAGGGTTCTCTACCTTTCAGAGGCTGTGCCTCGCGGAAAGGCAATGATGACCTGGGATCTCCTCGGTGCGATTGACGACGCGCCGGATACGCCGCCTGCGGCCCGCGCCATGACCTGCCTCGTTTCCACCCGTGAATGCCGGACACCTGCGATGGTTGTGGCGGCGGGCGTCCCGCCCGCCATCTCTCGTTTCGGTTGCGAAGCGCCCACCGGGCTCGTTCCGGCAATGGAGGCACAACCCACGGGGGACTTCACACGTACATAGAGCAGCACCTTGATCCGGTGTAACTTTGTCGGAGACGAACAACCAACAAACCTGTGAGGATCAAAGAACCATGAGTCAGCACCATCGGATCGCTGTGGCGGTGGCCGCGCTTGTCGCAGCCGCAACAATGGCGCCGGCATCGGAGCAGCCGAAGATCTCGAGAGAGGAGGTCCTCGTTGCGAAGCTCCTCGGCGCCGGCGCAGGGCCGCAGGAACCGATCTCGCCCGGTGAGGTCCTGGCGCTCAGCGACGAGATGCGCGAATTTCTGCGCGATCACGTCAACTTCGGCGCCACCGATGTCTTCAAGCTGGCGCAGCTCACCGATGCGGTGATGGGCCGGGCCAGCCTCGGCCTGGAGTACGTCGAGAGCACCCACACGGCGGCCGAGACCTTCCGCCACCAGCGGGGCAACTGCATCTCCTTCGCCATCATGTTCGCGGTCCTGTGCCGGGGGGCGGGGATCGGCGCCCACTTCCAGGAGGTTGACATCCCGCCGGACTGGTCCATCCGCAGGGATGTCTACGTTCTGAACCGGCACATCAACGTTCGGGTCAACCTGGGGGCGGCGGGCATCCACATCGTCGACTTCAACATCGCCGACTTCAAGAGCACCTTCGACACCGATGAGATCTCGGATCGCCGGACCATCGCGCACTTCTACAACAACATCGGCTTCGAGCGCATGGAGGAGGGCGACACCTCCGAGGCGGTGGCCTTCTTCCGGCTCGCCATCGAGTATTCAGACGGCGACTTCTCGCCGGCCTGGACCAACCTGGGCAGCCTCTACCGGCAGGCCGGCCACCTGAATCACGCCGAGGCGGCGTTTCTTTATGCGCTGAAAGCGGACAGGGGCGACGATGTCGCCATGAGCAACCTGGTGAGCCTGTACGGCGCGATGGGCGAGAACGCAAAGGCCCGGGAGTATCGCAAGCGGGTCGACGAGCACCGCATGCGCAACCCTTACTACCGGTACACGCTGGCCAACGAAGCCTTTCTCGAGCGCGATTACGACACGGCGATCAGCCACCTGAAAGTGGCCACCCGGCGCGAGCGGAAGGAGGACGAGTTCTACTTCCTGCTCGGTTTGAGCCACCTGATGAAGGGCAACGAGAAAGAGGCCCGCAAGTACATGGCCAAGGCCGAGCTGGTGGCCGCTGACGCCGCCAAGAAGGAACGGTACTCGACCAAGATCGACATGCTCATGTCGGCGTCGCAGAAGGCGGATTAGCCGCGGGTCGGACCGTGATCGGCACGGACGGCTTTGCCGTCGTCCTGAGCGAGTGAGTCCGCGAGCGAGTCGAAGGATCCCCTCAGGGTCTGTCGCCTGATGTCACGAACCTGTATCCAATCGATGCCGCGGTGTGCTGTCCGCGCTATACTTCGCCCGTCCGCCGGCTGGTTCCGGTGAGACGATTGGTTGGTGCCAGGTTTCTCGATTCTCAATGTTCGAAAGGTGTTGATCATGCTGAAAAAATCCACGACCGTCATCATCTGCGCCATGCTCGTCGTACTTGCCGCCGGTTCGGCGGACGCGGCGAGGAAAGGCCGGCTCATCGGCAAGATCGTCGATCCCGAGGGCAATCCCCTCGAAGGGGTGACGGTCAAGGCGACCTCGGAGGAGGTTCCCGACTTCAACGAGATCGAGGTGACTGACTCCAAGGGCGTTTTCAAGCTCGACTTCGAGGAAATCGAGGTGGTCTACCGGTACGAGTTCTCCAAGGTCGGCTACGTGACGCTGATCACCGAGCAGACCTGGCGGAAGGACGGCACGGCCCGCTACGAATGGGTGCTCACCCCCGGTGAGTCGGCATCGCTGGATGCCGACGCCCCGGTGGTGACCAACAGCGCCGCCGCGCAGGCCTACGCCGCGGCGGTGCAGGCCTTCGAGGCCCGGGACCTTCCCGCGGCCGAGGCCAAGCTCGAGGAGGCGCTGGAGCACGACCCCGAGCTCCGCCAGGCGTGGGAGTCGCTCGCGGTCATCGAGCTCGAACAGGGCGACTACGCCGAAGCGGTGGTCGCCGCCGAAACGGCGATCGAGAAGGGCTCCACCGACATGGCGATCTTCCGGTCGCGGTGGGAGGCCTACCGCCTCATGGGCGACGAGGAGATGATGAACCAGGCGGCGGCGGACCTGGAGAAGTTCGGCGCGCTGGCGGAAGAGGCCAAACGGATCTACAACGAGGGCATCGTCGAGCTCAAGGCCGGAAACAAGGACGCCGCGTTCGCGAAGTTCGAGCAGGCGCTGCAGGCGGATCCGAACCTGGAGCCCGCCCTCTTCGCGGTGGCGACCACCGGGATGGAGACCGGCAGGCTGGAAGAGGCGGCGGCCGCGGCCCAGACCATTCTCGAGCAGGATCCGGGCAACGCCGACGCCCTGCGGATTCGCTACAACGCCGCCCTGCAGTTGGATGACGAGCAGATGCTCATGGACGCCCTCGTCGGGTTGGCTCCGGTGGAGCCCGAGGCGGCCAAGCAGGGCCTGTGGCTGATGGCGATGACCGCCTACAACGCCAACGACAACGAGCGCAGCAAAGAACGCTTCGAAAGGGTTCTGCTGGTGGACCCCGGCAATGCTCAGGCGCACTACCTGCTCGGCCTGGTCTACCTCGGCGAGGACAACAAGGAGAAGACCACCGAGCACCTGGAGCGGTTCATCGCCCTCGCTCCCGATGATCCGGACGTCGCCGCGGCCAAGGACATCCTGGCCTATATCAACGCGTCGTAAGCGCGCACGAAATCCGATAATCCGTTTTTTCGTTCGGTTTTCCGAACGCCGGAATCGCCCGCACCGCGGGCGATTCCTGTTTGGTCTTCATATCCGGGCTGGAAGAAAAGTCCGATCGACGTCGAGGCATCGCGAAGCATGGCGCGTGATCGTCGAACAAGTCGTTTTTCTCGAGTGCCTTGAGTAGGATATCGTCGCTCGAGGTGGACGATCCCCAACAGCACCAACGATTCTGAGGGCCGAGTCGCGTGCGGCTTGGCCCTCAGAATCGTTTTGGCACGAGGTTTGCAAATATTCACGCGCGTAGATGAATTGCTGCGAGCTCCACTTGTCAAGCGTCGGGGTCGAGAATGCGGAGAAGCCGCGTTCTCGTGCGTCGGTTGATGGCGATCGGAGTCTGCGGGGATTGTTGACAGCTTCGTCGATTCTTCCCGGGGTCGGAGGTCCGGGAGGATCACGCGTCCGTTCATTCGCTTATCCGAAACCAAACAGGAGGAGGAAATATGTTTGACAGAAATCGTTTCAGCCTGGTCTGCCTGATCGGCCTGGTGGCCGCGGGGCTGACCGCATTGCCTGCCGTGGCGCAGGAGGAGACCGATCTGGTCACGGACCAGATGATCGAGCAGGCCATGGAACGCTCGTTCGAGGGCGAGGTCACCGTCACCGGTTCCTTGATCCCGCGGGCCGACCTCACGGCGCTGAGCCCGGTGACCGTGATGGAGGTTCCGGCCGAGCTCACCTACTCGGGCATCGTCCGCATCGAGGACCTGATCACCCAGATGCCCCAGGCATTTGCCGGCCAGAACTCGACCATCGCCAACGGCGCGACCGGTACCGCTACGGTTTCCCTGCGGAACCTCGGCAGCAACCGGACCCTCGTGCTCATCAACGGTAGGCGCATGCCCCCGGGCGGCGTTGCCGGCGGCGGCTATGCACCTGACCTCAACGCGGTTCCCTCCGCTCTCGTGAAGCGCGTCGACGTGCTCACCGGTGGTGCGTCGACCGTGTACGGTTCCGACGCCATGGCCGGTGTTGTGAACTTCGTTCTCGACACCGACTTCGAGGGCGTTCGTGGTGGCGTGCAGTACGGCGGCTACTACCACGACAACAACAACAACTTCGCCCAGTCGATCAACGCCGACCGCGACTTCGACTATCCCACCGGCTACGACTTCGACGGCGAGATGCTGAGCGGCAACATCGCGGTGGGCGGCAAGTTCGCCGACGGCAAGGGCCACGCATCGGCCTACGTCGGCTACCGCAAGCTCGAAGAGCTGACCAAGTCCGGCCGCGACTATCTGAACTGCGCCGTGTGGGCGACCGACGACGGCCCGATCTGCGGTGGTTCCTCCACCACCCCGTGGGGTACCTTCCAGCTCTACAACGCCGACGGCACCTACGGCGGCGCCTACATGGTCGAAGGCGACCAGTTCGTCCCGCGTCCGGGAACGGCGGTCTTCAACTACGCGCCGTTCAACCACATCCAGCGCCCCGACGAGCAGTACAACGCCGGTGGCTTCGCCAACTACGAGGTCAACGAGCACTTCGACTTCTACATCGAAGTCATGTACATGAACAACTACACCGACGCGCAGATCGCCCCCTCGGGCAACTTCTACCGCGTCAACCAGATCAACTGCGACAACCCGATGCTCTCGCAGCAGCAGTACGATCTGGTCTGTGCGGGCGCCGGCTATGCCGACGACGAGTACTCCGAGGTCTACATCGGCCGCCGGAACATCGAGGGCGGGGCGCGCTACAACGCGCTCGGCCACACCAACTCCCGGATCGTGGCTGGCGTCCGTGGCGACATCAGCGACAACTGGAGCTACGACTTCTACTACCTGCACGGTCAGACCGACGAGACCGATTCCTACATCAACGACCTCAACAACGAGCGCATGGCCAACGCCCTCGACGTCATCGAGGATCCCGACACCGGTGAGTGGGTCTGCCGCAGCGGCGGCGCCGACGGCTGCGTGCCCTGGAACATCTTCCAGGAGGGCGGCGTCACCCAGGAGGCCGCGGACTACATCACCTACGTCGGTGTTCTCTACGGTAAGACCGCCATCGACGTCTTCAACCTGACCTTCACCTCCGACTGGGAGAACTACGGCATCGCCCTTCCGGGTGCCAGTGAAGGCGTCCAGGCCGCGTTCGGTCTCAGCTACCGTGAAGAAGAGTTCTTCAACCGGCCCGACCAGGCGTACGCCGACGGACTGCTGTCCGGTCAGGGCGGCGCCACCGAGCAGATCGAGGGCTCCTACAACGTGAGCGAGGCCTTCGTCGAGCTCCTCATTCCCATCGTTCAGGACGCCAGGGGCGCCCAGGACCTCTCCCTCGAGCTCGGCTACCGGTACTCCGACTACTCGACCTCGGGCGGCGTCAGCACCTACAAGGGGCAGCTGAGCTACGCGCCCACCGAGAGCTGGCGTTTCCGCGGCGGCTACAACCGCGCCATCCGCGCGGCCAACATCCGCGAGCTGTTCCGTCCCCAGGGCTACAACCTGGGCGGCAGCAGCGACATCTGCGCCGGCCCGAACCCGTCGGCCACCGAAGCGCAGTGCGCCAACACCGGTGTCCTTCCCGGCCAGTACGGCAACATCCTGTCCAACCCGGCCAACCAGTACAACACCCTCGAGGGCGGCAACCCCTTCCTCGAGCCCGAGGTGGCCGACACCATCACCGCCGGTATCGTCTGGACGCCGCAGAACATCCGCGGTCTGTCCGTGACCCTGGACTACTACGACATCGACATCACCGACACCATCGGATCGCTGGGCGCCGACGACATCATCCAGGTCTGCGCCAACACCGGTGACCCGGCCCTCTGCGACCTGATTCACCGCGACTCCATCGGTACCCTCTGGGTCACCCAGGACGGCTTCACCGAGACCTCCAACCAGAACATCGGCGACCTCTACGCCGAGGGTGTCGACCTCAACGTCAACTACCTGCTGGGTCTTGGCGACTCCGGCTACCTGGCGTTCGACCTCATGGGCACCTACGTCATCAAGGACACCTACTCCGATCCTCTGATCGAGTACGACTGCGTCGGATACTTCGGCTACCAGTGCGGCCTCGGCTCCGCCGAGTGGCAGCATCGCCTGCGCACCACCTGGGAGACCGCGTTCCGGCTCAACCTGTCCCTGGCCTGGCGTTACATCGACGGCATGACCAACGATGACGGCAGCCCGGATCCCGCCCTCTCGAACCCCGCCAACCAGGAGTTCTGGGCGATCAACGGCATCGACAAGATCGACGCCTACAACTACTTCGACCTGGCGGCGTCCTACACGCTGCGCAACGGCGTCAAGTTCACCATCGGTGTGAACAACCTCTTCGACGAAGAGCCGCCGCTGGCGCCGGACCACGCCGACGACCTGAACATCTACCGCGTGTGGGACGGCTACGGCCGCTACATCTTCGGTAGCATCCAGTTCAACTTCTAGTTCAAGTCTCCACAGACTTGTCGGGCGGCCCTTCGGGGCCGCCCTTTTTTTGGTTTCATCCCGCACATGGCGGAATGAAGCATAGTTATGAGTTATGAGTTGTGAGTTATGAGTTGTGAGTTATGAGTTATGAGTT
>JAZBOQ010000183.1:0-18549 GCA_036351195.1 Thermoanaerobaculales bacterium | reverse complement strand
TACTTGACAGCCCGGAATTCGGGAACGGAGCGCCATGAAAGATGCAGCGCCGTAGGGTGGGCCTCGGCCCACCAGATCGCCTCCCGGCTCCGAACCACGAACCCGAAACTCCGACGTCAAGCGCCTTTCCAACCCGAGCGCCCCAGCGCCCCACGCACCGACCACGCACCGGCTCCCCACCACGACTCAATGGCGAGCTGGAGCTCGGCGGTCCACATCGCAGGCCGCCCCCGTGTCCGCACCAACGCCCGGCGGATTGATCCCACGGGCATCGCCAGCGCACATCGCATCGGGAACGGGATCGGGATCGGGATCGGGATCGGGATCGACCGAAGCGCAACCCTGCGAGCGAGGACGCCGGCACCACGAGAAGATGCGATGGATCCGTGTGATCTGTGGATTGCGGTGAAATCCGCGACGACCTTCGTGATCCGCGGTTTCATGGCGATGCAAAGCATCATTCATCATTCCGCATTCATCATTCGGGGGTCCCCGATGACCCTCGAATGTAAAACCCCGAGAACCATTTCCCGACTCTCCCGTTAACCAAATTGACCCGGCTGCGTTAAACCAAGTGAACGCGGGAGGCAGCATGACCGAAAAAGCACGCAAGAGGTTCCGCATCTTCAGCCTGATCGCCGTGATCGCCATCGCCGCCGGCGGGGTGATCTGGGTCTCGGCACAGACCGCCGACGACAACAGCTCGGACGACGCCGCCGAGGCGCCGGCGTCCGAGAACGCCGAAGCCGCCACCGACGAAGAGGGAGCCGTCGCCGAAGACGAGGTGCTCCCGGTTCCCGTCGAGGTGTACGAGGTCACGGCCGGTCCCATCGCCTCGTACATCACCGCCACCGCAAACCTCGTCGCCGAGGACCAGGTCGAGGTGCTCGCCGAGGCCGAGGGACGCGTCGAAAGGCTCACCGTGGAGGAAGGCGACCTCGTCTCCAAGGGCCAGGTTCTCGCGGTGCTCGTCCAGGACGAGGCACGGATCGCCAAGTCCAAGGTCGAGCTCAAGGCGTCCAACGCCGACGCCGCGCTGGAACGCGCCAGGGATTCCCACGAGCAGGGTCTGATCTCATCGGAGGCGTTCGACAAGCTCAAGATGGACTACGACGTCGCCCGCCAGGAGGTCGCCGAGGCCGAATGGCTCCTAGCTAAGACCGTTATCCGAGCCCCGTTCGCAGCCCGCGTCACCGAGCGGTTCATCACTCTCGGCCAGCACCTGCGCCCCGGCGACAAGCTCTTCACCGTCGCCGACTACGATCCCCTCATCGCGCGGATCTATCTTCCCGAGCGCGACGTCGTCCAGCTCGAGGAGGGCCGCGAGGTCCGCATCATCCCCGCCGCCGACACCGCCCTCGGCTTCAGCGGGCGCATCCGCCAGATCGCTCCGGTTGTGGACACCGCCACCGGGACCGTCAAGGTGACCGTCGAGGCTCTGAGCCCACCGGCGGGTGTTCGGCCCGGCGCGTTCGTCAGCATCGGGATTGTCCGCGAACGGCACGACAGCGCGGTGCTCCTGCCGCGCGCAGCGGTGATCCGCGAGCTGCGCGCCGCGCACGTCTTCATCGCCGAAGGCGAAACAGCCGTCAAGCGCGCCGTGACCCTCGGCATCGAGGAGGACGAGAACGTCGAGGTCCTCACCGGGATCGAGGCCGGCGAGTCCGTCGTCACTGCCGGGCAGGGCGGGCTCGACGATGGTCAGAGAATCAAGGTCTTGTAAGAGGTATTAGGTATTAGGTATTAGGTATTAGGCATCGCAGAAGGGAAGCAGCGCGTTGCCAACTCCTGCGATGGACTAACACCTAATACCTAACAGCTAATACCTAACCCAACACGACGCGGGATCCGATCGCGATCCGGCTCGTTCGATTGATGGGGGAAGTATGCGCATCGTCGATTTCTCACTCCGCCGTCGCGTGACGGTCTCCATGGTGGCGGTGGCCATGCTGCTCTTCGGCGCGGTGGCCTTCACCCGCCTGCCGGTGAACCTCATGCCGGACCTCTCCTTCCCCAGCCTGACGGTGGAGACCCGGCTGCCCGGCGCCGCGCCGGGCGAGGTCGAGGCTCTGATCACCCGGCCCATCGAGGAGCTCGTCGGCATCGCCGGCGGCGTGCAACGCCTGACCTCGGTGTCACGGCCGGGGATCTCGCAGGTGACCCTCGAGTTCGGGTGGGGCCGCGACATGGACTTCGCCGCCCTGGACGTGCGCCAGAAGCTCGATATCGTGGCGCTGCCCCGCTCGGCGGAACGCCCGGTACTCCTGCGCTTCGACCCCTCCAACGACCCCGTGGTCCGGCTCTACCTCTCGGGAGGCGACAGCCTCTACCAGCTGCGCTACGTCGCCGAGGAGGTCATCAAGAAGGACCTGGAGTCCACCGAGGGCGTCGCCGCCATCAAGGTCCACGGCGGCTACGAGGAGGAGATCCAGGTGCGTATCGACGAGGGACGGCTGGCCCTGCTCGGACTCACCATCAACGAGCTCAACGCCCGCCTGCTCGCCGAAAACCTCAACCAGGCCGGCGGCAGCCTCTACGAGGCCGAGGCCCGCTACCTGGTGCGCGCCCGCAACGAGTTCCGCAACCTCGACGACATCCGGGAGACCGTCCTGCTCAACCGCGACGGCCGCCAGGTCACCGTCGACGACGTCGCCGAGGTCGTGCGCACCCACCGCCAGCGCGAGGTCATCACCCGCTTCGACGGGGTCGAGGCAGTGGAGCTTGCGGTCTACAAGGAAGGCGACGCCAACACCGTCAAGGTGGCGCGTTCGGTCCACGCCCGGCTCGGCGCCATCGACGACGAGCTGCCCGAGAACGTGGAGATCTCGGCCGGCACCGACCAGAGCCGCTTCATCGAGGCCTCCATCCGCGAGGTCCTGTCCAACGCCCTCATCGGCGGCATCGTCGCCATCCTCATTCTGATGCTCTTCCTCAAGGACCTGCGCACCACGCTGATTATCGGCATCTCGATCCCGATCTCGGTGGTCACGACCTTCTTCCTGATGTACCGAACCGGCACCACCCTCAACATCATGTCCCTCGGCGGGCTCGCCCTCGGCGTCGGCATGTTGGTGGACTCCGCCATCGTCGTGCTCGAGGCCATCGTCAAACGCCGCGAGGCCGGCGAGGACGACACCACCGCCGCCTCCAAGGGCGCCTCCGAGGTGGGCCACGCGGTAATCGCGTCGACCCTGACCACGGTTGCGGTCTTCCTGCCGGTGGTCTTCCTCGAAGGGGTGGCGGCCCAACTCTTCCGCGACCAGGCCCTGACGGTGTCCTTCTCGCTGATCGCCGCCCTCGCCGTCTCGCTGACCCTGATCCCGATGATGGTGGCGGTGTCCGGGCGCCGCGACGAAACCGAGACGGCCGGAACCGACACCGACGCCGGCAGGATCCGGCGCGCCGGCCGCTTCGTCCTGGTCACCATCCCCTCGTTCGTCGTGACGGTGCTGCGGACGGTCCTCGGCGGCCTCCTCAAGGGGCTCGCCCTGCTCGCCCGGCCGGTGACGGCGATCTTCGACCGCGCCATGGCGGCGATCACCGCGGCCTACCCGCGGCTGCTGGAAACCGCTCTGCGCCACCGTCTCGCCGTCATCGCGGTGGCGGTTCTCGCCTTCGCCGGCTCCGTCTCCCTGGTTCCCAAGCTCGGGATGGACCTCATCCCGCCCTTCTCCCAGGGCGAGTTCTCGTTCAAGGTCCAGCTTCCCGAAGGAACGCCCCTGGAAGTCACGGACCGGTTCATCGCCTCGCTCTCCGACCTGCTCGATGAGGACGCCACCGTCGAGTCCTTTTCGTCCATTGCCGGCGGCGCCGGGCTCTCTCTCGCCGCCACCGGCACCGAGGGCGAGAACACGGCGCGCATCCAGGTGCGGATGATCCCGGGCTCCGGCCCGGCCGATGAGAACGCCGTCATCGAGAACCTCCGGTCGCGGCTCACCGCCACCGAAGGCCTCCGCTTCGACTTCGAGAGGGCGAGCTTCTTCTCCTTCCGGACCCCGGTGGAGGTGGAGATCTACTCCGACTCCATCGAGGAGCTGCACGACGCCTCCGCCCGAATCGTGGAGTCCCTGCACGGCATCCCCGGCCTCGTCGACCTCCGCTCCTCCGCCGAGATGGGCAACCCGGAGGTCCAGGTGCGCTTCGACCGCGAGCAGCTCTCCCGCCTGGGCCTCGACCTTGCCACCGTGGCGAGCACCGTCCGCACCAAGGTTCAGGGCGACGTCGCCACCCGCTTCACCGAGGGTGACCGGGAGATCGACATCCGGGTCCGCGCCCTGGAGCAGGGCGACGCCCGCGTCGAGGACATCCACGACCTCATCGTCGGCCACGTGGACGGCCGCCCCATCTTCTTGAAGTCGGTGGCGTCGGTGACGCTGACCCACGGGCCCACCGAGATCCGGCGCATCGGCCAGAAGCGCGCCGCCGTGGTGGGCGGCAATCTCTCGGGCCGGGACATGGGCGCCGTCGCCGCCGACGTCCGCACCGCCCTCGACTCCCTCGCCCTCCCCATGGGGGTCTCCGCCGCCCTCAGCGGCCAAGAGGAGGAGCTGCAGCAGAGCTTCCGCTCCCTGGCCCTCGCCATGGGCCTCGCCATCTTCCTGGTCTACCTGGTCATGGCCTCCCAGTTCGAGTCCTTCCTCCACCCCTTCGTGATCATCTTCACCCTGCCGCTGGGCGCCATCGGCGTCATCCTCGCCCTCTTCGTCACCGGCCACACGGTCAACGTGGTGGCCATCATCGGCGCCGTGATGCTGGCCGGCATCGTGGTCAACAACGCCATCGTCCTCATCGACGCGGTGAACCAGCGCCGCCGCGCCGGCGCCGCACTCGACGAGGCCCTCGTCGACGCCGGCCTCGCCCGGCTGCGGCCCATCCTGATGACCTCGGCCACCACCATCTTCGGCCTCATGCCCATGGCCCTGGGTCTCGGCGAGGGCGCCGAGCTCCGCGCGCCATTGGCGGTCACCGTGATCGGCGGGCTCGCTGTGGCCACGGCGCTGACCCTCATCGTGATTCCGGTGGTCTACTCGCTGCTCGCCGGCCGGCGGGCCATGGCCGTCATCGAGGAGCCCGAGAAGGCCGCCGGCGGCCCCTTCCGACTCATGCAGGTCGCCGTGGAACGCATCCAACCCGGCGACGGGAGGGCGGTCTGATGACGACGTCCCCACCATGCCGTCGCAACCACAAAGGCACTAAGGCACGAAGAATGACACCAAGTAATCCCTTTGTGCCCCCCTTTGTGTCTTCGTGTCCTCGTGGTTGTGACGAAAGCGGGAGGGCCTCATGAATCTGCCGACACTCGCGGTTCGCAGGCCGATCACGACGGCCATGATTTTGGTGAGCATCCTGCTCGTCGGCGGCATCGCCTTCGTCAGGCTGCCGCTGGCCTTCCTGCCCGAGGTGGACGCTCCCTTCATGTTCGTCCAGATCCCCTACCAGAACTCCCACCCGCGCCAGATCGAGCGCGAGATCACCAAGCCGGTGGAGGAGACCCTGTCCACCCTGTCCGGGGTCAAGTCGCTCAACTCGACCACCGACGCCGACGGCGCCCAGTTCTTCATGGAGTTCACCTGGGGCGACGACATCGACGTCATCCGGATGAAGGTCTCGGAGAAGATGGACCAGGTGGAGCCGACGCTGCCCGACGACATCGGCCCCATCCTGATCTTCAGCTTCAACACCAACGACATCCCGGTGGTTCAGGGCCGCATCGCCGCCGAGGGCGTCGACCTGTCGCAGAACTACGAGCTTCTCGAAGCGCGGATCCTCAACCCCCTGCGGCGCATCGACGGCGTCGCCCGCGTCGACCTCAACGGGGTGGAGCCGCGCGAGCTCTTTGTCGACCTCATCCTCGACAAGATCAAGGAGCACTCGGTGGACGTGGGTGCGCTCGCACAGCTGTTGCAGAGCGTCTCGTCGAACATGGTCCTCGGCCGCGCCGAGTCGGGCGGGCTGCGCTACACCGTGCGATCGCTGGGCTCCTTCGACTCCATCGAGGACCTCCAAGAACTGGTCATCGACGAGCGCGGCCTGCGCCTCGGCGATGTGGCCGAGATCAGCTACGAGGAGCCGCCGCTCTCGTTCGGCCGCCACCTGGACGGCAAGTACGCCGTCGCCCTGGACGTCTACAAGGAGTCCACCGCCAACACCGTGGAGGTGGTGCGCGAGGTCAACCGGCTCGTCGAAGAGGAGATCAACAACGACCCCCTCCTCAAGGGCATCCAGCTCTGGGTCTGGCAGGACCAGGCCGAGGAGATCACCAACGGCGTCAACAGCCTCAAGAAGGCCGGGCTCACCGGCGCCCTCCTCGCCACCCTCAGCCTCTACTTCTTCCTGCGCCGGATGGACTCGACGGTGATCGTCGCCATGTCCATCCCGTTTTCCATCATCGCCACCTGCGGCATGATGTACTTCCTCGGCTCGTCGCTGAACATCCTCTCGATGATGGGCCTCATGCTCGCGGTGGGGATGCTGGTGGACAACGCCATCGTCGTCCTCGAGTCCGTCGACCGGCGGATGCGGTCCGAGGGCGACCGCCGCAAGGCCGCCCTCGAGGGCGCCGGTCAGGTGCTCATGGCGGTCACCGCCTCCACCGCCACCACTCTCATCGTCTTCCTTCCCCTGGTCATCGGCTCCGGCACCGAGATGACCACCTGGCTCAAGGAGATCGGCATCACCATCTCCATCGCCCTGGGGTGCTCCCTCTTCTCGTCGCTGACCCTGATCCCGCTGATGTCGGCCCACATGCTCAAGCCCAAGGACAACGGCCGCAACCGCTTCGTCGAGTGGCTCGAGGAGCGCTATGTCCGCGTCCTCGGCTGGACCCTGCAGCACCGGGTCAAGACCTTCTTCCTGCTCATCGTCGGTCTCGGGGTCGGGCTGCTTCCCTTCTTCGCCGGCTGGGTGGACTCGGCCATCTTTTCGGGCACCCTGAACAACCGGCTCTACCTCGCCTACGAGTTCGACGACTTCCACTACAAGAGCCAGTCCGAGTCGGCGGTGAACCTGGTGGAGGCGGCCCTGGAGACCCACGCCGACGAGCTCATGGTCGACACCGTCTACTCCTACTACACCGAGAACGAGGCGGGGACCACCATCAACTTCACCCGCGACGACCTGTCCGACGACGACCTGAAGGAGATGCGCACCGCCATCCGCGAGAAGCTGCCCGAGATCCCCGGGGTCCGGCTGGTCTTCGAGGAGGACGCCGACGAGGGCGGATCGACCACCTACTTCGCTGTCAAGCTCTTCGGTCAGGACACGACCACGCTCTACCGCATCGCCGACGAGGCCGCCCGCCGCCTCGAGACCATGGACGGCGTCGAGGACGTCTCCCGGCCGCGGGCCACCGGCCGCCGCGAGGTCCAGGTGAGCATCGACCGGGCTCGGATCGCCGAGCTCGACCGGACCGCGGCCGACATCACCCAGATGTTGGCGTTCACCCTCGGCGGCGTCCGCCTCGACCGCTTCAACGCCGGCGACCGCGAGATCGTCACATGGTTGGCCCTGCGTCTGGAGGACCGGTCGCGCTTGGACGACCTGCAGCAGATTCCCATCACCGAGGCCGGGGGCAAACCCGTCCTGCTCGGCGATGTCGCCACCTTCGAGATCATCCAGCGGCCGCGCGCCATCCAACGTGAGAACCGCAAGGTCCGGGTGGCCGTCCGCGGCGCCTACGACGGCGACGACTGGGCGGGCACCCAGCAGGCCGTCGAAGAGATGATGAACGCCTTCAACCTGCCCGCCGGCTACTCCTGGAGCTGGAACGACCGCATCGTCGAGCAGGCCAACGAGGACGCCGAGATGGGCGTCAACTTCCTCCTCGCCCTGGTCCTCGTCTACCTGGTCATGGCGTCGCTCTTCGAGAGCCTGACCCGGCCCTTCGCCATCTTGTTCGCCATCCCCTTCGCCCTGCCCGGCACCGCCTGGATGCTGGCCGCCACCGGGACGCCCTTCAACCTCATGGCCCAGATCGGCCTGCTCATCCTCATGGGCATCGTGGTCAACAACGGCATCGTCCTCGTCGACCACATGAACCACTTCCGCCGCCAGGGCTTCTCGGCCGAAGAGTCCATCCTGCGCGCCGGCCGCGACCGGCTGCGGCCGATTCTCATGACCGCCGCCACCACCATCATCGGTCTGTTGCCCCTGGCCATCGGCACCGCCAACGCCTCGGGGCTGCTCTACTACCCCATGGCGCGCACCGTGATGGGCGGGCTCATGTCGTCGGTGGTGCTGACCCTGTTGGTGCTGCCCTACATCACCCTCGGCACCGAGGGCCTGTCCAACTGGATGCGCCGCGTGTGGCATCGCTCCGCACGCCGCCGGCTCGCACCCGCCGAGGCCACCGGCTCGAGCTGCTGACGAGCTCTGCCCGGTCTCCGGAGCGGCCGGCGAGCCGAATGCCGAGCCCGTGATGCTTCGCCGCCAGCTCGTTGAGACCGCGGGCTGTCGCGTGCCCTCTCCCACCGGCCGCGACGTAAAACCGGCGATCAACGGGTTGACGGGAACCCCGAAACGCCCTACAAGAAATGACAGCACACCGAGGCGAGACGAAGGCCGCCGAATCGAATCCGCGAAGCGCTTGTGAATTGGTCTTAAGTTTAGTACATTGATACCAACGGAGGCCAAACCGTGGACAATAGATCTCGGACATCCCGGAGAACGCGCTGTGGGGCGCTGGGAAATCCGAGACCTTTCGCCCCATCGTCCGGCGATGATCAGGTCGCGTCGAATTCCATTGCTCGACAGCGCGCCGACGAACGCCGGGCCGAAATCAAGGAAGAGGCAGGAAACTGATATGAACCGAGTCAAATGCGTTGTGTGTTCGGTGGCCGTGATTGCGTGGCTGCTGTGTCTCCCCGGAGGGGTCGAGGCGCAGAGCGTGGATGGCGCCATCGGCGCGGCGGAGTCCATGGACGACGCCGCGCGAGGCTCCCAGGCGAGGATCGATCAGACGGTCGATCAGACCCGAAGCCTCGAGCGCGAGTACGCCGCGATCATGAAGGAGATCGACGGCCTCGAGGTCTACAACGCTCTCCTGGAGAAGCAGCTCGCCAGCCAGAACCAGGAGATCGAAGACCTCAACTACTCCATCGACCAGGTCAGCGTCATCGAACGCCAGGTCACACCGCTGATGCTCAAGATGATCGACGCGCTCGAGCAGTTCATCGAGCTCGACATTCCGTTCCTCATCGATGAACGGCGGCAGCGGGTGGCGTTCCTGCGGACCCTGCTCGAACGCTCCGACATCACGGTGGCGGAGAAGTTCCGTCGGTTGCTGGAGGCGTATGAGATCGAAAACGACTACGGGCGCACCATCGAGTCCTACAAGGGATCCCTCGATGTAGACGGGGCTTCCCGCGAGGTCGACTTCCTCCGCCTCGGGCGGGTCGCTCTTCTCTACGAGACCGTCGACGCCGAAATCTACGGCATGTGGGATCCGGATCAGAAAGCCTGGACGCCGCTGCCGGCCGAGTACCGGAACCAGATCCGCAACGGCATCAGAATGGCGCACAAGCAGATCGCGCCGAACCTCCTGATCCTACCCGTCTCGGCGCCGGAGGTGGTCCAATGATCAAACACGCACTCACCTGTCTGTTGATCCTCGTAAGCGCCACCGCCTTCGCACAGAGCGAGACCCCGGAGAAAGCGAAAACCCTGGACGAGCTGCTGCGCCTCGTGCAGCAGGGGCGGGCCCAGGAGTCGGCCGAGAACCGCGAGCGCGAGCAGCGCTTCGCCGCGGCCAAGGCCCAGCAGCAGCGCCTGCTCAACGAAGCCCGGACGCAGAAGCAGCAGCTCGAGCGCCGCAGCAACCAGCTCGAAACCGCCTTCGACCGCAACGAGCTCCGCACCACCGAGCTCACCCAGACCCTCGACAGCCGCCTCGGCTCCTTCAAGGAGCTCTTCGGGGTTCTCCAACAGGTCGCCGGCGACACCCGCGGCCAGCTCGACAACTCCATCACCAGCGCCCAGTTCCCGGATCGCGGCGAGTTCCTGACCGAGCTCGCGGCGACCCTCGGCAGCACCTCCAAACTGGCCTCCATGGAGGAGATCGAACGCATGTGGTTCGAGCTGCAACGCGAGATGACCGAGTCCGGCAAGGTGGTCAAGTTCCGCCGGATCGTCACCACCGCCGACGGCGAGCAGCTGGAGCAGGAGGTGGTCCGCGTCGGCACCTTCAACATCATCTCCGACGGCAAGTACCTGCAGTTCATTCCCGAGACCGGCGCGGTGCTGGAGCTGCCGCGGCAGCCGCAGCCGCGCTTCGTCAAGACCACCAGCGAGGTCTTCGGCGCGACCGGCGGATGGGTGGGCTTCGGCATCGACCCGTCCCGGGGCTCGATCCTCGGCCTCTTGATCCAGAAGCCGAACCTCCAAGAACGGATCGCCCAGGGCGGCCTCATCGGCTACCTCATCATCGCCCTCGGCGGTCTAGCGCTGCTCATCGCCCTCGAGCGGCTGACCGTCCTCGGCATCGAGGGCAACAAGGTCCGCAGCCAGCTCAAGAACAAAGCGCCGAACGAGAACAACTCCCTGGGACGAGTGCTGAAGGTGGCCGGAAAGTACAAGGACACCGACCTGGAGACCCTGGAGCTCAAGATGGGCGAGGCGATCATCAAGGAGGCGCCCAAGCTCAGCCGCGGGCTGCTCTTCCTCAAGATCATCGCGGTGGTGGCGCCGCTGATGGGTCTGCTGGGAACCGTCACCGGCATGATCAACACCTTCCAGGCGATCACCCTCTTCGGCACCGGCGATCCCAAGCTCATGGCCGGCGGCATCTCGCAGGCCCTGGTGACCACCGTCCTCGGTCTCTCCGTGGCGATTCCGACCGTGTTGCTCCACACCGTGGTGACCGGCCGCAGCCGCCGCATCATCAACGTCCTCGAGCGCGAGAGCACCGGCATCGTCGCCGAGCACGCGGAGCAGGCCCAGGCCAACGAGCAGACGGCCGCCTCCGCCTGATGACGGAGTAGCCATGTATCGACTTCTCGACTGGTGGGAAAACGTCCGGGATTTCCTGGAGATGGGCGGCCCCGTTCTGCTGGTCATCGGGGTGCTCAGCCTGTTGATGTGGATCCTGATCTTCGAGCGCATCATCTACTTCAGAACCGGTCTGCCGCGCTACATGAGCCAGTTCACCGACCAGTGGCAGAAGCGCACCGAACGCCGGTCGTGGCACGCCCGGGTGATCCGCCAGGCGATGATCTCCAGGGCGCAGAACAAGATCGAGCAGTTCCTCCCGATCATCAAGACCCTGCTCGCGCTGGCGCCCCTGCTGGGCCTTCTCGGCACGGTGACCGGCATGATCGAGGTCTTCGAGGTGATGGCGTTCTCCGGAACCGGCAACCCGCGGTCCATGGCGGCCGGCGTTTCCAAGGCGACGATTCCGACCATGGCCGGCATGGTCGTCGCCCTGTCCGGCGTCATCGCCTCTACCCTGCTGGCCCGATTCGCCCACCGCAGGCTCGAGCACTTTCGAGCCGAACTGACGACAATGAGGTGACGCCATGCGGCGAGTGTTTTCCAACGTACATCACGCGGACGACGAGACCGAGATCAACATCACCCCGATGCTCGATGTCGTCTTCATCATGCTGATCTTCTTCATCGTGACGGCCTCCTTCGTCAAGGAGTCCGGCATCGAGGTCGACCGCCCCTCGGCGGTCACCGCGGTGGTGAAGGAAAAGGGCAACATTCTGGTCGCCATCACCGCGAGCGGGCAGATCTGGGTAGACCGCCGCCAGGTCGACCCGCGGGCGGTGCGCGCGAACATCGAGCGGCTGCACGCGGAAAACCCCCAGGGCAGCGTCGTGATCCAGGCGGACAAGAACTCGACCACGGAGGTGTTGATCCAGGTCATGGATGCGGCGCGCCAGGCCGGGGTCTACAACGTCTCCATTGCCGCCCAAGACTGAGCCATGTTGAGGGCCATCATTGCCGTTGTCCTGGGCGCGCTCATGGCTTTCGGCCTGCTCTTCCTCATGCAGGCGCTGGTGGCTTCCGGACAGACCGCCATCACCGAGAAGACCGAGACCCGCGTCATCGACTTCGTCCGCGTCAAACGTGAAGAGCGGCTGGAAACCAAGCGGTCGAAACCGGATCGCCCGCCCAATCCCGACGACGCTCCCCCCGAGGCGCCGCAGCCGTCCATGGACGACTCGGCGGACTTCGGCGACGGCGCCGCCACCGTGGAGGCCGTCCACAACGCGCCGGTGCCGGTGGGTGACGTAGACATCAACGTGTCGCCGGGATTCGGCATCACCGCCGGCAGCGCCGACGGCGACTACCTGCCCATCGTCAAGGTGGCGCCGGTCTATCCGCGGCGGGCCGTCGACCGCGGCATCGAGGGCTACGTCATCGTCGAGTTCACCGTGACCAGGACCGGAGCCGTGCGCGATCCGCGAGTCGTGGAGTACCACCCGAGCACCATTTTCAACAAGGCGGCGCTGGCCGCCGCCCTCAAGTTCAAGTACAAGCCGCGGATCGTCAACGGCGAAGCCATCGAGGTCCACGGCGTGCTCAACAAGATCACCTTCCAGCTGGAAGACTGACGGTCGGTGGAGAGCATGAAGTCACTGTCACCCACACCATCGAGAGGCCGGGCGCTGCCCCTGTTGATCCTCGTTCTCGTCCTCGCCGCCGTCCCGTCCGCCGCCCAGGAAGAGGACGAGCAGAACCTCGGCGACCTAGCGACCCAGGAGACTGCGTCCATGCGGGAGGCCACCTACAAGGAGCTCGCCAAGGCCCAGGAGGCTGCCGAGGCCGAGAACTACTCGCAGGCGGTGGCGACCTTGGAGAAGCTCGGCAAGCAGGATCTCAACCACTACGAACGCTCGCAGATGCTCAACCTCTACGGCTACATCTACTACGCCCAGGACCAGATTCCGCGGGCCATCTCCACCTACGAGCAGCTCCTCAACCAGCCGGAGCTCCCGGAAGCGCTCCAGACCAGCACCGTCTACACCCTCTCGCAGCTCTACTTCTCCCAGGAGCAGTACTCCGAGTCCATCGCCATGCTCGAGCGGTGGATGCGGCTGACCAACGAAGAGAACCGCACCGCCTTCGAGATGATGTCCCAGGCCTACTACCAGCAGGGTGAGTACGAGAAAGCCCTGCGCCCGGCGTGGAAGGTCGTCGAGCTCACCCAGAATGCGGGCGAGCCCGTCAAGGAGCAGACCTACCTCCTGCTGCGGGTCCTCAACTACGAGATGAAGCGCTACGACCAGGTCATCGACATCCTCGAGAGGCTCATTCAGAGCTACCCCAAGAAGCAGTACTGGATGCAGCTCGCGAGTATCTACGGCGAGATCGACAACCAGAAGAAACAGCTCAATGTTCTCGAGCTGGCCTACCTGCAGGGCTTTCTCACCAGCGAGACCGAGATCCTCACCCTCACCAGTTTGATGCTCAACAACGACCTCTACGCCCGCGCCGGCAAGATCCTCCAGAAGAGCCTCGACGAGGGGACCATCACCTCGAACTTGAAGCACTGGCGGCTGGTAGCCCAGGCGTGGACCATGGCCCACGAGGATGAGAAGGCCATCCCGGCGTTGAACCGAGCCTCCGAGCTCTCGCCGGACGGCAAGCTCGACATCATCCTGGCCCAAACCTACATGAACCTCGGCCAGTGGGAGAACGCGGTGGGCGCCATCCAGCGCGGGCTCAGGAAGGGCGGCATCGACCGGGTCGGCGGCGCCCAGATCATGCTCGGCCAGGCCTACTTCGAGCTCGAGCGCTTCGACGATGCCCGGGCCGCCTTCCAGGGGGTCACCGGCGACCGGGGCAACCGTCAGATCGCGGCCCAGTGGCTCAACTACATCGACAGCGAGGAAGACCGCCGGGCGCAGCTCGACGCCGCCCTCGAGTAGCGGAGGACACCTCTACGCACGCCGTCGGATCACTTCTCGTGCTCTCCCAGGACGAAGGGGATCTCGGCACGCGTCTCCTCGAGATCGATGATCAGCTTCCAGCTGCCGGGTTGAACGCCGCCTGGCACCCGAAAGACCAACGGACCGGAGCAGTATTGAAACGGCGAAGGGTGGATGGTCTCGCGGTGGCTGGTTCTGCCCTGAGGGCTGTAGAACCACTCCTCGAGCCGGCGCATGGACCCCGTGAACCTCGCCGCCGCCGGCCCCCAGACGTTCTCCTGCCGGAAGGCCATGCTCATGGATCCCCGCACCTGGCGAAACTCGGGCTCGGTCGGCAGGTCGAAGACGGCGCCGTCCGGGGCCTCGAGGTGGATGCTCGTCCGGGCCACCGAGGTGACGCCGCCCCGGCCGCCGGCGATGGAGAGCTTGAGGATCATCCACTCGTCGCCGAGGTGGGTGTCGGCCCAGTGATAGCCGAGCTCGGCGCGGAGATCCGGCCCGGTGTACCACATGCGCCACTTGCCTTCCTTGCTGACCTCGATGTCCTGGCTCGATGTGGGCAGCGCTGCCACCAGCACGCTCGAGAAAAACACGACGGTGAGGATGCGCAGCCGATTCATGTTGCCTCCGATCGTTGCCATGATTATGCCAGTGCTCGTCGGTTGGTCACGCTCCAACCGCCAAAGGAGACTCCATGCCCACTACCATGAAAGCCATGATCGCCGACGCCCCGGGAGCCCCCGACGTACTCGAGCTGCGCGAGGTCCCCCGCCCCGAGCCGGGACCCGGCCAGGTCCGCCTCCAGGTCGCCTACGCCGCCCTGAACCCGCTGGACACCCACGCCCGCGCCGCCCGGGTGGCCTACATGGCGCCGGACTTCCCCTTCACCCCGGGGATCGAGTACAGCGGCATCGTCGACGCCGTGGGCGACGGCGTCGATCCCTCGTGGCTCGGCAGGCGGGTGGTCAACGAGCGCAACTGGGGCGGCTGCGCCGAGTACGCGCTGAGCGCTCCCGAGTTCCTCCTCGACATCCCCGACGGCTTCGACTGGATCCTCGGTACCGTCTTCCACACCTGCGTCTACTCGGCGTGGCATGTCCTGCACACCGCCGGTCGGGTCCGCCAAGGCGATGTCGTCCTGCTCCACTCCGCCGCCGGCGCCATCGGCGCCATGTCGGCCCAGATCGCGACCACCGCCGGCGCCACGGTGGTCGGCCTGTGCTCGCCCTCCAAGTTCGACTTCGCCCGATCCTTCGGCGTCGACCACCCCTTCGACAGCTCCGATCCCGATTGGCCCGCCAAGGTTCTCGAAGCCACCGGCGGCCACGGCGCCGATCTCATCATCGACGGCATCGCGGGCCCGGAAGCACCAAAGAACCACGAAGCCGCAGCGCCTCTCGGCCAGGTGATCTACCTCGGCGCCATCGGCGGCTACCCTCCGCCCGTCGATGTCAGCAAGGAACTCTACGCCAAGTCCATCGCCGTTCGCGGCTTCCTGGTCTACGTCGCCATGGCATCGACCGGCGGCGCCGAGCTCCCCGAGATCCACGCCGCCCTCCTGGACGGCACCTGGAAGGCCCCCATCAGCGAAATCGTCGAGCTCGAGGACACCGCAAACCTCCACCGCCGCTTCGAAGCGCGGGAGCTCATGGGCCGCAATCTGATCCGGATCGGCGGGGCGCTGTAGTCCTCTCCGAATCGCGGCTGGTGAGAGATCGGGGTCGAATTCCCTTGTCTCGACAGCCCCCTCGCGTTCGCGACGACTAATCCCAAGGGCAGGCATTCAAAATCGCGCAAGTGATCATTTCTTCAATACTTTGTCCCTTCTTTGAGAATTCTGGCATCTGACGTAGGGTGGTCGGCATCTGTCGTCTGGGAGGGCGCCGATGTACCGATTCACTCGTTTGTTCGTCTTCTGCTGTCTGTGCGGTTCCTGGGCGACTGTCGGCCTCGCCGATGTCCCGATCTTCGGGGACTCCTTCCGGAGTTCCACACCAGGTCACGCGCCTGGTAGCCCTGTTCATGGCGCCAGGCTCGAGCGCGGCCACGGGAAGTGGAAGGGCACGTCCGGCCTCTACTTCGATGACGGCAGGGTGAGCGGCGGCGGTGTCGACGAGCACGTACGCTTCGCTTTTCACCCGGTGGAGCACCAGCGGTCTGCTGTCGTGTATTTAGAGGCGTGGATCGATCCCGGCTCGAACGGCTGGTCAGGCGTCGGTTTTACGAACGGTGAGCACGGGCCCTTGCCGAATACTGGGCAGCTCTGGATGAAGATCGACGACCGTGGTCGCATTGAGGTGCGAGCGAACGGCGCTTCGAACTCGCTGTACAAAGACAGTCACACCCACCCGGCCTACGTCGAGGGGGAGAATCTGATTCGCATCGAGTACAACCGTCGCCTCAACACGGCGAGGGCGTGGATCAACAAGACAGAGCTCCTGCTCGGCCCAGTGGACAAGCATGGATTCGTTCCGGATATCCAGGCCGTGGCCTTCCAACTTCGGGACAACGGGAATAACCTCACCGATGGGGACAGCACGAAGAGGAAGTCGCTCGGGGGCTCCGGAATCGGCGGAATACTGGCTGGTTTCGATGACGCCGTCGTCGGCGACCAGTTCAACGTGGTGGACCCGCTGCAGCAGGGCCACCACGAGGGCGATCTCCTCAACGGCGTCGCTACCCAGTTCGGTGACGAGACCTGGTATGCAAACGCGGACGCCGGTTTCGGTCCGGGCTACGCGACCAACATCGGGCTGGGGGCCGTCAAGGTCCTTGCGCCCTTCAATCCCGACGACCATCCCGGCTACGCCACCGCCTCCACCGAGGCGATCATCAACCCGGGTGACGCGGACTGGGTCGGAATCGGCTTCGCATCGAACGCCACCGGCTCGCTGAACGGCCATGGAACGGTCTGGGCGCAGTTCTTCGCGACTGGGGTTGTGAAGGTCCGGCTCTTCGGCATTACGCAAACGCTGTATGTCGACAACCACCTCGACCCGGCAGTCTTCACCGGAGGCCTCCCCGTCAAGCTCAGCTTCAACCGCCTGACCGGCGCCGTGCTGCTGGAGATGGGCGAGACCACCCTCGGGATTTCGCCGATCTCGGTGACCGTGCCGTCAGCCTCGCTTCCGCTGGCGACGGTCGCGGCCGGATTCCAGGCCAAACGTGACGTCGGATTCACAGCCGCCAACCAGTGTGCGATCGACGACTTCGCGGTAAACCTGGCCGACGAACTCCCTCCATTAGAGATCACGGAGAACCCCGTCAGCCTCGAGCGGGACTACGGAGGCAATGCAACGTTCCAATGCCAGGCAGGGGGCGGCGTGACCCCTTACTCCTACCGCTGGCAGCACGCCATACCGCAGGTGATGCTGAAAAACGGGATAGGGATCGACCCCGCAGCTTTCGAAGACATTCCGCTCGGCACCCCGGGGATGACCGGGATCGAATCATCGACGCTGGAGGTGTACCCGATCACGACCGGTCATCAAGGCTACTATCGGTGTGTCGTAACCGACAGCAACTCGGTTCCCAGCGAAGCCGCTTCAGCCTCGGCATACCTCAATGTGTTCGAGCCGTTGATCACAGATGCATTCACAACGGGCGGCACGACCGGCCGCGTTTCGGGCGTCGGGATCGACGGCCTCTACACTGAGACCGGGAACACCGTGTGGGCCGCGACATCGGGCGCGGTCCTCGGCGACGGCATTCTCACCAACCAGGTCGCCCCGGTGCACGTGATCGCCGAGGTGCCGGTCACCACCTCGATGCTCGCCACCTACCAGCTCATGACGGTCAGCGCTAATCTCCTACTTGATCAAGCCGACTGGATCGGCATCGGGTTCTCCGACGACACGCTGCAGTCTATGGTGACCCCCGGGACCGCTCCGTGCTGGGCGCAGCTGTTCAGCGACGGAGGGGTGAAGGTCCGCGTGAATGACACGATCGTCTTCAGCCAAAACGTGCTCGATGCGACCGAGATGTTGTCGCCGGTGCACGTGCGGGTCGACTACGACTTCGCCTCCGATACACCGGCCGTCTTTGTCAACGGCACCGAGCTGGCGCTGTCGGCGTCTCTGCCCATCGGCACCATCGCAGCCGCGACCGTCAACGCGCGCGAGGGGGTCGGCTTCGCAAACGCGAACATGTTCGCCATCGACGACTTCGCGGTGACCGGATCCGAGTCGGTTCCATTACCGAGGTTCGATGTCCACCCAGTTAGCCGGATGGCTCTACTCGGCGAGGAAGTTACCTTCAACGTCGATGTATCCGGGGGCGTCCCGCCCTACACCCTCGAGTGGTCCCATGGCGGCGAGGTCGTCACGTCGGGCGGACCCTACACCGTAGTGACAGCCGCGGACGGGAGCAGCTCGAGCCTCACGATCGCCAGCGTCGAGCCTTCGGTCGAGGGATATTACGAGTATACCGTCTTAGACTCACGGTACGGCGACCCGGGTTGGGGAGGTCGCCGACGGTGAGATTCCGGAGGAGGACGACGACCTCAGCGATTTCAACTTCCGGATGGAGGTTGCGGGCCTTTATCTGAAAAAAATCGAGAAAGGGCCCTGGGACTCGAACGGCGACGCGGCGAACTCGATCGAATTCGAATATCGCGGCATCGGCGCGTCATCGGTGCAATCAGAAACGTGCTCGCCTGCTCCAAATGAGCAGTGGCTGG
>JAZBOQ010000182.1:0-14023 GCA_036351195.1 Thermoanaerobaculales bacterium | reverse complement strand
TCGGATGCGATGCAACTCACAACTCATAACTCATAACTCATAACTCATAACTCATAACTCATAACTCATAACTATTGGCTGTGTTCTTCCTTGAACGCCGACCAGAAGTCCGCGGCCTCGTCGAGGTGTTCGATGGCCGCCTTCATCTGGTCGTCGCCCTCCAGGGCGACCCGGTAACCCTCGTTGAGGCCGAGGGTGGCGTTGAAGACCTCCGCCTTGATGCTGCGGGCGACGTCGGCCGACTCCACCTCGTCCTCCTGCAGGCTCTCGATGACCCCGGGCTCGAGGATCTCTTCCTCCACGACCCAGATCCAGAAGCCGTCGAGGATCTCGTCGTCGACCTCGAATCCACCGGCAAACTCGCGGTACGCCTCCTCCGGGACATCGGCGAGGATGGTCACTGCATAGCGGAAGAATGCCGAAACGCTGAACAGGCGCACCATGGACTCGGAAAGGGTCCGGTTCTCCACGATGACATCCGGGGTGATGCCACCGCCGCCGAGAACCGTCCGTCCGGCGTCGGTCTCGTAGATCGGGGCCGCCGACGTGTCGTTGCCGTTGCGGTGGGTGACGTAGTCGATGAAGGACTCGTAGTCCCGCTGGATGCAGCGCCCGGACGGCGTGTAGTAGCGTGCGGTGGTGAGAGCGAGGCCGGTGTCGCGGACGGTGAAGACCGTCTGCACCAAGCCCTTGCCCCAGGTGACGTCTCCCAGGACCATGCCGCGGTCGTGATCCTGGACGGCGCCGGAGACGATCTCCGACGCCGACGCCGATCCCTGGTTGACGAGAATCACCAGGGGGCCGTTGAACGCGCCGGGATTGCCCGGTGCGTTGTACACAGCGTTGTTCTCGGGAGTCCTGCCGCGTGTCGAGGTGATGAGCTGTCCTTCGACGAGGAAGAGGTCGGAGACGCCCACGGCGGCGTCCAGCGACCCTCCCGGGTTGTTGCGGAGATCGAAGATCAAACGGTTCATGCCCTGGGCGGTGAGCGCCTCGATGGCTTCGCGCACCTCGCGGGAGCTGGTGTTGGAGAACTCGGAGAGTCTGATGTAGCCGATGTCGGGTTCGATCATGAAGGAGAAGCGAACGGAGGTCTGTGGGATCCGGGTGCGTTCGATACCGACGTCGAAGGTCTCCTTGAATCCCGGACGATCGATGGTCAGCACCACCGTCGTGCCCTCCGGGCCCCGCACCATGTCCACCACTTCGTCCAGGCTGCGGCCTTCGGTCTCCTCGCCGGCGACCTTTGCGATGATGTCTCCGGCCCGCAGACCCCGCGCCGCCGCCGGGGTGCCGGCGATGGGAGAGATGACGGTGACGTTGCCGTTGCGCCGCGAAATGATGATGCCGACGCCGAAGAAGGAACCCTCCTGACGGGCTCGCATGTGGCGGAAGGAGCGGGGATCGAGATAGCTCGAGTGAGGGTCGAGGACCTGCAGCATGCCGCCGATGCCGTCGTAGACGATGTCGGCCGGGTCGTGCTCTTCGGGCAGCCACTCCAGCAGGGCGGTGACGATCTCCGACGCCCTGAGCACGAGTTCCTGCTCGTCCTCGGGGATGGCGCGCTCACCGAAGATAGCGCCAGTCGCGCCGCCGATGGCGAGGACGCTCAGGACAACGATCAGGACGAACGAACGAGGTGTGGTTTGGCTCATAATCCTTCACCGGACGCAACCGTTCAGGGTTGCATCGATAGCTCAACAATACAGGAAACACCTTGGGAGCCGTCTTCGTTCCAAGGCTTTCGACCACCAGCGGGGGGCTCTGCCACCATCCGGGCGGAGTGCATCGTATACTGTGCCCCGGAGGTGTGCTTTGTTCGGTCCCCTCGGGATGCCCGAGATCATCATGATTTTCATCGTCGGCCTGCTGCTCTTCGGACCGAGGAAGATGCCCCAGCTCGGACGGTCCATCGGCAGGGCCCTGGGTGAGTTTCGCCGCGCGTCCAACGAGTTCAAGCGAACCGTCGAGGACGAGGTCGCCGCCGAAGAGATCCGCGAGGTGGAGAAGGACCTCCACGAAATCAAGAATGTCGGTAACGACGTGGTCAAGAAGACCATCGAGTCTGCGGCCGCCGAACCCCCTGCAGGACAGAAGAAACCGTGACCGACGAGTATCGAGAGGAGCTCGAAGGGGAGGGCGAAGAACTCCCGCGGATGACTCTGCTCGACCATTTGGACGAGCTCAGGCGGCGCCTCTTCGCCTCGGTGATCGCGATCTTCATCGCTTTCATCGGCTGCTGGTACTTCTCACCGACGATCTTCCACTGGCTGCAGAAGCCGATTCTCGATGTGTTGCCGGCCGGCGATCAGCTGGCGTTCACCGACCTTGCGGGCCCTTTCATGCTGTATATCAAGGTGGCCCTGCTGTCGGCGCTCTTCGTGGCGTCGCCCTTCCTGCTGCTCCAGCTGTGGCTCTTTCTGAGGCCGGGGCTGTACCAGCGCGAACGCCGCCTGGCCGTGCCGTTCGTCGTCTTTACCTCCCTCTTCTTCCTCGCCGGCGGTCTTTTCGGCTACGTCGTCGCCTTTCCCATGGTGGTCAACTTCCTGCTCGGGGTGGGCGAGGACTTCAAGCAGGTCGTGACCATCCAGGCGTACTTCAGCATGATGTCCAAGATCCTGCTCGGTCTCGGGCTGGTCTTCGAGATGCCAATGCTGATGTTCTTTCTCGCCCGACTCGGCGTGGTCACCGCGATGCAGCTGCTGAAGGGATTCCGCTGGGCTGTGTTGGGGATCTTCGTGACCGCGGCGATCATCACCCCGACGCCGGACATCGCGACCCAGACGGTTTTTGCGGTGCCCATGATTCTTCTCTATCTCCTGGGCGTTGTGGTGGCGGCGATCTTCGGCCGCCGGCGCGACGTCGAGGATTGACCGTCGACAACGAAGGAGGACGGCATGGCATCGTGGAACACCGGGTGGGAAATCGAGTTTCCGGCAGGCACCGCGGACGAGATCACGCTCGCGCTGGTGGTCCGCGACCTGGCGCACGGCTCGTCCTACGACGTGGAGTCGGAGGACACCGGCGCGCAGTTTGCGGTGGACTACACCGCTGGTGACGAGCTCGAAGGCGAGATCTACCGGCTGCTGTTGGTCGCCGAGGTCGACGGTCCCGAGGATGCGGCACTGGTGGGCGCGTTTACCGAACAGGCCCTCGAGGAGATACTCGAAGAGGCGGAAGGTCTGTTGCAGGGGAAGGTGGAGCTCGGCGTCGTTCCGCTGAAAGGCATTCGATTCGAGATCGTTCCCGAGGACGAGGAGCGTTGGGACCTCGTGATGCCGGACTGGATCGCGCCGGATGGTGCGGAAGTCCCGTTCGGCTTCCGTGGTTTTGATGCAGCGAGCTCGGCTCCGGTGCCCGACAACGCGACCCTCGACGCCCACGGCAGGGTCCTCGCCGTGCCCTTCGGCGGCGAGCTCGTGCTCACCGGCATCCCAGCCCCGGTCGACCACCACATGGACGACGATCCGAGCTGAACCCGGGCGCGCGTGAGTGGAAACCGCCCCCCGGGTGGAAAACAGTGTTCTCGGAGACCGCCGCCCTGCGATGGAATTCATCATTCATCATTCATAATTTTCGATGAGCAAGGCACTTGCCTGCGGTACGAAATGGTGTATACTCCGCGTCCCCGAGGGTCCGAAAGAGTCCCTCGTTTCCCCATGGAGGCTGACGATGGACCTCATCAGAGAAGTGACACAGGAATACCTCAAGAACGACATCCCGGATTTCCGCCCGGGCGACAACCTCAAAGTCCATGTGCGGCTCAAAGAGGGTGAGAAAGAACGCATCCAGGTCTTCGAGGGCCTGGTGATCGCGCGCAAGCACGGCGGTGTGTCCGAGACCTTCACCGTCCGTAAGATCTCCTCCGGAGTCGGTGTCGAGCGCACGTTCCCGCTCCACTCGCCCTCCATTGCCAAGGTGGAGGTGACCCGCCGTGGCCGTGTTCGCCGGGCCAAGCTCTATTACATCCGCGGTCTGCGCGGCAAGGCGGCTCGGATTCGGGAGCGCGCCCAGAACGGGTGACCGCCTCCGGTTCGTCGGACCGATGACCACCTCGAGGAAGCGATCCAACCCCCCAGGAATGCTGGGCGAGAAAGATCGTCTGATTCTGGACCGGGCCGATGCGGTCGTGGGCGTGGACGAGGTCGGCCGCGGTTGCCTTGCAGGGCCGGTGGTGATCTGTGCAGCCCGTTTCGAAACGATCCCGCCCTCCCGCTGGGTCCGCGACTCCAAGAAGCTGACGCCGCGCCGTCGCGTCGAGACGGCTGCCTGGCTGAGAGGGAAGTGTTCCGATTGGGTGGTTGTCGAGGTTTGGCAAGATCTCATCGACACCATCAACATCCTCGAGGCCACCCGCCTCGCCATGGAATCAGCAGTCCGCGCGCTGGTTTCGCCGGGAGACGAGGTCGTGGTCGATCACGTCAAGCTCGGTGATCTGGGTGTGCCGATTCACTCCATCAAACGGGCTGATGCGAGCTTCTTCTCCGTCGCGGCGGCGTCGATCTTCGCCAAGGTCCACCGCGATGGAATTATGGTCCGACTGGCCCTCGACGATGATCGCTGGGAGTGGTCTCGGAACATGGGCTACGGCACCACCGCCCATCGCCGGGCCATCGGTCGTATCGGCCGCAGCTACCTGCATCGTCAGAGTTTTCGGGCATCGCCTGTGCTACCATGAAAACCTCGGTCGACAGGTGTTTAGGGGAACTGCGTAGTAGATGGCCATCAAACGGGACAAAATCCTGAAGACTGCTGAGAAGCTTGTCCAGAAGGGCAAGCTCGAGCAGGCCATCAAGGAGTATCAGAAGCTCCTCAAGGCGAGCCCGGACGACACCAACACCATCAACCGTCTGGGTGATCTCTACGGCAGGGTCGGGGATGTGGACCGCGCCGTGGGGCTGTATGAGCGGGTGGCCAAGCAGTTCTCCAAACAGGGTTTCATCCCGAAGGCCATCGCCATGTACAAGAAGATCAACCGGCTGGCGCCGCAGCGGTTGGACATCTTCGAGCGTCTGGGCGAGCTGTACATCGAGCAGGGTCTTCAGGTCGAGGCCAAGAGCCAGTTCAAGATGCTGGCCGAGCACTACGCCAAGAACGACGACATGGAGAGCGCGATCCGCGCCCACCAGCGTCTCGCCGACATCGATCCCGCCGATTCGGGCTCCCGCCTGAAGTTCGCCGACCTCCTGCTCGAGAGCGGGGACTCCGAAGAGGCGATGGCCGCCTACGGCGAGCTCGGCGACACGTTGATCCGCCAGAACCAGATCGAAGAGGCGGAGCGCCTCTTCCGCCGTCTCCTGGAACGGGAGATCCCCGATGGGGAGATCATGGTTGCCATCTGCAGCCGCCTGCTCGACGACGGGAAGGTCACCTCGGCCGAGGAGCTGCTGGCGGCAGGGATGAAGGTCTCGCCGGACAGTATCCCCTTGCGGACCCTGAAGGTCCGCAGCAACATGGCGCTGGGCGAGACCGACGCCGCGGTGGAGCTGGCCGCGGAGATTCTCGAGATCGATCCCGATAACTCCGAGGTCCGCCGATTGGTGGGCAACGTCCTCTTGTCCGGGGGCGACGAAGAAGAAGCCGCGGAGATGATGATTCCGGCGGCCGAAGCGCTTCTCGAGAAGGCCGACTACCAGAAAGCGCAGCAGATGCTGCGCGAGCTCGTCGAGATCGCTCCCGAGGACGAGCGGATCCTCCGTCTCGCCATCCGGGCCTTCCGCCCCTCTGGCGACCAGGAGATGCTGACCCGCCTCACTGCGTCCCTCGCGGACGTCTGTTACTCCAGCGGCCAGGAGGATCAGGCCAAGCGCTTCTACCTCGAGCTCGTGGCTTCGGATCCCACCAACGCCTTCTACCGGGAGCGCCTGGCTGAGCTCGACGGCGCCGTTCGGGACGATGCGGACGCCATGGCGACCTCCGGGTTCGGCGACGGACCGGCAGGAGAGATCAGCTTTGCGGAAGAGGTCGTCATCGATGCGGACGCTGCGGCGGAGCCGGAAGAGGCGTTGGACTTCGACCCGGCGGAACGGATCAACGAGGCGGCCGTGTTCGCCAAGTACGGACTCAACGACAAGGCGATCAAGCACCTCGATGAAGTGGTGCGGAAGCTGCCGGACCACACGGAGGCGCGAGAGACGCTGGCCGGAATCCACCTTTCCATGGGTAACGCGGAGCTTGCGGCGGGTGTCATCCGGCCGGTGATCGAGTCTCTCAGGGCCTCGGGTCAGGATGCCGACGCCGCGGCGCTCGAAGAGCGCTTCGGCACCAGCGGATCGCCGCCCGCAGGCGTCGATGAGGATGACGACGATGAGATCATCATCGTCGAGATCGACGGCGACGAGGCGTTGGACGTGGGGCTCGAAGATGTGGCGGTGTCGGAGGTGGATGTCGATGGCATCGACATCGAGGCGATGGTCGCCGCGGCGCCTGGGGCGGATTCGCCCGACGAAACGGATTCGGCGGGAATCGAGTTCGGGGCCTTCGAGGACGAGACCGCCGCCGAGGACGTGGTCGAGGTCGTTGAAGAGGATCTGGTGGAGATCAACGCCGTTGTCTCCGGTCCGTCGTTCAACGATCTCGCGCAGCTCGACCTTTTCATCGATCAGGAGCTCTTCGAGGATGCGGCGTCGATTCTCGACCGCTTGGAAGCCGACTTTCCCGGAGATCCCGACCTGGCTGAACGCCGGCAGCAGCTCGCGAAGGTGGATGCATCGCCTGCGGTTGCAGATGAACCGCCTGCCGAAGAACCAGCGGTGCGGGCCCCCGTCTCGGAACCGCCGGCCGCCGAAACCGCCGACGCGATCTTCGGCGGCGACAACGAGGACGGCTTCATCGACCTGGCGAAGGAGCTGGAAGAGGAGCTTGCCGAAGAAGAGGCGATGGTGGAGGAGGCCACCGGGCGGGGCAAGAACGAGGCCATGCTCGACGAGGTCTTCAAGGAGTTCCAAAAGGGCGTGGCGGAGCAGCTCTCCGACGAAGACTCGGACACCCACTTCAACCTGGGGATCGCCTACAAAGAAATGGGGCTCCTGAAAGAAGCCATCGGCGAATTCGAGGTCGCGGCCCACGACCCGACGTTCTTCGTCGAGGCGTGCACCATGATCGGCGTCTGCGCCACCGAGCTCGGGCAGCTCGACGAAGCCGGGGCCTGGTATCAGAAAGCGCTGGTGGCCCCGGACCTGACGCCGGACGCCCGAACCGCGCTCCGCTACGAGCTCGCTTCGGTCTTCGAGCGGACCGGTGATGTCGAGCAGGCGGTCAACCTCTTCGCGGAAATCCAGAACCACGATCCTGATTTCCGCGATGTCGGGGCCCGGCTCGCCGCGTTGACCGAACAGCGGCAGGTCAACTGACGACGAACGCCCGATCCGGTTCGCAATCGCGGTGGTCGTTCCGCATCGCGACCATCGGCGGCATTCCGGTGAGCATCCACTGGAGCTTCCTTCTGCTCATGCTGTTCCTGGGGTGGCGGACGGCTTTTTCGGCCGGGGCTCGGGCGGCGGCCATCGAGCAGGGCCTGATTCTCGCCGTCTTCTGCTGCGTTGCGCTGCACGAGCTCGGCCACGCCGCTGTGGCGGTCCGCCAGGGAGTGCCCATCAGCGGGATTACGCTCTACCCTTTCGGCGGGGTGGCGAGGATGACCCGCCGGCCGCCTCGGGGTCGGACCGAGTTGCTCATCGCCGCCGCCGGCCCCGGGGTCAATCTGGCCATCGCCGCCGTTCTCTTTCTCCTCAGCGGTGGGGCGGTGTTGTCGCCGGAGGGGCCCCTGGTGGCGAGGTTGCTGGCCGTTCTCTTCTGGGCGAATCTGATTCTCGCCGGGTTCAACCTGCTGCCGGCGTTTCCCCTCGACGGCGGACGAATGCTGCGGGGTGTGCTCTCCATGCGCCTGGGATGGGCGCGGGCAACGATCTGGGCGGCATCCATCGGACAGGTGGCGGCGGTGGTCCTGATCCTCGTCGGCCTCATGCAGAATGTCTGGCTTGTCGTGGCCGGGCTGCTCATCCTCCCCGCCGCCAACGCAGAGCTGCGGTACGCGCTCGCCGTCCGCCAGTTCAGCAACCGCCTCGTCGGCGATCTGGTTCGCACGCAGATCATCGAAGTCGAAGGGGAAACGACGGTGTCGGAGGTCGCAGAGCTTTCCGTGGCGACACCCATCGCAGACTTCCTGATCACCGAGAACGGCCGGCCGGCGGCCTTCCTCTCGGCGCCGAAGCTGTGGTCGGCTGTGCGCTCGGACGAGCCGGGGACCATGCCCGCGATCGTGATCGCCGAGCCGCTGGCGTCCCCGGTCCCCGCCGAAATGCCGGTGGAGGACGCCATCGCCCTCTTCGACGCCGGCGGGCCGACGGTGGCGGTGGTGGCCGACGCTCGCGGCCGAGTCTTGGGCGTGGCCGCCGTGGGTGATCTCGTGCGCGCCGCCCGGCTCGCCCGGCACGCCAGCGCCCGTTAGCACGGGGTGACCATGGGCCGTCAGCAGTCAGCCATCAGCTCCATCGTAGGTCTCGACGCGGATTTCGCAGATTCCACGGATCGGCCGGGTTGTGCGGATCCATCACTTTGATCGAGCCATTGCATCGGGATCGGGAACGGGGTTGATCCTGGGCTCTTCGGTGCCGAGATGCGATCTGGTGGGCCAAGGCCCACCCTACGGCGCTGCATTCTCGATCGATTGTTGTTTCCGTTTCGGAAGCCGACACCGTCGGGTATCACTTTCCGGGCTGTCAGGTAGGGTGGGCCTTGGCCCACCGAGGGTGCCTGCCAGCGCTGTCGCAATCATGGTCTGGCCTCCCTTCTCCGCGTGCTCTGCGGTCCAAGTCAGCCTGCTCACGTCAGGAGCTCGTTTATCCCTCGAAGCTACCTGCGATGGCTCTACACTGCGATGGATCCGCGAAATCCGCGAAATCCGCGTCAGAAAAATCAACGGAGATCGGGGCCGCAATTCGTTCGAATTCGGGACGACTGCTCGTCGATTTGCAGGAGGCTGGGCTGATAGCTGATGGCTACCGGTGTCGGGTAACGCCGATGCGGGGGCAGAGATCGTCGAGGGGGCAGCCCGTACACCGGGGCGACGTCGGGTGGCACCGATTCTGGCCGAAGGTGACCAACAGGTCGTTGATGTCGATCCACAGCCGCTTCGGAAGGACGGCCCACAGGGCCCGTTCGGTGGCGTCCGGGCTCCCGGTGGCCACCATCCCGAGTCGGTTGGAGATGCGGTGGACGTGGGTATCGACACAGATCGCCGGCATGCCGAAGCCGAGACCGAGAACCAGGTTTGCGGTCTTGCGGCCGACCCCGGGAAGCGCCAGCAGCGAGGCTTCGTCGGCCGGGACCCGGCTGTCGTGGTCGGCGATGAGCTGGATGGCGATCCGTCGGAGCTGCCCCGCCTTGGTCCGATAGAAGCCGGCCGGGTAGATGGCGTCGGCGATGGCGCTCTCGTCGAGGGTGGCGAGGGCGGCTGGGGTGTCGGCCAGGGCGAAGAGGTTGCGGCTGGCGCGGTGCGTCACGTCGTCCTTGGTTCGCAAAGAGATGACACACGAGACGAGAAGCCGGAAGGGTGACCGCGTGGCGGTCTGGACCTCGGTCAGGGTGGTGGCGCGACAGGTGCGTCGGAACGCCGTGAGTCGGTCCTCGAGGACGGCGACCTTCTCCGGAGTCCAGGAGGGCGTCGTTTGGCGGGGTTTCGCGGGCGGCATCGCCCGATGATGAAGGCGGGGAGATGGGGCGTCAAGGGCCGCTGGTCGCGATGCAGTCTCATTGACCCCCGTGCCGCCGCCTGTTAGTGTTGCGCCCTGTTTGGAGGTTGCATGGCACCTAACGGCACCTACGTGTTCACTTCGGAATCGGTGACCGAAGGTCATCCGGACAAGATCGCGGACCAGATTTCCGACTCCATCCTCGACGCTGTTCTCGCGGGAGACCCGAGCAGTCGGGTCGCGTGCGAGACGATGGTCACCACCGGCCTCGCCTTCATCGCCGGCGAGATCACCACCACGACCTACGTCGAGTTTCAGCATCTCGTGCGGGAAACCATCCGCGAGATCGGCTACACCAGGGCGAAGTTCGGTTTCGACTGCGACACGTGTGCGGTGATCTCGTCCATCGACCCTCAGGCCGGCGACATCGCGCAGGGCGTCGACACCGGCGGCGCCGGCGATCAGGGCCTGATGTTCGGCTACGCCACCGACGAGACCGACGCTCTCATGCCGATGCCGATTCTTCTCGCCCACCGGCTGACCCAGCGCCTCAGCTCGGTGCGGCGGTCCGGCGAGATCGGGTGGCTGCGGCCCGACGGCAAGAGCCAGGTGTCGGTGGAGTACGAAGGAACGACCCCGAAACGCATTGAAGCAGTGGTGGTCTCCTGTCAGCACGCCGAGGCCGTGACCACCGAGGATCTCCGTCACGAGGTGGAGGACAAGGTCATCCGGGCGACCCTCCCGCCGGAGCTCCTCGACGATCGGACCAAGATCTTCATCAACCCGACGGGCCGGTTCGTCTCGGGCGGCCCGCAGGCCGATTGCGGCCTCACGGGGCGGAAGATCATCGTCGATACCTACGGCGGAGTCGGCTCCCACGGCGGCGGCGCTTTCTCGGGGAAGGACCCCTCGAAGGTCGACCGCTCGGCATCCTACATGGCCCGGCACGTGGCCAAGAACATCGTTGCGGCCGGGCTCGCCCGGCGGGTCGAGGTCCAACTCGCGTATGCCATCGGCGTCGCGGAACCGGTATCGGTGATGGTGGACGCCTTCGGAACCGAGGTCGTCCCGCCCGATCGCATCACGGCGGCGGTTCGCGAGGTCTTCGACCTGACGCCGCGCGGCATCATCTCGTACCTCGACCTCCTGCGGCCCATCTACAGGAAGACGGCGGCGTTCGGGCACTTCGGACGCAACGATCCGGACTTCACGTGGGAGGCGACCAACCGCACGGAGGATCTGCGGATCGCGTGCGGCGTCTGAAGCCGAGCTTGGCACGCTGGCTGCATCCGAAGCTGTCGGATGCACCGGGAACCGCGACGTCGTGCGTTCGGACGCATCCGGAAGGGATGAGGGCGTCAGGATGACGCGGCTCGCCGGCATCTTCGGCACGAAAGGCTCGCTGCAGAGGCACTACGCCACGGCGACGGCCGTGTTCGTGGTGTTGGTCCTCGGGATCATCCTGCTCTTCGGACACCTGATCTCGCAGTCGCTCTCGAGACGGTACATCGAGGATCTGCTGGTCAGCGGGCGGGAGGACGCCCGGCGGATCGCAGAGAACCTCGACGAGCAGGTGGCGCAGGACCTTCACGTGCTCGAACGGCGGCGGGAGCAGATCTACCGCAGCTTCGAAGGGATCCTGAGGCGACAGGTCTATGAGTCCATCGTGGTGACCGATCGCGAGGGCAGGGTGGTCGGAAGATTCGAGACCAAGTCCCTCGAGGACCTTCCCGAGAGCCTGCAGAACGACCTCGAGGTCAATCGCAAGTCTTTGGAAGAAGAAATCGTCGAGACGGAGACGCCCTACCGAATCATGGTGCCGCTCGGCGACGACGTGGGCGAGGTGGTTCTCAACGTCAGCCGGGCCAAGGTCAATCAACGGGTGGGTCGGCTCCAGCGAGAGCTCCTCACCCAGACCATCACCGTGGCCGTATTGACTCTGGCCACTCTGGTGCTGGCCTTTGTGCTGGTGTGGATGCTGATTCAGCGCACCCGGAAGCTCGAGGCCAAGCAGCACGACGCGGAAGAGCTGGCGGCCCTGGGAACCCTGGCCGCAAACCTCGCCCACGAGATCAGGAATCCCCTCAACTCCATCAACCTCAACCTGGAGCTCTTGGACGAGGACCTGGGCGAGTCCGACACCGAGGCCCGCGGGTCGCTGGCGGTGACTCGGCGCGAGGTCGGCCGCCTCGCCAAGCTGGTGAGCGATTTCCTGACCTACGCCAGACCGTCGGAGCCCAAGGTCGGTGTCATCTCGGTCCCGACGCTGCTCGAGGACGTCAGCTCCTTCCTGCACGCCGAGGCCACCTCCATGGGCGTCCACCTGAGGCTCGCTCCCGATCTTCCGCGCGTGGAGGTGGAGGCTGACGAGGCGCAACTGCGCCAGGTGATCCTCAACCTGGTCCTGAACGCGGTGCAGTCGGTCTCGTCGCTCGACGCCGATCGGCGAGTGGTGGAGCTCTCCGCCAGTGCCACCGAGGCGGAGGCGGTCATCGTGGTGACGGATCGTGGGAACGGGATCGAGGACGAGGACCTCGACCGTGTTCGAGAGGCCTTCTTCACCAAACGGCGGGGTGGATCCGGGCTCGGCCTGGCCATCGCCGAGCGTTTTGCAGAGGCCCACGGAGGGCGGGTAGAGCTGAGTAACCTGGAGCCGCACGGTTTCAGGGCAAGCATCGTCTTGCCCACCGAGGACGGTGCTGGCAAGATGAGCGAGTAATCGGCGGCGGCGACGACCGCCAAGGAGGAATGCATGTATCGACGAATCGCGATGGGAACGGTTCTGCTCACCATGGTGGCGGCCGCTCCGGTCTATGCGGCGTTCGGCGCCTCGGATCTGATCTACCTGCCGGTGGTGGCCCACACCCCGGGAGCCGTCGGCTCGAACTGGGCCACCGACCTCTACATCACGAACATGGATGACGTGTCCGTTGATGTGGCGATGGTCTACCTTCCGTCCGGGTTGGTGAACAACTCGGGTCTCTTCTCTACTCGCGACTACTGGCTCGGTGGCCGTGAGGACGACTCATTCGGACGGTTGAACGAGAATCTGGCGGATATACCGCCGGGAGGGACGGTCGTGCTGCGCGATGTGCTCGCCGAGTACTGGCTGGACATTCTCGGGGCCAACGGCATCGGCGCCATGGTCGTGGCGGGGTACGAGGCCGACACCCTCGAGGATGACGGGTCCAGGGTGAACCGGAACATCACGATCAACGCCAGAATCTACAACGTCGACGTCCAGTGGGTCGAGGATGATGACAATCCGGGTGAGTTCATCGAAGAGCCGGCCCAGTACGGGCAGAACATACCCGGCGTTCCCTGGTACAACCTGGCTGACGGAGGCGCGGTGAGCGAGGACTACGACCTCAGCTACGAGGTGCTGACCGGAGGTGAGGAAGGTGGGGCGCTGCGCTTCAACGTCGGAGTGGTGAACGCGTCGGATCCACTGACCACGCTGACGGTGCAGATCCAGCCGTTTCAGGCCAACGGTGAGCCCTTTCTGGATGCGGACGAGATCGAGATCGTCAGCGTGATTACCATGCCGCCGGGGTCGCACATCCAGCTCTTCCGACCGTTCCGCGACGATTGGGGGCTCGAGGATACGGAGGGGGCGACGGTGCGGGTCTCCATTCTTGGATGGACCTCGTCGTCGGCGGATCCCCGCCCGATGATGACGAGCTACGGTTCCGTCGTCGTCAACAACACCAACGATCCGACCACGGTGCTGCCGTCGTTCGGCGATTCCTACAACGTGGAGTGCATGTGGGGCGGCGGGACCGAGGGCGTCAAATCCACTGTGTCCCCGAGGGCTCGACCAATCGAGATTCCGTCACAGCATTAGGGCTCGCCGAGGAGATTGACAGCCCCCGAGCCTGTGGTAGCATTCGGACAACAGCGGTGTCACCGCGAAGGAAGGAGATAGATTATGGCCGATCCTGATGACAAACTCCCGGACCAAGCGCCCGGAAAGTACTATGTCGATTCGAGCTGCATCGACTGCGATGTGTGCCGGACGACAGCGCCGAACAACTTTGACGCGAACGAGGACGAGGGGTACTCATTCGTGACGAAGCAACCGGAGAACGACGAGGAAGAGGGCCTTTGCGAAGAGGCCATGGAGTCGTGCCCGGTGGAGGCCATCGGCGACGACGGCGAGTAGCCGCGAGAGCGAAGAGACTGACGACCGGCGCTCGGCGCCGGTCGTTTTTTTTGGATCATCCCGCCATTTGTGGGATGATCCTTTTTATTTGCTATCATCCGCCCGCGAAGGAGACGACATGCGCGTTCTGTCCGGCGTTCAGCCCTCGGGGACCCTCCACATCGGCAAC
>JAZBOQ010000181.1:0-2948 GCA_036351195.1 Thermoanaerobaculales bacterium | reverse complement strand
GAGTGGTCCGCGACGGGTCCCGGTGAGTCCTACGACACCGAGACGATCTACTCGTACATCGACGGTCATGCCGAGGTCTACGTTGCATATGGCTTCAAACGTTGTGTTTCGCGGCGATATTCGAACTCGGACGGCGTTGCGGAGATCGTCGTCGATCTCTTCGAAATGGCCTCGCCGGCCGACGCCTACGGTGTCTTCAGCCACGATCGCGCAGGCGAGGTGGTGGCGGTGGGGCAGGGGGGCGTCTACCGCCTTGGTTGGCTCTCGTTCTGGTCCGGGCGGTGGTATGGATCGGTTTATGCGTCGGGCATCGAGGGCGATGCGCGCGACGATGTCCTGGCGCTGGCCCGCGCGGCCGCGGCAACGCTGCCGGTGGAGGGTGAGGTGCCGGCGCTGGTGTCCGCGCTCCCCTCGGAGGGCCTCGATCCGGCGTCGGTGTGTTTTTTTCGGAGCCCGCAGATTCTCAATGCACATATTTTCGTCGGCCCGGACAACCCGTTCGGTCTCGGTCCGGAGACCGAAGCGGTGGTGGGCCGGTACGACCACGATGTGACCCCGGTCCACGTGATCGTGGTGAACTTTCCATCCGAGGCCGCCGCCGAGGCGGTGGAGGAACGAGCGCGTGGCCGCTCCGAGAGCGACGGACCCGAGATGCTCATGGGACGCGACGGCGTGACCGTGGCGGCGGTGGTGGGATCAGAGACCGGCGATTGGGGTGAAGCCCTGCTCGCCGAGGTGTTGGGAGGTGACGAATGAGCAGCAACGACGGGACCATCAGTCGGCGTGGTTTTTTCAGGATCGGTTCGAGCGCGGCGGTGGCCGGTCTCGTCGGGCGCGGCGGCGCAGCGGTGGAGGAAAAGACCGCGACGAAGACCTCCAGGATCGTGCTGGTCCGGGATCAGAAGGTCATCGACGAGGACGGCGCCATCGACGGCGAGCTGCTCCACGGGATGCTCAACCGGGCGGTTCAGACCCTGTTCGAAGAGGCGACCCCAGAGGCGGCCTGGAAGCGGGTGATCTCACCCGACGACGTGGTGGGAGTCAAAACCAACGTTTGGGGCCACCTGCCGACCCCGCCCGCCCTCGAGGAGGCCATCCGTGCCGAGGTGATCGGAGCCGGCGTTAAACCCGATGACGTGGCGGTGGACGATCGCGGCGTGCGTTCCAACCCGGTCTTCCAGCGGGCGACGGCGATCATCAACACCCGGCCGCTGCGGACCCACAACTGGTCGGGTCTGGGGACCTGCATCAAGAATATGATCATGTTTGTGCCGCGGCCACCGGAGTACCACGCCGACTCTTGCGCGCCACTCGGGGCGCTGTGGAAGCTCCCCGAGCTCGAAGGCAAGGTCAAGCTCAACATTTTGGTCATGTTGACGCCGCAGTTCCACGGCGTTGGCCCACACAGTTTCTCGAAGGAGTACACCTGGCCCTACGGCGGGCTCATCGTCGGTGTCGATCCCGTGGCGGTGGACGCCACCGGCGCCCGCATCCTGAGAGCCAAGCGCGACCTCTACTTCGGCGAGCCGAGTCCCATCAGCCCGCCGGCGCACCACATCGAACTCGCCGGCAGCCGCTACGGCCTCGGTGTGTCGGATCCGGACGCCATCGATCTGGTTCGGCTCGGTTGGGAAGAGGAAGCGTTGATTTGACGCCGGCCTTCTGGAGCGCCGCCGGTTCCCCGGCGTCGCCGGGCCTGTTGGGTAGGGTGGGCCTGGGCCCACCGCCGGGTGGCTATTGGCGCGGTCGCTGGTTCGGTCGCTGTCCTCAACGCCGGCCTTCTGACTCGCATCCGCCTGGACGGCGGCAGCGAGTCAGCGTCGCCCGATCAGCATGGTCAGCGGAAGAGGCCGGAAGAGCAATGACCATGCTGATCGGGCGAGCGGCGGCCTCCTTCCTCGCCGGAACATGGGACCCGGAACGGCTGAGCTCGGCGATTGCCCGGTGTCGGAGTTGTGCCGCGCGCACTCGGGACTGGGATGCCGTTCGGGCACAACTCCGCACCCGGCACGTCCGTCTCAACGCGAATGTGTGCGCTCGCGGTGGGGGAGGGCGCTCCGGACCGGGGTTCGGGACCCGGAGCGGTGGCTTGCCTTGAGGATCCGGAGCGCGGGTAGCCAGGAAAACGTACCACCTGTAACAATGTTGACCGGAAGCGCTCAAGGACGTCGTGATTGCGACGAACATTGTTGCAAGTGGTACGCGCGTTGAGGGGCCGGAACACGGAACACCGGAATGCAACGGGCGCCGACGACGCTCGCACGTCCGCCGGTGGCGCGCTCGGGGACGAGGCGTTCGGGGTCCGAATTGCGCCTTGTGGCGCCGACTTTCAAGTCGGCGATGTGGCGATGATCGATGCGATCACGCCCACTTGGAAGTGGGCGCTACAAAGGGGCGGGCCGCTTTTCGGCGCGCTCGTCATCGAGGATGGAGGAGCCTCCAGGTCAGGGCCCGGACGTCGTCGAAGAGGTGGAGGGCGGTTTCGGCCTGAGCCGCGTTGACGGCACCGGCATTGACGAGGAGTTGGAGATGACTGTCGACCTCTTTGGCCGAGGCGTAGGCGATTCGCCAGTGGTGATTGCGGTCTCTGCCTGATCGCCCGGCCCCCTCCGAGAGGTTTGCGGGAACGGAGCTCGCGGAACGAATCACCTGGTCAGCCAGACTCTTGAGCGGAGCTGGGACCTTCAATACCAGCGAGATTGCGATGCCGGCGGCTTCGATTGCTTTCGAGTGGGCGATGAGCTTTGTTGTTGGCCGTTGTTCGTGCATGGTGTCCTCCTGTGTGTTCATGGCGCTCTCACAGCCGTTGGGATTGCCCGAGTCAAGGGTCGCCTTCGAGGCGACTCGTCTTGCCCTTGACTCGGGCAATCCCAACGGCTACGAATGCCAATGAAGAACACACAGGAGGACCCCATGCGGGTCATCGGCCACGGTCATCGGCCACGGTC
>JAZBOQ010000180.1:0-16599 GCA_036351195.1 Thermoanaerobaculales bacterium | reverse complement strand
GATCTGATAGCGCGTCCAGTTGGGGACGGTGTTGTTCTGGCCGATGCTTCCGCCGGGCAGCGTCCCCCAGGTCACACCACCGTTGGTCGAGATCTGGGCGGCGAAGCCGCCGTCGTCGGCGACGGTGCCGCGCAGCCAGTAGACGAGCTGCGGGTCCTCAGCGGCGGACAGGTCGAGCTCGCCGGCCAGTTCCAGAGTGTGCTGCCCGCTGGCCAGCAGCAGGCCGCTCGGTGTCGAGCGGAAGCTGGCGGAGCCGCTGTGCGGGAGGCTCGGATCCTGGGCCCAGGCGGTGGGCAGCCAGAAATCGGTGCCGCTTTCGGCGTCGTCGAAGAAAGGCAGGAGTTGGCTGACGGTGTGGTTGGTGATGGAGAGGTCGTCGATGTACCAACCGTCGTCCGAGACGCTGCCGCCGGTGGCGACGGTGAAGCGGATGCGGAGGTTGTCGGCGGTCTTCCACGGCGACAGGTCGACGGCCTGCTCCGCCCAAGCGGATCTGGCGCCGGAGGCGGTGTAGAGCCGGTACCAGGTCGAGCCGTTGGGCGAGACCTCGAGGTATCCCCAGTCGTCGGCGAGGCCGTGGCGGTCCCAGAAGCGCAGCACGGGCCAGCTCGTACCGGTGAGGTTGATAGCGGTCAGGATGTAGGTGGTGGAGCCCGTGGGAGAGCTGCTGCCGGGTGAGTCGTTGAGGGCCGCACTTCCCCCGTGGAAAGTGACACTGTCGGGGCCCCAATCTCCGGTGGCGTCCCAATTGGTCAGGTCCTCCATGGGGTCGGTGAAGGGAACGGTCAGCGGCACCGTGGTCGCCGAGCGCTCGTTGGAGGGCGTGGCGACGTTGAGATCGTTGAAGACGAAGACGCGGTAGTAGTAGGTCGCGCCGATGGACAGCCCGCTGTCGGTGAAGCTGGTGTCGGTGCTCGTCGCCGACGAGAAGACGAGGTCGTTCGCCGTTGTGACGTTGGCGGTGGTGGAGCGGTAGACCTCGTAGTGGTTGAAGTCGCTGAGGGTGCTCGGGGCCCATGACAGATCAATGGACTTGAGGTGCGGAGTCAGAGGATTGAGGTAGACCGGCTGCGGCATCTCTTCGATGACGACGTCGTCGAGGTACATGTTCGTGTCATAGGTGAAGCCGGACGTCTGTCGGGCGGTGAAGCGGATCCGGACGTCGTCGGCAAGAACGCCCGCCAGCGAAATCTGGTACCGCGTCCAGTCGGGGATGGAAACCGAGTGGCCCACCGAGGCCCCCGGAAGCCCGACCCAGGTCTGGCCGCCGTCGATCGAGCTTTCGACGTTGAAATAGCCGCGGTAGGCAGCCAAGCCGCGAATCCAGTAGACGAGCTGCGGATCGATCGCCGTGGAGAGATTGAAGGATCCGGCGAGCTCGAGGGCGTGGGTCGTGCCGTCGAGCAGCTTTCCCTGAGGCGTCGATTGCATGCAGGCCGAGCCTGAGTGGGGCGAATCGCCGGTGAGCGCCCAGGCCGAACCGAGCCAGTTGCCGTCACCGAGCTCGAAGCCGTCGGAAAAGCCGAGGGCGGCGGGACCGCTCGGGTCCTCGTCGATGACGAGGTCGTCGACGTACCAGCCGTCGAGGATTCCGGAGTAGTTGGAGCTCAAGAGGAATCGGATTCGGAGGGATGCCTCGTTCTTCCAGGGCGACAGGTCGATCTGCTGCTGTGCCCAACCCGAGCCGGTCAACGTGGCCGAGTAGACTCGGGTCCACGAGGTGCCGTTGGTTGAGAGCTCGACCCTGGCCCAGTCGCCGGTGTCGGCGAGGGCGAATCGGTCCCAGAAGCTGAGCACCGGGCGCGTCGATCCGCGCAGGTCGATGGTGGTCCACGCAGAGCTGTTGGCGGAGGTGGGGTACGTCGTTCCCGGGGTGTCGGTCAACGACCAGCTGCCGCCGTGCTGGTCGGTGTCGGTCTTCGCCCAATCCCCTTCGAGGTACCAGGACTCGAGCGAGCCCTCGAAGTCGTCGCTGAAGGGATAAGGGTTGCCGCCGGTGTGGGCCGAGCTTTCGGCCGAGCTGTCGGGCGAGAGGGTGCCGTACGGGCTGACCGCATAGACGCGGTAGAAGTAGTCTGCGTCGAACGCCAGGCCGGTGTCGGAGAAGGTTGTGGTGTCCTGGTCGTGGATCTCGGTGACGAGTGTGTCCTGGATCCCGACGCCAGTGGTTGAGCTGCGGTAGATGGCGTAGTGGGAGAAGAGCAGATCGTTACAGCGCGACCAGGTCAGCCGGATCGAGTGCGAGGTGACGTCCGACAGGATCGGCGGGTCGACGACCGTCGGGCTCTCGGCGACGGAGATGTCGTCGACGTGCCAGCCGTCGGCGGTGTTGGCCGAATCGGTGGTGATCCGGAAGCGGACGAAGACGTTGTTCGATGAGGTGTAGGTGTCGAGCTCAAAGCGCTCGCGGAGCCAGCCGTTCGAGTTGCCGTTGGTGAACGCTTGGAGGTCGGTCCACGAGCTGCCGCCGTCGGTGGAGATCTCGACGTGACCCGAGTCCCCCGAGAGAAACTCCCAGGTGTGGACGAAGCTGAGCACGGGTGCGGAAGCCGAGGTCAGGTCGATGGGGCCGACCAGGGTCAGGGCCTGGGAACTGATTTCGTCGCCGTACAGGCCACCGGGCGAATCGGACCAGGCGTGGCTGCCGGAAAACGCCGCCTCGCTGGACAACGCCCAGGGCGGGTCGGCCGTCCAGGCCGAGCCGCCGCCCTCACCGTTGTCGAGGAAGGGATAGTCCATCCCGGCGGGCGTCGCTGCCGACTCCTCGTTGCTCAGGCTGTGCAGCTCGTCCGAGGTGACGACCATGATCTTGTAGTAGTAGGTGGTCTTCGGCACGACGGTGATGTCGGTGTGGGTGGACGTGCCGATCCCGGTGATCTCGTCGACCAGGGTCGCGTCGCGCCAGTCGAAACCGGAGCTGGTACCGCGGTAGATGCGATAGGTGGTGAAGCCGGGCTCGGTCGAGGCGCTCCACGAAAGGTCGACGGAGTTCGGTGTGATCGTCGAGGGCGTCGTCAGCGCGACCGCAGCGGGCGCCTCGGCGATGAGCACGTCGTCGAGGTACCAGCCGTCCTGGACGACCGTGCCGTCGGTGACCAGCCGGAAGCGAATGCGGACGTCGTTGTAACCGGCGACCGCCGAAAGATCGATCTGCTCGCGGCTCCAGATTGCCAGGCCGCCGGTGTACGTCGCCAACGGAGCGCTCCACGAGGCGCCTCCGTCAGTGGAGGTTTCCACGTAACCGAAGTCGTGGCCGTCCTCGAGCTGGTGGCGGTGGTAGAAGCGGAGCACCGGCGCAGTCGCCGCCGTGAGGTCAAGGGACGTCGCCAGACTCAAGGCTGCGTCCACCGAAGTGCCGTAGAAGGTCGACGGGCTGTCGGTGGCGGAGGACACCGGTGAGGCGTAGAAGGCCGTGGTGGTTCCCCACGGAGCGTCGGCGTCCCAGCTCGCCAACCCGCTCTCGAAGTCGTCGCTGAATGGGTAGCCGGCAGCGTTCGCCGTCGTCCACGCACCCAGGGTCAGGATCACGACACAGACACCGCACGACAACGATCTCATCCACCTTTGACGCATCAGGACTCTCCTCCTCCGACAGCTGTCCGAGCACGGCATCCGCAGGGCCTGAATCCGGTTTGGATTGGTTTGTGGTGCTCGGATGTTGACAATCGACGCCCTCCACAGCCGATCGACTGCAACTTGGGTGCCACCAACGAGGAACATTCCGAGGCGGCGTGATGCGGCGCGGCGTTTGAGTTTGGGACACCGGTGTCATAACGCGACACGGAGGGCATTGTTGAGCAACAACGAAACCATGCGCAATGTTTTGATTCGGTGTACCGTGGGGACTTGAGGAGGGGGCGCTGTGGTGCCCAACGTGGATTCCAGGGCGGTGGCTGCGGTGGTGGTGGGTCTGCTGGCCCTCAGCGGCGATGCTCTGCCGTCCGGGGACGAGACTGGAGCCGGGAAGGACCCGATCCCTCGCGCTGCGAGAGAGACGTCGGTCGGCCCCGGCCTTGTTCCTGCCTGGGCGCGCGGTTGGGGTGACGACCTCGATCCGATGCCGACTCCGGGGCCCTCTGATTGGCTGTCGGTGCACCGTGAGCCCGGACAGAGCTTCGAGTCCTTCGTCGCCGCCGACCCGAATCGGCCCGATGAGACCAGGTCGACCCTGGTGCTGCAGCCCTTGGGGCGGTTCGACCACCCGGGGGCGCCTTCTCCGGAGCAGCTGCGGCGATTCGCCGAGGCCTACTTCGCCATGGAGACCCAGGTATACCCGGCCGTGGACCTGTCCCAGGTCGAGATCTCCTCGAGATGGCAGCCCGGTCTGCTGCAACCCCAGCTGCGGACCGGTGATCTCCTCGACGTGTTGCGCGCCAACCTTCCCGAGCACGCCTACTGCTACGTCGGGATCACCATGGAGGATCTCTACCCGGGCGAGGGGTGGAACTACGTTTTCGGACAGGCCTCGCTGCGCGACCGGGTGGCGGTGTACAGCTTCGTCCGTTACTTCCCGGCGTTCTGGGGCGAGGAGTCCGATGATCCGCAGATCGTGCTACGCCGCAGCCTGAAAGTCCTCGCCCACGAGACCGGCCACGCCTTCGGAATCCGCCACTGTATCGTCCACCACTGCGTCATGAACGGTTCCAATCACCTCGGAGAGAGCGATGCCGGACCGCTGCACCTGTGCCCCCAGGACCTGCGCAAGCTGCAGTGGAGCGTCGGCTTCGACGTCGCCGAGCGCTACCGACGCCTGGCGACGGTCTATCGCGAGCTCGGCCTCTTCGACGAGGCGGCGTGGGTCGAGCGACGGCTCCGCAGCTTCCGAGACTGACCTCGGCGTTCCTCGCGGCGGAGCCTCATGAAACGTCCGGGCTCACCGAGCTTTCAGAGCTTGGCGCCGCAGTACTTGCAGTGCTTGGCGTCGATGTCGTGGCCGAGGGCGCCGCAGCCGGGACACGCCCCTTTCCCGACGGTCATTCTGGCGGCTCCGGCGAGCTCGACGGAGACAATGCCGGTGGGCACGGCGATGATTCCGTAGCCGAGGATCATGATCACCGAGGCCAGCATCTTGCCGAGTGGGGTTTCCGGTGCCATGTCGCCGTAGCCCACCGTCGTCATGGTGACGATGGCCCAGTAGATGGACACCGGAATGTTGGAAAACCCATGCTCCTCGCCCTCGATGAGGTACATGGCCGAGCCGACGATCACCGTCAGGGCCAGGACAGCGCCGAGGAAGACGATGATCTTCCGCATGCTCGCCTGAAGGGCGACTCTGAGCTGACTCGCTTCGCCGATGAAGTGGACCAGCTTGAGCACCCGGAAGACCCGCAGCAGCCGCAGGGCGCGGATCACCAGCAGCGACTGGGCGCCGGGGATGATTAAACTCAGATAGGTAGGCAGGATCGCGAGCAGATCGACAATACCGAAGAAGCTGCGCGCGTAGCGCCACGGTTTGTTGACGCAGTAGAGCCGCAGAATAAACTCGACGGTAAACGAGATGGTGACGAGCCACTCGAACGCGTGGAGGAGAGGGCCGTAGTCGTCGCGAATCCACGAAACACTCTCGAGCACCACGGCAAGAACGCTCGCGATGATCAGCAGCAGCAGACCGACGTCGAACGCCCTTCCCAGGGGGGTCGTGGTGTCGAAAATGATGGTGCGCAGCCAATCACGACGTTCTCGAGGGTTCATCATCATGGGTTGCTGGAATTCTATCAGGATGTCTCAATACTTTTGGAGGCTGTACTATTGCCGAATCCTGCACTATCGTTTTCCTCGACGAATGCTGAACCCCCGAGAACCCTGCGGAATGTTGTTCGGCATGGTGTGTCTGTCGGCGGCACTGGCAGCGTGCACGGCGCCGACTCAGGGCCGCGTTGATCGTCGCCAAGATCCGCCGGGCAGTGAAGGAAACCCGCGCCTTTCCCAGGTTCCCGATCGGAATGTGCTCAGATTGACGCTCGATCTCGAAACCAGGCGGCAGGTGATGCTCGGCTTCGGCGCGTCGGACTGCTGGTCGGGCCAGCATGTCGGCAATTGGCCGAACGAACAACGAGAGGCCATCGCCGATCTGCTCTTCGGAAAGGGTCTCGACGAGCATGGCGCACCGCGAGGCATCGGCCTGTCGGTGTGGCGGTTCAATCTCGGCGCCGGCAGCAGTCGGGACGAGTCCATCAGTCGACCATGGCGCCGTACCGATTCCTTCTTCAACGACGACTTTTCCGGGTATGACTGGTCGAAGCTCTCGGGGCAGCGGTGGTTGCTGCGGGCGGCTCGAGACCGGGGCGTCGACCGTTTCATCGCCTTCGTCAACAGCCCTCCCGTCAACATGACCGCGAACGGCCGGGCGTTCTGTGGCGACGACACCCTCAGTACGAACCTCGCCGTCGGAAAGGAAAAGGATTTCGCCACCTACCTCGCGGATGTGGTCGAGCACTTCCGCGAGGTTGAGGAGATCGAGTTCGACGTGATCAGTCCGTTCAACGAGCCGCAGTGGGAATGGACGAAGCGGACCCAGGAGGGGTGCCGGTACTCCACCGACGACATGCAGCGGGTCATCGACGCCCTCGCTCGGGAACCGGGGCTCGGCGCCACCGAGATCGAGATTCCCGAGTCCGGTTCCATTAAAGACCTGTGGATGGGCAGGAGGTACCTGGAGGCGTTTTTCGGCCCCGGCTCGCCAACCAACGTCCGCGGCCGGGTGGCCGATCGCATCGTGGCGCACAGCTATCGGACGGACCGACCGGGACGCGGCCTTGTCCAACGCCGCCGCGAGCTCCGTCGCGCGATGGATAGGTATCCGGGCATCGACTACGCCATGACGGAGTACTGCCCGCTGGGAAAGGACGGTCCGGAACGCGATCTCGGTATGGATACCGCACTTTTCGTGGCGCGTGTGATCCACTTCGACCTCGTGCTGGCGCAGGCGGTGAGTTGGCAGTGGTGGCTTGCGGTCTCGCCGTACCACTACAAGGATGGTCTTCTCTACATCGATCATCGGAAGGGCGGCGGCGAGGTCACCGAGTCGAAACTGCTCTGGGTGATGGGTAACTTCAGCCGTTTCGTTCGGCCGGGCATGGTTCGGATCCAGGTCGAACGATCGGACCGAGCCAGCCACGAGGAAACCGTCCACGGTCTGATGGTCTCCGGCTTCCTCGATGTCGAATCAGGGATGGTCGCGGCCGTGTTGGTGAACGTCTCCGATGAAGAGATTTCCGTCGTTGCCGATATTGTTGGAGGGCGGGTCGAAACGTGGAGTTCGTACCTCACCAGCGCTGACTCGGACCTCAAACCCCAACCGGCCATCGAGCCCGAGAAGACCTTCTTCGTTCCGGCCCGGTCTGTCCTGACGGTGGTTGCTCGCACGTCATGAGCGCCGGAGGGGCGCCGGCGAAGACCGGTTCGGCGGGTTTCCCGAACTCCGACAAAGGTCCCGACTCGGGAAACCGTTCGCCGACGACGTACACCTCACTTCGTGGCGAACCCCAGCGCCGCCATCTGCTCCTGAGTGAGCGGTGACCCGAAGAGGAGCTGCGAGCCATCGGGTAGATCCTTGCCGACGGCCGACCACGGTCCGGCGTTGGGTCCCGGCGGAGTGGCGGGATCGCCGCCGAAGGTGACGAAGTCCATCTTGAGCGTCGTTTCGTAGTCCTCGGGGATGGGGACCACGCCCTTGATCCAGTCGATGGTCCCGGTTTCCTCGTCAAAGGTGACGAAGCGGATGTCGCCGTTGCTGTTGTACTGGGCGATGGCCTGGTTGGCCCCACCTTCGTGGTTGAGGTGGCACTCGGCGCAGCGCCGACCCTGTTTGGCGGTGGCGTGGGGTGTGTTCGGGCCGAACGCGGCGAAGGTGTGGCCTGCGAAGGAAAGGCTCTGGAACGTGGCCGGATGGACCTTGCCGTCCTTGGCCCGGTTGACGAGCATGACGAAGCCCGAGATCGGCCGCATGGCGCGCTTGACGTGGGCCTGAACCTGGCTTTCGAAGTGGCAGTTGTAGCAGGAGATGACCGTCGACGAGTGGCACGCGGTGCAGTGCAGCGCGCCGTTGTGGGGATCGTGGTCGATGTGCCCGGCCGGGAGCTCGGCGTCGTCGTGGCAGTCGGCGCAGTCAGCCTTGATGGCGCCGTCGGCGAGCATGGACGGGTAGGCCACGCCGTCGCCGTGCATGTCCTCGCCGCCGTGGCAGTCCCAGCACACCATGCCGGCGTCCCGGTGGACGTCGGGCAGGGCCAACTTCTTCGCCTCTGTGGCCTGGCGGCCGTGGCAGGTGAAACACTGATCCTGACTCACCGAGTTGTCGGCGGAGGCGTGGCAGTCGACGCATCCCGGGGTGTAGGGCTCGGCGTAGCTTTCACCGTCCGCGTTGACGGCGCCGTGGCACTGGGCGCAACCGAGGCCGTCGATGGGCACACCGGTCCACTTCTCGAAGCCGCCGTTGTCGGCGCTGTACCAGAACGCTTTGCCGGGCCGGGCGCCGTGCAGGCTCGTCGGGAAGGTCTCCTCCGGACCGATAGCCTGCTCCTCGGCCGTGACGCAGCCGACGACGATGACGAGAACCAACATCCAACAGCAACGTGACATGAGACACTTCTCCAAAGTATTGCGTTGGAATTGAGTTTATCAGCGCCGTTGGTGCGCTCTCCTCAACAGTGCGATCCGGAAAGCCACCACATTCCAGGCACCCGCGGTGGGCCTTGGCCCACCGTTGACCGTATCTGTGTCTGTGACCGTAGCAGGAGCCGTGGCCGTGGCAAGGAGAGGACCAGTGGCGGCGGCAGAATCAGAGATCAGTGGCGGCGTTCAGGGACGGGCAACCGCTCGTCAAACCCTCAACCCCTCAACCCCTCTTTAACCCGGGGCCACTCCTGCTTGAACCACGGGGTGAAGCGCTCGGGTGCTGCGGCGAGCTCGCGCTCGAGGTCGCCGGGGGCGATCCAGCGCACTTCGGCAATCTCGGTGGTGTTGAAGCGCGGTTCGTCGTCGCACGAACCGGCCCACACCCAACACAGCTCGCGCTCGGAGCCGAGATCGAGATATTGGGCGTGGTAGCTGAAGGTGAAGAGGTGGTCGAGAGCGGTGGAGATTCCGAGCTCCTGGTGGAGGCGGCGCTCGGTGGCTTCGGTCATACTCTCGCCGCGTCGGGGGTGTGAACAGCAGGAGTTGGACCAGAAGAGAGGCCAGAGGCGTTTGCCGGCGCTTCTTTTCTGGAGGAGGAGCTCACCGCGACGGTTGAAGATGAAGATGGAGAAAGCTCGGTGCAGGATACCGTCGCCGTCGTGACACTCGGCCTTGGAGAGGTGGCCGATCTCACGGTCCCCCTCATCGACCAGGATGAGCTCCTCGGCCTCGCTCGACACCACCTCGTCGGTGGTCTCAGCCAATCGTGACCTCCATCGCCGTGTACCCGGCGTCCCGCATCGCCGTGATGACGGCTGGAGCACTGTCGGGGCAAAGGGCGATCATGGACCCGCCGCCCCCGCCGCCGGTGAGTTTGGCGCCCAGCGCCCCGTTCTCCCGCGCGATCTGGATGAGCTCCTCGAGCTCCCAGCTCGAGACCTGGAGGCCGTTGAGAAGACCCTGGCAGACGTTCATCAGCTCGCCGAGCCGCTCCAGGTCGCCGCGCTTGATCGCTTCCAGCGCCTGGCCCGAGACGGCGTCGATTCCCTTGAACATCGTGTCGTAGACGTCTCGGTTGCGGCGGTGGCCGTCGCGGACCCTGGCCACCATCTTGGCGGTCAGGCTCTCGACACCGGTCATGCCGATGACGAAGTTGACCGGTTCGGGGAATCGCAGCGAGTGGATCTCCGGCGGGTCGCCCTTGCGGTAGACGAGCGGTTGGCCGAAGGTCGCCACCGTGTTGTCGATGCCCGAAGGCGTACCGTGGGCGACGCACTCGCACATGTAGGCCAGCTTGTTGACCTCGTCGTCGGACAGGCCGAGTTCGAAGTGACGGTCGATGGCGCGGATGATGGCCACCGCCACAGCCGCCGAACCGCCGAGACCCATGGCCCGCGGCATCTCGGAAAAAACCTCGATCCGCATGGAGCGGTCGGTGAGGCCAAGCTCGCGCAGGACCAGGGCCGCAGGAACCTCGAAGGATCGTTGTTTGGTGGGGTCGTCGGTGCGCAGCCGCTGCTCGACGCCCCAGCGTGGAACGACGAGCCAGACGCCGTCTTCGTCGTCGACGACGCGCGCGCGAACCGCCAGCGGCACCGGAGCGGCGATGGCGCGGCTGCCGTAGACCACGGCGTGCTCACCGAAGAGAATGATCTTGCCGTGCCCGGCGGCCATCTGCTCGCGCTCCTCGTGAGCGATGGAAGCGCCGGAGAGCGACCGGACCGTGTCGATGATCTCCTCGGCCTTCCAGACTTTGATCTCTCCCGACTCCACCAGCCGCTCCACCACCGAGTCGAAAATTTCCGGAGTGGCTCCGGCCGCGGTGGCGACACTGCGGGCGTGCAGGGTCATGTGTCCGTGCTGGATGCCGTCGGTGACGAGAGCGCGCAGGGCCGAGAAGTTCTGGGCCAGGCCGACAGCCGCCATGACCTCGGCGAGCTCACGGGAGGTTTCGACACCGGAGATACGGAGGTTCATGGCCACCGAAGGGTTGGACTGGAGGGGACCGCCGACGATGCCCACCCGTAGGGGAAGCTCGATGGAGCCCACCAACGAGCCGGCCTCGTTTCGAGTCCAGCGTGAGAGAGAAGTGTAGTGGGTGCCGCGGGCGGCGTAGGCGTGTGCGCCGGCCTCGACGGCACGCCAGTCGTTGCCGGTGGCCAGGGCGACGGCGTCGATGCCGTTCATGATGCCCTTGTTGTGGGTGGCGGCGCGGTAGGCGTCCACCGCGGCGAACTGGCTGGCGATGATGATGCCGTCGCGCACCTGCTCGCCGTCAAAGCCATTGGCCGAGAGTTGGTCGGCGGGGATCTCCACCGTCGCCTTCACCAGCGACCGGTCGGCGAGGTTGGACAGGATGCGCAGGAAGACTCTGCCTCCGGTGAGGCTCTCGAGGAAGGACGCCACGCCTTCGCACATGGTGTTGACCAGGTTGGCGCCCATGGCGTCGCGGGTGTCCACCAGCAGGTGGACCACCAGCATCTCGACGGTGTCGCTGGTGGCGGGGTGGAGGATGACCTCGAGATCGACGGCGCCGCCGCCCCGGGCAACCATGCGGGGATGGAGGCTGTTCGCCAGATTCAGGACCTCGTCCTTCTTCCGTTCGAGGATCTGCCGCGCCTTGGCGGTGTTGGGAACGTCCACCAGCTGAATCTGACCGATGAGAATGGGTTCGTCGCTGGTGGTGGTGAAGCCGCCTGCGGCGCGCGCGGTCTTGGCCGCGAAGCTGAGGGCGGCGACAATGGACGGTTCCTCTACGGTGAGGGGCACCACGTAGTCCTTGCCGTTGATCATGAAGTTGACGCCGAGGCCCACGGGGAGTCCCATGACGCCGATCACGTTCTCGATCATGGTGTCGGCGTCGCTGACATCGAGCACCGTATCGCCGTTGAGGAGGGCCTTGTAATCCTGGGACGAGAGCAGTCCCCGGTCGCGGACGGTGCGGACCCGCTCCTGCACCGACAGCTTGTGGAAGCGCGGGAAGAGTGATTTGCTCAAGATCGATGTCTACCTTTCAGATGAACCGGGCTCAGGGTCGGATCGGTCGTTGCTGTCGAACCGGCGTCGACGCCCCTCCGGCGGCGACGTGGCTGCAACTTCTCGTTCTGCCCCCCAGCGCGTTACCTTATCGTCTCATGCCGGAGCCGACAAGGACGGCCGTAGGTTTGGGAAAGACCGCGGCGAAATGTGACCGAAATGAGGCGAAAGGCTTGCTCAACCCCGTTGGCGGCTGAGGCGCTTGAGAGCCTCGATGGGCCTCCGATCCGGCGACATGGGTTTGATGGCTCGCCGGTACGACTGCTCTGCCTCGTCGAACAGGCCCATATCGCTGAGTATTTCACCCCGGTAGAAGTGGACGAGTCCGCAGCCCGGGTCGATGCGGTGGGCTTTCTCCAGGGCCGCAACCGCCGGCGGTCCACCCGCTTGTGGATTGAACAGGTATCGGCAGTAGGCGAGCTCGGCCCGGTAGGTGCCGTTCTGCGGGTCGAGGTCCGACGCATAGGAGAGCTGCTCGATGGCCTCCCGGTAGTTACCTTCGGCCATCAGGGCACGGCCCTGGCGGTGCTGCACATCGGGGTCGAGGAGCTCGGTCTCGATGCGAAAGGTGTCGGTGGCGGTGTCGGGCGCCGGCGCGGACCGGCTTCTCCGGCGCTCGACAAGAGCCCGCCTTCGGTCCGGGTCGCTGAGCTCGCCGAAGGCCCGGACGCCGGCGATGAAAACCCGGCGGGCGTCGTCTGCAAGGTCGGCGGGAAAGCTCCACGGAGCGAATCGCTCGGCGAAATCGAGGAAACGCTCCTGGGACTGTCGGCCAAAGTCGTCCGGATCCACCGACAATAAATCGAAAGCGTCCCTGCGGCGGAAGTTGAGGACCATTTCCATGAGCTCGGCGCGGCGTTGGTCATCGGGTAGGATCGGGCGTTCCGTCGGGGCCGACGGGGTTGTGGCGGGGCGGCTCGGGGGGACGGGCGTGGCGGCGGGCTTGGGGGCCGGCAATCTGTCGGCCGTCGTGACGACCCCGATGAGGGCTAGGGCGTAGAGGGTGCGGACGAGCTCGGTGTCCGGGATGCTGGTGGCGGCGACGAGCTCGTCGATCCGCATCGGCTGATCCGCCAGGGCGGTCACGATGGACTGCTGGCGTTCGCTGAGCCGGATGTCGTCTCGGGAGAAAGACGGCGACGGGTGCAGTGCGAGGGGGGTTCCGACCAGCGGTCCGATGGCCCCGCCCACCTGTTCCTGAGTGGCGAAGCGGGTCACGCCGATGACGATGAGCTGGGGCAGATTCACCTTGAGACTCGAGTCGACCTCGGCCGGCATTTCACCCAGCCGGTAGTTCCCCTGGTGCCACGAGAAGCCGTCGAGGAGCTTTCTCGCCAGGTTCTTCTGCAGCACCTTGCGGAGCTCTTCGGCGGTGATGATGCTCCGCTCGATGAGGACATCGCCGAAGCGCACGCCCCGCGAGCAGGATTCGGCGAAACACTCGGTGGCGGCGGTCTCGTCGATCAGGCCGGAGCTCTGCATGAACCGGCTCAACGTCTCGTGCGCCAGGTTCGAGTGGCACTCGACGGGCACACCGTGCTCGATGACGATCCGTTTGACCAGGGGTTGGCGAACGATCTGGAGGGTCACGCTGCGTTCGGCGCGGGCGAGAGCGTGGAGCAGTACGGCATAGGCCACCTCCTCGAGGTTGCCCTCGACCCGGTGGGCGAGCGCCTCGAGTTGGTTGGCCGTCACGATCATTGCTCAATGGTATCAGTCAAGCCATCGGTGTCGGCTTGTCCCCCCGATGGCGATGACGGATAAGGCGCGTGTGTGGATCAACGGGGAAGATCTCCTCTGCTTTTCGGTTGGACGACAAAGAACTCGTAGCTGTAGTACCGCGAGTTGGCGTGGAAGACCTCGATCTCCTCCACGGCTTCTGCGGCGATCTCTTCGGCCAAAGGGTCGTCCGGGTGGGCGGCGCGGAACTCGGTGATCCTGTTCTCCATGGGGTCGTAGTACTCGTCGGTCCATGCCTCCGGGGGAAGCACGAAGGAAGCGACGGTGTCGAAGCCGGCCGCGCTGATGGCGGATCTGACCCCGGCTCCGTCGGTGATGGCCGGGTACTGCGCCTGCCACCAGCGCACGAGATCCTCGGGCGGGGAGGGGTGGATCCAGACGGCCTCGGTGAAGGCGACAGTTCCGCTGGGAGCGAGCAGGGATCTCCAGGACTCGAGGGCTGCCGCCACCCCTGCGTTGTAAATGGCGCCCTCGCACCAGATGAGGTCCTGGCTTCTCGGGGGCAGCCCGGGATCGAGGAGATCGCCGACCTCGGCCCGGACGCGATTGCTGAGACCGGTTGCGACGATGCGGCGACGTGCCTCGTCCACCATGGACGGCGTGATGTCCAGGGCGAGGATCGTCGCGTCTTGGAGGTGTTGGCCCAGCACCACGGTCTGGGGTCCGGGGCCGCACCCGAGATCGACGACCGTGCCGACGCTTCTCGTCGGAACGAGGTCCAGCGCGCGCAGGGTGGCGGCGGTGCTGCCGGGGCCGGCTCGGTGGAGAGTGCCGTAAATCTCGAGAAAAAGCGCCATGGTGCGTGGGTCGCTGAGATCCATGTCCGGAGGGTAGCACCAACGGGCAGTATCGTTGCACGGCGAGAAGAAGTGTCATCGCAGCGTAAAATATTGGTTCTGTTGGTCTTGTCGCATCTAGGATGAGGCATCGGGATGCTGAGGTATCGAAGCAGCCTCCCGGCCAAGGGGGAACGATGAACCGTCAATTGCTGATTCTGCTCGTGGTGCTCGGGTTTGCCGTTGTCGACGTTGGTTTCGTCGCCGCTCAGGAAACGGAGACGACAGAGAACGAGGAGCAGACCACCGACCAGGATCGGGTCTTCGAGGATCAGATTACGGTGACCGCGGCACGCCAGGAGCTGCTTTCCGGCGAGGTCGCAGCGCCGGTGACGGTGATCACCAGCGATCGGCTCGAAGAGCTTCAACCCGAGAAGATGGCGGATCTCTTCAAGATGATTCCCGGCGTCGAGGTCGAGGGCGACGGGCCGTTTCGCGGAATCCCCGTCATCCGCGGTCTGACCTCGAACCGGGTGCTCATCCTGGTCGATGGTCAGCGGCTCAACAACGCCCGTGAATCCACCGAATTCGCCGGGATCCAGCCGAGTCTCGTCAACCTGGGTGAGGTCGAGCGAATCGAGGTCTTGCGGGGGCCGGCATCGGTGCAGTATGGATCGGACGCCATCGGTGGCGTGGTGAACATCATCACCCGGCGGCCGAACCTCGGCGCCGACGATTTCAAGATCTTCGGCAACGTGTCCTACGAGTACGGAACCGCGTCGGAATCACAGAATGGCACGCTCCGATTGGGTGGTGCAGGACGGCGCCTGGGCTTTGAGGTCGGCGCCTCGATCGAGGATGTTGACGACTATGTCGCTGCGAGCGGCGCACACCAGGACGAGAGATACGCCCAGTACACTCTCGAGGACGACACCGTACCGAACAGTGGCGTGCAGCAGCAGGCCTTTGACGGAAGTTTCAGCGTGCTGACCGGCGATCAGGGCGTCTTCAAGGTCAATGCGGAGGTCGTACGGACCGAAGACATCGGTTTCCCGGGCTTCGCCCGCGACAGCGGGATCGAGATCTACTTCCCCACCTTCGATCGAGACAAGCTGGCGGCTTCGTGGGCCTCGGGGCCGATGGCCATCTTCGACGATCTCACCGTCAACGCCTGGTATCAGTATGTCGACAAGGAGAGCGTGCGGAACCTCAGCGTCCCGGGCTTCGCGCAGAACCAGTACACGAGGTCGGAAATCGACAGCATCGGCTTCAATACGCAAGGCATCTCGACCGTGGGCGCTAACCACCTGACATACGGCATCGATTTCTACCAGGACGACCTTCACGACACCGCGCTGACCGAGTATCCATTGTTCCCGTGGATCCCGCCCAGCGACCAGGTTGTCGTTCCTGACAGCACCCAACGGGGTCTCGGCCTCTACATCAGCGACCGGATCAGCGCAAGTGACAGGTTGACGATCAACGTCGGGTTGCGCGGCGACACCTTCACGTTCGACAGCGACGAAAACGATACCCGTTACACCGGCGAACCGCTCGACACTTCCGATTCGGCGATCTCAGGCAACATCGGCGTCATCTACGCGCTCACCGACCACGTCAATTTGACTGGTCTGGTCGCTCGTGGGTACCGCACTCCGAACATTCAGGAGCGGACCTTCTTCGGCCCCGCGACCACCGGTGACACCTTCATTCTCCAGAACCCGGACCTGAACCCCGAGTCATCATGGAACTACGAGGTTGGCTTCAAGGTCAGATACGACCAGGCCTCGGGTGGACTCAACCTGTTCTACAACGACCTCACCGACTTCATCGGTTTCGAGTTTCTCGGTGAACAAGATCCGATCACCGGGCTCGAGCTCGCCCGGTTCGCCAATTTCGAGAAGGCAAGGATCTGGGGAGTCGAGCTCGATCTCGAGTGGATCTTCGGCCGGTGGTGGTCGGTCTTCGGAACATTCGCGTATCTCGAGGGCGACAACAGGACAACGGGTGAGCCGTTGCCCTACATCGCCCCCTGGAAGGTCACTGCCGGGGTCCGTTACCAGCGCAGCAAATGGTGGGCAGAGGCGGATCTTCGCCACCTCGGCGAGCAGGATCGGCTGCCGCCAGGCGACCCGGACTTCGACAGCGGAACCGAGCCGTTCACGGTCATCGACCTGCGTGGCGGTTATGACTTCGCCTTCGGCCTGGGAGTCCTGGTCTCGCTGGAGAATATCTTCGACGAGCTCTACAACGAGCCCTTCAACAATCGGCCCGAGCCCGGGATCAATCTGAGGGCTACGGTGCGCTACCGGTTCTAGCCCGAAATATTCATGGAGTTTCGTCGCGAGGCCGGCGAGGCGCCGATGCCAGTCGACTTTTCTCATCTTTGGGCGCGGAGGCATACTCGACAGTATGTTGAGCACCCAACGAT
>JAZBOQ010000179.1:0-24175 GCA_036351195.1 Thermoanaerobaculales bacterium | reverse complement strand
CCCGGTCATCGGTCCCGGTCATCGGTCCCGGTCATCGGTCCCGGTCATCGGTCCCGGTCATCGGCCACGGTTATCGGCCACGGACTCGGCCACGGCCACGGCCACGGCCACGGCCACGGACGCGGACGCGGTCATCGGGATCGGGATCGGGCAGAGGCGGACTCGCCCCCGACTCAGCTCTCCAATTTCCCCCGCAGCTCGTCCAGCAGCGCTGCCACCGCCGGGACGAGGTCCGCAACGGGTGTCAGACGCCGCTCTCCGTCCGAGCGCAGGCTGAGCTCGACCTCACCGTTGTCGAGTCCCCGCTTGCCGACCACGATGCGCACCGGGAAACCGATGAGGTCCATGTCGTTGAACTTGACGCCCGGGCGTTCGGTGCGGTCGTCGAAGATGACGTCGACGCCGGCATCGCGGAGCTGCTCGTAGAGCACCTTGGCGGCTTCCACCACCTCGGGCTTGTCGGAGTTGAGCACGGCCAGCACCACCTCGTAGGGAGCGATGGGCAGAGGCCAGATGATGCCCTTGTCGTCGTGGTTCTGCTCGATGGCCGCGGCCATGGTGCGGCTGATGCCGAGGCCGTAGCACCCCATGATCATGGGATGCTCGGCGCCTTCGGCGTCGAGGAAGTTGCAGCCCATGGCCTTGGAGTACTTCGTCCCGAGCTTGAAGATGTGACCCACCTCGATGCCCCGTTTCTCGAAGAGCGTTCCGTCGCAGTTGGGGCACGGATCGCCTTCGGTGGCGAGGCGGAGGTCGGCCACCAGCTCGGGACTGAAATCGCGGCCGGGCACGACGCCGACCAGGTGGGTCTGGTCGGCGTTGGCGCCAGTGGCGGCCGCCGTGAGTTCCATGACCGAGGGGTCGGCGAGAAGTCTTACCCCGTCCAAACCCACCGGGCCCGAGAAGCCCTGGGGGCCACCCGTGATCTCCTCGATCTTCTGCTCGCCAGCGAGCTGGAGGTGGAGACAGCCGAGGGCGTTCTTGAGCTTGATCTCGTTGACCTCGAGGTCGCCGCGGATGAGCACGGCGACAAACTCCTCGTCGGTCTCGAAGATCAGGGTCTTGATGAGGTGGGCGGGGGAGATCTTCAAGAACTCGGCCACCTCCTCGACGGTGCGCTGATCCGGGGTGTCCACGTGTTGAGGCGCCTCGGGGGTGGTGAGGGGCCAGGGCGGTGGCGGCGCCAGGGTGCCGGTCTCGGCTTTCTCGACGTTGGCTCCGTAGCTGCACTTCGTGCACGAGAGGATGGCGTCCTCGCCGGTGTCCGCGAGCACCATGAACTCGTGGGACTCGGAGCCGCCGATGTTGCCGGTGTCCGCTTCGACCTGGGTGTAGCGGAGACCGCAGCGGGAAAAGACGGTTCGGTAGGCCCGCTCCATGGCTCGGTAGGCAACGTCGAGACAGTCGTCGTCGGCGTGGAAGGTGTAGGCGTCCTTCATCAGGAACTCGCGGCCGCGCATGAGGCCGAACCGGGGCCGGATCTCATCGCGGAACTTGGTTTGGATCTGGTACATGTTTACCGGCAGTTGCTTGTACGAGGCGATGGTCCCTCGGACGATGTCGGTGATGACCTCCTCGTGGGTCGGTCCGAAGCAGAAGTCACGGTCGTGACGGTCGCGGATGCGCAGCAGCTCGGGGCCGTACTCGGCCCACCGACCCGAGTCCTGCCAGAGCTCGGCCGGTTGGACCGCGGGCATGACGAGCTCGGCCGAACCGGCGCCGGCCATCTCTTCGCGCACGATGGCCGAGAGCTTGGCCAGCGAACGGGTGGCCAATGGGAGGTAGCTGTAGATGCCCGCGGCCACCTTGGAGATGAAGCCCGCCCGCACCAGCAACCGGTGCGAAACGACCTCGGCGTCGGCGGGGTCCTGGCGGAGGGTTTGAATGTAGGTCTGGCTCCAGCGCATGAGTGCTCCTCGTCGGTGATCGCGGTCTCAAGTTCGCGCGAGCTGGCGCGCGAGGGTGGAAAGTCGATGGATGTGGGTCAGCATTTCGTCGTCGATCCGAGCCGCCACGCCGGCATTGTCGGGCCGAAGGATGACGCTTGAGGTTCCGGCGGAATCCTCGGCTGTACTGAGCTCGGTGGCTCGTTCGAGGTGGGCGTGGGCCTCGCCAATCCGGCCGCGTCGCAAGGCGATGACGGCGAGAGCGGCGAGGGGAAAGCTCCTCAGTTCACGCGGGGTGGTCTCCAGGGCCTCGCGCGCGAGGGAGCGGGCGCGGCCGAGGTCGCCGTCGAGCTCGGACTCGACGAGGGCGAGCTCGTACGCGGCGATGCCGCGGCTGAAGTCGTCGCCGCCGCGGTAGATGGACTCGGCCACCCGCCTGGCGGCCCGGAGCCGGCCCGCCTCCCTCAGCGATTCGAGCAGGGCCGCGGTGGCGGCCGCCGCCGAGGCCGGGCCGGTGTGCTCTTCGAGCACCCGCCGCGCCAGGGACACCGCCTTTCGGGTCCGTCCGGTGGTCGAGGCGAGGAGAGCGGCGGTGGCGTTCAGCGCCGGTTCTTCCGGGGCTTCGAGGGCGGCGGCCTCGTAGAGGTCGAGGGCATCCTCCGGGAGACCCCCGGCGAGGGCGCGTTCGGCGCGGTCCACGAGCTCGGCGGCGTTGTGGGGGAGCCCCTTCGCCGGCTGATGGGCGAGCAGACGAACCATCTCGCGGTAGCGCAATCGGTGCGGGTCGAGGTCCTCGAGACGGCGGAAGGTCTCCAGGGCGAGGCGGCGCCAGCCGCGGCGCAGGTAGGCGGCGCCGAGATGATCCATGGCTTCCTCGAAGGACGGATCGAGCTCCACGGCCCGTTTCAGAGCGGTAATGGCGCGCCCGCTCTGGCCGAGCTGCAGGCGGCAGCTGCCGAGCAGATAGAGCGACTGGGGCAGCTCCTCCCGCGCGACGCTGGCCTCGAGATGGCGAACCGCGCGGCGGTGGTTACCGCGTCGCAGTTCGATGCCGCCCAGGGCGAACTCGGGGAGAAAGGACTCGGGGACCATCGCCCCGGCCTGCTGCAGTGCGGACTTCGCCCGGTCCCAGTGGCCGAGGTCGGCGGCGGAGTTGCCGAGGTAGACCAGAGTCTCGAAGTGCGGTCCCCGCAGGTCGACGACCCTTTGGAACGCCGCTTCGGCAATGGCGGATTCACCGCTGGAGAATGCCGCTTCGCCGATGAAGCTCCACAGCTCGTCGTTGTTCGGGGCCATTCGCCCGAGGTCGGCCAGGATCTCGTGCAGGGCGTCGAGGTCGCGATCGAGAAACGCGGGCTCCAGAGCGTCCAGCTTTCGAGTGAAGGCCTCGGAGAGGTGGCCGTCGTGCCGGGCGTGGGACAGGATGCGCCCCTGGCGGGCCTGGAATCGGCGCGACAGGTCGCGGGCGGTGAGCTCACGTTCGGCGGTGCGCTCCCAACCGTCGGAGATCTCGGTGCGGGAGACCACCCCCTCGTCCTCGATGATTTTCGCAATGTTCTCGACCCCGGCGTGAGCTACGGCCTGGCTGTGCTCGAGCTGGGTGAGGCGCTCGCCGACGATGGACAGAGCGCTGCCGAGCTTGCGGATGGACTCCTCCAGGGAGGTGATTCGTTCGAGGAGGTGCTCGTCGAGCTGCTCTTGCGCTTCGATGAGCACCTCGTCGTCGATCTCGGTCTCGCCGGGCGGAATGCCGGAGACCACGAGGAGCTTGTGACCGCAGCGGCGGCATTGCTCGAGGCCGTCGGGGTTGGCGGCGCCGCAGAGCTGACAGAGCACCGAGTCACTCCTCCGGGTAGATGAAGAACCCGCGGCCCGACTTGCGGCCCAGGCGGCCGGCGTCCACCATCTGGATGAGGAGCGGGCACGGCCGGTACTTGGGTTCCCCGAGCTCCTCGTGCAGGGTGCGCATGACCGATAAACAGGTGTCGAGGCCGATGAGATCGGCCAGCGCCAGCGGCCCCATGGGGTGGTTCATGCCGAGACACATGATCTCGTCCACCGCTCCAGGGGTGGCGACGTTCTCGGCCACTGCGAAGATCGCCTCGTTGATCATGGGCATGAGCAGCCGGTTGGAGACGAAGCCGGGGTGGTCGGCGCACTCCACGGGAGTCTTGCTCATGGCTCGTGCCGCGTCGGTCACGATGTCGATCGTCTCCTGTGAGGTGTCGAGCCCTCTGATGACCTCCACCAGCTGCATCATGGGCACCGGATTCATGAAGTGCATGCCGACGACTTTGCCGGGCCTACGGGTGGTGGACCCGAGGCGGGTGATGGAAATGGACGAGGTGTTGGACGCGAGGACGGTCTCCGGTGGGCAAAAGGCGTCGAGCTGGCGGAAAACCTCGGCCTTGATCTCGAAGCGTTCCACCGCCGATTCCACCACGAGATCGGACTCGGCGTGAGCCTTGACGTAGGTGCTGGTCGAGATGCGCTCGAGGACCGTGTCCCGTTCTGCTGCGTCCACCCTGCCCCGGCGAATCTGGCGGTCCAGGTTGTCGGCGATGGATGCAATGCCGTTGTCGAGGATCTCGGCGTCGATATCGGTCAGCATCACGGAGTAGCCGGCGAGAGCCGCCACGTGCGCCACGCCACATCCCATCTGGCCGGCGCCGACGACGCCGACGGTACGGATATCCACCGCAATCCTCCTTGCGACCGAGCCGCTATATCGGCGCCCGGCCGGTCTTCGGTCTCACTGTTCCCGCCGGATGCGCCCGATCAGAGGAGCGCGTCAAGCTTGGCTTTGATGTTGTTCTTGTCGGCGACGTTGCCAACGACCTTGTCCACGACGTCCCCGTCCTTGACCAGAAAGAGGGTCGGGATGGCCTGAATCCCGTAGTCGGTGGCAATCTGACGGTTGCTGTCGACGTCGATCTTGCCGACGACGGCGCGGCCTTCGTACTCCTCGGCGATCTCTTCAACGATGGGGGCCACCGCTCGGCACGGACCGCACCAGACGGCCCAGAAGTCGATCAGGACCGGTTTGTCAGAGTTGAGAACCAGGTCCCCGAAATTCGCGTCGGTGATCTCCACTGCTTTTCCTGCCATCGAGTTCTGCCTCCTGTGCGTCCCCGGCGTCCGGCGCCGGGACGGCAACATGGTACACCATGATTCAGAGCCCGGATCGACGCTCGGTTTCTCGGGGTCTGGGATGTGGCCGGAGCCCCCCAACGCCTGGGTTTGAAGGTGAGGATTTCAAGGGTTTTGAGGTCGTGGCCCACTGCGGGGGCTCATGGAAGCGGTCGTTTCGCCGGAGCGGGACGACACCACCGTTCGCAGATTCAGACCGGGGGCGCCGCGTGGCGGCGTTCAGGGTTTCGCGATCTTCGGCGCCGCGACGAACCACACGACTGCCACCACCACCGAGAATCCCGCGGCGACGAGGAACGAACCGGAGCCGGAAAGGGCGGCGTAGAGCGGTCCGGCGGCAGCGGTGCCCACGACGATGCCAAGTCCGAAGGTCAGACCGGAGTAAAGGGCCTGGGCATTCCGGCGGGCGTTCGGGGGGACGAGCTCCTGCACCAGCTGGATCCCGGCGAGGTGGGCGAGGGCGAAGCTCACGGCGTGGCCCGCCTGGGCCATCGCCAGCACCGGCAGGGACGGAGGCAGTGCGAGCAAGAGCCAGCGCAGAGGAGTGAGACCGAGGGCGATGCCGAGGAGAGCCCGGTTACTGATGCGGCGCTGGATCGCCCCGCCGGAGAAAAAGGCTACCAGCTCCACCAGCACCGCCAGCGACCACAGCCCCGCCACCATTCCCGAGCCGAAGCCGTGACTCGTGAGGTGGATGGAAAAGAAGCCGTAGTACGGACCGTGGGACACCTGTTGCAGGGTGAGAACGGTCAGCAGCGCCCACACCCGCCCCCCGACCCACTCTCCCTTGCCGGGCTCGTGTCGCGGCCGGGCTTCGTTCTCGAGAGTCGCGGCGATGATACCGAGCACCACGAGGCTCGCGGCCATCACCAGCGGGAAGCGGTCGATCCGGTTCGCTCCCAACACCACGGCCGAGAGTGACGCACACAGGATGAACCCGGCCGATCCCCACCAGCGCACGAAACCGTAGCCCTTGACGGGCGGCCGCTCGAGGACCGCCGCCTCGACCAACGGCAGCACCGTGCCGTAGCCGAGTCCGACGATGAGGAGGGCGGCGCCGAGCACCCACGGGTCGGAGCTCGTTGCCACCATCAGCATGGCGATCACCGACATCCCCATGTGCAGGGTCAGCATCCCGGGCAGCCACCGGCCGCGGTCCACCCACCGGCCGAGGAAAGGGGCGTAGCCCAGCTTGGCGAGGGAGAAGGCCGCCGTCACCAATCCTACTGCGACGGCGCCCAGACCGCGGCCGGCGAGGAAGGGGCCGAGGAACGGCAGCACCACGCCCAGTACGCCGAAGTAGGCGGCGTAGAAGGCTCCCGTACGCTTTGACGGAACCGCAGAGCTCTCATATCGTTGGTTCATGAACGACATCGCCATCGTCGGAGCCGGATTGGCCGGCCTCACTGCCGCCCTCCGTCTGACCCAGGCAGGATATCGGGTCCGCCTCTTCGAGCGCTATCCCAAACCCGGCGGCCTCGCCCGAGCCCTGGAGATCGGAGGCGAGCCCCTCGAAGCGTTTTACCACCACATCTTCACCACCGACACCGACTACGTCGAGCTCGCAGCCGAACTCGGGCTCGACGGGGAGATCGAGTGGTTGCCATCGAAAATGGGTATTTGGACCGACGGTCGGCTGTGGAATTTCGGCACGCCCCTGTCGCTGCTGCGTTTCAAGCCCATGCGCCTGGTGGACAAGCTGCGCTTCGGCCTCTCCACCGTGCTCCTCCAGCGCCACGAGGATCCAACCCCTTTCGAGTCGGTGACCGCCGCCGAGTGGATTCGCCGTCACCAGGGAGAACGTGCCTGGCGGACCGTGTGGGGCCCGCTCTTCCACCAGAAGTTCGCCGAGGATGCCGAGAACGTCGCCATGGTCTGGTTGTGGCGCAAGCTCTCCCTGCGCGGGCGTTCGCGCTCGAAATCGGGTATGGGTGAGCGTCTGGGGTACATGCGAGGCTCGTTCGTCCGACTCGTGGAAGAGCTCGCGAGACGGATCGAGAGCAACGGAGGGTCCTTCCATCTCACCGAGGAGGTCCGTCGCGTCGACACCGACGGCGACCTCTTCTCGGTGATCACCCGGCGCGAGACCTATCCGGCCGGGAAGGTCCTCGTCGCCGCGCCCATCCCCGATCATCTCGCGGTTGCCGGCGGGCTGCTCTCCGACGAGGAGCGACAATCCATGGAGCGGCTTCGCGCCACCGGCGCGCTGTGTACGATCCTCGAGCTCTCTGAATCGCTGACACCGTACTACTGGCTCAACATCGCCGATCCCGAGATGCCGTTCGGGGGGCTCATCGAGCACACCAACTACATCCCTCCGGATCGCTACGGCGGCCGGGTTCTGCTCTACATCTCCAACTATGTCTTCACCGACCACCCACTCTTCAGAGCCTCGAAGTCGAAGGTGATCGAGACCTACCTGCCTCATCTGCAGCGGGTCAACCCTCGGTTCGACGAGACGTGGATTCTCGCGAGCCACCACTTTCGGGCGGACTACGCGCAGCCGGTGGTGACCACCGGCTACCGCGATCTCATTCCCGATATGAGGACCTCGATTCCCGGCCTCTACCTGTGCTCCATGGCGCAGATCTTCCCCGAAGACCGCGGCCAGAACTATGCGATCGCCTACGGCGAGAAGGTCGCGGAGCTGATGCTCGAGGACCTGGAAGGCTGACCGGCATCGGCGCCTCGCCGGCCTCGCGACGAAACCTCATGAATACTTCGGGTTAGAAGATCACGTTCCGGATATAGAAGTTCTGTACCGACACCGTTCCGTTGAGTAGTTCTTCGGCTGCTTCCGGCGTGATCCTGAAGGTGCCCGCAGCTTTGCGGGAGGTCTGGACCATCTGCAGCTCGACCACCTCCGGGGCGATTTCGGGATCGGCCTGGCGGATCAAGAAGAACGCCCGGCAGACGGACTCGAGTGCGTGGAAGACCTGCTGCTCGGTATCGGTCACCGCTTGGACGAAGAAGTACTTCGGATGGGTGCCGCCGCTGGTGTGATAGAGGTACAGCTTCTCGTCGGCAAAGACCTTCTCGAAGGCGCGGGTCACTCGTTCGTCGTGGTAGGGATAGGTCTGCAGCCGGATGCCCGGCGTCGGTGTGGGCGTCGGTGCGAGAGTGGTGGCCAGCTCCGGGTTCTTCTCCATGGCGTTGATACTGACGTACGAACCCAGGGACTGCCGCGGCGTTGGCGTGGCGAGTCGCTGGTCGCGGACGACGAGCTCTTCGATTTCCACGGCGCTGCCCAGTCCCTGCTGGTTGTAGCGTTCGGTCTCGATGAGGTCGATCTGGTCCACCGGGTAACTTGAAACGGTGCCGGTGACGAGGGTGATCAGGGCGATGTCACCTTCGATCTGCATCGGCTCCCGACAGCGGATCTTGTGACCGTTCTTGAGGATGACGACGTAGCCGGCGGCACTGGCCAGCTGGGCGATGACGAGGATGACGACGACGAAAATCAACGCGAACGTACGCCGCATGGAAGGACCTCCAATTCGAATCAGGCCCGACTATTGTAGAGCATCGCCGTCGGCAGTCGAGAGCTCCCCTGCGTTCCAGCTTACGAGGACGCGCCGGAGATCGCCCTGAGGAGCTCGCTCCGGGATCGCGTGGAGGTTTTCCGGTAGACGTTCTTGAGGTGGTCGCGGACCGTGTGAGGGCTGATGGAGAGCTGCTCGGCCAGACCCGCCGTGTCGTACCCTCGAACAAGCAGGCGAAGAACCTCGTGCTCCCGCGGGCTCAGCTTGTTGAGCTTGGCGAAATCTCGGACCTGCCGGGCCGGGGACGGCACCACCTCCCGCAGCACCACCATGGCGGACCGGACATCGGTGCAGTCGCCGGCGGGCAACGCACTGAGTTCACAACTCAGCTCGCTGCCGTCGGAGAGGACCAAGAGGTCCTCGCCGTTCTCACGGCTCTGTTGCGAGAGAAAGTCGGCCACCTCCAAAATGAGACGCTGGAAGAGCGGCTGCGGCTGCGCGTCCTTCCAGCGAACCGTGAGCTCCTCCTCCGTCTGTCTGGAGATGAGCTCATCGGCGAGATCGTTGGCGAAGAGGATGTTCCCCGACCGGCTGAAGATGAGGATCGAAGCGGCGGACGAGTTGGCAGCGCGTTGGAAGAGAGCCGACTCGGCGCGCAGACGGTGCCGTTCGAGCTCCCGACGGAGTGCGGCGGTGAGCAGATCGACGACCCGGGAAGAAGGTCGATCCGTCGCGGCCAGAGAGAGGCGGGCGGTGGTTTCGTCGTCAATCTCGAGAGCGAGCGTGGCGGCATCGTCGACCGGGGAGCCGGTGACGAAGACGTTCCGCTCTCCTGATTTACGGGATGTGATGGAGAACTCTGCCCACGCCACGCCTGCGGCCAGACAAAAGAGTTCGACGACCTGGCCGAGACCAAGGTCCTTCGCCGCCACCGCATCCACCGGCGGGCTGGTGCTTCGTGCGTCCCCCATCCAACCTCAAATTGTACACCGGGACCGATGAACTTGATCTTCGCTCTTGACCGTAGGCGATCCCTGGCCTTAGACTTCCCGTCCCATGTTGGAGACGCTGCAGGAACGTCTCGGTCGGGTCACCAAGACCCTTCGCGGTGAGGGCCACCTCACCGAGTACCACGTCGACAACGCGTTGCGTGAGATTCGACTCGCGCTGCTCGAAGCCGATGTGGCGGTGGAGGTCGTGACTCGTTTCGTTGCCCGGGTGCGCGAGCGCGCCCTCGGGAAAGAAGTGCTCACCTCGGTGACTCCGGCCCAGATGGTCACCAAGATCGTTCAGGACGAGCTCGTCGTTCTCCTCGGTGGCGACACCACCGAGCTGGAGTTCAAGGGCCGCCCTGCGGTGGTGATGCTGGTGGGGCTGCAGGGCTCCGGTAAAACGACGACTGCCGCCAAGATGGCCAAGTGGATCAAGGAGAAGAAGAACCTCTTCCCCCTGTTGGTTCCCGCCGACACGTCGCGCCCGGCGGCGAGAGAGCAGCTCCTCGTCCTCGGCGAGCAGGCCAAGATTCCCACCGTCGACACTCGCGACATGGACGATCCCGAGGCCATCGCCAAGCGGGCGATGCGGGAAGCGCAAATCAAGGGCTATCAGGTCCTGATCTTCGACACCGCGGGTCGGCTCCACATTGACGAGGAGCTCATGGATCAGCTCGAGAGGCTCAAGGGAATCCTCAAGCCCAAGCAGATCCTCTTCGTCGCCGACGCCATGACCGGTCAGGATGCGGTGCGTTCGGCGCGCGCTTATCACGAACGCCTCGACATCACGGGCGTGGTCCTCACCAAACTCGACGGCGACGCCCGCGGCGGCGCCGCTTTGTCGGTGAGAGAAGTGGTGGGGCGGCCGATCGTCTTCGCCGGTGTCGGCGAGCGCATCGACGGGCTGGAACAGTTCCACCCCGACCGAATGGCGGGCCGCATCCTCGGATTGGGCGACGTCGCCAGCCTGGTGGAGAAGGCACAGGAGGTCGTCGACGAGAAGAAGGCGGCCAAGCTCGAAGCCAAGCTGCGCAAGAACAAGTTCGATCTCGAGGATCTGCGCGACCAGCTCAAGAGCCTGAAGAAGATGGGCCCGCTGCAGCAGGTGATGGACATGATGCCCGGGATGAACACCATGCTGCCCAAGGGCGGGGTCACCGAAGGCCAGGAACGCCAGCTGAAACGCTTCTCGGCGTGCATCGACTCGATGACCCCGAAGGAGCGGCGCCATCCCCAGCTGCTCAACGGTTCGCGCAAGAAGCGGGTCGCCAAGGGATCCGGGACCTCGGTGGAGGAGATCAACCGGCTCTTGCGTCAGTACGGCCAAATGCGTAAGCTGATGAAACGCCTGGGGAAAGCCGACGCAAAAGCGTTGAAGCGCCAGCTGGGCATCTGAGCTCGGGTAAAGTAGAAACAACGACGATGATTTGCCAAGGAGAGAAAGGACCGATTCCATGCTGATGATCAGACTGCGCCGTGGAGGCGCAAAGAAAAAACCCATGTACCGGGTTGTGGTTTCAGACTCGCGCAAGACCCCCAATGCCGACTACCTCGAGCAGGTAGGCTTCTACGATCCAAACCAGGAACCGCCGGAGATCCGGATGGACTTGGAGAAGATCGAGGAGTGGCAGACCAAGGGAGCCGGAGTTTCCGATACCGTCAAGTCGCTGATTCACAAGGCCAAGCTGCAGCAGTGATGACTGGGGCGGCGGCGCGCTGCCCCTCCGTGACCTCTCGCCGCGAAAGGAGTTCCCCGTGAGTGCCATGAAAGACCTGCTCGAGGAGATCGCGAAAGCGCTGGTGGACAGTCCGGAAGACGTCCAGGTGACCGAGGTCGAAGGCGAGCAGACGACGGTGCTCGAGCTGCGGGTCCGAAACGAGGATCTGGGCAAGGTCATCGGACGTCAGGGCCGGACTGCCCGCGCGATCCGCACCCTCCTTTCGGCGGCGGGTATGAAAGTCCACAAGCGGTTCGTCCTGGAAATCCTGGAGTAGTGGACGGGCGCGACGACCGCAAGTGGTTGGTCGTCGGCCGTGTGGTCAAGCCGCATGGCGTGCACGGCGACCTGGTGGTGGAGATCATCACCGATTTTCCGGAGCGACTGAGCGACGGCGCTGCCTTCGGCGCCGGTGACGACAGCACTCCCCACACATTCCACGAGGTGCACCGGATCAGGTACCACAAGGGACGTTGGTTGCTGTCGGTGTGCGACCTCCGCGGCCGGGAAGCCGCCGAGGAGTGGCGCGGCCGGTATCTCTACCTCCCCGAGCAGAGCCTCGACGAGCTGCCCGAGGGCTTTGTCTACGAGCACCACCTCGTCGGTCTCGTCTGCAGGTCTCCGCAGGGCGACGACCTCGGCGAGGTGCGGGGCCTCGACCGCGGCCCGGGTCAGCAGCGGCTTGTCGTGCGCCGCGGCCGAAGGGAGTTCCTGGTGCCCTATGTTCCGGAGATCGTCGAGGCAGTCGATCTGGAGAACGGTGTTGTGGTGTTGAATGCTCCTCCGGGCCTCCTCGACGACGGGTTCACGACCGCGTGATCAGGATCCGTTTCGCGCTTGAGCGATGTGAGGCGTCCGATCCGCGAGTCCGACAGCGGAGCGATCATTTTGGACACGGATGAACGCGGATTTGCACGGATCACACGGATCCATCGCATTGATTGACCGAACGCACCCATCGCAATCTGAACCGCAGAGAACGCTGAGATTGCAGAGCCCATCTCGTTTTGTGACGTGGCGGTTCAGACGAGGATGCCCGTGACGCCACGGCCACGGCCACGGACGCGGACGCGGACGCGGCCATCGGGATCGGGATCGGGTACGGGTTCGGTAACGAATCCCAGACCGAACTTGGCCTCGGTCGCTCTTTGTGCTTCAATACGCCGGACCGCGAGGTTGACTCCATGCAGTTCGACATACTGACCATCTTTCCCGAACTCTTCGACACCTTCCGCACGACCGGGGTGTTGGGAAAGGCCGTTGAGCGGGGTCTGATCGAGATCAATGTTCACGACCTTCGCGACTGGGCGGACAACAAGTGGCGCCAGCTCGACGACGAGCCGTACGGCGGCGGGCCGGGGATGGTGATCCAACCCGGCCCGGTCATCGCGGCCGTTCGGGAGCTTGAGGAGCGGAGGTCGAACCCGCGCACCCTCCTCATGTCGCCGCGCGGCCGAGTCCTGGACCAAACCCTGGTGGAGGATCTCGCCGCGTCGCCGTCGATGATGGTGCTCTGCGGCCGCTACGAGGGCTTCGACGAGAGGGTTGTCGACGTGCTGCAGCCCGAGGAGATCTGCATCGGCGACTACGTTCTCGGCGGCGGCGAGGTGCCCGCTATGGCGGTGATGGAGTCGGTGTCGCGTCTCGTGCCAGGCGTCGTCGGCGATCCGGAGTCGGTGGCTGAGGACTCCTTCATCCGCGGGCTTCTCGATCACCCCTCCTACACCCGGCCGCCGGCGGTGGAGGGACGAGAGGTCCCCAGTGTGTTGCGATCGGGAAACCACGAGAAGATCGCCCGGTGGCGGTTGGAGCGCGCCGTCGAGCTGACCGTAACCAGACGTCCGGATCTAATCAATAGACACTGGGGCAGCTATCCGTCGGAAGTGCGGAGCCTGATTCGGCGTTATGCTCCTCAGCTCGACCCCGAGCGTTGAGGGCAGCCCGGCCGAGCCCGTTCGACACAAGGATAACGACATGAGATCCAGACAGTTTCTTCTCGCGATCGTGATGTGCCTGACTGCGGTGACTGCTGCCGCGCAGGGATTCGATTCCGAGCCCGTATTCAAGGTTCAGCTGGTCGCCGACCGTGATCCGGTGGTTGCCGGCGAGGTGGTGCAGCTCGCCGCCGTCGTCGAGATCGAACCGGGTTGGCACATCAACTCGGACACCCCGGGGGATGAGTTTTCCATGCCCACCACTGTCACCTGGCTGCTCCCGGATGGCTGGCCCGAGCCGCTCACCGTGTTTCCCGACGGCGACCTCCTGGAGTTCGATTTCGCGGACGCTCCCATCGAGGTGTGGGAGGCGAGCACCGTGCTGGTGGGCCGGCTGACCGTGCCGGAGACCGCGTCCGGATCGGTCCGACCGCGGGTCGAGGTGACGGCTCAGGCCTGCAACGACACCCAGTGCCTCCCGCCGGTGGGGGTCAAGGCAGGGATCGACCTCGACATCGCCCCGGCCGGCACTAGATCAACCCCCGTGAACACCGAGCTCTTCACCATGGGGGTTCCGGAATCGGGGGCTGAAGCCGCAGAGTCCGGAGATGACGCCTCTCGTTTCGCCGGGATGTCGCTGCCGCTGCTGCTTGTGACCGTCTTTTTCGGCGGGCTCGCCCTCAACCTGACGCCGTGCGTCTTCCCCCTCATTCCCATCACCATCGGGTTCTTCTCACAACAGAGCAAGGGAAGCTCAGGCGGTGCCTTCGGCCTCGCCTTCGCCTACTTCATCGGCATCACTCTGACGTACTCGGTCCTTGGCGTGCTGGCGGCTCTCGGCGGGGCGATCTTCGGCGGCGCGCTGCAGAACCCCATCGTGGTGATGGTGATCGTGCTGGTGCTGCTTGCGCTGGCCGCATCCATGTTCGGCGCCTGGGAGATTCAACCCCCGGCGTGGGCGATGAAGGCGTCCGGGGGTCGATCCGGCTGGCTCGGCGCGCTGATCATGGGGCTCCTCATGGGCATCATCGCCGCGCCGTGCATCGGCCCCTTCGTCATCGGACTGCTGACCTACGTCGGCCAGAAGGGCGATCCGGTCTTCGGCTTCTTCATCTTCTTCGCCCTGGCGGCGGGTCTCGGGTTGCCCTACCTGCTGCTCGGGACCTTCACCGGTCTCGTCAACCGGCTGCCTGCATCGGGGATGTGGATGGTCGGTGTGCGGCGGGTCTTCGGGGTCATTCTCATCGCCATGGCGGCATACTTCGCCGCGCCTCTGCTGCCAGGCAGCGGCGGCGATTGGCTCATGGGCCTGACCCTGGTCCTCGGCGCCCTGTATCTGTTGGTGATCGACCGCACCGGCCACGAGCAGCCGGCCATCGACCGGGTCATGCGCGTGATCTGCGCCGGCTTGCTGCTCTTCGGCGTCTCCATGCTGCCGCTGGCGGGAGGCGGCGGCGGCGCCGCCGAGGGCCACCACCTGGAGTGGCAGGCATGGGACGGCGACGCCTTCCGGCAGGCTGTCGATGGCGGCGAGACCGTTATCGTCGACTTCTACGCCGACTGGTGCGCTCCCTGCCGCGAGCTCGACGAGAAGACCTTCTCCGACCCGCAGGTCGCCGCGATTCTCGAGGGCTTCGTGCGCTTCAAGGTGGATCAGACCCGGGCGAGCAAGGAGAACGTGGCCCTGGCCAAGGAGTTCAAGGTCTTCGGCGTACCGACGGTCATGCTCTACCGCGACGGCCAAGAGGTCTGGCGCATTACCGGCTTCGAGCCCCCGGAGACCTTCATCGAGCGGATCGAGTAAATCCCCGCATCCGCATCCGCATCCGCATCCGCGTCCGCGTCCGCGTCCGTGCCCGGTGCGATGGTTGTGGCTGCGGGCGTTCGACCGCCCGCAGGATAGCTCGCAGCGGTGGGCCGGCAGCCCGAAGTGTGAAACCCGACCGTGTCACCTCACGAAGCGGGAGCGCAGACCGATCGAGGATGCAGCGCCGTAGGGTGGGCCTTGGCCCACCAGATCGCCTTCCGGTACCCGAGTGCTCACGATCTCGGTTCTCAGTCGGCCCACTCGACCACGTCGCCGGCGGAGATGACGCGTTCGGATCCGTTGCAGTCGAGTCTGAGGTGTCCATCCGCGGTGAGGCCGCTGAAGCGGCCCTGCAGCTCGCTGGCGTCTCCGCGGCGGACCGTCATCGGATCTCCCTTGCGGTGGACCAGTCGTTTCCGCCAGAGATCCACCTTTCCGGCGGGCTCGGCGATGCCGGCCTCGAGCTCGGCGACGAAGACTCCGGCGAGCCCCTCGGCCCAGCCGCCGGCATCATGCGGCGAGAGCAGGTCCGCCACCGAGATCGCCTCGGCGAGGCTGCCGGCCGGGATCGACGGCGTCCGGGTGAGATTGATGCCGAAGCCCACCGCCGCCCAGTTGGTGGCGCCGTGTCGGGAGTGCACCAGCAATCCGGCGAGCTTCCTGCCGTCGACGAGAAGATCGTTGGGCCACTTGATGGCAACCTCGTCGATGCCGATCCCGATCACCGCCTCGGCGGCGGCGGCGGCGGCGATCATGGGCAGCTTCGCCACCACCGTCCGGTCGAGCTCCGAGACGACCCAGCTGAGGTAGAGCCCACCCGGCGGACTCTGCCACCGGCGATCGGCGCGTCCTCGTCCACTCTCTTGGTGGCCGGCCACGATGAGGGTCGCCGGCAGGGCAACCTCCTCCTCCTCGGCCTGCTCGATGAGGCGCAGGGCGCAGCTCTGGGTGGAGTCCAGCATTCGAAAGTAGAGGCAGTTCTCGACCGCGGGTCGGACCGCGCGGGCGAGGCGCGCTCCCAGCACCGACGTGTGGGCGCGCTCCATCAATCCCGGAGAGAGGCCGTCCGGTGGGCGGTGGACAGCCTTCGGAGGCGGCGTTGGAGCGTCACTGAATCGGTTCGGCAGTTGCGGTCTCGGCCTCGAGCTCGCGGATCCGCTGGCGAACCACGATCTCCGCCATGTCGGGAACGACCTCCCAGGCGATCTGCTCGAGCCGGTCCGAAGCCAGCTCCACCACCCGCCGGGCGATTCGATCCACGTCGGCGTCGCTCAGGCCTGTGGCCGTGTCGGCGGCGGCTTCCGCCTCGTCCGGCCCACCCTCGGTCGGAGGCTCCACCGGCGAGGTGTCAGCCATGGAGGGCTCGTCCTGAAATGCGGGTGCGGGCGGTTCGTCATCGATCGCCGCGGCATCGGCAAAGGGCTCGTTGTCGGGGGCCGCGAACGGCTCGGGCCCGGCATCGGGCTCCGCAGTGGGCTCAGGAACAATCGGCTCGGGAGGAGCGGGCAGCTCCCAACCCTCTTCCTGGGGCGCGGTTTCCTCGGCCATGGCGGAGGTGTCGATCCTGACCGTCTGTGCCGAAACGTCGACCTCCGGCTCCGGTTCGGGCGCTGCCGGGAGGTCGGGGACTTCGGGAGCCGGTGGCTCGTCGAGCTGGTACTCCAGTCCGTCGGCGGTGGGTGTTTCGGCGAAAGCGGTGGATGGCTCCTGTCCGGCAGCCTCCATTTCGTCGAAGCCGGTGGTGGTGAACTCGATGCCGTCGTCCTCGGCGGCGGCTGCCGAGAGTTGGGTGCCGAAGTCGCCGGACGGCTGGGTGGCAGGTGTCTCGATGGGGGCGGTCTCTCCGGACCATGCCTGGTCGGCGCCGTCAGCGATGCCGTCATCCACCTGTGGGACCTGCGGGTCCGAGCTGCCCACGAGCCGCTCCACGGTGTCGACGAGTTTTCGGGCCTCGAAGGGCTTGGTGATGATCTCCGAGCAGCCCGCCGCAATGGCTCGATCGCGGTCGAACGGTTCGAAGGTCCCGGTGAGCAGAATCACGGGCAGGTGGAGCCAATCCGAACTCGACTTGATCTGTTGGCAGACCTCGTATCCGTCCTTGCCCGGCATGATGACGTCGCAGATGATCACGTCGGGTGCGCTGTCCCGCAGCCGGTTCAGCAGCTCGTCGCCGCTGGAGACCGCCACCACGTGATAGTCGGTTTCGGCAAAGGTGAGTTCGACGACCTTTTGGATGGTCAGGCTGTCGTCGGCGAGAAGGATCGTGCCGCTCATGTTTTCTCCCGGCCGCGGTCCGGCTGAAACTGGTTCGTCGGACACCCTGCGTCAGACGTCGGCCGAAGGCGATTTCCAATGTCTCGACCTTCGGTCCGAAACGGACACAAGTTGCCCAATTTCATAACTTTTCTACCACGAAGGCGCGGAATCTGTCAACGAAATCCGAGTCCCGAAAGCGCCGCCAGAGGGTGAGTCTGGAAGGGTGGAGTCCCGCAAGCTTGAGGGCGCTGGACCGGGCGGCGCGGCGAGGGTCCTCGGCCACGGTGCGAACGGCGCCGAGTCGGCGCAGGGCGTCGCCGTCGAGGGCCGAGCCCTCCAGCAATGTGCGGCGCAGGGCGGTCGACCCCAACGGGCCTTCGAGGCGGCCGGTGCCGCCCCAACCGGTGATCAGACCCCGGAGCACCCCCGGGTGGTTGAAGGAGGCGTGTGGACCGGCCACCACCGCGTCGCAGGCCATGACCAGGTCGAAGCCCCCGCCGGAGCAACTGCCGTGAACGGCGGCGACCACCGGCGCCGGGTGGGATCCCAGGGCTTCCGCCACCGACCTTCCGAGTCGGGCGTATGGAAGGCAGCTCGAACGGTCGAGCTCGGCGATCTCGCCGAGGTGGGCGCCGGCGAGAAAGATGGTCGGGTGCTCCGACGCGAGGACCACCGGGAGCGGCTGGGTTTGCCCGCCGAGATCCTCGAAGGCTTCGATGAGCACCGAGAGCACGTGTCGCGTGAGGATCGGGGAACCCAGGTGCAGCGTTGCCACCGAGCCGTCGCAGCGGACGGTGACGGCGCTCATCCGGCCGTCCCGTGTTGCCGGTGGAAGTCCAGGGCCTTGAGCTGCCGTTCCGCGTGCCCGCGAACCAGTTCGTCGAGCCGTGATCGGAGCTCTGGCGGTACGGGCAGGTCAAGCTCGGCCAGCGGCACCCGTCGGCAGGCGATGAGGAAGGCGAGCTCGTCGGTGGACGGGTCGCCGTCGAGGGCTTCTAGGTCGGGCATCAGGCCGCCGAGCCGGAGCGCCCAGTACTGGACGTAGGCCACGACCCGATCGGGCTCGATGCCGGCGAGCAGGGCGTCGAGGGCGGTGGAGCCGAGCCGGAACCGCCGTGGCGCGGGCTCGTCGGGGGGGCAGTAGGTGGAAAGCAGCTCGGCCACCACGGCTGCGGCGGAGGACCGCACGAGATCGCGGGCCAGGGGATACGAGGACTCAAGGAGATCGATGCGGGTGAAGGTGGCGAGCTCGGCGGTGGGTTTCCGGAAGAGCTCCACCTCCACCTTCGACAAGATCTGCACCGCTCCGGCCAGGGGAACGCGGCCGCCGCGGGCCGACCGCAGCACCCCGCGCACCTCGCCGTGGGTCGCGGTGAGCACCGCCACGATGAGGTGGCGGTCCCTGAACGGGTGGTGATCGAGTACGAGGGCGGTGTCGCGAATCGTGGGCACACCGACATGGTAACGGGTTCGGCGGAATGCCGAATCCGCGGTCATCCGCGTCCAAGACGATCGCGTATCGGGCGGGTTCTCCTGTCGGGCGCCTTCTCCCGTGCGTGTTAACCTCCTCGAATGCCGAGCTGGCTCAAGGCCGTTCTCATCATCATTCCGGTCGCCGTCCTCCTGGGCCTCATGCCGCCGGCGGCGGAGGCCTCGGATTCATGGTGGTCGCTGCTGCCGCCGTTCGTCGCCATCGCCCTGGCCCTGCTCTTTCGCGACGTGGTGCTCTCCCTCTTCACCGGGGTCTGGCTCGGGGCCACGCTGGTGGCCGACGGCAACGCCGGCGCCGGCTTCCTGCGCGTCATCGACACCTACGCCCGTAACGCCCTCACCGATCCGGACAAGATCAGCATCATCCTCTTCTCCATCCTGCTCGGTGGGATGGTGGGAGTCATGAGCCGCTCGGGCGGCACCCACGGGGTGGTCAAGGCCCTGGAGCCCTACGCCACAACTCCCCGCCGCGCCCAGGTGGTGACCTGGCTCATGGGCGTGGCCATCTTCTTCGACGATTACTCCAACACCCTCATCGTCGGCAACACCATGCGGCCGATCACCGATCGCCACCGCATCAGCCGCGAGAAGCTGGCCTATCTCGTGGACTCCACCGCCGCGCCGGTGGCCTGCGTCGCCCTGGTCTCGACCTGGATCGGCTACCAGGTCTCGCTGGTGGGCGACGCCCTCGAAAAGGCCGGCTCGGACCTCAATCCCTTTCAGGTCTTCCTCGAGTCGATCCCCTTCGCCTTCTACCCCATCTTCGGGCTCACCGTCACCCTCTGCGTCGCCGCCTCGGGACGCGACTGGGGCCCCATGCTGGCGGCGGAGCGCCGGGCGCGCGACGGCGAGCTGCTCGCGCCCACCTCCCAGCCGCTGGCCGACTACGAGAGCACCGGCCTCGCCCCCGACGACGACGCCCCGCACCGCTGGTGGAATGCGGCGATCCCCGTGCTGCTGGTGATCGGCACCACGCTTGCCGGACTCTTTGTGACCGGGCGGACCAGCCTCCTGGCCGACGGGGCGACCGAGATCAACCTGAGCCGCATCATCGGTGAGTCGGATCCCTTCACCGTGCTGCTGTGGGCGAGCCTGATCGGGCTGGTCGCCGCCATCGTGCTGGCGGTGGGCCAGGGCATCCTCGATGTCCGGAACGCCCTCGAGGCCATGGTCAACGGCTTCAAGAGCATGCTCATGGCCTTCGTGGTGCTGACCCTGGCGTGGTCCCTCGGTCAGGTCTGCACCGATCTCGGCACGGCGGTCTTCATCAAGGGCGCGGTGGGACCGAACGTCGCTCCCGGTCTGCTGCCGATGGCGATCTTCCTCGTCGCCGCGGCGGTCTCCTTCGCCACCGGCACCTCGTGGGGCACCATGGCCATCCTGACGCCGCTGGCGGTGCCGTTGGTGCTCGACGCGGCAGCGGCCCAGCCGGCGATCCTCGCCGCCACCGTTTCGGCGATCCTCGGCGGCGCCGTCTTCGGCGACCACTGCTCGCCGATCTCGGACACCACGATCCTGTCGTCCATGGCGTCGAGCTGCGACCACGTGGATCACGTGCGCACCCAGCTGCCCTACGCCCTCCTCGGCGCCGGGCTGGCGATCGTCGTCGGCTACCTGCCCGAGGCCTTTGCCGGCATCTCGCCGTGGCTTCTGCTCGCCGTCGGTTTCGCCGCCATTGCCGCGTGGATCCGTTTCGTCGCCAAACCGGTGTAGCTTCCCCGCGTCCGGCCACCTCCACCGCTGACCAGTTCTCGGTGGTTCCCACCTCGAAGCCGTCGATAAAGAGCGTGCCCCCGTACTGCCGGTAGACTGACAGCCCGATGCAATCGTGGGCGAGGTAGAGCTCGCCACCGGAAAGCGTGATGCCCCGGATCAGCTCGGTGGTTTCGAGCTCGCACATGAACTGTGGCGATCCCGGCTGGCTGATGTCGTAGATCTCGACACCGTGGTGCTGTGCGTCGTAGAGGATGTCGCCCCAGCCCGACTGCACGAGGGCCCGCCCGCCAACCACCGCCACCTGATAGGCCGCTCCGGCTCCGTCCGCGTGGCCGACGCTGGCCGGGGCCGACGGGTCGGAGAGGTCGGTGATGGTCAGCCCTTCGCCGTCCTTGGCGTGGAGGACGAAGCTCTCCGCGAACTCCACGAACATCGCCGGTTCGAAGGGTTGGAAGAGCACCGCTGCCGATGCCGGGCCCGACAGATCGAGGGCGCCGACGCGAGCCACAGAACCGCGATCGAGAGGGTGGCGAGAGCTCGTTGGAACGCTGGATTCATCGCGACGATTCTCTCACTTCTCTCCTCGCCGGCTCATGCGTCATCTCACAGCGCCCCGCATCTCTGCCTCGAGCTGGCGGGCATAGAAAACGATCTCGGGATCGTCGCCGGCGACCTGTACGGCTCGGCCGAGCCAGGTTCGGGCGGCCTCCAGGTTGCCGTCGGTGCGTTCGAGCAGCGAGAAGAGCAGGAGCCGCTTGCCGGCGACCAGGCGTTGGAGCTGAGCGCCCATGTCCGGGGGGAGGTTGGCGATGCGGCCGACAGGCGAGGTGTAGGCCTCGACGAGCGTTCGCGCATTGGCCGGCCAGAGCCCGGGCTCGTAGGCGGCGGGGGCGAGGAACTCGAGACGGGGATGAAGGTCGGTGGCGGGCGCGCCGGCTCCGACGGCGCGGCAACCTTCGGGGTCGAGCTGGAGTAGGGCGGCGATCTGGGCGGGGTGGTGCAGCGCCGAGGTGGCGAGGTCGTCTCGCAAGGCGTGGTGCTCGATCCCGGTCAGCCAGCGCTCCCAGTCGAGGTCCAGAGGTCCGTCGGAGCCGACGAGCATGGCGTGGCCGAGGCCGAAGAAAACCCAGCTGTCGGGAAAGGCGGTCTGGAAGGTGGCGATGGCGCGGCGGAAGGCGTCGTCGGGCATGCGGTGCAGCGGCAGGTACTGGCAGACCACGCCGCCGCGAGCCAGCCGACTGCGCGCCAGGGTGAAGAACTCCAGGGAGTACAGCGGCGATGACCCGAAGAGGGGATGGACGGGGTCGCAGGTGATGATGTCCCACGGGCCGGGGTGGAGCAGCAGGTGGTTGCGGCCGTCATTGGCGTGGATCGTCAGCCGCGGGTCGCGGGCGACATGGTGGTTGAGCTCGCCGAAGAGATCGGCGGCTTCAACCACCCCGGGAACGATCTCCACCACGTCCAGGGACTCGACGCGGGAGTCTCCGGCGACGGTGGCGGTGGTGACCCCGGCCCCGAAGCCGATGACCAGCACCCGGCGGGGCTCGGGGTGGAGCAAGGTGGGGACGAGCCCCAGCATGCGCGCCACCTTGAGCGCGTCGTAGGTGGCGCCGATGACGGCGTTGTTGTCCACGTACATACCGCGGGCTCCGGTGGACGGCTCCTCGGTGACGACCACCGTCCCCGAGGCGGTCTCGTGGTAGCTGAGGACGATGCGGTCGTCGTCCCGCGTGAGGGAGGGCAGCAGAACCTGCCCGAAGTTCGGCGCTGCGAGGGCGGCGAGGGTGAGGACCACCGCAGCGCCGGTGGCCAGACGGCGGCCGCGGACCAGCGACTGAAGCACGGGTCCGAGCGGTGCGGCGAGGGCGAGCAGCACGACGGCGGCGCCGGCGGCGCCGATCAGCAGCATCGATCGTCCGAGCCCGACGGCCGGGAGGATGACCATGCCGACGACGGCGGCGCCAGCGGCGGCGCCGAAGGCGTTGGCGATGCCCATGCGGCCGATGCGGCGGCCGCCGTCGTCCACCGTGGGGGTCGCCGCTGCCAGCAGCAGGGGCCAGGCGGCGCCGAAGAGCAGGGCGACGGGAAGGATGACGGCGCCGCCCACCGTCAAGGGCGGCACCAGGACCCGGGCCCACCCGGTGTCGGGCCGGAGAAAACGGGCGAGGACGGCGATCTCGGACATGAGGCAGGCCTGGACGACCGTGAGGCCGACGGCGGCGAGCTGGAGTCTCGTCCACCACGCGAGGGGGCGCTGCCGACGCAGCAGCGGCGTTCCAATGGCGGCGCCCAGGCCGAGCCCCGCCAGGGTGAGAGCCAAGAGGAGGCCGAGAGTGGCCGTGGAGTTGGCCAACACCATCTTGAGCGCTCGGTGCCACAGGGTCTCGGCGCCGAGGACCACCGCGCCGGATCCGGCGGCGGCGGCGAGGAGGGTCCACGGGAGGGGCGGGCCCGCAGCGGTCTCGGTCTGCGGCGCAGACGGCTGGTTGCCGATTCGGTGGGCGAGCAGGGCTGCGGCCGCCGCGACGCCGTTGGCGGTAGCGGCGGCCGCCACCGAACCCGGGATGCCCCACACCGGGAGAATCGCGAACGCGGCGAGCACGACGCCGGCGACGCCGCCGAGGGTGTTGACGGCGTAGAGCCGACCGATGCCCCTGTGCAAGGTGTCGACGTCGCGGGCCGCGGCGCGGACCAGAATCGGGTAGGTGGCGCCCATGAGGGTTGTGGGCGTCACCAAGAGAACGAGGGCCAGCGCCAGCCTGGAGATCAGGAACGGGGCATCGGTGCTCGAGGCCGCCGCCGGGAGCCAGCCGGCGGCCACCACCGGGACCCGGACCAGAGCAAGCGCGAGGAGCGGGGCGAGGACGACCAGCGCGAGCTCGATGACGGCGATGGCCAGGGCCGGCCGTCGCAGGCGGTCGGCGATGCGGCCGCCGAGCAGGCTGCCGATGCCGAGACCGAGCATGAATGCGGTGAGCACCGCGGCCACGGCGTGATGCGAGCCGCCAAAGACCAGGGCCAGCTGGCGGCCCCACTGGAGCTGCAGCACCAGGGCGGCGAGGCCCGAGGCAAATGCGGACAGGGCCAGGAGGGAGAGGTGGCGGCGGTGGTGGTTCGGCACTCCGCGAGTATAGCGGGCGGGGACGCCCGCGCCCTGAGGGGCTCGGCTCCGGATACGAAGGGCGTGTTGTGGTGTGCGCGCCCTCGCGCGCAGGGTGGTGTTGAGGCCTGTATTCTGCCACTGCCACTGCCACTGCCACTGCCACTGCCACTGCCACTGCCACTGCCACGGTCACGGATTCGGATACGGGAACGGGATCGGTCATCGGCCTCGGATACGGACGGTAATCCCAACGCCGGCCTTCTGGGCTTTCGACGCCTTCCGGGACCGCAGCGCCCCGGACCGCCGAGCTCCAGCTCGGCATTGAGTCGATGTGGGGATCTGGTGCGTTGTCGCGGTCCGGGGGGTACCCGGTACGCCGGCCTTCTGGGTTGCGGCCGCCTGGACGGCGGCGGCAACCCAGCGTCGCCCGATCAGCGTGGTCATGTGAGAAACGAAGAGGCGGTGACCACGCTGCTCGGGCGAGCGGCGGCCTGCCTGCAGGTTTCAGCGACGCAACCTGGGCGCGCTCCCCGAGGGTTGCCCGGCAGCGGAGTTGTGCGGACCGCGCTTCGAACCGGGAGGCCCGTGGAGAGCACAACTCCGTGCCCGGCACGCCCCGCCCGAGGCGAATGTGCGCGGT
>JAZBOQ010000178.1:0-11060 GCA_036351195.1 Thermoanaerobaculales bacterium | reverse complement strand
TGAGATGGTGAAACCTTGGGCGCAGCTGCGCTTCCTGCAGTCGTGCGTCGAGGGTCATCACTTCGAGCTGCCGCTCTCGTTGCTCGACCTTGTACCTGACCTCGAGTTCCTCGACGATCGATTGGCGCTCGCGTTCGTGCGATTCTTCTCGCAGCGCCATCAGAGCCTGAAGGTGATGCAGTGCGGATTCGGTGTCGCCAAGCTCTGCCTTGATTTCAGCCAACTTCTCGTGCAGCGCCGAGACCACACTGGGAACCACTCCGACGGCGTCATTCATCGCGGTTTCGTAGTACGCCACCGCTTCACTCAGGTTCCCCTCTTGACGACTGATGTCGCCGAGCGTCATCTGCAAACCGGCAAGCGGCCGGGACAGCTGAAGCTCGTCGGTGTCGAGTTCGATCTCGGCAAGCAATCGATCCAGAATCGGCAGAAGGGCCGACGGGTCGGTTGCCCGCATGGCGGCCAGTTCCTCGATGGGAGGATGGTGATCGGCTGACAGCGGCGCAGCGCCCAGGATCAATACAGCGATCATCAATAAAGCGGGAGTGAGTTTCACAACCTGAAATTGTAGCTCATGGAGGCTGAAAGGACGTCGATTTCGCGAATAGCGAGTCAGTAGACGCTGCGCCAGAGGATTCTCGCTTCTTGCCACTCGCGAACTTTACGCCTCATCGAGCTACCAGTAACGATTCGCGAGCATCCGCACAACTCCCGCATCTTTTCTTCATGACTCCCGATCCACTCGAACCCACCTTGGGAGAAACACACGAGTGAAAGGAGTGGGTCATGAGTATCCCGGTGGTTGGTTGTCTTGCGAAAGAGGACGGGGCCGGACCGGCGGATGGCGTTGTGAGCCTCCACGGGTCGGAGCGAATCGACGAATGGATCCCGGTTGCTCGAGAACGAAAACGCGTGCTGTGTCTTGTGGTGGTCGCGGCATTGCTCGCCGTGATGGCGCCAGGAGGGGGCGTGGAAGCCGAGACCCTTGGGCGAAGCTCGCTCTACGGTGGTCTCAACGGCCTGGGCTTTGCGCCCGACGGCACGCTGTATGTTGCGAACGCGGTTGGTGGTTTCATCATCCTGATCGATCCGGAGACCGGCGCCCCGCAGGGCATGCTCGGGCCGGACGTCGGAGTGATCAACCCCGATGACCTGATCTTCGGTCCTGACGGCTCGCTGTACTGGACCAACATCATCACCGGCGAGGTCGGACGGCGCGCACCCGACGGCACGACAACGCTCCAGTTCGTGTCGCCGGGCGTCAATCCGATCACCTTCTCTGAGGATGGACGGCTCTTCGTGGCAGCCGATTTCTACGGCGATGGGCTGTGGGAGCTGGACCCTGAGTTGGTCGATCCGCCGGAGCTGCTCATCGAGACCCTCGGCTGGCTCAACGGTTTCGACTTCGGCCCCGACGGACTGCTCTACGGACCGATCTGGACCGAGCAACGGGTGGTGAAGATCGATGTCGACGCCCAACCGCCGACCATCGAGACCGTGACCGAGATCCCAGCTGCGGCAGTCAAGTTCGATTCTCAGGACCGGCTCCATGCCGTGGACAGCCACCATGGCGAGGTCGTGAGGATCGACGCCGCCACCGGTGCCGTTGACGTCGTTGCAGTTCTCGAGCAGGGGCTCGACAATCTCGCGTTCGACGCCACCGACCGGTTGTTCGTGTCGAGCTTCGTCGATGGATTCCTGGTGGAAGTCCTTGCCGACGGCACCTCGCGCACCGTGGTACCGGGTGGGTTCATCGGACCTGCAGGGGTCGCAGTCGAGGGCCGGGTCGATGGAGAATCGGCCTTCGTTTCCGACTTCTGGACCATGCGCGAGCTCGATGGGGAAACCGGAGAAGAACGGGCGCAGACGGCCAGTGATTTCAGCGACTTCTGCTCGCTGGATCGAGACGGCGACCGTTTCGTCTCAGGCTGTTGGCTGAACGACCAGGTTCGGGTCTGGGACCGTGTCGCGGGAGGATTCGTCGAGACGCACACAGATTTTCTGCTCCCGATCGATGCGGTGTTTTTCGACGGCGGCATCGTTGTGTCGGAGCTGGGCGCCGACGCGGCTGCTCCGCGGGTGGCGAGGATGAGCGGGGGCGAGGTTGAAACCCTGATGGATGCCGCTGACGGGCTGATGTACCCCGCCGGGCTCGCGGCCACCGCCGACGACCTGTGGGTCGGTGATTGGGCCACCGGAATGGTGTGGCAACTCGTGGCCGACGGAACGGTCCTCGACCCGCCGACGCCGGTCGCCCAGGGGCTGGTGATGCCGGAAGGTATGGCGGTCGATCTCGACGGTACGCTGCTGGTGGCGGAGACCGGCGCGCAACGCCTGGCCCGAGTCGATCCTGCGTCGGGGAGCGTCACGCCGGTGATCGGTGGTCTGCAGATCGGCATGCCGGCGCCTCCGGGTTTTCCCCCCTCCCTTTTTCTTACCGACGTCGCGGTCGGACCTTCCGGGGCGATCTATGTCACCAGCGACCTCATGCGGTCCCTTTACAAACTGGTTGCGAAAACCATCTACGTCCCGGCTGCAGCCCATGTCGCCGGCTCCGCCGGGACCTCTTGGATGACCGACCTCGAGGTCCATAATGGCGGCGAAACGAGCGCCGGCTTCACCGTTGAGCTGCTGCCGTTGGGCGGCGACAACAGCATCCCGCGGTCGGTGAACTTCAGCGTGGCGCCGGGGACGACTGCGGAGTACCGCGATGCTCTCGATGAGATCTTCGAGTTCCGCGGCACGGCGGCCCTCCGACTGGCCACCGTCGGCGAAGGCATGCTGGTCTCATCGAAGACCTACAACGACCAACCCGGTGGAACCTACGGCCAGTTCATCCCCGGCTCTTTCGATACCGAGGCGGTGGCTGCCGGTGAGGAGGTCCGGTTGCTCCACTTGCGGCACTCGCCGGGAACGGGCGACGGCTATCGAACCAATATCGGGTTCGCGAACGCATGCGGGTCGGCCATGACCGTCGAGATCGCCCTCTACACCTCCGACGGGGCCATGATCGGCGAGAACACCGTCAGCCTGCAGCCATTCGAGTACCGTCAGCTGAACAACGTGTTCGGTGGGACCGGCGCCGGCGAAGTGAGTGGAGGTTTCGCGATGGTGACAAGCGCCAGTCCGGGCGCTCGCTACTTTGCTTACGCCTCGATCGTCGACAACTTGAGCGGCGACGCGATCTTCGTTCCGGCCCGGTAGAGGAGTCAAATGGATTCACTCGGCGGCAGGTCTCCGGCGGAACACCGCGAGTGGGAGGCCTGTCGCCCAGTTCGTGTCACGAACCGAGAGACCAAGCGGCGCGCGCCTTCGAGATCGCGCCTGTTTGGTTTGATTCTCGTTTCCGTCGGATGTGCGCCTTGGTGCGTCAGATCGATGAATGGAGCGGATCATGAAGGCGAGAAGGATTCTGGTGTGGGTTGGTGTGTATCTCATTCTTCCCAGCTGGGGGGTGGCGCAGACCGAGTGGGTTCGTGGAGCAACGATCAGCTCAACCGGATCTTCAACGATATTCACCCGGTGATCGGGTGCGTGGACTTCTGGACCGATATCGCAGCAACGCAGATCTACTGCTATGGCTCGGTGCTCGACAACGTGACCTCGGACCCGACGACGATTCCGCCGATGTAAACCTCGCGGAGGGGCGGTCTCGGATCAGGCAGGTCGTGACGGCCGCGAACTCCTCCCTCCTCGCGCTCGGGGCCCTCCGGCGGTTGGCGCCGCCGGGACTCAAGCGCCTTTTTCCAGACCCGGTGGGGCTGGTGATGAAAGACACGACACGCCGTCAACCTGGATGTGGGAGTGGAAAGCAGGGATGCTCGCCGGTTCAAGGGCGCTCGACTCGTTGTACGGGCGAGCTTCGAGCTTGCCCTTCAGAGTCACCGACGCCGACAAGGTCATCCCTCTTTCATCCGGATCGCTCGGTCCTCGCTGGCTGAGAGAGACAGATTCGTCACGTAAAGGAGCGGACGGATGGCAAAGATCGTCCGGTTTCCCGGCCGCCGGGCTGCAGAGCCTCCCCGGGTTGATGCCGCGGCCCTTCACCGCGTGTCGTATACTCGTCACAGAATGTCCACCCAAATCGAGAGCACTCAGAAGATTGAGGCTCAGTTTCGCGTCGGGGAGTGGCTCGTCGAACCGAGCCTGAACCGGGTCGCACGAAACGGGGTTTCGGTCCAACTCGAGCTCAAGGCCATGGATGTACTGCTCTGTCTCGCCGGCCGTCCCGGCGAACTCGTGGAGAAGCACGAGCTGCTCGATACCGTGTGGCAGACCGAGTATGTGTCGGACAACACCCTCACCAGACGCATCGCCGAGCTTCGCGGCGCCCTCGGAGACGACGCCCGGAATCCCAGCTATATCGAAACCATCCCAAAACGTGGCTATCGCCTGATCGCGAAAGTTGCTTCGGTGGACGAGGGCTGCGAGGTTCTCGAAGCGTCTCTGGTGAAAGGGCCGCCCGACGAGTCGTCTCCGTACCCGGGTCTTGCTGCGTTCACCGAAGCCGATACCGGAAACTTCTTTGGGAGGGAATCCGAGATTACCGCCCTCTGGCGCAAGATCACCGGTCACCGGCTGCTCGCGGTCGTCGGTCCCTCGGGCGCGGGCAAGAGTTCGCTGCTGCGCGCCGGGCTGATCGCCCGCGCGCCGCCTGGTTGGCATGCCGTGGTCTGCCAGCCGGGTGAGGAGCCCTTCCTCGCGCTGGCCCGGGCGTTGGCTCCCGATCTTGCCGACGATGCCGGAGATCTGAGGCAGTTGCTCGCGTTCCACGATCCCGACATCGCCCTGGCGGTGGCCGCCCGTTGGCGAGGTCGTTGGGACGAGACGCTGCTGGTGGTGGATCAGTTCGAAGAGGTGTTCACCCTCAACCCTCCATCGGTGCAGGAGCGCTTTGTCCGGCTCCTCCGCAAGTTGGTCAATGCGGCCGGGATCCACGTCGTTCTGGTGCTTCGCGACGACTTCCTCCTCGAGTGCCATCGATTTCCGGAGCTCGCGCCGATCTTCGATCATCTGACCCCGGTGGGTCCGCCACCTACCGAGGAGCTCAGGCGAGCCCTCACCGAGCCCGCCGCGCGCCACCTCCATGGCTTCGAAAGCGACTTCCTGGTCGACGAGATGGTCGGCGAGGTGGAGGCTGAACGAGGCGCGCTGCCGTTGCTCGCGTTCGCCGTGTCGCGGCTGTGGGAGCACCGCGATCGTGAGCGGCGGCTGCTCACGCGAGAGGCGTACGAGAAGATCGGTGGCGTCGGAGGCGCCCTCGCGCAACACGCCGAGGCGACGGTCGATGCGATCGGCCACGACCGGTTGCCGATCGTCCGCGAGCTCTTCCGCAACCTCGTCACGGCGCAGGGAACGCGGGCGGCTCGACGGGTCGAGGACCTGCTGTCGGTGTTCGAGGGTAGGGGGGTGAGAAAGTCAGAGGGTGAGAAGGTAAGGAAGTCAGCGCTCCCTTCGGTCGCTAGTGAGGAGTTAAGGGTCAGGACCGCCACATCTCACAGTGAGCATCGCGAGCGCTCACCTCCTCACTCCTCTCCTGCCCGTGCTGAGGCCGCCGAGGTGCTGAACGCACTCGTTGATGCCCGACTCCTCACGTCCTACGAGATCGGTGAGAACGAGGAGGGACCGACGAGAAGGGTTGAGATCGTTCACGAATCGCTGCTCCGGGCCTGGCCGCGCTTCGTCCGTTGGCAGACCCAGGAAGCCGACGCCGCTCAGCTCCGCGACCAGCTGCGGCAGGCCGCGCAGTTGTGGCAGGCCAGAGGCAAGTCCGACGATCTCCTCTGGGCCGGGGCGTCGTACCGCGAGTTCGCGCTGTGGAGGGAACGCTACGCCGGCGGGCTGACGGCAGCCGAGGTCGAATTCGCCGAGGCCATGACGAGGCACGCGCAACGGAGGCTCCGCAGACGCCGTGCGGTGGTCACCACGTTGCTCCTCGGCCTGCTTGCTGTCGCTGTGACGGTGACCACTCTTTGGCGGCGTTCGGAGCACCACGCCCGCCGGGTCGAGGCTCAGCGCCTGTATGAAATCGGACGAAGAACGATCGATTGGTCGCCGCCCGATGCGCTCGCCTGGTCCATCGCCAGCCTTGAGTTGGAGGACGACCCGGAGGTGCGCCGTCTCGCGTTGCAGGCACTTTGGCGCTCACCGATGCCCTTTGTAGCCGAGGAAATCTGGGATGGTGACTCGTTCCTGATTTCTTCGACGTTCAGTCCAAACGGGTCATGGTTGATGACAGGAACCGCCGACGGCCAGACGATTCTCCGTAGATCGACAGGCGAAAGAGCATCCTCGTGGAAGGGTCATTGGGGCCCGAATCTCGGATGGTTCTCACCGGATGGCAAGCGCCTTCTCACCGCGGGACTCGGTGAGTCGGAGATGATTGTCTGGTCGGTCCCCGATGCTACCCGTCTCGGGGCAGTGCCGGCGCCGAACGAGTTTCTGGCCACCGACACCAACCCCGGCGATGGTAAGAGCTTCATTCGCATGATGCGAGTTGTCCGAGACCCCAACTCACCAGGCGGCTGGTCAATCGGTCAGGGTCCACTCGAGTTGCGCCGCCGCCTGCAACAGGGACACCGGCCGAGAGCAGCGCTTGGACCCGACGGTCGGAATCTGATCTACGCTCTCGGGCCCGATCTCATGCTGGCAAGGACGGATACACCCGAATCCAGGCCAAGCTTCCTTGGACGGTGCGGGGCCAATGTGAAGCAGATCGCCTTTCACCCGGGAGGGAGGGAGTTCGCCGTCGTCGACACCGGTGGAGCAACTGAGCTGTGGACGCTCTCCGGTCAGGACGCTGCAAAGACGAGATCGTGGCAGGGTCCGGCGAGCGAAGAGTGCGACGACCTCCGGTTCGATCCATCCGGCCGGTTTTTGGCGGTGGCCTACGATCTCGGGGAGGCTCTGATCTACGGGTTGGATGATCCTGCCGGGGCCGGTCCGATCAAACTCCAACCCGCGGGCTCGCGGATGATTGAAGCTCAGTTCGACCCGAGCGGTCGGTGGATCACGACGGTGAGTATGGGGCGAGTCGCCTTCTGGCCCTGGGACCACACGAGGCGCCCGGTCCTCCTCGAGGGGCATTCGGGCCCTGTGAACAGAGTCGTATTCGGTCGTGGCGGTTCGTTCCTGGTGTCCAGCGGAACCGACGGTACCGTTCGTCAATGGCCGCTCAGACAGGCAGCGGGGGTCGAACCGCGCGTGATCTTTGATTGGGGCGAGCCCATCGAGTGGTTCTCGGGTTGGGTGGCGGTTTCCGATGACGAGCGCGTGGTGGTTTCCACCGGTAACGAGAACCACGTGAGAGTCATCCCGCTCGACGGACGACCGCAGCTGGATATCGCCCACTCCAACCAGCGTATCGTGCGGGCAACGGTGTCTCCGGACGGGCGACTGGCGGCGGTTGCCGGGCGGTTTGGCGACCGCGATGAAATCCAAATTTGGGATTGGGAAGAGGAGGAAATAGAGGCAGTGGTCGAGATCCCCCAGACCTCCGAATGGCCCCCGACGCTCTACCCACTCGAGTTCTCCGACGACGGCAGCCTGTTCATCGGCTTTAAGAGCCACCTGCTCCGCTGGGATCCGATTTCCCGTGAGGTGACCGAGGTTGTCGAGGGTGTCCACGACTTTGCCATCGACGCCACAGGGAGGACCGTCATCGCACGGCCGATCATCTCGCGTCAGATATCCAGGACGGCGGTCTATGACCTCGAGAGCGGATCATCGAGGTGGCTCGCCACCCACGGAGAGGACGTCATGTCGGTTGCACTCAACTCGACCGGGACAGTGGTCGCGACGGCTGATCTCAGGGGCGGTGTTCGGGTAGGTCCGGCAACCGGCGAACGGCCCCATCTTCTGACCATTGAAAACTCGCCGGTGATGTCGGTTGCCGTCTCTCCCGACGGACGGTGGGTCGCCTCCGGTCACAATGACGGCACAATCCGGCTTTGGCCCGTGCCGGATCTGACGAAACCACCCATGCACGAGCTGCCGTACCGTGAATTCCTCGCCAAGCTCAAGTCGCTGACCAATCTCCGGGTCGTTCCCGATCCCGACCTCTCCGGGACTCAGGCGGTTCGGGCGGCCGTTCCCTTCCCCGGCTGGGAGACCGTACCGGAGTGGTGAGGGCGTCGGCCCGTTTACCGATCAATCGTGGAGCGACGTAGGCTGGGCCGTGGCCCAGCTTCAGAGTCGATCGGGTGACCATTGGCTTTTTACGCGAGTCCAGGGTCGCTGACGACGGTAGTGTCGGACTGGCGTGGATGGCGAGAGGTCCGACGAGGAGCGCGGTAGGCAAGCAGGGATGCTTGCCCCTACAACATCGCGGTCTCCGGAATGGGTACCAGGCCCGACGATTGAACGATCGTGAAGCCGGGCATCCGCTATCATCGGTTTTGCTCGTACGCCCGGATCTGGAGGGTGACCCTTGCTGATTCTGCTGTCCCCAACCAAAAAAATAGTCGATGGACCGGCCGTCGAAGGCCTGCCGGCAACCCAACCGATGATGCTCGGTCAGACCGAAGTGCTGATGAAGACGACCCGACGTCTCAGCGGCCCCAAGCTGCAGAAGCTCATGGGCATCAGCAAGGACCTCGCCGATCTGACTCGTCGGCGTTTCCAGCAGTGGTCGACGCCGTTCACCGCCGAGAATGCCCGCCAGGCCGCGCTGAGCTTCAATGGCGATGTGTATCGGGGCCTCGATGCCGGCAGTATGAGCACCGAGGACCTCGGCTTCGCCCAGGACCACGTGGCGATCCTTTCGGGGCTTTATGGTGTCCTTCGCCCGCTGGACCTGATGCAACCGTACCGCCTCGAGATGGGTGCCCCGTTGAGCACCCGGCGCGGCAGGAATCTCTACGCCTTCTGGGGGCAACGGATCACAGACTGTCTCAACGAGCTCACTGAGGGTCATGGGGATCGCACGATCGTCAACCTGGCTTCGGGCGAGTACTTCAAGTCGGTGCGGCCGGAGAAGCTGGCTGGCCCGTTGGTGACTCCGGTGTTCAAGGAGCTCAAGGACGGCAGGGCGCGCGTGCTGTCGTTTTTCGCCAAACCGGCGCGGGGCATGATGGCGCGGTGGGCGGTCGAACAGAGGGTGACGACGGCGGAGGAGCTTCGTTCCTTCGACGTCGGCGGCTATGTGTTGCGACCCGAGCTCTCTGACGAGACGAGATGGGAGTTCGAACGGCCACAACCGCCTCCCAAAACCTGAGTTCCGTCCCGGGTTGATTCGAGTGGGGCCATCATCGCCAATGGGGACCGCGACGAGATTGTCAGGTTCGGGCCGGTCTACGGTTTCATCGGGATCGGGATCGGGATCGGGATCGGCACAGGTACGGTTTCGGATCCGGCCAATGGTTGGGTCAACCCCACCCTACGATTCATTGGGGACGGGCGCGGCCACGGCCGCCGCCACGGACTAAATCGAGACGAAGTATCGTTGAAGCGGGTGATGCGTTAGGATCACCAAGGTCCGCGCGCCGACTGGAGACCCATGGAAGCCACCCGAGTTCTGCTCGTCAACTGTGTGAATCCGTACGTCGAGGCCCAGAACCGATACCCGGCGCTCGGCCTCGGCTACCTGGTCGCGATACTCAATCGCGAACTCGGCGGCGAGGTCGAGGTTCGGCTGATCGAGGATGGGGTTGCCGAGACCATCAAGAGCTGGCGGCCGCATCTGCTGGGTCTGTCGTCGGTGTCGCAGAACTACAACCTGGCGAAGAGCTATGCCGAGCTGGGTCGCGAGGCCGGGATCCCGGTCATCATCGGCGGCTATCACATCACCGAGCTGCCGAGCAACCTGACCAGGGCAATGGATGTGGGAGTTCTCGGTGAGGGTGAATTCGCGTTGGTCGAGCTCGTCGAGCTCTACCGCGAGCACGGTGCGCTGCCGCCGGTAAAGCTCGCCGACGTCGAGGGGCTGACCTACTGGGATGGCGACGATCAGGTGACGACTTCGCCTCGCGAGGTGGTGGGCAAGAAGGAAAAGAACCTCGACATGTTGCCCATGGCCGATCGCTCGATGATGCGGGTGCGGCCGCACTCCAACATGCTGACCTCACGCGGCTGCCCGTACAACTGCACCTTCTGCGCCTCGACCCGCTTCTGGCCCAACATCCGCTACTTCTCGCCCGAGTACATGATGGAGGAGATCCTCCACCTCCGTGACACCTATGGCGTGAAGTACATCACCTTCCACGATGATCTCTTCATCGCCAACACCAAGCGCCTCGCCGGACTCCACGAGCTGGTGATGCGCGAGGGCCTGCCCAAGCAGGGTTTCCGCTTCTCCTGCGCCTCATCGGCGACGCGGATCAGCGACGACACCGCGAAGATGCTCAAGGAGATGAACTTCGTCTCCATTTCCATGGGGCTGGAATCCGGCAACCAGGAGGTTCTGACCCGATTGAAGGGCAAGGCGTTCAAGGTGGACATCAACGAGAACGCGGTGCACACCTTGCACAAGCACGGGATCCACCCGCACGCCTCGTTCATCCTCGGTGAACCGCAGGAAACCGTCGAGCAGATGATGGAGACTTATGACTTCATCAAACGAAACCCGCTCTCGCTGGTCAATCTCTATGTTCTGACGCCGCTGCCGGGAACGCCCCAGTGGCACGCCGCCAAGGCCCGCGGCCTGGTCTCCGACGACATGGATTGGGACCAGCTCAACATTTCCTTCGAGCTCGACTGGCAGCGGGTGATCCTGGTATCGGAAACGGTCAGCCGCGAGGAGCTCCACAAGGTCTACCAGAAGTTCCGCCGGCTCAGGCTCTGGAAGTACGGCAAGGCCATGGCGACCCACCCCTTCCAGATGGATCTGCCCGAGTACGGCCGCGCGAAGTTGGTGGAGTGGGGATACCGGCTGAAGTCTGCGGTCACGCATGGCTCTGCACCCCTCAATGCCGGGTTGGACCGGAGTCGACAGTCGACAGTCGACAGTTGACTGTCAACTCCGCTTGCTTCCGCTGATGATCCACCGATCGGGCCCCAGGTCCTGCCGCTGGATGTCGACGAGGCCGGCGGCCTCCATCCAGCCGCGGTACTCGGGCTCGGAC
>JAZBOQ010000177.1:0-2112 GCA_036351195.1 Thermoanaerobaculales bacterium | reverse complement strand
GTCGCGATGGCAACCAACGGCTATCTCGCCACCGACCCCACCGACACCGGTCCGGACCTCAGCAATGACTGCCCGCTGCCGGCAACCCCGTCCACCGGGGGCGGCGCCCGCATCTATCCGCTGCAAGACGATCTCACATCGACCATGATGTACTACGAGTACTTCGCGGTCTGCCCGCGGCAGAACGAGCGGTGCGCCATGACCGAGGACTGCTCGATCTTCTTCTGGGACGGAATGAACCACTTTTCCGGCTCGTCGAACTGGCAGATGGAAGTGATTCTCTACCACCAAACCAACGACATCGTCATGCAGATCGGCGCAGGCAATGCCGAGCTCGGGTCGGGGTCGACGACCGGAATTCAAAACGAGGCGGCCGACGACGGGCTGACCTACGCCTGCAACACCGATGGATCGGTTCCCGACGACACGGTGGTGCAGTTCTTCCACCCCAACGACATCACCGCCTACTGCCAACCGGCGCCCGTTGAGCAGGTTCCGACCATCAACACCGCCGGCATCGCGCTCTTCGTGACGCTGCTCGTCATCGCCGGCTTCCTGGCAATTCGTCAGCGCTTCTGACACGAGCTCCCATCACACCCGAAGGCCCCGTTTCGACGGGGCCTTTTCGCGTTTCACCAGCACCGGCCGCACCGCCGGCGCTCCGGTTCCGTGGACGTGGCTGTGGCGCAAACCCGGCTGCTGCCGCAGCAGCGACCCTGGCCGTGGCCGAGGCGGATTCCGATCCCGCCTCAACCCACCTCCTCGGCCGCCTCACTGACCTGCCGGGACACCCCGATCTCCTCGTCGGCAGCGCCGAAGAGAGCCTTCAGATCCTCGAGGATCCGGTAGAGCGTGGGAATCAGAATCAGGGTAATGGCGGTGGCGAAGACGATTCCGTAGCCCAGGCTCACGGCCATGGGAATGAGGAACTTCGCCTGCATGCTGGTCTCGAAAATCATCGGCGTCAACCCGAGGAAGGTCGTCGCCGTGGTCAGCATGATGGGTCGGAAACGGCGTTCCCCGGCTTCGCGGATGGCGTGGTCGACGGTCGCTCCCTCCGCCCGGCGGCGGTTGATGAGATCGATGAGGATCAGCGAGTCGTTCACCACCACTCCGGTCAGGGCCACCATTCCGAAGAGCGACAGCATGGTCATGTTCAAGCCCATGATCATGTGGCCGAAGACGGCGCCGACAAGGCCGAAGGGAATCGCGGACATGATGATCAACGGCTGTGAATACGATCGGAACGGAATGGCGAGAAGGGCGAAGATGGCAAGCTGGGCGACGAGGAAGTTGAGCCTGAGGCTGCCGAGGCTCTCGGCCTGCTCCCGTTGCTCTCCCTCGAAGTCGAAGCTCAGACCGGGAAAATCGGCGACCAGCTGCGGCAGAGCAGTCTTGCGCAGATCTGCTGAGATCTCGTTGGCATTGGCGACCGACTCCTCGACGTCGGCGGTGACGGTCACGACCCGGCGCCGATCGGTGCGGTTGATCACAGCGTAGCCCCGGCCCTCCTCCACCGACGCCACGGTGGTAAACGGAGCCTCGGCGCCGTCCGGCAGACGGATCCGCATCTCGTCGATGTCGCCGAGCGAGCGTCGCTCATCCTCGGGGTAGCGAACCATGACCCGGATGTCGTCTCGGCCGCGCTGGATCCGCTGAACCTCGTGGCCGTAGAAACCGGTACGTACCTGACGGGCGAGATCCGAAAGCGTCAGCCCCGCCGCGCGACCGGCATCGGTGAGTCTGAGCTTGAGCTCTTTCTTGCCCGGCAGAAACGAGTCCGCCACGTCCCTGGTTCCCGGATACTCGGCCACGATCGACTTCAGACGATCGACCGCCTTCAGCAGGGTGTCGAAGTTGCGGTGAGAGAGCTGCACGCTAATCGGGTCGCCGGCGGAGAACAGATTCGCGTGAAACGTCAGCGATACCGCCCCCGGCACCTCACCGACGATCTCGCGCCACCGTTTGAGGAGCTCGCCGGATCCGATGTCACGGTCCTCGGCGCCGAGCAATTCGACGTTGACCTCGCCGAGATGCGACGAGTAGCCCCCGGTCTGCTGGCTGGCCATCGGCCCGTGCCCGCCCGCGCTCGGGTGTTGGCCCACCGTCGTC
>JAZBOQ010000176.1:0-68379 GCA_036351195.1 Thermoanaerobaculales bacterium | reverse complement strand
GGCCGTCGTTTCGGCCTCGGGTGGCCGGCGGCGCTCGCCGTCGCCGTCATCTGGGCGGTCTCGCCGTTCACCGCCGAGTCGGTGTTCGTCGTCGCCTGCCGGCACGAGCTGCTGTTGATGATCCCCTGGTTGGCGCTCATCCTGGTCTGGCCCCGGGCCGGCACGTCCTGGACAGCGACGCGTCTGGTGGCTGCCGGAGTGGCCGTCCTGCTGGCGGCAGCGGCGAAAGAGACGTGGGTCGTGACCCCAGCTCTGGTGGCAGCCCTCGAGCTCGAGAGATCGCGGTCGTGGCGTTCAGCGGTGATGCCGACCGTCATCTCCACCATTGCGGTGGTTGTGTACGTGGGGCTCTACTTTGCTGTGGTCCACTCGTCGAAGTCCTACCTGGCTCTCGGCGCCCACGTGCTCGCCAAGCTCCCGAACCAGCTCGCGGCGTTTTTCTTTCTCGACGAACTCATGGTTGACCGCTTCACCTTCGACTGGACCGGCGGTTTGGCGACGGCGGCGGTCGTCGCGATCGTGGCCTCCGGCGTTCGTTGGCGCGTCCCTGGGGTTCTGGTGGCGACTGGTCTGCTTATTGCCCCCAACATTCCTACCCTGGCGATTCCCTACATGCCACAGCGCTACCTGACGATCCCGTTCGCCGGATTCGTCCTCCTCGTCGTATTGTGGGGCACGGAGCTGGTCAGGAGAATGCCTCGAATCGGGCGGGTGGTTCGTGCCGTCGGCTACGGCGCCGCCACGATTTTCATTGGGGTCGGAGTCGTGGTGGTCCGCGCGGACCTCGAGGACTACCGGTTCGTGGCGTCGGCCCACCGCCGGCTGATCAACGAAGCAGCTCAAGTGTCGCCTCTGCTGCATGCGGTTGGTCCGGTCGTCGTGGTCCGGGACGAGCAGACGTCGCCGCTGCACGAGGTGGCGGCGAGCACGGCCGGACAACCCAAGCTGTTCTTCGTTCGTGCGGAGGACCCTTACGGGCTCATCGACGCCGCCGCCCTCTTCGAGTGGGTTCGGGGCGAGGACGGTGTGTTTTTCGAGCATGTTCCGGACGCGCTCGCGGGCGTCCCCGGCAGCGTCCTGATCCACCAGCGTGGGGGGTTTCACGGTCGGGGTCGCTGCGAGGACGCCGCTGGCGAAGCGATCCGGTGGAGGGATTCGGGTCGCGGAGTGCGGATCGTCAGAAAAGTGGATTCCGAGACGCGGAACGCCGGATCGAGCCTCTGGCTCGATCCTCGATGGAGCCCCGGCTCCGAATCGACTGGAATGGCATACTTGGACCGAGCACGCTCGACGGAGTCGATGGTGGGGGGACGCCCGCCAGACCCAACGGAAAGGAGCCCCAGCTGAGCCTCGAGAACCCTGCACGTAACGGAAACGAGCGGCGGACGGGTCCCCTCGCCCGTGCCGCCGGTTGGCTGCTGCGCCGGTCCCTCGTCGAGCGCGTCCTGGTTCGCCTGGTTGCCCTGCTGCCGGCGGAAAGCCTGACTCGGGAACGGTACTTTGGGCTCTTCGAGCGCCGTGGGTTCCACATCACGCCGGTTCGTTTCGACCAGCCGATCCCGGACACGGCGGAGCTCGATGAAGCGATCTGGTCGCGGAGCAGCGCGCTCGTCGGCGTCGATCTCAGAGTTGATCGCCAGGTCGAGCTTCTCAGCGAGATGGCGAGCGAGTTCAAGCAGGAGTACGACGCCTTCCCGGACGACGAGCCCGGCGACCCAGTGGCGTTTTTCTTCGATCAGCACTCGTTCCGTTCGTGCGATCCCGAGATTCTCTACTGCATGATCCGGCACTTCCAACCGAAGAGGATGATCGAGATCGGCTCCGGGATGTCAACGCTGGTCGCGATGGCGGCGAGCAGGAAGAACCGGGAGCATCACGGCCGGGGCTGCCGGATCACGGCGATCGAGCCCTACCCGAGGCCGTTTCTGCTCGGTGACCTCCCCGAGCTCGACGAGCTCGTGCAGGAACGTGTGGAGACGGTCGACATGGGCCGGTTTGCCGAGCTCGAGGCCGGCGACATCCTCTTTATCGACTCGAGTCACGTGGTGCGGACCGGCGGGGATGTGGTGTACGAATTTCTCGAGGTGATCCCACGGCTCAACTCGGGGGTTCTGGTCCATGTCCACGATATCTTTCTGCCGGCCGAGTACCCCAGGTCATGGGTGATGGACCGCCACTGGTTCCTGAGCGAGCAGTATCTGCTGCAGGCGTTTCTGGCCTTCAATCGACGGGTGGAGGTCCTGTGGGCCGGAAGCTGCATGCACCTGAACCACCCGGATCTGCTGGAGAAGGCGTTTCGGGCGTACGATCGACAGCGGGAGTGGCCCGGGAGCTTCTGGATGAGGATGACGTGATGGTCGCCGAGGGCAATGAGACGCCGGTTCCCGAGCTTTCGATCATCACGCCGACATTCAACGGCGGGGCCTACATCGAACGCTGCGTCGAATGCGTTATCGACCAGGGTGTCGCCGATCGCATCGAGCACATCGTCCTCGATGGGGCGTCAGCAGACGGTTCGGCGGAGCTTCTCGACGAGCTGTCCAGGCGGTGGCCGCACCTTCGATTCGTGTCCGAGCCCGACAGGGGCCAGTCCCACGCCCTGAACAAGGGCATGCGGCTCGCCCGCGCGCCGGTGGTCGGCATATTAAACGTTGACGACACCTACGAGCCCGGAGCGCTCAAACGGGTTCTCGAGCTCTTCGACGGCGTGGCGGAGCCCGCCTTCATCGTGGGCAACTGCAACATGCGGCGCGCCGACGGCAGCATCTGGTTCGTCAACCGACCGCGATGGCTCCGCCCGTGGCAGCTCCTGCTCGGCGTCGAGCTGGTCAAGTTTCCCCTCAACCCGTCGGCCTACTTCTACCACCGGTCGCTGCACGATCTCATTGGGCCTTATGACGAGAACGAGCACTACGCCATGGACCTCGATTTCATTCTTCGCGTCGCCCAGCGAATTCGGATCCGATATGTCGATGAGGCCTGGGGAAATTTCTGTCTTGGGCCACACTGTAAGACGGTTGTTGGCGGCGAGAGCGGACTCTCCATTCCTCAGCGTGAGGCTGTCTACGCTCGTCACCTCGCAAATCTGCCCTTGGTCCAGCGCATACCGGTGTCGATGATTGCGGCCGCTTCAAGATCAAAACCCTGTGACGTTCTGCGGTTTGTTGTTCAGCGGCCAGACCTCGCGTGGCGACGATTCGTCCATCATCTTCGTCATGCGGTGGAGCGTGTAAAGCGGTCAACTCTCCGTCGGTAATCGATGTCTGTCAAGCAGCGAGCTGATGGTAAACTCTCATCGAGGATAGAGCGAAAATCAGGTATACAAATGTCTTACAAGTTTCGAGTGAAGACCGGGAACCTCAGAGTCGGTGCGTTGTGCATGCCTTGGTTCGATACTGGAAAGGGTCGCGTGCGCGGATGATCGGCCGAGTCGGAGCGTTGTGAAAGAGATGACCGGACCCAAGGACCTGGACCAATTCGTCAACGACAGGAAAATGGTGGCGAGGCCGGCCACGGTGATCGTGGTCGAGCCCCAGCGTGGATTGATGAAGATCGGGTTCGAAGAGATTTTCGATTTTAGGGAGCTGCTGTTTTTTCTCGTTTGGCGGGACATCAAAGTACGCTACAAGCAAACGATCATCGGAGTGTCTTGGGCAATCTTGCAGCCGCTCCTGACAATGGTGGTATTCACGGCGGTCTTTGGTCGATTAGCGGATCTGCAGGGAAGCGGTGTTCCCTACGCGGTTTTCTCCCTCGCAGGGATTCTTCCATGGACTTTTTTTGCACAGGGGTTCGGTCAATCTTCGAACAGCTTGGTTGGTTCGTCGCATCTCATCACCAAGGTTTACTTTCCCCGGATTCTGATCCCAACGGCTGCTGTGCTTGCCGGTCTTGTTGATCTCACCATTTCATTTCTGGTTCTGGTTGGGATCTTGGCGATCTTCAACATCCAGCTGACCCTCAACGCGCTCTGGCTTCCGGTAATCCTGGTTTTCATTTTCGTGACGACCCTGGCTGCAGGAACCTGGCTGTCGGCCTTGAACGTTCGCTATCGCGATGTTCGTTATATCGTCCCTTTTGTGGTTCAGATCGGGATGTTTGTTTCACCGGTGATCTACTCTGCCCAAGCGATGACCGCCAAACTCGAAGCCGTTGGCATTCCCGGCTGGGTCTATGGTCTCAATCCAATGGTCGGAGTGATTGAGAGCTTTCGTTGGACGGTTTTGGGTGCTGGGGAGTTTCCAGGTTCACTGGTGGCGGTGGGTGGTGTGGTTTCATTACTCGGTTTTTTTCTGGGCTTGGTCTACTTCAGGCAGATGGAACGATCCTTCGCGGATGTGGTTTGATGGGATCAGCTCGGGAGGAAGTTGTCATCCGCGCCGAAGGCCTGGGCAAGCGCTACCAGATTGGGAGGTCCACGGCCGCTTACGGAACACTCCGCGATACCATCGCTGATCTTGCAGCCGCGCCCATCAGAGCCCTGGGTCGCCTGCGGAAAGCGCGGGCCTCATCCCGGCAGCCGCGGACGATTTGGGCTCTCAATGATATCAATCTCGAAGTATGCCAAGGAGAGGTGCTGGGAGTCATAGGGAGAAACGGTGCCGGGAAGACAACGTTGCTCAAGATACTCTCACGCATCACGGAACCGTCGGCGGGGCGTGTGGAACTGCGCGGGCGAGTAGGCTCTCTGCTCGAGGTAGGGACTGGTTTCCACCCCGAACTCACGGGGCGCGAGAACATCCTGCTCAACGGGGCGATCCTCGGCATGCGCCGGTCAGAGATCCTGAGGAAGTTTGATGAGATCGTCTCGTTTGCCGAGATCGGACAGTTCCTCGACACTCCGGTCAAACGATACTCGTCCGGAATGTATGTAAGACTGGCATTTGCGGTTGCGGCTCACCTCGAACCCGAAATACTCCTCATTGACGAAGTGCTCGCGGTCGGGGACCTTGCCTTCCAGCGCCGCTGTCTCGGGAAGGTCGGCGAAGCGGCCAGGGGTGGCCGCACCGTCCTGTTCGTAAGCCACAATATGGCGGCTGTAGAGAATCTCTGCACACGATGCGTACTCATCAACGGCGGACAAATCGTATGTGATGGAAGTCCAACGGAGGTGATTTCAGCATATGTCAGGAGTCAAGAACAGCAGCTGAAGACTGGAATCGACGAGACTGCTCGTCGGTCGGGTTCGGGTAGGTTGGTGTTCACGTCCTTCGGTGTCGAGACCATCCAAGGAACGGCGGTGCCGTTGGTCCGCTCAGGAGAGGACGTCGTTTTGGTTTTCGGCTATCGAAAGAACGGGTCGGCGAAAGTGAACAACGTCGATCTCGGAATCGCGTTTTACACCGAACACGGCCACCCCCTGACGGTGCTTTGCAGCTCGTACACGGGAAAGACCTACTCGGTGGACTCGACCACCGGCGAATTCCGTTGTGTCATCGAGAACCTCCCGCTCGCAGCCGGTCGGTATGTTGTGGGAGGGCGCCTTCTCATCGGTACCGAAGAGGCTGACTGGCCCACCGATGGTGTTGGCCTCCTCGAGGTTGAACGGGGTGACTTCTTCGGCACAGGCCATTCGGGATTCGATGGCCACGCACCTTTGCTCTTGGATGGTCATTTTCTGGATCTTCCATGATTTGGATGCGCAGGATTCGAGGTTGGATCGGACGCCTTCTGGGCTGGGGGGTCAGAGCTGTAATCCCGAGAACCAAGCGCGAGTGGGTACTGGTAAGAATGGCCCATCTTCTGGACCTTGATTGCCTCGAGGTGGCGCATCGAAGCTTGGGCCTGAGGTGTCTTGACGATGAGAGCATGGCGGTGCAGGTCGATCTCCTCGCGCCGGTTCTCGACCGTCACTTCGATTGTGCGGCCCGGCCCGCGATCATCGTCGACGCGGGCGCCCACCGAGGGGCGTTTTCAGTCGCGGTGAAAGCGCGGTTCGAGAATTCGAAGGTGTTCGCCTTCGAGCCGAATCCGCAGACCTTCTGCTTGCTTCAGAGAACTCTCGAACCGGCCGGGCCGGATGTTCTGGCCATCAATAAAGGACTGGGAAGCAAACCTGCCCTCCTTGAGATCTTTTCGTACGCGAACGATCGTTCATCCGAGCATAGCTCCTTGTATCGTGAGGTTTTCGACAGTCTCCACCAGCATTCGGATGTTTGCGCCCAGAATGTGGAGATCACCACGCTCGATGGCTTCTGCAAGGAGCGGGGAATCAGCAGAGTCGACTTCCTGAAGATCGATGTCGAAGGAGGAGAATTGTCGGTTCTCGAGGGCGCAAAGTATCTCATCACCAACGACGGACTGCCGATCATCCAGTTTGAATTTAACGAGATGAATGTTGTTTCTCGGGTGTTTCTTCGCGATTTCTACGGCATTCTTCCTGGTTATTCTTTCTTCAGGATAGCGGTAGATCGGTTGGTTCCGCTTGGTGAATATCGGTCGGTCAACGAAATTTTCCAATACCAGAATCTATTGGCCGTCGCACCCTCGGTCGTAGGTGTTGGTACTGGAATCGAACCTGACGAGGCTGGTCAGAACTCTTCGTAGATCATCCGGGTCGACTCAAACGTTTGTTGCCAAGAGAACTGACGATTTCTTTCGAGCCCTTTCTCTCGCAGCTCATCACTGAGGTTTTGATCCGCCAGGATAGACCGGATCGAATCCGCGATGGAATTTGCGTCCTTGGGATGAAAGTAGGAGGCAGCTTCGCCGGCGACTTCCCGAAAAACTGCGATATCGCTCACCGCAGCGGGACATCGGCAAGCGAATGCTTCCAACAACGGCAGACCGAAGCCTTCATACATGGATGGGAACACGAAGACCTCCGCGCGCTGATAGAGCCCGCTGAGGTGCTCATCATTAGCCCGAATGTGGACTACACGGTCGCCAAGACCGAGCGCCACGAAGTAGTCAAGCTCATCAGCGGTGAAAGGCGGGCCGGTGCAGACCAAATGGAGATCTGGTTTTTCGATCAGAACGCCAGCGATGGCCCGCAGAAAAAAGAGAAAGTTCTTGTACAGAGTCCGATTACCTGTGAAGAGGATGTAACGATCCGGCGCCGCGCTCCATGGACCCCGGTCGCCCAGTGGAGATCGGAGCGAACTCGCCAGGTGAACAACGGTGATCCGATCTTCTTCAACACCGAAGATTCGAACTAGGTCCGCTTTCGTTGTGTGTGAAATCGTGATGATTCTGGACGCTCTCTCGCACAAGAGCCGTTTGTTCTGCGAAGCCGGATCAAACGGAAAAAAGAACTCCGGGAAAACCTCGTGGATCATGTCGAAGACAGTCACGACAAACGGGCGGTCACCCAGATCGGTCAGAAAGTAGGGATCGTAGTATGTCGGATGAAAAACGTCGAAGTTACCCTTGGTGAGTTGCCTCAAGGAATAGACGCGATTTGCGTCGGCTGAGTCGAAGGTCGGTTGGAGCCGGCGCAGGCCGTCGTAGAGTCGGCCCTTGCCGCGAAAACTGACTCCTCCGAGGAACCGATCGACCGCCATCGTCGGAGGTTCGATGTTCCTGAACCGGGGGTCATCGTAAGGGAGATGACGATTGCAGGAGAATTTGAGGGACAACTCTGCCGTGGAGGCATCGGCCCGTGTCAGAAGTTCGCTGAAGTATCTGGAAATCCCACCGACCTCCTGAGTCTGGAAGATCTGGTGGTCGTAGAGAACTTTCACCATTGTTTTCTTTCCGCCACGATCTTTCTCACGTGTTCGAAATCGAGAAGAAGTCGCGTCGATGGCTTCAACGCCCCTTTCCTGTTCCTCGCCCAACGCCGCCACCACGGGACGCGACGCCCCTCGGGGGGAAAAACCGACAAGGTGCGGTCGGTGAAAAGATGAAGACCGTGGCCGTCGGAATAGAACTGGAGATGAAGGCGGTCGGCCATGATCCTCAGGGATTCAAGCGTGTAAAAACTGACGTGTTGCCCGGTTTCCGGAACGAGATACCACCAGTTCTCGAGATCGTGATCAGGAGCGAGTTCGGTCGTGAACAGAACTGAACGCGAGTGACCGAGCATCTCGTCGAGTTCGCGGTATGGGTCAATCAAGTGCTCCATCACCTCGATAGCCGTTACGAGGTTGAAGGTGGCCTTGTTCGCATCCAGGTCGTCGATCGAGAAGTGTTGGGCGAAGATGTTTGGGCAGTAGCGGTCGGTCCAGAAGAAGTCAAAACCACGGTCTCGCATGATCCGTACGAAGAGACCGTACCCTCCAGCATAGTCAAGAAAGCGGCCGCCGTGGTCGAAGGTGGAGTCAATGATGAAGGCAAATTTTTCGGCGGTGGTGATATTGCGATGGACCAGACCGACGTCGAGGCTCGCGATTGGTGAGGAGTAGGCCTCATCCAGCCAGTGGGGCGATTCGGTCTGAACGAAACCGCAGCGGCCGCATCGAAAGTACTGAACCCGGTATGCGAATAGCACGGTCTTCGTGAATACCGGGCTTGACTCGGCGTCGCAGATGGCGCAGTTCATCTGAGTCTCTCGAGGAGCCGCGCGACGAGTCCCTTCTCAGAAATTCCCGACCACTGGTGGGCGAAAGTGTGAGCGTCTGCAGCGCGGTTTGGAAGCACAAATTTTGGATGTTTGATCTCACCCAGCCCGGCCCGAGGAATGTTGGCGAGAGGTGACATCCCTTTTGTGTGCGTTGCCGCGTCGCCAAAACCGATGTTTGTCACTAGATTGACGTTCGGCATTGCGCACAGCCCGCCATTCGAAAGAACGCTGTACAACCAAATGTAGTCCCAGGTGTCGATCTCTCCGCTCTGGACCATGCTCAGAACGTGCCTCCAATGAGCTGACTCGTTGTCGTCGAACAGGTTTTTCCACTGACCTTGCTCTTCGAAGGCCCCAAGGGTACCGAGATTGGCGTCAAGGAGTTGCCATGCCCGACGCCACGTCGCCCAACCCCAGATATGTGCGTAACGTGAGAAGTAGTAGCTCGAGTCTCCGCGCCACCTGCCGCCCTGGAAATTGTCGCCCGAAATCATCATGACGCGTGAGTCATCGTGGTACCGATCGAGGAGTTCTCGGCAGAAACCAAAGAATGTCGGATGAGGCAGGCAATCGTCCTCAAGGATGATTCCTGAATCCACAGACGAAAAAAACCATGTAATCGCTTCGGTCACCGCCCGTCGGCATCCGAGGTTTTCGGTCCGGAAGAGAGTCTGGATATCACATTTCCAATCGATCGCTGCCAAAATTGACTCGCGTGTCTGCTCGACCAATTCTCTCTCACCCTCGACGCCCTGGCGCGGCCCATCCGAAGCAATGAAGAGACGTTCGGGTTGTGCCCGCTGAATTTCAGGGAAGACGGTCTTTGCAAGGCTCGGGCGGTTGAATGTGAGAAAAAGAACGGGCGTATCCAAGAAATGAGGGTTTTTGATGGAGGTCGAGGATCGAAAGTCTGCAGACATCGTTTGAGTTTAGAATAGCACCTGTGTCGATCACTTCCGCCCTTGTGTGTTCTAGGGTTCATGGAGCGAACTCGTTGTTGGGGCGCACCTCTTCGAAACCCGCCAGGGTCGTGATCTCGGCAAAGCGGACTGGAGTTACCATAGGCCTCGTGGCGATTGGGTGTTCATCAAGTCCGTCATATCAACATTATCGAGTTGTCCGTTAGATCTGAACAATGAAGACCTCGTCCCTGACCATCGCGCTAATTCACGATGCGCTTCGAGTCGTTCGGCAGTCAGAGGCTTGCCGCAAGGTGCTGATACAGGGCTGCGTACTGATTCCGTTGGCGGTCCGGAGAGTATTTGGCCTCAATCAGTTTGCGGCCGTTCTCACCGAGTCTACGACGTAGAGAAGAATCCCAAAGCACAGCTGCAATCGTACCGGCAAGATCCTCGGTGTTTCCCTGTTCGACGAGTCGCCCGGTGTTGTCCGGGAGAACAAACTCGGGCACTCCTCCGACATCGAAGGCCACGACCGGCGTCCCACACGCGAGAGCCTCAAGGGCGGTTTGGCCGACCGCTTCCTGCTGTGACGGCATCACGAAGACGTCGATGGCGTTGTAGATCGTCGCCAGGCGACGGCTGCAAGAGACGGAACCCATGTCGCGCCACTCGATTCCATCGGGAGCCTCGGCCCGCCCATGGTCGCCGAAGGTCACGAGTTCCAGCTCCTCGGTGTTTCTCAGCAGCGAGAGGGCGGCGCAAAGATCGGCAAAGCCCTTGCGGGGGGCGTCGAGCCGCGACGCGCCGAAACCAACGGCTGACTTCGACTCCGAAAGCCCCAGTGCGCGCTTCGCCGCTGCGCGGTCCCCGGGGCGGAAGACCTGAACGTCCACCGCGAGGCAGATCGTTCGGAACGAGCGCGCCGCGTCGAAGACTCGACTCTGCCTCGCCTGTCGCTCGTTCCAGTTGCTGTTGGCGACAACGTGTAGGTTTCTGTGAGCGAGGGCATGTGCGCGAAGACCCTGAGCATTCCTGGCGACTGACGATCGTGCCGGCCACCGCAGCTGCGGGCAGTCAGTGCACCTTCCGGTGAACCCCGTGCAGTTCCAGGCGTAGTGGCATCCCCCGGTCATGGGATTCATGTCGTGGAGGGTCCAGACGATGGGAGCTGATGCCGGGAGCGCTGCAAAGAACCGCCGGTAGTCGACCAGCCCGACAACCCAGTGCAGGTGAATGATCGCTTTCGGGTCGATGGGCGGCAGGGCCACGAGACGCCCGGGCATGGTCGACCAGCCGAACGGTTCGCGCTTTCCTGTGGGGTCGACCCCCATCCTGGTTCGAGCTCGTTGGACGACGCTGTTGACGAGCCTTCCCACGAGGCCGTATCGCCAGTGAAGACCGAGCTTGGTGTAGGTCGGTTCATCTGTGTGGCCGTCGACGAAGTGGTACCTGCTGTCGAGGCCATGGGCGACCAGGGAGTCGTGGATCTTCCGAGCGGCGATCGCCGCACCCCCCGCGGCGTGGGTGTTGAAATGCAGGATGGGAGGCAGCGCTGTCATCGGGAAAGGGTCATGCCGAGGAGCCTCGGTGTCGGAGTCGGCGGCCGAAGCCCGCGAGACGGGCCCTGAGAAACGCCGACGTTGCATGAACGGGCTTCCACTTCAGCGCCGAGCCCAGGTGGTCGAGGAAACCGGGCCAATCCCGCAGGTTGCGGCTGATGTCGGCGCAGAGAAGATGGGCGTTGGCCATGGTTTCGCGTTCGAGGCGCCGCTCGACGTCGGTCAGGTCGTCGCGGCGAAAAAACTCGCTGTAGAGCTGGGGAACCTCATCGACCCAGGCCGACATCTCGGCGACGGACTTGGCGGTCTCGTGCTGGCGAAAGAATCCGACGGCGCCGGGTATGTACTCGAGCCCTCGGCGGCGAGCGACCCGGATAAAGAAGTCCCGGTCGAGCACCACCCTCCACCGCGCATCGAGCGGTCCCACCTCGTCCACAACGGACCTTCTCCAAACGGCGCTTTGCTGCGGGATCGACACTCGAAGAGTCCTGAGCATATCGAGGTACGAGACCGGCTCACCGCAGATCTCGCCGCATAGCCGCCGATCCCAACCCGCGTGAACGTCACCATAGATCAGGGCGGTGTCGGGCCGGGTCGAGAACTCTTCGACCCGTCGCGCAAGGAAACCCTGATACAGCACGTCGTCCGAGTTGAGCCAGCAGAGGTACTCGCCCGTTGCCAGGTCGAACCCCTTGTTGACGGCATCGGCCTGCCCGTCGTCAGGCTCGCTGACCCAACCGGCCAGCCACGGAGCGTAGCGTCGGATGATCTCGACCGAACTGTCGGAGGAGCCGCCATCGATGACGAAATACTCGATGTTCTGGTGGTCTTGGAGCAGGATCGAACGGATGGACTCCTCGAGGAAGGCACCCTGGTTGAAGGACGGCGTGATCACCGTGATCCTCGGGGTACGGCCGTCGCGGGCAAGCGGCTCGAGAGGCCGGTCGTCCATGTCGCCGGTCCAGGGCCAGCCGGTGCGCCCAGGAGGCGGCGCCGGAAACCGAGGATGGCTACCGGCTCCCGAGGTCCCCGTTTCGTCTCGCTGAGGTTCATTCGGCGTCGCCATTTCGACGATTGTAGCTCCCTCACCCGGGCTCGTCGGGGAGACGACGTCGAACGGCCGGCTCGGAAATGTTGGGTGAGGTGCTAAAATGCTGGAATAATTCAAGTTATGATCTCGTTAGCGGTATTTTGATGGTATACTCTCCGTTGGATTTGCGCGATGATCGACGGCCACAGCGCCGCTGACCCGGGATTGGCAAGATATGCTGCAGTACATTCGACAGGCCGCGAAGGCGATCCTCGGACCTCGGGTTCTCGCACGGTATCGGCGGTGGCGGTACGAGCGGAGCGGTCCGGATCTCTCCCTGCCGGAGCGCGCGTGTCACTTCGACCTGCCTTTCGTCACGCAAGCGGGGGACGTCTACCCATGCTGTCGCTCGGGAGGAGCCGAGTACCACCGGATCGGTAACATCGGCGACCCCGATTTCGCCGACAAGATGCGTGCGTTCTCCGAGCCCTGCTCGTGCCACGGCTACCGGCTGCGAGCCGCCCGCGAGGACGAGCGCGTGCGGGGGCTCAGTATCGAGACGTCGCTGTCGTGCCAAGCGACGTGCTCGGTGTGCTGTGTCGACGCCCCTGCGTGGAACCAGGAGTGGGACCGATACGACGAGCTGTCCCGTTTCATCGACTCCGTAAAGCCCGAGACCGTGCTCGTGCAGGGGGGCGAGGTCCTCATTCAGAAGGACACCATGCGGTGGCTCGAGGAGCTCAGAGAAAAATATCCCACGCTGCAGCTCAATCTCGTCACCAACGGCAACGTTCCGACCGCCTGGATCGACCGGGTCGAAGCGCTCTTTACCAAGGTGACGGTCTCGTTCGTCGGCTTCCAACCCGAGACCTACGAGAGCAACATGGGTCTACACGTGGAGCGTGCCATGGCTTTCACCGAGGCGTTGGTCGCCAGAGGGATCGTTCAGGTGGCGCCGAAATACCTGGTGACGCCGACGGGGCTCCACGAGGTGACCCCATTTCTGAAGTGGGCGCTGTCCCTGCGACCCCCCCAGATTCACTTTTTCGACGCTCAGACCATCGAGAGGATTGGCGGCTGCGCGGCTGATCCCTTCTGGAAGGAGACCATCGCACGGGCGTCGAGGAAGCTCAAGGCGACTCTCGTCCGCCATCGGAACGAGCTGCAGCACAACCCGACATTGATCTACTTGGAGCCACCGGTCGACGAGCTTCTCGGGATCGACCGGACCTTTCTCGAGGAGCACGGCCTCCAGGCGTGGTGTCGCCAGTACCGTGAGCTGGTGTGGCAGATGCCCGAGTGGGAGCCGTGCGGCGAGGCCGACGAAGAGCCGGGTGCGCCAGCCGGTCCGGATCGTTCTGCCGAGGCCGTGGGGGACGACCCATCTGTGTGAGAATGGAGAATCCATGCGTGAGCTAACTCCCTCTTCACATGTTTTCGTCGCCGGTCACACCGGGTTGGTGGGGTCGGCCGTCCTCCGGCGGCTCGAGGACGAGGGGCTCGAGGCGGTGCTCACTGCGACGCGGGAGCAGCTCGATCTGCGTGATCAGGCGGCGGTGAACTACTGGTTCAAGGCCAACCGGCCGGAGTTCGTCTTCCTGGTGGCAGGCACGGTGGGCGGCATCATGGCCAACTCAACCCGGCCGGCGGAGTTCATCTACGACAACATGATGATCCACGCCACGGTGGTCCACGCCGCGCACCTGTATGGGGTCAAGCGGCTTCTGTACCTCGGCTCGTCGTGCATCTACCCGCGCGAGTGCGCTCAGCCCATGCGCGAAGAGGAGCTGCTCTCCGGGCCGTTGGAGCCGACGAACGAGTCCTACGCCGTGGCCAAGATCGCGGGGATCAAGCTCTGTCAGGCCTACCGGAAGCAGTACGGCTGCGACTTCATCTCTGCCATGCCCACCAATCTCTACGGTCCCAACGACAACTTCGACCTGGAGAGCTCGCACGTCCTGCCGGCGCTGATCCGGCGCTTCCACGAGGCGAAGGTCGAGGGTCGGGCCGAGGTAACGCTGTGGGGGACGGGCGCACCGCGGCGGGAGTTTCTCCACGTCGACGATCTCGCAGACGCCTGCCTGTTCCTCATGCGAAACTACGACGAGGCGGAGCACCTCAACGTGGGTACCGGGGTCGACCAGAACATTCGCGAGCTCGCGGAGTTGGTGGCGGAGATCGTCCATCCCGGTGCGAAGCTCGTTTTCGACTCGACAAAGCCCGACGGCATGCCGCAAAAGCTACTGGACGTCACGCGGTTGCACGAGCTCGGATGGCGTCACCGGATTGAGCTCGCGGACGGGATCGAGTCAACCTACCATTGGTTCCTCGATCACGGCGCGGGGTGATGGGCGGGCCGACGGCAGCAGTGGCCGGTGCGAAGGCGGGACACCGAGAGCGTCGTCTGGGCGTCCTCGTCGTGGGTGACGAGACGGTGGCCAGCACGCGGTTTCGGGTCCTGGCCCACCGCGACGCATTGGCGGCGGCCGGTTATCGCGTCGAGGTCGCCTTCCAGCGTCCGAGACCCGCATCGCGCCTGCTTCGGGCGCCCCTCCGGCTCATTGACGAGCTCCGCGATCTGCGCCGCCACCGGGGCGCCGACCTGCTGTTGGTTCACCGGCGGTGTTACCCGCCTCGCCTCGCCCGCGTGCTGGCTCGGCGTGGTGCGCCGGTAGTCTTCGATGTCGACGACGCGCTCTATCTTCCGTCTCCGGCCGAGCCGCAGACCGCCTCGGCTCGAGGTCGCTACCGGCGAAACTTCGACGCGACGGCGGCTGCGGCCGAGCTTGTGCTGTGCGGCAACGCGGAGATCGCCGGCGAGGTGGCGCACGAGAGGACCGAAATCCTCCCCACCGCCGTCGACTGCGATCGATTCCGGCCGGAAGCCCTTGCCGGAGGTGGAGAGGGGGCCGGCGTCGGCTGGGTCGGCCACTCGAGCAACATCGGCTACCTCGAGGCGCTTGCGGAACCGCTTCGTGAGCTTGCGGTTCGCCGGCCGGACTTCCGGTTGATCGTGTTTGCCGACGAGAAGCCCCGCCTGGAGGGTGTGCCGATGGAGTTCCGACGGTGGTCCCTTGCGGCAGAGCTCGACGGCTTCCGCGATATGAAGGTCGGTTTGATGCCGCTGGTCGACGATGCCTGGACGCGGGCGAAGTGCGCGTTCAAGCTTCTGCAGTACATGGCGTTGGGACTGCCGGCGGTGGCGTCGCCGGTGGGGATGAACCGTCAGGTGGTGCAGGACGGGCACAACGCCGTGCTGGCCTCGTCCGGGGCCGAGTGGGTGGCGGCGCTGGAGCGCCTGCTGGTCGATGCCCAGCTCCGTCGTCGCCTCGGCGAGGCGGGGCGCGAGACCGTGGTCAGGAAGTACTCGCAACCGGTAATCGCCGACAGACTCGTCGGCACCCTCGATCGCGTGGTCGCGGCCAACAGAGAACGACTGTCATAATCGAGCTATGTGCGGCATCGCCGGAATCCTCGGGCAGACGGATCGCATCGAGCGGTCGCGGCGGGTTCGCGCCATGACAGCGACGTTGATCCACCGTGGTCCGGACGACGAGGGGTTCTTCGACGACGAGTCGGCGTCGCTGGGCTTCCGGCGGTTGTCGGTGATCGACCTCGAGACCGGGCAGCAGCCCATCGTGCTCTCCGACGGACGGGCGGCGGTAGTCCTCAACGGTGAGATCTACAACTTCCGCGAGCTGCGCGCAGAGCTCCAGTCGAAGGGCCACCGGTTTCGGAGCAAGGGCGACGCGGAAGTGGTGCTTCGACTATTCGCCGAGGAGGGCATCGGTTGCCTCCTCCGGCTCAACGGCATGTTTGCCATCGCGTTGTGGGACGCCCGAGAACGGGTGCTCCATCTGGCGCGGGACCGCTTCGGCATCAAACCGCTCTTCTGGTGCCGGGACGGTGGTGAGACGGCCTTCGCGTCGGAGCTGCGGGCGCTGCTTGCCGGAGGCTTTCCCTCTGCCCGGCGGCTCGATCGCGCCGAGCTGCGCCACTACCTCGCCCTGGGCTACCCGACGCCCGGAGGGACGCTCCTCGACCAGGTGGAGGCGGTGCCGCCCGGCTGTCGAATCAGCCTCGGCGCCGACGGCCGGGTCGAGACCTGCCAGTACTGGCGCCCGCCCGAGCCCGACCATCGGGCGCCGAGCCTCGATGATGCGGCGCAACGGCTTCGCGAAACGCTGGCTGCGGCTGTGACGCGCCAGCTCGTGGCAGACGTCCCCGTCGGAGTCTTCCTCTCGGGTGGGGTGGACTCGTCAACGGTGTCGGCCTTCGCCGAACGTGCGGTGTCGGGCCCGCTGCGCACCTTCTCGGTGGGCTTCGAAGGTCCGGGGGCCGTCTCCGAGCTGCCGGCCGCCCGCGTGGTGGCCGAGCACCTGGGCAGCGACCACCACGAGCTGGTGATGGATTCCGCCACCGTGGCGAGAGATCTCCCCGCCATTCTCGACGGCCTGGACACGCCCAACGCCGACTGCACCGCGATCCCGACGTGGTACATGTCCCGCCTGGCGCGGCGGTCGGTGACGGTGGCGCTGTCGGGCGAGGGCGCCGACGAGGTCTTCGGCGGCTACGAGCGGCAGCGCTTCGACGTCGCCTTCGACGTCCTCGGCGGCCCGGGGCGGCGTATGGTGCCTCTCGCCATGAGGCTGACGGGACGGCGTCCGTCGGCTCGGCTCGTCGAGCGGTCGAGAATGGCCCCGGGCCTGGCGCGCCAGCTGCACTGGGGCCGCATCTTCACCGCCGGCGAGATCGACGAGTTGGCCATCGATCCCATGGCCGACGAAGAGGCCATGCTCCAACCCCTGGCCGATCTGGCCGAGCGGTGGCTGGGGTATCAGGCCGCTGATCCCGTCAACGGTCGTCTGATGACCGACCGCGAGGGCTTCCTGCCGGGCGATCTTCTGCCCAAGGTCGACCGCATGAGCATGGCCAACTCCCTCGAGGTGCGGGTTCCTTTCCTCGACAACGAGGTGGTGGACCTGGTGCTTCCGCTGCCGGGGCGGCTGAAGGCGACGCTCTTCAGGGACAAGATCCTCCTTCGGCGAGCCGTGAAGGGGTTGATCCCCACAACCGCGGCGAGCCGCCGCAAGCAGGCCTTCGCCACCCCCATCGGGCCGTGGCTGCGGTCGGATCTCGCGGATGCGGCCCGGGAGCTGCTGTCGCCGGACGCCTGCCGCCGACGGGGGCTCTTCGACGTCGGAGTGGTCGCCGCCATGCTCGACGAGCACATGACCGGACGGCGGGATCACGGGACGGCTCTGTGGACCCTGATGGTGCTCGAGCACTGGCAGCGCCGGCTTGACGACGCGCCCTCGGGGAAGGCCGGATGAAGATCGCCGCGGTTTCCCACCTCGCTTCGCCGGCGACCCCCACCGGTGCCGAAAAGAGCCTGGCATCGCTGGTGGAGCACCTGGCGCGACGGGGGCACGAGTCCGGGATCATCGCTCCGGGGACGTGGTGCCTGTCGAATGCAATGAGAGGGGCGGGGGTCGAGGTGGCGGAGATCCCGAGCCGCCCCTGCTGGCTCGTCCAGTGGGGGCGCCAGCCCCTCGTGACCCAGGTGATGCGCTACCTGCGCTGGCGGGCTCCCGATCTCGGCGTTCGGCGGATGATGGTGTGGCTGGACCGCTTCTGGCCCGAGGTCGTGCTCGTCAACTGCCTGCCTCAGCTCAAGGGAGCGGCTGCGGCGCGGGCGCTCGGTCTGCCGGTGGTGTGGCATGTTCGCGAGATCGTTCCGCCGGGAAGCCGTCGCCGGTTCTTCGCCCGAAGGCTCGCCCGAGATGCTCGCCGCATCGTTGCGGTCAGCGAGGCCGTGGCGGCGTGGATTCGCGATGAAGGCCTGGGGGACCGGGTCGAGGTCGTCCACAACGGGGTGGCGGTTCCGGAAGGGAGCCGCGCCGGGTCGGCGGTTCGGGCGGAGCTCGGCCTTCCCGCCGACGATGTCCTGGCCGGATTCCTCGGGGGGGCGGCGGAGCACAAGGGCGTCGGACGCTTCGTCGATGCGGCGGAGCGGGCCATGGAGCGGAGCTCGCGGCTCCATGCCGTGATCGCCGTCTACGGCCCCGAGTCGGACGTCGCCGCCCTGCGGTCGCGGGTGGCCGGCTCGCCGCATTCCGGTCGATTCAGTCTGCTGCCTCCGGTGAACGATGTCTTCGATCTGCTGTCGGCGCTGGACATCGTGGCTTTCTCCAGCATCTGGCCGGACTCCCTGCCGAGAGTGATCATGGAGGCGATGGCGGCGGCTCGTCCGGTGGTCGCGTTTTGCACCGGCGGTGTTGCCGAGATGGTCGACGACGGGGCGACCGGGTATGTGGTGGACCCCGGCGACACGGCAGCGCTGGGGGACCGGTTGGTGCGGCTGGCGGCCGACGGCGAGCTGCGGCGGCGAATGGGCTCCTCGGGCCGTCGCCGCGCGCAGGAGGAGTTCTCTGTCGCACGCCACGTCGATCGAATGGAGAAGATCCTCGTCGACGCAGCGGGGGCGACCTGAGCTCGAATCGCCGGTTTGCGGAGACGGCGGTGGGCTACCCGGCGCCGATGAGGGCGGCCACCTCCCACCACTCGCCGTCGGCGACCGGCCTGGTGTACTCGGCGAGGAAGCGGGCGAGGATCCGCTGGGCGTCGGGACCGGAGCACTCGAGATAGTGCTCGCGCCCTTCGGCGGTGGCGATGCGCCGGGCCTCTGCGTGATTGACGAGAAGGTGAGTGACACCGTGGTCGGCGAGATGGGCGGCGAGCTCTTCCGCTGAGGCGGAGCGCTCGGCGAGCTCCACCAGAAGAGGCGTCCGAAAGGAATCCTCGACGACGAAATCCCGCTCGAGGCCGAACACCCGGGGCTCGCCGACCATGAGGACAACCGCGTCGGCGGGCAGCGTTGCATTGGCGGCGCGGACGGCGGGCAGCTGGGTGCAGTTGGCCGCGAGCACCGCTTCGGTGTCGGCGGCGCCGGCGAAGCACCTGAGCTGGTCCGGCAGGTACTCGGTTCGCACCGGGTTGCAGTTGGCCGCGAGAACGGCGGCGAGCGCGATGGCGCACCCCGTGCGGAAACGTCGATCCAGGGCGCCGACGACCTGGGTCCAGGCGGCGCCGGCGCCGGCGGCGAGCAGAGCCAGGGTGGGCAGCAGGTAGCGGCCCAGCGGCGGACCGAGGGCCCAGAGCAGCACCCCGCCGGCGATGAGCGCGGCAGTGGCGATGACGGCGGGCCGGCGGCGGTGCCGCCAGAGCCAGACCAACGTCAGCGGGATCAGGGCCAGGTGAACGGGGCCGATGTTGCCGGAATGGCCGCGGGGCGTGAAGGTGCCCAGGGTCAGGGCGGCTCCGATTTTCTCGGCGCCGAGGCCGAAGGCGCCGACCCCCTCGGTGACGTCCTCGACATCCGCGGAAGGCTCGAAGACCGACGAGAAGTAGGGCTCGGTGGGGTTGCCGGCGACGATGGCGTTGCGCAGAAGCCAGGGACCGGCGGTGACGGCGGCGCCGGCGCCGATGAGGAGCACCGTCGCGCCGGCGCGACGAAACCGCTGCGGTCCGGGGACCCGAAGAGCGAGCGCTGCAGCGACGGCGACGACGGGAATGGCGGTGGTGGCCAGCGCCAGGTACTTGCAGCCGACGGCGAGGCCGGTGAGCCCCCCGATGACGAGTGCTCTCTTGGCGCTGAAGACCTGATCATCGGCAACGCGGGCAAGGGCCAGGGCAGCCGCCACGGTGAACAGGGCGACGCCGAGATCCGAGCCCGCCAGGGCGCCCATCTGGATGACCGCCGGGGTGGCCAGAAAGACCGCGGCCGCGAGGGCTCCACCGGCCCGGTCGGCGCCGAGGCGTCGGCTGAGAAGGACCGATCCCCATGCGGTGAGGGCGCCCGTGAGCCAGTGGATGATCTGGGCCGCCCACCCGCCGGGACCGGCCAGGGCGTCGACATAGAGCAGGCCCATATTGGACGGCAGGAAGGAGTAGGCGTGGCGCTCGAAGGTGAGGATGGTTCCGTGTCGCAGCCACTGGTCGGGAAAGGCCAGGTGGTAGTGCCACTGGTCGTAAAACGGCGCGAAGGTGGTGGCGGCGGCAAAGCTCAGCCCGCCGGCGGCGACGGCGATCACGACGAACGGGTCGATCCGGATCGCATGGGCCGAGAGCGCTTCCGGTGGTGAGCGGTGGAGGCGAAGCGCCCCGAAGCACGCCCAGAGGCCGAGGGCCACGAGGACCGTCGGTGGACGAAGCAGGTGGACGACGGCGAGGAGGGCGGTGGTGGCCATGAGGACCGCGAGCCCCCCCACGAGTGCGAAGTACGCTCGTTCTCCGGGATCCGTGAGGTGCGGGAGCAACCTGCCCACGAGGGGCTCGCCGGCGCCCCAGGCGGCCAGGGTGATGATGCTCGTCCAGAGGATGCCCAGCCCCAGCGGAATCACCGAGTTCAGCGCAGAGTACCAGCCGTAGGAGGTGAGCACCACGGCGAGAGGCGCCAGCACCACTGCGACGACAGCCAGCGTGCGGGTGCCGGATGCGGTGTGGGAGCCCATTGAACGATGGTAGCGCAGGTCGGAACGGTCAGTCGTTGTCGGGGGCGCTTTCCTCGGTCCACCTCGCGTGGAGGGCGAGCAGTCGCGGGTTGTCGGGTTCGAGCTGAAGCCCCCTGGTCAACCACTCCCCGGCTTCGTCCCGGCGGCCGAGGTCGAGGCTGGCGGCAGCGGCGACGGCGGCGCCGTCGGCGGTGGTTCCGTGAATCCGTTCAATGGCGGTCTCGTGCTCGAGGGCCTCGGCGGGGCGGCCGAGGTGGAGCAGCGCGGTGGCGAGGTTGTGGCGCGGGCGGTAGACGGTGGGTGCGATGGCGACGGCCTCCGAGTAGCAGCGGGCGGCGTTGGGCAGGTCGTCGACGGCCACGTAGTGGTTGCCGAGCCACTCCCAGCCGTCGGGGGCGTGGGGCTGGAGCTCCACCGAGGCGCGGGCGAGGCTCTCCTGGCTGTGGTAGACGGCGAAGGCGTGGCGGAGACCGATGAGCTCGAGGGCCAGGAAGACGACCACCACCGCCAGGGTCGCCGGCCGCACGCGCGGGTAGCGTTCGCGCAGCTGAAGCGAACCCGCCGCGAAGGCCAGGGCGATGAATCCCCAGGGAAGGTAGAGATAGCGGCCGAACCCGCTCCACCCGGGGGCGGTGGTGATCAGAGCGATAGGGACCAGCATGCAGACAAGCACCCCGAAAGCCGTCGGAACGAGGGGCGTCCGGCGCCGCGTCAGCCAGACCAGAACGCCCAGCGCCAGGACCAGCGAGACGGCGAGCAGGCTCATCGCCCACGAGACGCTCCGGTAGTCCCAGTAGAGATGGCGAACGCCCACCGGCTGCAGGGTGAGCAGCGCCCGCAGTCCGTCGAGAATCAGAACCGGGAGGTTCCGGACGGCATCGAGACGCTGGCTGGTACCGCCGCCGGTGGCCTGGAGGCCGCCGAGAGCGTGGATCCGGAGCGCGAGGAAGACGACGGCCGCCGCCCACGGCCCGGCCAGCGCGGAGATCCGGACACCGCGCGCCCGCCACAGGTAGAGGGAAACCACCGGCAGCGCGGTGAGGACGGCCTCCTTGGAGAGCAGGCCGAGCAGCACGGTGGCGCCGGCCGCGACCACGGCGGCCGGGTTGCGGGCGCCGGCCCGGCACCACCGGTCGAGGATCAGCGTCCCGCCGAGCAGGCCGGCCACCGACATGGGCTCGGACAGGGCGGACGCCCAGAGGGTTGCCTCGGCGGTCACCGGGTGGATGGCGACAGCGGCGAAGACGCCGGCCGCAGCCAGGTCGGAGCCCAGCCACCGCCGGGCCGCGATCCACAGCAGCAGGCAGACCGTGAGGTGGGCGGCCACCACCGCGAGGTGGAACCAGAACGGATCGGGGCCGGTGACGCGGTGGATTGCCCACAGCGCGACGAAGAACAGGGGCCGGTAGGTGTCCACGCCCTCGCCGCCGCGGCCCTCCGATCCCCAGCTCTCCACCACGTTGAGGGAGAAGTACCGGAGAGGGGCATCAGGGTCGGCAATGGAAGGAGAGTCCTGGATCTGGCGGATGTCGTCCCAGATGAACCCGGCGCCGAGAGCCGGCCAGAGGAGAGCCAGCGCGGCCGCGATCAGCACCGCCGCCTGCAGCCACGGCGGCAGCCGCGGGGTGCGTCGGGTGTCGTCTCGAGATGTGCTCACCGCCTCCATTGTGGCAGGACCCGCGCCGGGAGTGAGATAATTTCGTGATGCCCGGACGGCACCCGAGGGGAAATCGGTCAGGTCAGCGAGCGCCCACGCGTTGGATGCGCCGGTGAACGGCGTCATCGGCGCGGTGGTGGTGAGCTTCAACTCGGGGGAGGATCTGCCGGCATGCCTCGAGGCCCTTCTCTCGGCCGAGGCGGTTCGGAAGATCGTGGTGGTGGACAACGCGTCCGCGGACGACTCCCGCCGCGTGGTGCGATCGTTCGAGGACCCGAAGCTCGAGCTGCTGGCGTTGGATGTCAACACCGGTTTCGCCGGCGGCTGCAACCGGGGGTACGCTGCGCTCGGAAACGAGGTCGACGTGGTGGCCTCGGTCAACCCCGATGTGGTGGTGGCGGCGGACTGTCTGTCCCGCGCCGCTGATGCTCTGATCGGTGATGAGCGCCTGGCGGGCGTGGCCCCCAGGCTCATGCGGCGTGACGGCGAGACCGTGGACAGTGTCGGCCAGGTGCTGAGCCGAGTCGCCCTCGAGGTTCGTGACCGCGGCTACGGATCCCGCCTCTGCCCGGAGCTTGCAGCACCGGTTCATGTGCTCGCCGCCTGCGGCGCGCTGGCGGTCTACCGCCGCGGCGCCCTGGAGCGGGTGGCCGGGGATCACGGCCCCTGGGCGGAGTGCTACTTCTGCTTCTGGGAGGACCTGGAGCTGGGCTGGCGGCTCGTCAACCAGGGCTTCCGGTTCGAGAGCCTGCCGGCGGCGGTGGCGGTTCACGGCCGTGGCGCCGGGGCCGCCGAGGGCTCGGGCCCGCTGCGCTGGCGGCGGCCCGTGGAGCTCGAAGCCTGTGTGCTCAGTAATCGCTGGATGACCCTGCTGCGCCACCTCCACACCCTTGATCTCATCGGGCGGCTGCCCCTACTCTTGACGTGGGACCTGGCGCTGGTCGCGGCCGGCGTCATCCGGCGTCCCGGTCTGGCGGCGGCGGTGATGCGGCGGCTGCCGTTGGTGATGCGCCAGTGGCGCGCACGTGCGGACGGTCCGCGACGGAGGCTTCGAGACCTGCCATGGTGATTCAGCTGACCCTCGGTTTCTTCCTCGCCTATCTCCTGGCGCTGGTGGGGACGCCCATGGCCAGGGACGCCGCCATCCGTTTCGGGGTGGTGGACAACCCCGACGGCCACCTCAAGACCCACTCGGAGCCGGTGGCCTACCTCGGCGGCCTCGCCGTCTTTCTCGCCTTCCTGCTGTCCATCGGCATGACCTTCTCCTTCGACGAGGAGCTGCTGGCCATGCTTCTCGCCTCCACCATCGTCACCATGGTCGGCCTCGTTGACGACTTCGGGGCGCTGACGCCCAAGCCCAAGGCGGTCGGCCAGGCGGTGGCGGTCTTCGTCCTGCTCAAGGCCGGGGTCATGCTCCACCTGGTGTTCATTCCGTGGTGGGGACGGGTCATCCTGACCGTCGTCTGGCTGGTGGGCATGTCCAACGCCTTCAACCTCAGCGACATCATGGACGGGCTCGCGAGCGGCCTCGGCGTCATCGCGGGCACCTACCTTCTGGTGGTGGCTCTCGACAACGGCCGTCTGGTCGTCGCGTTCTTCACCGTCGCACTCATCGGCGCTCTTCTCGGGTTTCTGCGATTCAACTTCCACCCGGCCGTGATCTACCTGGGCGACTGCGGCAGCCTCTTCATCGGTCTCACCCTGGGCTCCCTGGCCATGGTCATGGACTACACCCACCACAACGAGCTGGGCTTTCTGGCGCCGCTGTACTTCCTCGCCCTGCCCATCATCGACACCTTCTACGTCATGTTTCTGCGCGCGAAGGCGGGCAAGAAGATCTACTACGGCAGCCCCGATCACATTCCGCTGCGGTTGCGGCGCCGGCTCGGGGGATCCACCGTCCGCACCGTGGTCGCCTGCTACGGGGCGCAAGCGGTGCTCGGCGGCATCGGTCTGGTCATCATCTCCCTCGATGAGGTGACGACGCTGATCGTCACCGCAGTGGTGGGCGCCGTGCTCCTGGCGATCCTGATCTGGCTCGGCCGGGTCGACATGGAGGCGGCGTGAACACGGTGATCATCGGCGGCGGCCTCACCGGTCTCGTCGCGGCCGAGCGTCTTGCCGCGTCGGGCGTCACCGTGCCGGTTCTCGAGAAAGAGACCGAGCCCGGCGGCGCCTGCCGAACCATCGAGGACGGCGGCTTCTGCTTCGATCACACGGGCCACCTCCTGCACGTCGGCCGGGAGGAGACCCAGCGCTACCTCGAGCAGCTCGGCCTGTGGAACCAGCTCGCCGTCTGGGAGCGCTCGGCGGCCATCGTGGTCGGCGAGGCGGTGACCCCGTACCCGATCCAGGTCCACACCCACGGCCTCGCCCCCGAGGTTCGTCGCGACTGTCTGGTGGGCTTCATCCGCGCCTGGGCCGGCGAGGCCGAGCGCGATCCCGCGAGCTTCCGCGAGTGGGTGTTGGAGCGGTTCGGCGCCGGTCTCGCGGAGCACTTCTTCTTTCCCTACAACCGCAAGCTCTACCGCGCGGAGCCCGAGGAGCTCGGCCTCGATTGGGTCGGCCGGTACGTGCCCAAGCCGGACCTGGAAGAGGTGGTGGACGGCGCCCTCGGGTTGCACCGCGACCGGGTGGGTTACAACGCGGTCTTCCGCTATCCGAAATCGGGAGGCATCCGGATCCTGCCCGACGGAGTCGCCGAGCGGGTCCCGGATCTCCGCACCGGCACCGAGGTGGTCCGGATCCACCTCGGCGAACGCTGGGTCGAGTGCGCCGACGGTGCGCGACTGCCGTTCGCCACCGTCGTGTCCACCATCTCGCTGCCGGCATTGCTCGACATGGTCGCCGACGCGCTTCCCGACGAGGTAGCACAAGCCCGGCGGGCGCTGCGCTGGGTGAGGGTGCTCAACATCGCCCTCGGCGTTCGCGGCCCGGCGCCGGTTTCCGAGCACTGGCGGTACTTTCCGGACCCCGAGCTGCCCTACTACCGGGTGGGTTTTCCGTCCAACCACGGCTGCGTCGCCCCGGAAGGCTGCCACACGGTGTCGGTGGAGATCAGCCTCGATCCCGGCTCCGGCGAGGTGGACGGGCTCGTCAACTCGGCAGAGGCGGCGCTCGCGGCCGCCGGTCTGGTCGATCCCGAGGCCGTCGTGGTGCGCCGGCTGACCATGGTCGACCCCGCCTACGTGGTCTTCGACCACCCCCGCCGCCACGCGGTGGCGGCGCTCCGCTCGTGGTTGGGCGGCCACGGCGTGCGGCTCTCCGGGCGCTGGGCCGAGTGGAAGTACTCGGCCATGGAGGACGCGGTGCTCGACGGCATGGCGGCGGCGCGCCGCCTGATCAGGGAGTCGGGTTGAGCGGGTCGCGGATCCGGGTGCTCACGGCCGTCACCCGCCTCGAGCTCGGCGGCGCCCAGCGCGTCGCCCTCCACACCGCCGGCCACCTCGATCCCGCGGCGTTCGAGGCGGCCCTCGCCTGGGGCCCCGGCGACGTTCTCGATGGTGAGGCACGGACGCTGAGCGGCGTGACGCGCTACGAGATCGCCGATCTCGTTCGCCCGGTGGCTCCGGCCAGCGATCTCAAGGCTCTGGTTGCTCTTCGCCGGGCGATTCGTGATTTCCAGCCGCAGATCGTCCACACCCACTCCTCGAAGGCTGGAGTTCTCGGACGGTTCGCCGCCCGGCTCGAGCGGGTGCCGGTGGTGGTCCACACGGTGCACGGCTTCGGCTTCACGCCGCTGCAGTCCGCCATCAAACGGAGGCTCTTCTTCACCGCCGAGAAGATCGCCGCGCGCTGGACCGATCACTTCGTGGCGGTGTCGAGGGTCAACCTCGAGCGCGGCGTCGAGCTCGGACTGTGGACCGAGAACGAGGCATCGGTGATCCGCGCCGGGATCGATCTGCACCGGGTCCGTCGGGCGGGAGGCGGCGGCCGCAGCCGGGAACGTCTCGGCATTCCGGCCGGGGCTCCTCTGATCACCCAGATCGGCAACTTCAAACCGCAGAAGGCGCCGTTGGACTTCGTCCGGGCGGCGGCCGTCATCGGGGGGAGGGTCCCGGAGGCCTGGTTCGTCATGGCCGGCGACGGGCCTCTGCGGGCCGCGGCCGAGGCCCTGGCGGGCGAGCTCGGCATTGCCGATCGGCTGTGCTTTCCGGGATGGTGGGGCGATGTGCCGGACCTCCTGGCGGCGACCACGGTCTCGGTGCTCTCCTCTCGTCACGAGGGTCTGCCCTGCTCGGTGGTGGAGTCTCTGGCCGCCGGGGTGCCGGTGGTGGCCACGGCGGTGGACGGCACCCCCGAGGTCATCGAGCCCGGCGTCAACGGCGAGCTGGTGGCGGCGGGAGACTGGCGGGGCCTGGCGGAAGCGGTGACCGGTATCCTCGTGGAGGACGGCCGGCGGCGGGCCATGTCGGAAGCGGCGGTGGCTGGTCTCGACGGCTTCGACCGTGATGTGATGGTTCGGCAACTGGAGGAGCTCTACCGATGTCTGACGAGTGGCTGCAGCCCATCGTGATCCTCTACGCCTTCGTCGTCGGGGCGGTGGTGGGCAGCTTTCTCAACGTGGTGATTTACCGCGTTCCGCGGCGGCTCTCCATCGTCTCGCCGCGCTCGGCGTGCCCGGCGTGCGGGAGCCCCATCGCCTGGTACGACAACCTGCCCGTCGTGTCCTGGCTGGTGCTCCGCGGTCGGTGCCGCAGCTGCCGCGCTCCCATCTCGTTCCGCTACCCACTGGTGGAGGCCGCCGCCGGCGGTCTCGGGGCCCTGGGGGTGGCCGTCCACGGCCTGACGCCGGTGGCGGCGGAGGGGGTGATCTTCGCCTGGCTCTCCCTGGCCCTGGCCCTGATTGACTTCGAGCACCAGATTCTGCCCGACGTGATGACCTACCCGGCCATTGTCTTCGGCCTCGTGTTCTCGTACGTCGGCGGGTTCACCTTCTTTCTGGATTCGGTGGCGGGGGCGGTGGTGGGGGCCGCCCTGCCGGCCAGCGTCATCGTGCTCTACCGCTGGTTGCGCGGCGTCGACGGCATGGGGTGGGGCGACGTGAAGTACCTCGCCGCCATCGGTGCCGTGGTGGGTCTGCACGGCTGCCTCATGGTGCTGGTGGCGGCGGCGATCCTCGGCGCGCTGGTCGGGGGAGCGCTCATCGCCACCGGCCGCGGGTCGGGCAAGACCGCCCTGCCCTTCGGGACCTTTCTCGCCGCCGCGGTGATCCTCTGGCTCTACCTGCCGCCGGCCTGGAGGCTCTCGGGGCTCCTCTTCTGAGCCGAGATTTCAGAGTGAGCCACGTGCACGAATCGTTGTCGCGCCGATCTTCCGATCGGCGATGATGGCGAACGCTCGTCAAGAGATGGGCGCGACAATGTACCGCCATGCTGAACGTCCGCAGCCTCGATTCGTGCAACTGGCTGGAGAGTTGGAGGGCAAGAAGGTCAGCAAGAGAGGGACGCGTATCGGTGCGCTGCGGGTGCTCACAGCGAGTGCAACGAGCCCTGACCTTCTCACCGTCTCACTCGAGACCATCCGATGCCTCGAGGAGCCGGCGTTCGAGTGCGGCATCCTGATCCGGCCGGACCGACCGCAGGTCGAGGAGGACCTCGTCGTTCTCCAGCCGCCCCACCACCGGGGGGTCGCCGTCGCGCAGAGCATCGAGCAGGCGTTGGCCGCCGGGTACGGCGAGGCCGTAGCTGGGCATGGTCTCGCCCGGGGTCGTCCCGCCGCCGAGGGCGGCGCGCAGGGCGGTGCCCCGAGCCGGGACCTCCTGCTTTCTCAGTCGTCCGCCGATCCGCCGGGCTCGTCGTTTGAGAGCGTCCACCGGCGTCGACAGCATCGTGTAGAGGGGGATCTCCTCGAGCCGGCCGGCATGGTGGGCCGCGAGCACCTGGTCCATCAGGGTCAACGCCGTCTTGTCCGGTCGAAGCGCCCGGTACAGGGGGTGTCGCCCGAGGGGCTCGACCCAGCGGGCGGAACCGACGATGATCCCGGCCTGGGGTCCGCCGAGCAGCTTATCTCCCGAGAAGCACACCAGATCGGCGCCGTCTGCCAGCAGCTCGCCCACGGTCTCCTCCGGCGGGATGGACCAGCGGCGGAGATCGTGGAGGCAGCCCGAGCCCTGGTCGACGAAGAGGGGCAGACCGTTGCGGTGGGCGCACTCGGCGAGCTCCGAGGTCGACGGAGCGGTGGTGAAGCCGACGATGCGGAAGTTGGACTGGTGGGCCACGAGGACGGCGGCGGTGGCGTCGTTCATGGCCCGCTCGAAATCCGCCAGGTGGGAGCGGTTGGTGCAGCCCACCTCGACGAGCTCGCAGCCCGAGGCCGCCATGACGTCCGGCAGCCGGAAGGAGCCGCCGATCTCGATGAGCTGGCTCCTGGAGACGATCACCTGGCGTCCCTGGGTGTGGGCGCTCAGGATGAGCAGCAGGGCGGCGGCGTTGTTGTTGACCATGACCGCCGCCTCGGCTCCGCAGACCTCGGCGATGCGGCGCTTGAGGGGCGCCAACCGTTGGCCGCGACGGCCGCTGGCGAGGTCGAACTCCAGGGCGAGGTAGGACTCGAGGTGGGCCAGGCGGTCTGTCGGGAGCGGCGAGCGCCCCAGGTTGGTGTGGATGAGGACTCCGGTGGCGTTGACAACCTCGCGATACGCCGGGCGGGTGGCGGCGTTGAGGAGGGTGAGGATCTCGCGCTCCAGGTGCTCGGTGAGGTCGCCGGAGTCGACCGGGTCCGCGGTTCCCTCGGCGATGCGCCGGCGCAGCTCGTCCACCGCGGCCCGGCAGGCGTCCATCACCGGAGGCCGGCCGTGGGCGTCCACCATGGCGCGGAGGGAGGGCAGTTCGAGGAGGCGATGAATCGCCGGGATGGTGCGATACTGAGAGTGCATTGGGTTTATCCTACGACGAGCGATTCTTGACGGCGATCTGTACGAATCTCTTGGTCTTTGTTGATCGCGAAAACGCTCGACGTACCACCGAGTACGCCTCCGCGTTTTGCAAACAACAGAGCCTTAAGATCTTCGCACATCTCATCCGCCAAAATCACCCATCTTAGGATATTGTATCCCGAGGGGCGATGTCCGTCATGTCGGTGACAGGGGGGTAGTGATGGATCTCGGACAGAAGATCCAAATGCTCGAGCGGGACCTGCGCGAGCTGGTCAAGAACTGGGAGCGGTTTTTCTCCGGTGGCCTCAGGGTTCCCCCCGAGGTCGAGCGGACGAAGTTCGCCCAACGGTTGCGCAGCCTGGCCGAGCAAACCTTTCACCACCGGAGGGATCAGTTTCGCGTCGAGCAGCTGCAGCACCGATTCATGAGTTACTCCCAAAACTGGGAGCGGATGCTGCGCGATCGGGAGGAGGGCCGGATGGCCCACCCCGAGGGGGTTGGATCCCACCAGACCCGACCGCTCATCGAGCAGACAAACGGCCCCACCGTGACCTCCGTAGACTCCAGTGGACGCGGATCGCTCTACGACCGCTACGTCTCGGCCAAGCGCCAGCTCGGCCTCGACGTTCGGATGGGCCGCGCCCAGTTCGAAAAACAGCTCGACACGCAGCGCGAGCAGATCCAGGAAAAGCTCGGTCGACAGGTGCAGTTCGAGGTCCGGGTGGAGGATGGTAAGGTGAAGCTTGCCGCGCGGAAAGTACGGAAACGGGAGTCTTGAACATGAAATACGTGACCGCGGCCAGGACCCTGGCGATCGGGCTGGCTCTGCTCGCGACGGTGGCCAGTGCAACCACCGCCGATCCGATTTTCGTCAAGTGGCTGGTGGCGGACAATCCCGGCGATGAGACGATTCGGTACTACTGGCAGCAGGCCGAAGCCGGCGGGCTCGGTCCGGAAGAGCTCGTGGACCTGGGCACCATGCTCTTCTACCGCGGGTGGTCCAAGGATTCGGTGGAGTACTTCAAGCAGGCGCTCGATGCCGACCCCGAGCTCTTCGAAGCGTGGTTTCGAATCGGCCTCGTCAAGCACGACGAGGGTGACCTGAGCGGCGCCCGATCGGCCTACAAGAAGTGCCTGAAGATCCGTCCCGGCCACGGTTGGGCGAACTTCTACCTGGGCCTGCTCGAAGAGCAGACGGGCAACGGCAAGGCCGCCATGGACCACTACGAGACGGCGTTCCAGCACGCTCCGGAGCTGGCAGACCCGAAGGTCAACCCCGAAATTCTCTCGTCGCGACTGCAGATCGGCGCCCAGGTTCGTCACTACGACCGCAGGCGCTTCGAGGCCCATACCCCCATGCCCTACCTGGAGCCGGGCGCCGTGAGAAAGGTTCGCAGCAGCTTCGAGCCGAGGGTGGCGCCCACCCCGACGCCCACCCCCACGCCGATCGTCGGACCGCGGGTGGCGCCGACGCCGACCCCGGCGCCCGACAAGAAGGCGACAGCGAAGAAGCGCAAGGCGGCAGCCGGCGGCGGAGCGGCTTCGGCAAGGAGCCGAAGCTCCGGCGGTTCTCGAGGCGGGAGAGCGGAGTCCGAAGCCACTGTCCCCGACCACGAGAACACCCCGTTCGGCTTTGGAGGTCCGGCGCCGACCGGATCCGGCGCGGGCGGCACGGGAACGGGGAGCACGGCAGAGGCCGCTCCGGATATCGGCGACACCTCGCCGGAAGCGTCGCTGGGACCAGGATGGTCTCCGCTCTATCGGGTGGCCGCGCTTTTCGTCTGACGCGTCGGGCCGCTGTTGAGGCGGTTGCTCCCGGCGCCGGTCAGACGTTGAACCGGAAGTGGACGACCTCGCCGTCGTGGACGCGGTAGGTCTTTCCCTCCAACCGGAGAGTCCCTTTCTGTCGGCAGCCCGAGAGCGACCCGGTCTCGAGGAGTTCCTCGCAGGTGACCACTTCGGCGCGGATGAAACCGCGCTGAATATCGGAGTGGATCTCGCCGGCCGCCGCGAGCGCCTCGGTGCCCTCGAGGATCGACCATGCCCGGCACTCGTCGTCGCCGACGGTGAAGAAGGAGATCAGACCGAGCAGGGCGTAGGACTCGCCGATGATCCGGTCCAGCGCCCGGTCCTCGAGACCGAGATCTTCCATGAACGCCTCGGCATCGTCGCCGTCGAGCTCGGCGAGCTCGGCCTCCAGGGTGGCGCAGACCCGGGTGAAGGCGAGCCCCTGCCGGGAGGTCCACCCTTCCCACTCGGGTCCGACGAAGACATCCGATGACGGGTCGTCCTCCCCGACGTTGGCCACCACCAACATGGGTTTTCGCGACAGGAAGGTGAATCCCCGGAGTTTCTTCTCTTCGTTGGCGTCAAAGCTCTCGTTGCGCAGCGGTTGCTCGGCCTCGAGAACGGCGAGACACCGTTCGAGGAGGTCGCGCTCCCTCTCGAGCTCCGGGTCGCGTCGTTTCTGAATGTCCTTGCGGAGGCGCTCGAGACGTTTCTCCACCACCAGCTGATCCGACAGGATGAACTCCTCCTCAATGTGGGTGAGATCGCGAAGCGGATCCACCGAGCCCTTGGGGTGGGCGACGGCGTCCGAGTCGAAGGCGCGGAGCACCACCATCAGGGCGTCGGCCGTCCGCAGCTCGGGGAGGTTGAGGGATGCCTCGCCGCGGTGCTCGTCGGGAATGCCGGGGACGTCGGAAAAACGGATCGTCGCGGGGGTCGTTTTCTTCGGCTTGTACATCGCTGCGAGGACGTCGAGGCGCGGGTCCGGGACCTTGGCCATGCCGACCTGGGTCTGGTCGCGGCGGCCTGTCGGGGCGGACGAATCCTGACCGGTGAGTAGGCCGAAGAGAGAGCTCTTTCCGCTCGCCGCCAACCCCATGATGCCAACTTCCATGATTCCTCCACATCCCCACACCGATCTCGAACCGAACGGGGATTCTACTGTCAACTGTCGATTGTCAACTGTCAACTCACCCCACGACCGGTTGCCGGCGGATGAGCAGCGAAGGAGCTCCCACGAACCCGTGAGCGGTTTGGAACCAGCACAGGTCCTCGCCGACGGCAGCGATGCGGCGCAGAAGGGTTCCGAGACTCCCGCTGAGCTCGACCACGGGGTGCCAGCCGCGCACCTGCTGTCGGCGGAGCCACACTCCGGACGCGATGAGGCTGTAGGTGTCGCGCTCGAAGTCGCACACCACCGGCGCCAGCGGACGCAGCACGTAAAGGGCACGCCGGCTGGCGGTGAGCAGCTCGCCGGGCGGCATCCCGTCGCGGGTCACGACCCTGAGGTTGGTCAGGCCGGTGGAAGGCCGGTCGCGGTAGGACAGGCGGACGGCCCCTCCACGAGGAATTTCGTCGAAGCGACGGGCGTCGGCCCAGCTGGCAACCCGGTGCCTGGGAGCGCCCTCGTCGAGCAGTAGGGTCCGCTTCGCGGGGAGCCCTTCACCGTCGCAGGGGCTCACCACGGGGGCGGTCGGATCGGAGCGCTCGTCCACCAGGGTGAGCGGGAAGGCGGCCAGAAAACCGTTGGAATCGAGCAGGTGCGGCAGAGGATCGCGAGCGTCGTCGGTGGCGAGGAAGAGAGGCGAGACCGCGGCCAGAAGCTGGGCTGTTACCTCCGGATGGAGAATGAGGTCGTGAAGGCCGGAGTCGGTGGTGACGCGGTTGCGGGTCAGGAGAATGCGGTTGCCCAGCCGGGAGGCGATCGCCTCGGCATCGAAGCTGCCCGGATCGGAGATGTGAACCCACTCCCGCCAGATTCCCGGCCGGTCGCCGACCAGGATCTCGAGCAGGAGAGACGCCACCATCCGCTCGTGATCGGCCGACCACCCGTCACCCGTGCTCAGGGTCCAGCGATAACGGCCCTCCTGGACGACCGCCCGCTCCAACCGGAGCACCGAGCCGGAGAGGCCCGCCAGGGCGAGCCCGAGCTCGCCGGCGATGTGCTGCGCCCAGCCGCGAGGCGGCATGGCGGGGCCGGGTTTGACCGGCACCGTTCCCATCACTCGAGCCGGGGGCATGGGGTCGGCGCCGGGTCGCGCGCCGGCGCGGGCGGCGTCGACTGCGTCGCGAGCCGACGATGGTTCGAGCGCCGACGCCGCGGCGAAGCCCGCCCGGCTCCCGTCCCACGACCGCACCCCGACGCCGCTCTCAGCGATCTGCACCGACCGTTTCAAACGACCCTGCAGAACCTCGGTCTGGCGGGTCACCGAGGTCTTGGCGAAGACCTCCCAGCGCACGGCTGTGGAGCTGTCCAGCAGGCACGCGCACCGATCACTGACCTCCTGCAGCCGTGCAACGAGACCGTCGGTGTTGGAGCCGGAGGGCATCACAGCACCTCGAGCCGGTGGACCAACATCGTCGGCGCTTCCGAGCCGGTGGGAAGCGGGAGACCATCCTTGAGGCACCAACCCAGCCGCCAGTCAGGGGTCGGGTCATCGCCGACGGTGGGATCGATGCCGGCGAGGATCTCGATGACTCCTCCCGTGAGCTCGAAGGGGCCCAGTGGGCGTCGCCGTCGCCCGTTCCGGATTTCGTGCCCGCGCTCCACCCGCAGCACCGCCCGACTGGAAACGGGGTCCACCGTGGCCCCTGCGAGGCGGGTGACGACGAGGCCGCGCTTGAGGTCGGCCTCGAGGTCCTGGGGCGAGCCCGTCCCGGGCGGAACGACGAGATTGGACAGTCTCGGAATGGGTGGGAGCCGCCAATCTGTCCGGCGTCCCCGGCCCGCGGGGACACCGCACGTCTCGGCGGTTTCGCGGTCGCAGAGAACGCCGCAGAGCCGACCCGAACGGAGCAGGGTGATGGGGCCCGAACGGACTCCCTCGTCGTCGGTGTCGAAGGCTCCGGGGAGATCGGCGCGGCGAGGGTCGTCCACGAGGTCGATCTCGGCTTCGCTGAGGTTGGCGCCGCCGAGCCCCGCCAGTGGGGACCGCCCGGAGGCGACGAGATCGCCCTCCACCATGTGGCCGACCAGTTCGTGCAACAGCACTCCCGAGCTTCCGTCGGTGAAGATGACCGGGCAGGCGGTTCCGGATGGCGGGTTCCAGGTCTTTGCGGGCGGGGGATCGAGCAGGCTCCGGACCCATTCCGCCAACGAGGGATGGCCGGACACGGCCAGGAGGGCGCCGGAAGCCGGTGCAGCCTGCTCGACTCGGATCAGGGCGGGGGTGGAGACCTCGCGCCAGCCGTCGCGTCGAATCACGACGGCCCACCGTTTGAAGAAACGAACGTCGACGCCGCGGCCGGCGAGCGAGATGGCGGACTCGATCCAGCCGGGTGGCGGATTGAGCTCGCCGTCTCGGGTCCGACGGCGCGGCGGCGCCTTGAGGCGGTCGGCGTAGTGGGAAACCAGCTCCGCAACGGCAGCGGATGAGATGCCGGATCCGGCATGCATGGCCCAGCGGGACGGAAACCGCCACCGGGCGGCGCCCCCTTCGAGCCGGACGGTATCGATGGAGGCGTCCGGCGCGACACGGATTTCGAGGCGGCGCTCGAGGTAGAGATCCTCGAACCGCGGATGGCTGCCGCGAAGACCGCGGCAGCCTTCGGCGAGGCCGTCGAGCCAGTCGGTGTCGAACGCGGGGAAATCGGTCGCGGGCCGGTGCACTCGGGTATGGTACCTGGACGGAGTGGAGCGATGCCGAAACCGGTGCGGATCGTACGAATGTTCGTACTTTAATTTCTATTCACGGTAGAATGCCGAGACGACCCATAAGGGCGGGCGGTGCAGAGGAGGCGGTCAATGGCGAACGATGTGCTGGGAAGAGTCGAGGAACGGTTGGCCAACGGCCGGCTCGGGGGCGGGCAGGACAAGATCGACCGCCAGCACGCCCAGGGCAAGCTCACGGCGCGGGAGCGCGTCGAGCAGTTTCTCGACGAAGGCAGCTTCGAAGAGACCGACGGGCTCGTCGAGCATCGCTGCACCGATTTCGGCATGGGATCGAAGAAGATCGCCGGCGACGGCGTCGTGACGGGCCACGGCCGGGTCAACGGGCGGCCGGTTTTCGTCTTCGCCCAGGACTTCACCGTCTTCGGAGGGTCGCTGTCCGAAACCAATGCCGCCAAGATCTGCAAGATCATGGACACTGCCGTGAAGGTCGGGGCGCCGGTGGTGGGGCTCAACGACTCGGGAGGAGCCCGGATCCAGGAAGGGGTGGGTTCCCTGGCCGGGTATGCGGACATTTTCCTGCGCAACACCATCGCGTCCGGAGTCGTCCCCCAGATCTCCGCCATCATGGGACCGTGCGCCGGCGGCGCCGTGTACTCGCCGGCGATCACCGACTTCGTTTTCATGGTGGAGGAGTCCTCCTACATGTTCGTCACCGGGCCGGAGGTCATCAAGACCGTGACCCACGAAGAGGTCACCATGGAGAAGCTCGGCGGCGCCATGACCCACAACTCGGTGTCGGGGGTCGCACACTTCGCCTCACGGTCCGACACCGAGTGTCTCGCGTCCATCCGCAAGCTGCTGTCCTTCGTTCCCTCCAACAACGCCGAGCAGCCGCCGGTGGTGGAGTGCTCCGACCCCTCGGATCGCGAGATCCCCGAGCTCGACGCCTTCGTACCGCCGGATCCCAACAAGCCGTACGACATCACCACCCTGATCCGGTGGGCGGCGGACGACGGGGATTTCTTCGAGATCCACCAGCACTATGCCAAGAACCTGGTTGTCGGCTTCATCCGCATCGGCGGACGGACGGTGGGAGTGATCGCCAATCAGCCGGCCCACCTCGCCGGGGTTCTCGACATCAACGCGTCGGTCAAGGGCGCCCGATTCGTTCGCTTCTGTGACGCCTTCAACATCCCGATCTGGATCGTCGAGGACGTCCCCGGGTTTCTTCCGGGCACCGCACAGGAGTGGGGTGGCATCATCCGCCACGGCGCCAAGCTGCTGTACGCCCTGGCCGAGGCCACGGTGCCCAAGGTCACCGTCATCACCCGGAAGGCCTATGGCGGCGCCTACTGCGTCATGGGTTCCAAGCACATCCGCACCGATGTGAACCTCGCATTCCCGACCGCCGAGATCGCGGTCATGGGCCCCCATGGGGCGGTCAACATCCTCTACCGTCACGAGATCCAGCGGGCCGAGGACGCGGAGGCCAAGCGCGCCGAGCTGGTGGCCGAGTACCAGGAGAAATTCGCCAACCCCTTCGTGGCGGCGGAAAAGGGCTACATCGACGAGGTCATCCTGCCACGGATGCTGCGGCGGAAGCTCGCCGCCGCCTTTGCTCTGCTCGCCACCAAGCGCGACACCATGCCAGCCAAAAAGCACGGGAACATCCCGCTCTAGCGGATTTTTGAATGATGAATGCTGAATTCTTGATTTATCGCTGTTCACAGCCTGGTCCCGAAGGAGAAATAATTGATAATTAAGAATTTAGAGTTGAGGATTGGCAACATGAGAGTCGGGGTTGTGACATGAAGCTGCTGGTTGCCAATCGAGGCGAGATCGCCGTTCGGATCATGAGGGGCTGCCGCGAGATGGGCATCGAGACCATCGCGGTCTACTCCGAGGTGGACCGGCGGGCGCCGCATGTCCTGATGGCCGACCAGGCCTTCCCCATCGGGCCGGCGGCGGCGGCGGAGAGCTATCTCAACATGGATCGCATCCTCGGAGCCGCGGAGGTCGCTGGCGCCGATCTGGTTCACCCGGGCTACGGATTTCTGGCCGAGAACGCCGAGTTCGCGGAGCGGGTCGGCCACGAGGGGCTCATCTGGGTTGGGCCGCCGCCCGCGGCGATCCGCCTGATGGGGTCGAAGACCGAGAGTCGCAAGCTGGCGGTGGAGACCGGGGTGCCGCTCATCCCCGGGATGGTGGATCCCCTCGAGAGTGTCGAGCAGCTCGAGGCCTTCGTCGAGGAGCACGGGCTGCCGGTTCTGCTCAAGGCGGTGGCCGGGGGCGGGGGCAAAGGGATGCGGGAGGTCAACGACCGGTCCGAGCTCGCCGCCGCGTTCGATCGGGCGAGGTCCGAAGGCGGCGCCTATTTCGGCGACGACCGGGTCTATGTCGAACGGTTGGTGACCAACGCGCGCCACATCGAGGTGCAGGTCGCCGCCGACCAGCACGGCAACGCCGTCTACATCGGCGAACGGGAGTGCTCGATTCAACGGCGCCACCAGAAGGTGGTCGAGGAGTGCCCGTCGCCGGTGGTGGACGCGGATCTCCGCCGCCGGTTGGGCGAGGCGGCGCTGGCCATCGTCGAAGGATCCGGCTACCAGTCGGTGGGAACGGTGGAGTTCCTCGTCGATCCGGAGGGCGGTTTCTACTTCCTCGAAATGAACACCCGGCTTCAGGTCGAACACCCGGTGACCGAGGAGGTCTACGGTGTCGATCTGGTTCGCGAGATGATCAACCTGGCGCTCGGCCGCGAGCTGTCCCTGCGCCAGGAGGACCTCGTCGCCCGGGGGCACGCCATCGAATGCCGGGTCTACGCCGAGGATCCGCTCAAGAATTTCGCGCCCTCACCCGGCGAGATCACCCTGCTGGTGCGGCCCAACGGACCCGGAATCCGGGTCGATTCGGGGGTCTTCCAGGGAAGTATCGTGCCGCTGGATTACGACCCCATGGTGGCCAAGCTCGTGGTCACCGCCCCGGATCGACCGGCCGCCGTGGCGCGCCTGGCCCGGGCGCTGCAGGAGTACCAGGTGCGCGGTATCGCGACGACGCTCACCCTTTTCCGCGCTCTGGTGGAGATGGAGGAGTTCGAGAAGGCGGAGTTCCACACCGGGTTCCTCGACGAGCTCCTGGCCTCACAGCGGCTGGCCGAGCTGCACGGGGTGCAGGATCCCGAGGCCGAAGCGGCAGCGGTGGTGGCGGCGGCCTGCCTGGCTACGCTGGAGGCGGGCGCTCTCGCCGACGACCCGTACGCCCATGCCGGTGGGAGTCATTGGTGGCAGGAGGGTGTGCGACAGCTCCACGGGAGGTTTCCACGATGAAATGGGTGGTTCGCAACGCGGACGTGGCCCACGAGGTCGATGTCGAGAACGTTCCGGGGGGCTTTGAGGTGATGATGGACGGCGAGGCCGTGCGGGTTGACGTGATCCGGCTCGACCGTGCGATCGCGTCGTTACGTTACGTTGCCGACGGCCGGAGCTTCTCGGTGAGCTATCAACGTGGCAGGGGTCGAGAGTGGCGGCTCGGGGTGGGTGTGCGCGACTTCGACTTCGAAGTTCTCACTCCGGTGGAGGCGGTGGAGGCGGATGCCGCCGCGGCGTCGTCGGGCCCGAGCCGGCTGGAGGCGCCGATTCCCGGCAAGGTGGTCAAGGTCCACGTGGCCGAGGGAGACGAAGTCGAGGCCGGTCAGCCGCTGGTGGTTCTCGAGGCCATGAAGATGGAGAACGAACTCACCGCCGACCAGGCTGGAAAGGTCACCGCGGTCCACGTCGAGCCTGGGCAGACCGTGGATGCCGGCCAGGCCCTCGCCGAGCTGGAGTAGGCCCGGGAACGGGGCTTTCAGCGCTACTCGTGAACCGTCACCCGGGTGGTGGTGAACGACGAGGCGCGAGTGATGGGATCGAGGAGCCCCACCGCCACATTGTGGCTGCCGTTCTCCATGAGGAGGTTGGCGGTGATGGTGAAGCGATCGAGTTGGGCGTTGTCGTAGTCGGCGGCCTTGATGCGGATTTCGTGGGTTTGGCGGACGACGTCGGAGCGGTCCCCCTTGGCGCTGCGGGCCGCGATGAACATGGTCACGTTGCCGACGAAGTCCTCGCCGGTCGGCAGCAGGGCCACGCGGCGAATCGGGAACGACAGCTTGAAGGGCACCATCCACCGGGTTTCGCCGGCCGGCGCTTGATCGCCGATCTCCACCATGAGCTGCATGGGGTTGTCGTCGAGGGGAAACATGAGACCGGTGACCACTTTGTCCTGGATCCGGCTCTCCAGGCTCTTCTCGACGAAACGCTTTCGATAGCGCAGCCGGTAGTCGGGGTGATTCGGCAGCTCGACCTTGATCCGGTGCACCTTGTCGAGGCCGCTCTGGTGGAGGGTGTAGCCGAGCGAGTAGTAGGTGAAGAAGTCCTGGGCCACCCTCGCCAGGCCGGCGCTGAAGTCGTTGGTATTGACGATGGCGGCGCCGCCGGTGTTGTCGGCCATGAAGCGCAGCGGGTCCAGGTAGTTCTGAATCCCGATGCTGGCCGACATGTGGTCCTGCTGCATCCCGAGCTCCGACCCGGCGAGACCCGGGTTTTCCAGGCCCCCGACGCCGAAGGTGTAGAAGCTGATGTCCTGGGCGTTGGCGTTGGAGACCAACGAGTTGTAGTGCCGGTTCATGTTGTAGCGCGCCGACTCGGTGACGGCGGAGGACTCGTTGTAGGTGTTGGCGTAGGCGTAGAAGAGGTCGAGACCGGCCACCATGGGCAGCCCGTTGGAGACGTAGACGATGATCTTCTTTCCGGGGAGGCCCGACATCATGGTCACCGTGTCCCGCAGTGAACCGAGGGTGAACTGCAGCGCATTGGCTTCCTCTTCGGCGAAACCGATCAGCATATTGTGGCTGCGGTTCATCTGTTGGTAGTCCTGTTGCGAGCTTCGTTGGGACTCGGCGATGTCCCGAAGAATGTCCTTTCGGTGGTTGTCCAGCTCGTTGCGGCCCCCGGTCATCATCTTGACCTCACGCAGGGCGTCGTAAATCTCGCGTTGATCGCCGGTAAAGGGTTGAATCACCTCGTAGGACTTGTTGTAGGTGATCACCATCATCTGGACGGGAGGCTGGAGGTTTTCGCGGACGAACGTCCGCATCTGGCTGATCAAGCGGTTGCGGTCGAGAGGGCGTGAGTTGTCGTTGTCGAAGAAAAGCACGACGTAGACCGGACGAAAGCTGTCCTCGGAGAGCGGTTGACCCTCGCTGGTGGGCGCCGGTTCGTCAGCGAGGCCAGGGGGGCCCTCGGGCCGGTACTCGCCGCGGTAGACCTCTTCGGTGAAGAGTCCGAAGTTGGTGATCTTCTTCACCTCGCCGTCCTGGGTCAGAATGAAGTCGTCGGCTGTCAGGTCGGTGACGGCGACCCCCTTCTTATCGGTGACGTAGGCGTTGACGTTGACCACCGTCACGTCAACCTCTCCCGCGAAGGGAATGCCGCCGACGGCGCCTTCGACCACAGGCTCCGCGGGCTCGTCGGTCTGGGCGGCGGCCGCCGCCGCGGCGAGAACAAGCACGAACACCATGGACATCCTCGTCAGGGTCACGTTCCACCTCCACGCAGAGTCTAACCCGGACAATTCGAGAAGTTTCGTTGCGAGGGCCGATGTCGGCAGCCGGCACCTGTATCATGGCGCCGGCGTGAGCTTCGAAAAGGCCTCGGATGAGCAGTTGGTGCGTCTCGCCCTCGATGGGGACGAGGACGCCTTCACCGCGCTGGTGCGGCGGTACCAGCGGCGGCTGACCGCGTTTCTCGGCCAGCTTGTCGGTGACATCGAGCTCGCCAAGGAGATCTCCCAGGAGGCCTTCGTTCGTGCGTGGTCGGCCCTCGATCGATTCAACCCCAAATATCGGTTCTCGACGTGGCTTTTTCGCATCGGTCACAATCTCGGGATCGACCACCTCCGCCGCAAGAAACTCAAGACCGTGGCGTTGTATCGCACCGATCGCGACGGTGACGAGGTGGAGCTGGTGGTGGAGGACCACACCAAGGACCCCCTCGGCCACTTCGAGAATCTCGAGCTTTCAGGGGCGCTCCGGGAGGCCATCGAGGAGCTCCGACCGGAGTATCGGGAGCTTGTCCTGTTGCGTCACTTCGGGTGTTTGAGCTACCAGGAGATCGCCGAGTTCAAGGAAATGCCGCTGGGAACAGTGAAAAACAAACTTTTTCGCGCCCACACCGTATTACGAAAAGCACTGACGACCTTTTTGTGAGGTTGGCGGTGCCGTGAGAGGAGGCCGCGGTGGCACCGAGCTGTGAGGCAGTACAAGAGGCACTCGTCGAAGTCGGAGGCGAGTCGGATCGGCTTTCCGAGTCCGAGCGCCGGCATGTGGCGCAGTGTCCTCGATGCAGTGAGGTGGCGGCTGCCGAGCTCGCGCTCGGTTTGATCTTCGCCAAGGTGCTGCCGCCGACCGACCTGGCCATCGAGGAGGGCGTAGTCTCGGCGATGCGGTCCGCCCGCCGCCGGCGTCGTGCCCTGGCGCTGCTCCCGGTCGCGGCGTCGCTGCTGGTCGCTCTGCTGGGCATGGTCATGCTGGGCGGTCTGCCGGGTGGCAGCCTCCTCGCCCTGCTGCCGGTGTGGTCGTCCCAGGGATGGGTTTCTTTGGCGGCGACGGTGAGTGATTGGTCGGCCGCACTCAGCACCGCAGCCGGGGCTGCGGGCGTCCTCCTCGGCCCCGGTGTCGTCGCCGGCGCGGTGGTGATCAGCGTGCTCGGTGTGGCGACGGTTGCCGTTGCGGCGCGGCGATGGCGGCGGGTCTCGCCATGGCGCGACGGTTCCTAGCCCGAAGTATTCATGAGCGATCTACTGCGGCCCACGATGCATCCGCGCCAGTCGAGTTTTCTCATCGTTGGGTGCTCAACATACCGTCACGTATGTCTTCACGCCCAAAGATGAGAAATCTCGACTGGCATCGGCGCTTCGTCGGCCTCGTGACGAAACCTCATGAATACTTCGGGCCAGACCGATTTCTTCCGAAGCCCGGCGAGAGACTCGGGTTCGTCGTGGCAGTGCTCGTTGCGGCGCTTTGCGTGCCTGCGACGGTGACCACGGCGGCGGTTCCGCGAACCACGGTCTTTAACGACATTGTCGTCAACGAGGTCGTGCACGGTGACGTGGTCGCCTTCGAGGCGGATGTCCACCTCGGCCCTCGAGCCGACGTGTCCGGCGATGTGGTGGTGGTGGGCGGCAGCCTCCGGATCGACGAGCGGGCCCATGTCGGCCGGCATGTGCTTGCTGTCTTCGGGGATGTCCACGCATCACCGGGAGCCGTCGTGGAAGGCCGGACCCTGGCGTTCTCCTCGCTGTCGAGCGTGGCGTTGATTCCCGGCCAGGAGGCGCCGCTCCAGGTCAGCCTTGCGGTCCGGCTGTTGACCTCCGGCGTGTGGCTGTTGATCACGACGGTGCTCGCTTTCGGTTTTTCGACGAGGTTGCGTTTCGGGGTCTGGGTCCTGCCGCGGCTCGGTGCGAGAGTGCTGGTCTTGGGCGTCGCCGCCGGAGTGACGTTCTTTGCCGCGATCGTCGCGGTGCTGGCTCTCGGGCCGAATCTCGGCATACCGCTGGCGGCCGCTGTGACCGTTGTGTTCTTCGGACTGCGGGCCGTTGGCTTGACGGTCATCGGAGGCTGCCTCGGCTCCCTGGCCCTGCGCCGCTTGTATGAGCGACCGATGCCGCTCACCGTGGAGGTCTTCGCCGGAGTGGCGTTGCTCCTGCTCGTCCGGTTCGTTCCCTTCGTGGGAGGCGTGCTGTGGAGCGTCTGTTCCATCGCGGCGTTGGGAACCGGGATCATCGCCCTGGCAAGCAGCATTTCGGAAAGCGAGACCGCGTCAGGGCTGGTGTGAGCGGGTTTTCGACACCTTCGAACCCGAGGTGCTGGTCAGTCATCGGTCTGGGTGCTATACTCCTCGCCCCTGTGGGGAGAGGTGTGTGTGAAGATCGACCTTTCCAGAATTCAGGATGAGCCGGAGAGCTTCGCCGAGTCTCTGAGCCTCGACGAAGAGCGGCTCGATCCCTCCCGCGTCACCGGGCCCATGACGGTGCGTTTGGAGGGGACGGTGCGTCCGGTGGACGACCGATTCCTGGTGGTGGGTCGAACTCACGCGGAGGGCCTCCTCGCCTGCGGGCGATGCCTCGAGCCCGTCGAGTGGCGGATGGACTCCTCCTTCGATCTCGAGGTCGCCACGGCGGAGGCGGCGCCCCTGGATCCTGAGATCGCTCTCGATGAGGCCGATCTCGATGTGGTGTATGTGGAGGGACAGCACCTCGATCTCGAAGGGCTTGCGGTGGAGCAGATCGAGCTCGAGCTGCCCATCCGCATCGTGTGTTCCGAAGACTGCGCCGGGCTGTGCCCGAGCTGTGGCGCCAACCGCAACATCGAAGGTTCCTGCCGCTGTGAACCGGAGGTCGACCCACGATGGGCGGCCCTGAAAGACGTGAGCGGGGAATCCTCGGCGGATTGAGCCCGACGACATAGTGAAACGAAACGGAGAACTCTGATGGCGAATCCAAAGCGTCGTATTTCGAGAACGCGTCGCGACAAACGACGCTCCCACCACAGCCTGGTACCGCCCGGCTGGAGCCTCTGCACGTCGTGCTTCGAGCCGAAGCCACCGCATCAGGTCTGCCCGCACTGCGGGAGCTACAAGGGCCGCGAAGTCATTGAAGTCGAAGACCTCGACTAGTCTTCTCACGCGGGAATAGACAGATGGTTGATCGAGCCATTGCGCTCGATGCCATGGGCGGTGACGGCTCCCCCCAGATTCGCATCCAGGGGGCGCTGGACGCCGTTGCCGACTTCGGTCTCACGGTGAAACTGGTCGGTCCCGTCAAGCGGTTGCGCCGCGAGCTGGGGAGGTTCCGTTCGGTGCCGAAAGGTCTCGACCTTGTCGATGCCACCGACGTCGTCCGCATGCACGACCCGCCGTTGTCGGTCCTTCGAAGCAAACCGAACTCATCGTTGTCGGTGTGCGCCGAGCTCGTCCGAAGCGGGGAGGCGTCGGCCCTGGTGACCGCCGGCAACACGGGTGCGGCCTGGGTCGCGGCCAAGTCGACCCTGGGCATGATCCAGGGTGTGGACCGGCCTGCGTTGGCGGCCATTCTACCCAAGACCAGCGGCCACACCCTGGTGCTGGATGTCGGCGCCAATGTCGAGGTCAAGCCCCACCAGCTCGTCCAGTTTGCGGTGATGGGTTCATACTATGCCTCGGCAGTCCTCGGGGTGGAGAATCCCCGGGTCGGCCTCATGTCGGTGGGTGAGGAAGAGACCAAGGGCGGGCCACGCAATCGTCGGCACTACCGGGTGCTCGACGGCGCGGGCGTCAACTTCGTCGGGAACGTCGAAGGCCGCGACATTTTTACCGGAGACGTCGACGTGGTGGTCTGTGACGGTTTCACCGGCAACGTCATCCTGAAGGTCGCTGAAGGCCTTGGTGAGATGGTGGTGGAGATGCTCAAGGACGAGGCCCGCCAATCGCCCCTGTACGGCGCTGGCCTGGTTCTCGCCAAGGGCGCTTTCCGAAACGTCAAGCGGAAGGTCGACTACTCCGAGCACGGGGGCGCCCCGTTGCTCGGGATCGACGGTGCGTGTCTGGTGGGCCACGGCCGGTCCTCGGCCAAGGCCATCCGCAACGCGATTCGCTTCGCCGACTCCTATGCCAGGAGTGGAGTGATCGAGACGATCGGTGAGAAGATCGTCGAGGTCTTCGGCGAGAAGGACGAGACCCCCGGCGGGTAGGGTCCCGCAAACGGTGAGGTTTAGAAGCGACGCCTTCGAAGACTCGACATCCGACGAGAAACCGAAGAGGGAGTCCACATGTCACGAGTTGCGGCGATCTTTCCCGGTCAGGGCAGTCAGAAAGTGGGAATGGGCGAAGATCTCGCCGGGCGGTGGCCGGCTGCGGCCGATGTCTTCGCCGCCGTCGACGACGGGCTCGGCATGGATCTCTCAGGTCTGTGCTGGAACGGACCGGCCGACGATCTCAAGCTCACCACCAACACGCAACCGGCCCTGCTGACGCACTCGGTGGCGGCCTGGGAGGTGTTGTCCCGGGCCGGGCTCGAGGTGGAGGCGGTGGCCGGCCACAGTCTCGGAGAGTACTCCGCGATTGTCGCTGCGGGTGGCCTCGGCGGCGTGGACGCCGCCAGGACGGTACGCGAACGCGGCCGGCTCATGCAGGCGGCGGTTCCGGTGGGTGAAGGGGCAATGGCCGCGGTGCTCGGTCTCGACGACGAGGCGGTGACGGCTTTGTGTCGGGAGATCACGGAGGTTGACGGCGAGCCGGTGGTTGCGGCGAACTTCAACTCTCCGGGTCAGGTGGTCATCGCCGGGACCTCGGGCGCGGTGGCGAGGGCGGTCGCAGCCTGCAAAGAGGCCGGCGCACGGCGCGCCCTGCCGCTGCCGGTGTCGGCCCCGTTCCACTCTCCCTTGATGGCTCCGGCGCGCGAGGGTCTCGAGCCGGTGTTGCGCGAGCTCGCCTTCAACGATCTCGCAGTTCCGGTCTATCGCAACGTCGATGCCGAACCGGTGCGATCGGCGGCGGAGGTGCGCGACGGTCTCATTCGCCAGGTTGACGCCCCGGTGCTCTGGACGCAGACCATCCAACGAATGGTGGCCGACGGCTTCGACACCTTCGTCGAGGTGGGAACCGGCAACGTGCTCTCGGGTCTCGTCAAGCGCATCGACCGATCCGCCGCCTGCTACCCGGCCGGCACCGTGGAGGGCATCGAGACCGCGATTGCCGATTTGGTGACCTGAAGATAGCTCTCAGCGGTCAGCTGACGGCTGACGGCTGACGGCTGACGGCTCGGCGACAAGCCTCTGTGATACAACTGTCCAGCTTCAAGTACGAGGAGGCATCAGTGAGAGATTTCGACGGGCAGGTTGCGGTGATCACGGGTGGGGCGCGGGGGATCGGCGCCGAGATTGCTCGCAGGCTGTCATCGGCCGGGGCCCACGTCATCTGTGCCGACGTCCTCGAAACAACCGAGATCGTCGATGAGATCATCGCGTTTGGCGGTTCGGCTGAGGGGCGATCGGTCGATGTTACCGATGCCGACAATGCGGCGGCGGCGGTCGCGGCGATTCAGGCAGATCACGGCCGTCTCGACATCCTGGTCAACAACGCCGGCGTCACCCGCGATCAGCTGCTGGTTCGAATGAAGCCCGAAGCCTGGGATCTGGTGATGCGGATCAACCTCGACGGGGCCTTCAAAATGACCCAGCCGGTGGCCAAACTGATGATGCGGCAGAAATCTGGTCGGATCGTCAACATCGCATCGGTGGTCGGACTCATGGGCAACGGCGGTCAGACCAACTACGCGGCCTCCAAGGCGGGGCTGATCGGATTCACCAAGTCGCTTGCGCGCGAGCTCGGCCCCCGCAACGTCACCGTCAATGCCGTGGCGCCGGGTTACATCGTGACACCCATGACCGACGTCCTGTCCGACCAGCAGCGTGAGGCGCTGATGAAGAGTGTCGCCATCCAACGGCTCGGGACTCCACGCGATGTCGCCGATGCCGTCGCCTTCCTCGCCGGCCCCGGTGCGTCGTACATCACCGGCACGGTGATCAACGTGTCGGGCGGCTTGTATATGTGACCGGGAGCGGCCCGTACCCGTACCCGTACCCGTACCCCTGCCCGTGCCCGATGGTATCCGACCCTCGTCGGCGGTGGTGACCCGTCGGGAACGGAAACGGAAAGGGGAACAGGCACAAGTTGGAGCCATCCGCCTCTGCGATACACTTGGTTTGGAGGTCCCCATGCCCGACGGCGGAATGACGGTGGCCGACATCATGTCGACGGACGTGGTCACCATGATCGAGGACGAGACACTGGCCCATGCCAAGAGCTGCATGGACCGTGGCCGGATTCGACATCTGCCGGTCGTCCACGACGGCAAGCTCGTCGGCCTGGTGACCCATCGCGATCTCTTGGCGGCCTCGTTCTCCATTTTCGCTGAGGTGGAACCGGCCGAGCAGCGGCGGATCTTTGTCCGCGTGCCGGTGGAGGAGGCGATGCACCGCGACGTGGTCACCGTGAGCCCGGAGACTCGGGTGGCCGATGCGGCGCGCATCCTTCTCGACAACAAGTACGGCTGCCTCCCCGTGGTAGACGAGGTCGGCAATCTGCTCGGGATCGTCACCGAGGCGGATTTCCTGCGGCTGACGGTTCGCTTGATGGTATGACGGTTCTCGATTGGGTGCTGGTCGTGGTATGGGCCGGCATCACCTTGGGCGGGTTCTTCAAGGGAGCGGTGCGCATCGTCTTCGGTCTCGGTGGGGCGATCATGGGGATCTGGCTCGCGGTGGTGGTGGGCCCGGGTCTGTCGCGCGTCGTGGCCGAGCATCTTGCGCGTGAGTGGCTCGCCGTCGGCCTGGCCTACCTGATCCCGTTCACGGTGGTCTCACTGTTGTGCATGCTCGCGGGATGGGGGATGGAGAAGGCGCTGGAGGGGCTCAAGCTCGGTTGCCTCAACCGGCTGTTCGGCGCCGTCCTCGCCGGAGCGGCGACGGCGGCGGTGCTGGCGTTGCTGTTGGTGTCGGCGGTGAAGCTGTCGCCCGAGCTGGCGGCCTTCGAAGAACGATCGGTCCTCTTGGCTCGGGTCGACGAACTCGTCGGTTACGCCGGGATCGAGCGGGATGAGGCCAAACCTCAGGAGGCGGCTACGCCATCCGACTCCCGCGAAGAAAGGCCGGATCCGGACCCGTCCAGCGGCCGGTAGAGGGTGTCGCGAAGGACGGGGGTGCGGCCCGCCTCCCGGATCAGATTCTCCAGCCGCTGCCGTGAAAGGCCGGTTCCCGCGGTCCCTCCAGCTGCGTAGGTGATCCTCTCATCGACCACCGTTCCATCGAGATCGTTGGCGCCGAAGGACAGGGCGATCTGGGCCACCTTCTCGCCGAGCATGATCCAGTAGGCCTTGAGATGGGGCACGTTGTCGAGGACCAGACGGGTGGTGGCGATGGTCTGGATGTCGAGCCGGCCGCCGGTTGGTGGGAGGTGGTCGAGGGCGGTGTTCTCGGGGTGGAAGGCGAGGGGGATCATGCACTGGAATCCGCCGGTCTCGTCCTGCAGCGCGCGGAGGTCGAGGAGATGGTCGACGCGCTCCTCGGCGGTTTCGACATGACCGTAGAGCATCGTGCAGTTGGATTTCAGGCCGGCGCGGTGAACCTGTCTGGAAATGGCGAGCCAGCGGGCGCCGTCGGTCTTGTGGTCGCAGATCTGGCGCCGGGCCCGCTCGGCGAAGATCTCCGCCCCGCCACCCGGACATGAGTCGAGGCCGGCGGTTTTCAATCTCGAGATCGTCTCGTCCACGCTGATCCGCGAGGCGGTGGAGATGAAGTCGAACTCGGTCATGGTCAACGCCTTGAGGTGGATCCACGGGAAACGTTCTTTGAGGGCCGCGAAGAGCTGCTCGTAGTACTCCACCCGGAGTTCGGGGTGGAGCCCACCGACGATGTGCAGCTCGGACACCGATTCGTCCACATCGCGGGCCGCAACCTCCACCGCCTGCTCCACCGTATAGGTCCAGCCGCGGTCGCGGTCGCGCCACGGCACGTAGAAGGCGCAGAGCTTGCAGGAGGCGACGCAGACGTTGGTCGGGTTGAGGTGGCGGTTGATGTTGTAGTAGGTGCGGTCGCCATGGAGGCGTTCTCGGACGATGTTGGCGAGGCGGCCGACACCGAGGAGGTCATCGGTGGTGGCCACCCGAACACCGTCCTCGCGGTCGAGGCGCTCCCCGGCCACGACTTTTTCGGCGATCGGTTCGAGGGCGGGATCGAGGAGGCGGAGGTCGTCGAGGTGCTTCATTGGGGTCAGCGCATTCTCATCGAGACTGAATCGCTCGTCAGGCTACTTCAGCTGCAGCGATTCCAGGAAGAGCTGGTTGGACGAGAACTCGCGAACCTTCTGCAGCAGCAGCTCCATGGCCGCCTCCGGCGAAAGCGTGGAGAGCGCCCGCCGCATGAGATAGAGCTTCTCGACCTGCTCCTTGGAGTAGAGCTTCTCTTCTTTTCGGGTTCCCGATTGCGGAATGTTGATGGTCGGGAAGATCCGCTTCTCGAAGAGCCGGCGGTCGAGCACGATCTCCATGTTGCCGGTGCCCTTGAACTCCTGGAAAATGACCTCGTCCATCCGCGACCCGGTGTCGATCAGGCAGGTGGCGACAACGGTGAGGCTGCCGCCGTCCTCGACGTTGCGGGCCGAACCGAAGAAACGACGGGGTTTCTCCATGGTGCGCGCGTCGATGCCGCCGGATAGGATCCTGCCGGATCCCTTTTGAGAGCTGTTGTAGGCGCGGGACATGCGGGTGAGCGAGTCCATGAAGACGACGACGTCCTCACCGAGCTCAACCAGCCGGCGGGCGCGTTCGAAGACCATCTCCGAAATCTGGATGTGGGACTCCAGGCTCTGGTCGGACGACGAGGCGAAGACCTCGCCGCGGGCGATGCTCCGTTTCCAGTCCGTGACCTCTTCAGGCCGCTCGTCCACCAGCAACACGAAGATGACGGTGTTCGGGTGATTGACGGCGATGGCGTGGGCCATCTGCTGCAGGAGGGTCGTCTTTCCGGCCTTCGGAGGAGACACGATGAGACAACGCTGACCTTTGCCGAGCGGCGCGATGAGCTCGGAAACTCGCGGTTCGACCAGATCGGGGTCGGTCTCGAGGTTGAAGCGTTCCAGGGGGTCGATGCTGATCAGCTCGGTGAAGGGGAGGGCTTTCTCCCGATATTCTTCCGGCGGCATCTCCTCGATGGTGCTGATCTCGAAAAGCCGTGGCCGGTCGCCGCCGCGGGCCTTGCCCTCGATGGCCAGGCCGCTCTCCAGGTGCAGCTTGTTCACGAGTTCGACGGGGACCAGAGGATCGGTCTTCGAGGCGACGAAGTTGTTCTTCGCCTGGACCAGAACCGGCGAGCCCTTCTCTCGGACGAGAAGATGCCCCTGGACCTCGACCACGGGGCCCTTGTTGCGGTTGCCGCGTCGGCGGGGCCGACGGCGGCGGCGGTTCGGTTTTCGTTGATTCTGATTCTGGTTTTGATGCTGATGCTGTTGCTTGTCGTTGTTCTCAGTCATACCTTCCCTCGGGTACACAGAGAGATGCGACATCGATCTGGCCTGTCCAGAATCGATGTGCACGTCACGGGCGACGGAGCGGCCTCGATATCGAGTTCACGCTCGCGAGCCGTGGCTCGCCACACGAAGGCCTCCGTCGTCGAGCGGTGATCCGGGTAGCGGCGACATCTGCGACGGATGTCGGCCACACCCGACAATGAGCTTACGACGAAAGGCCGTTTCCTGCAAGCGGCGGCGTCCATGCCATGTCCGCTCGCAGCCCACGCCAGTGGCGGAGTAGGGGACCCGCGGGGTGGCTTGACGTTGTATACGAATTGTATACAATCTGTTCATGGTCGATCTCCCCGCCCATTCCCCGGCTGTGCGTCGACGGACTGCGGCTGAAGAGGTCTACCGGTCCCTCAAGCGTGACATCATCACGTTGGCCCACCGGCCGGGAGCCGCTCTCGCGGAGCAGGCGCTGGCGGACACCTACGGCACGAGCCGGGTTCCGGTGCGCGAAGCCTGTCGGCGGCTGCAGCAGGAGGGGCTTCTCACCGCGATTCCGTACAAGGGGTACTTCGTGAGCCCGATCTCCCCCAAGGAGATCTCCGACAGCTTCGAGCTGCGGACCGCCATCGAAACGAGAGCGGTGGCGTTGGCCGTCGCCCGGGCCACCGATGAGGATCTCGACCGTCTCTCCGTTCTCGCCTCCATCGAGTACACCTACTCGGACTGGGCCTCGTACGTCGAGTTCCTCGACCGGAACCTCGGCTTCCATCTCGAGGTGGCGTCCCTGTCGCGCAACGACCGGCTGTTCTCGGTGTTGCGCGATCTCCTCGTCTCCATGCAGCGGTTCTTCTACCTCGGCCTCGACCTCGGCGATTTCGGGCCCGAGATGCGATCCGAGCACGAGGAACTCGTCGACCACATGCGAAGCCGCGACGCCGCGGCGGCCGGAGCCTGTGCGGAACGACAGATTACCGCTTCCTATGAACGGATCCGGCGGGCACTGGGCGCCGCCGATCACGTCGACATCCCGATTTCAGAGGTGTGAAATGAGTGAGTTCGTCTACCTCGACAACGCCGCCACGACCTTTCCCAAGCCGCCGGAGGTCATCCGCTTCATGTGCGACTTCTACGCCGAGCGCGGGGTGAACCCCGGGCGCACCGGGTTCGACCTGGCGCTCGAGGCCGAGGACGTGCTCCTCGAGTCCCGCCAGGCGCTGACCGATTTCTTCGGCGGGACTGACCGCAACCGGTTGGTCTTCTCGCTCAACGTCACCGACGCCCTGAACCTGCTCATCGGCAGCGTCGTGGAGCCGGGGGATCACGCGATCACCACCTGCCTCGAGCACAACTCGGTGCTGCGGCCCATGTACCAGCAGCGCGAGCGCGGCGTCGAGGTCGACTTCGTGCCGTTCGACGAAGCGGGCTACGTCCACCCCGAAGACATCGAGGCGAAGATCAAGGACACCACCAAGCTCGTGGTGATGAACCACGGGTCCAACGTCATCGGCACCATCCAGCCGGTGGCCGAGGTGGGCCGGATCTGTCGCGACCGGGGCGTGCTTTTCGCCGTCGACGTGGCCCAGACCGCCGGCCTGGTGGAGATCGACCTGGATGCGATGAACATCGACGTCGTCTGCTTCACCGGCCACAAGTCGCTCTTCGGCCCCACCGGCACCGGCGGCATGTACATGGCCGAGCACGTGGATCTCATGCCCTGCCGGTCGGGCGGCACCGGGGTCAAGTCGGCCCTGCGCTCGCAGCCGCGCGACTATCCCTGGCGTTTCGAGTTCGGCACCCTCAACACCATGGGCATCGCCGGCCTGCTCGCCGGCCAGCGGTGGATCGCCTCCAAGGGTGGGGTCAAGGCCCTCTACGAAGAGGAGATGGTGCACGCGACCCGGTTGTGGAGGGCGCTCGAGGCCATGGACGGCATCACCACCTACTGCGCCGACATGACCCACGACCACCTGCCGGTCTTCGTCTTCAACATCGACGGCCTGCCCGCCGACCAGGCCGGCCAGCTCCTCGACGTCGAGCACAACGTCATCACCCGCACCGGGCTCCACTGCGCGCCGCGGGTTCACGAAGGGATCGGCACCGCCGAGATCGACGGCACGGTGCGCTTCTCGGTGGGCGCTTTCACCACCGAAGAGGACATCGACCGGGCCATCGCCGCGGTCACCGATATCGCCGCCTACGCCAGGAGCCGAGGCGCCAGGGCGACGGCTGCCGGTTGACCGAGTGCTGCGCGCCTCCTCGGCCTGGCTGCGCGGCGCCTTAAAGGGAAGCTGATCGACCACGGCCGGCGGCCGGCACGAGCCGGAAGATTGCTTGGTGATCGGCAGACTCGCAGTGGCAGCTCGAAGTTTGTTCCCGTTTAGAATGGGTCGGTGTGATGAGGGTGACGCTTCTTCGGTGTGGGAAGAAGACGGAACTCAGATACCGGCATCTTCCCGGTACGGGTGTGAACTCCTGAGCCGGATGGCGCTGGTCGGATGCAAACCATCAACGAAGGGTGAGACATGAGCTCGGAAGAGAATCCGCAGAACAAGGAGAAGGGCCTCTCGTCGGCAAAGCGAGAGGATATCTGGGCACTGATCATCGCCGGCATCGTCATGCTGGCCTCCATCGCGGCGCCCGATACCGTTCATCGCTTTTTCAAGAGCGTGCTGTACCTATTCTGAACGGAGGCGAAGATGGCGATGCTTCGATCACTGGTTGTGCCGGGTTGGACCAAGATCATCCCGGGTTTGGTTTTCTGCGCGGTTTTCGCGTGGATCGTGATGAACGTGGATCAGGTGCTGGGCAAGTACCACAAAGCCGATGTGGCTTCGGCGGCGATCCCCGTTCTCGAGACTGAGCTGGTTGAAGCCACCGCCTCGGGAGACGCTGCCGCAATCGCCGCGGCCGAAGGCAAGCTCGCCAAACAGCACAAGGCACTCGACAAGGTGGACGGATCGGTCGGCGACGCCTGGCCCGTGGCCACGCTCTTGTACCAGAAGTTCCAGTTCAAGTATGTGGCCATGCTCCTCATCGGGGGCATTCTCATCCGAAATACCATCGGAATTCCTGAGTCTCTCAAGCCCGGTGTGGCGGTCGCTCGACCGCTGATCAAACCGGGGATCATCATCCTGGGAGTCCATTATGTGTGGTCGGATGTTGTGAGGGTCGGCGGGACCGGGATGCTTCTGGCAGCCGTGTTCATCTTCGGCACCGCCATCGCCGTGATGTGGCTGAGCCGCAAGTACGGGGTATCCGACGGCCTCGGCGGCATCATGGGCGCCGGTACGGGGGTTTGCGGAGTCTCGGCCATCATCGCAACGGCGCCGGTGGTCGGCGCCAAGCCGCGCGACATGGCCTACGCCATCGGGACCATTCTGCTCTTCGGGACGGCCATGCTCTTCATCATGCCCTACCTCGGCCAGGCCATGGGGATCTCCGAGCCCCAATTCGGCGCCTGGTCCGCACTCGCGATCCTCAACACCGCGCAGCTCATCGCGGCCGCTGAGTGGTATGGGGAAGAAGCACGAAACACAGCCGTGTTGATCAACGCAGCGCGCATCATGCTCATCCCCCTCATCGTCGTTTTCGCGGTGTGGTTTTATGGAATCAAGGGCGAGGGAAAGAAGATCGGTTTCTGGGCCACCATGCGGGCCAAGTTCCCCATCTTCATTCTCGGCTTCTTCGCGCTGATCATTCTCAACAGTGCCGGTATCGCCTTCCTCGGCGGACCCAAAACCGCGGGCACGCCTCTCTGGGCCATGGACGCCGTCTACAAATGGTTCTTCGCAATCGGCTTCGCCGGGATCGGCCTGTCCATCTCCATCGACGACATGAAAAAGGCGGGCGGCACGGCGTTCGCCATCGGGTCCGGTGCGGCGACGGCCAAAATGATCCTCGGGCTGATCGTAGTGCTGCTGCTCGGCACGGAACTGCTGCGAGTCGGAGGTGGCTAGCATTCTGCTGGCCCTGGACGGGCAACCCCACACCGACGAGGCGGTGCGCTGGGCGCTCGATTTGGCGTTGGCCCTAGGCATGACGCTCAACCCGGTCCACATCCGCGACCCCTACTTGAAACAGTTCTACACCGAGATCTACGCGCAGGGCAGGGAAGAGTACCTCGAACACGTCCAACGATGTTTGGAGGAACAGGCGGAAATGGCGCGGGTGTCGTTCGAATCAACCATCGAGGAGATCCTCGAAAGGCGGCGCGGCGCGAAACGGCCGAGCTGGACATTCGACGTGCTCGACGGAGATCCTGTCCGGGAATTGATCTCTCACCTCGATCGCGGGAAGCACGCCATGGTGGTGCTCGGAAGGCGCCGCCGGACAAGGTTCGCGGCCCTGAGATCGCGCGACCTCGCCGAGCGGCTCTCGGCGGTCGGCTGCACGGCGCCCATACTGGTCGTCCCTGAAGCCGTCCACGATTGAGACCTGTCCCGACGGCATCCGGACCGATCGACATCACCAGCAGGGAAAAGGGGAATCACGCCGTGAAAACCAGAATCACCGAACTGTTTGGAATCAGGCATCCCATCATCCAGGGCGGCATGCACTATGTCGGTTTTGCCGAGCTGGCCGCCGCGGTCTCCAACGCCGGCGGCCTCGGCATCATCACCGCCCTGACCCAGAAGACTCCGGACGACCTGGGCCGAGAGATCGCCCGCTGCCGCGAGATGACCGACAAGCCCTTCGGGGTCAACCTGACCTTCCTGCCGACGGTCACGGCGCCGGACTACCCGGGCTATGTCCGGGCGATCATCGAGGGTGGCGTGCCAATCGTCGAAACCGCCGGTCGAAACCCGGAGCCCGTCATGCCCGCATTGAAGGCGGCCGGCGTCGTGGTGATCCACAAGTGCACCTCGGTGCGGCACGCCCTGAAGGCCGAGTCCATCGGGTGCGACGCCGCGTCGGTGGACGGCTTCGAGTGCGGCGGCCACCCCGGCGAGGATGACATACCGAACTTCATCCTCCTGCCGCGCGCCGCGGACGAGCTGAAGATCCCCTTCGTCGCCTCGGGAGGCATGGCGGACGGACGCTCGCTGGTGGCCTCGCTCGCCCTCGGCGCGGATGGCATCAACATGGGAACCCGGTTCATCGCCACCCGCGAGGCCCCGGTCCACGACAACGTCAAGAAGGCGATCGTGGCGGCGAGCGAGCTCGACACCCGGCTCGTCATGCGCCCGCTTCGCAACACCGAGCGCGTCATGGTCAACCCCGCCGTCGAGCGGCTGCTCGAGAAGGAACGCCGCCTCGGCGCCGAGCTTTCGTTCGACGACATCAAGGACGAGGTCGTTGGCGTCTACCCGCGGGTGATGGGCGACGGCGAGATGGACGCCGGCGCCTGGTCGTGCGGGATGGTGGCCGGGCTGATCCACGACATCCCGTCCTGCCGAGAGCTCATCGACGGCATCATGGCCCAGGCCGACGAGATCATCGGACGGCGGCTTCCGAATCTGTTGTAGGTCCCAGGACCTCGCGGAGCCGACTCAGCGGAATCGCCTCGACGGTTCGATTATGGAACCCGGTCACGGTCGTCGCCCGGGTCAGCGAGTTGTAGACCGCCTCCTCTACCGCCTCGACGGTGGCGAGGAAGAGCGGGCTCATGTGGTCGTTCTCCACGACCGTTGTCGAGCGCACCCGGTCTCCGGGAGCATACGGCTCGATGTTCGACGTGGAGAAGGCGATGACGAAGTCGCCGGATCCGTTGCTGACGAACGAGCCCGTCCGGGCCAGGCCGAGCATGGCGCGACGAGCCATGCGTTCGAGGTTGCGGGCGCCCACCGGGGCATCGGTGGCGAGCACGATGAGACACGAGCCGTCGCCCGAAGGCGCGCCGGTTTCGCCGAGCTCGAACGGCACACACCCGAGCCGCTCGCCGACCGGTGCGCCGTCGATCGTGAGAATCCCGCCGAAGTTGCTCTGAACCAGGGCGCCGACGGTCCAGCCGCCGCGATTTTCGGGAAGCAGCCGCGACGACGTTCCGATGCCGCCCTTCCAACAGAAGGCCCGAGTGCCGGTGCCGGCGCCGACACTGCCCTCGGCGACCGGACCGCCCTTCGCAGCATCGATGGCCGCGATGACGTGCTCGGGCGTGACGTGCATCCCTCGGATGTCGTTGAGGTAACCGTCGTTGGTTTCGCCGACGACTGCGTTGACCGAGCGGACGTTCTCGTTGACCGGTTGGGCCAGGGTCCACCGAACCACCGCCTCGACCGCGGTTCCCACCGCGAGGGTGTTGGTCAAGACGATGGGAGTCTCGAGCTGGCCGAGCTCGTCCACCTGCAGGAACCCGGCAGCCTTGCCGAAGCCGTTGCCGACGTGCACCGCGGCGGGCACCTTCCGCTGGAACAGGTTGCCGTCGTGGGGGAGGACCGCCGTGACGCCGGTTCGCACCGACTCGCCCTCGGACAGGGTGTGGTGGCCCACCCGAACTCCGGCCACGTCGGTGATGGCGTTGAGCGGACCCGGCCCGAGCACCCCGGGTTCGACGCCGAGCTCGCGGACCCGGAGCCGTTGCCCGGGTTCAGAGGCAAACGATCCGACGGCGGCGGCGCCGACGACGAGCACGACGAGGCCACCGACGATCGACGAGCGCATGGTCACCTCCCGTCCGAGCCGGCGAGCTCGAATCTCGCGAAGAAGCTAAAGAACTCGGCCGGCGCGTGCACGCACTCGAGAGCGGGCAGGTCACGGGCGCAGGCCCGTCCGACCACCTCGGCGGCCTGCGAGAGGTGGTCCCGGGTGAACACCCGCCGGGGAACGGCGAACCGGACCTGGCCGTTGAAGACGCCCGCGCGGACGCCGCCCTCGAGATAGATCCCAGCCGCCAGGGCGTGGGCCGCGTGCTCGATCCCATCGGGAGGCCGAATGGCGACGCCGTGCGCGCCGGTCGGACGAATGACATCGGCGCCGCAGCGTGAGAGCTCGTCGCCGAGGAACGCCACCTTGTCCACGTGATCAAACACCGTCCGGTCGTCCACCGCTTCGGTGAGGCCGATCGCCATGGCGGCGAGGTCGCGAGCTGCGAGCCCGCCCGCGCTCGGGTAGGACTCGGCGCGGATGATCTCGTGCGCCAGCGGCTCGAGGAGCCCGTGGTCGGAGAACGCGATGACCCCACCGACGTTGGCGAGCCCGTCCTTCTTGAGGCTCAAGAAGGCGAGGTGGGCGTGTCCGAAGGCCTCCCGGCAGAGCCGTCTGACGGGTTTTCGGGATGTGGTCAGCCGCTTGATCATCGCCGCGTTGCCGGCGAAGCGGCTGGCGTCGAGGGCGAGCAGAACGTGGTGCTCGTCGGCCAGCGCCCGGGCGGCCGCGAGGTTGTCCAGCGACACCGGCTGACCGCCCATGATGTTGTTGGTCACGGTCATGACGACGAGTCGCACCCGCCGGTTGCGGCGGAGCGTCCGTTCGAGACGGTCGAGATCGATGTTGCCGAACCACGGCTCAGAGGCCTCCGGCAAGTCCCGCGCTTCGGCCCCGAGCGCCTCGATGTTGGCCCGTGTGGTCTCGAAGAAGGTGTTGCCCAGCGCGACGTCTCCACGCCGCAGCAGCAGCGGCAAGAGAAGGTTCTCGGCCGCACGTCCCTGGTGGACCGGTTGGATGTGTTCGAAGCCGAAAAGAGAACGTGCGGCGGCGACGAAATTCGCGTGCGCCTGCTGGCCCGAGAAATCCTCCCGCGCGGCGCTCATCGCGCTCCATTGGGCGGCGCTCATGGCGCCGGTCCCCGAGTCCGAGATCAGGTCGATCTCGACCGCGCCGGCGTCAAGGGCGAAGGTGTTGTAGCCGGCGGCGGCGAGCGCCGCACGTCGGGACGCCGGCGAAACCCGCGGCAACGACTCGACAACCTTGACGCGATAGGGTTCGTGCACGGTTCGGACCTCCGTTGATCTCCCACGAGCGACGGTGGTGCAACGCTTCGAAGATCTTACTCTCGTTCCGGCGCCGTTGAGGGATTGCCAAGCGGGCGATTCTCGGACATCGTGGTGCGGATCGAACGGGAGGAACCGACGATGACGATCAAGATCTGGCAGGTCGACGCCTTCACCGACGAGCCGTTCAGGGGCAACCCCGCGGCGGTGTGCCTCCTCGATACCGCTATCGACGAGGACCACATGCAGGCGATCGCGCTCGAGATGAACCTCTCCGAGACCGCCTTCGTCGTGCCGCGGGGCGACGGGTTCCAACTGCGCTGGTTCACCCCGGCGTGCGAGGTCCGGCTGTGCGGCCACGCCACGCTCGCCAGCGCCCACGTCCTGTGGACGGAGGGCGTTGTCGATCCATCTGAGAAAATTGCGTTTCACACGCTCCACTCCGGCACCCTGACCGCGAGGCGTGACGGCGATCGGATCGAGCTCGACTTTCCCGCCAGCCCGCCGGAGGAGATCGAGCCGCCCAACGGTTTGGCCGAGGCGCTCGGACTCGAGCCGGTGCTGGTCGCCCGCGCCGCTCGCGACGTGTTGGTGCTGGCGAAGGATGAAGCGGTGGTGCGGGGCCTCGAGCCTGATTTCTCCAAGCTCGGGATGGTCGAGGCGCGAGGTGTCATCGTCACGGCGCCGGCCGCGGAGTTCGACTTCGTGTCTCGATTCTTCGGTCCGGCGGTGGGAATCGACGAGGATCCGGTGACGGGGTCGGCGCACTGTAGCCTCGCACCGTTCTGGGGAGAACGGCTCGGGAGAGCCGAGATGATCGGCTTTCAGGCCTCGCCGCGGGGCGGTGTGGTGCACGTGACGCTGAACGGCGATCGTGTTCTGCTCGCCGGATCCGCCGTCACCACACTGCGAGGCGAGCTGATGGTGTAACGGGGAGGGTCGGCGATCCTCAATCGAGGTTGTGGCGGCCCCTGTCGAAACAATGTTGATCGGGAGAAAGTATTCCCTGGTGTTCGTGCCGGATTGCGGCATCGACCGAGATACTCGCGACTCGCCAACGAGAGGCACCCGCCATGAAGACGATCCTGGACATCGTGAACCGAAAGCCGGACCCCAATCCCTGGTCCGAGGGCGACAACATTCCCTGGAATGACCCGGATTTCAGTGAGCGGATGCTCGCCGAGCACCTCAGCCAGGAGCACGACCTCGCCAGCCGCAGGACCGCCACCATCGACGACCACGTCGAGTGGATCTTCGCCACGGTTCTCGCAGGCCGGCCGGCGAGGGTGTTGGACCTCGGCTGCGGACCCGGACTGTACGCCCACCGCCTGGCCTCATTGGGTTGTGAGGTCGTCGGCCTCGACTTCTCGCCGGCATCGATCCGCCACGCTACGAAGTTCGCGGTCGTCAACGGACTGACGTGCCGATTCGTCCATGCCGATCTTCGGGACGAGGACTTCGGCGACAGCTTCGACCTGGTGATGATGGTCTTCGGACAGCTCAATGTCTTCCCGAGGGACCAAGCCATGGAGATCGTCACCAAGGCGCGCGCCGCGCTCGAGCCCGGGGGACGCTTTCTGCTCGAGGTGCAGGTCGCGGAGAATATCAAAGAGGGTGGCGAGGCCGGCCCGAGCTGGTATGCCGCCCCGTCCGGGCTCTTCTCTGACAGACCGCACCTCGTGCTCCAGGAGAACTTCTGGGATGCCGAGTCGCGAGCGTCGACCACTCGCTTCATGGTCGTCGACGCCGAGACCGGCGCCGTCGGAAGCTACGCCATGAGCAACGAAGCCTACAGCGAGGACGAGCTCGAGAGCACCCTGCGCAGCGCCGGCTTGGACGACCTGCAGAGCTTCCCGTCGCTGCGCGGCTCGGTGCCGAGCGAAGAGACCGATCTGCCAGTCATCGTTGCTCGTCGTCCGCGGGAATCGCTGTGAGCCTCCGCGAACACTGGATTAACGCTGTCCACCGGGCACGACGTGGTCGACGCGATTCTGAGGCACCTCGCGAAGACCGAAGCGCGGTCTCCCCGCGGTCCGCCGGGCGCGGCGACCCTCCCCGCCACCTCCTGACTCCATTCCGGCTGCGGCCGTCCGTGCAGGGTGTGTTCTTCGAGGTGGCGGTCGGACGGGGGGCCGGGGTTCGAAGCATGTTGTCCAGGGACGCGCTCTGGTTTCTGCCGTTTCGGGGACCGCCCCCGGGTATGCGAGCCCATCTTGGGCCCCGAATATGCGCCTCAACCCCGTGCTAGGCCGGCGCTGAACGAAAGGAAATTCCTATCCCTCGGCTTGACGATGTTGCTGATGGCACGCGCACTCGAGGGGGCCAAGGGGAAGGGGATGAATCAGCGGGGGTAATGAAGGTTGCCGGCTTCGCACATTCGGCGGCGGGCTGTCCAGAATTTACACATGCATGAATCGTGCACCCTTAATGCTCATCGGGAGTGCGACCGTCACGGTCGCGTCGGCGGGCCCCAACTGTGACGGCATCGCAGCCCGGGCATCGACACCACCGGACACCCGCCCTGCTCGCGCACCCCTTCCGGCCACTCGAACTCCGGGTCCATGGCCTTGAAGTAACCCAACGTGTAGGGCCAGAGCGTGATCTCAGCCGTGCCGCGTTCACGGCCCGGACGGATGTGGCAGCCCGGCCCGAAGTCCACTTCCCCCAGTTCGGTGGAGACGATCAGGCGCGGAAGCTCCCGGCCGCTGCCGTTGCGGCGCAGCTCGGTGGCGATGCCGATGATCGTGTCGAGGTCCAGCGGCCTGCCGGCGTTCCAATGACGTTGGGTCTGCGCGCCGGCGACGTAGAGATGGTGAAACTCGAAGCCGAACTGACGGCACTTCGACGACAGCGCCCGCATCGCGGCTGCACTGTCGTTCACGTTGTGCAGCAGGCAGCTGTTGAGATAGATGGTCACACCGCTCTGATGCAGGCTCTCCACGACCCGGCGGTGGCTGTCTCCGAGCTGGTCCGCGCTCAGTACCAGCGTTTCCAGTTCGAAGCGCACGGGATCGGCCACGTCGAGGTTCTGCAGTGCGGCGCAGCGCTCCACCACCGAAGGATCATAGAGCAGAGGCTCCTCGTGGAAGATGCGGCTCCGCATCCGGAACGACCGCACGTCGGTCCCGGCCCGCAGGGCGCCGACGGCGCGTTCGATCTCGTCCAGGGAGCCCGGCAGCGCCGTGTCGGTGCGCAGAACGGCGTCGGTGATCTCGGGGTGATCCGCCACGTAGTCGACGATCTCCTCGAGCTCGTGGTCGTTGCTGTCCACGCGGAGTTCGACACGGGTTCGGTGCACGCGGCAGAGTTTCTCGAGGCCGCTCGCCACGATGTGGGGTCCGATATCGGGCAGGTACTCGTAAAGCTCGGCGACCTGTTCTTCGTCGAAGGGGAGGTCCACGTCGTTCACATCGTCGACATCAGGCAGCTCGATCCGGGGCTCGACGAACAGCCCTTCGTCGCCGATATCGGCCATGAAACGCACCTCCAGCATGCCCTCCTCGTTCTCGCGCACGCCGTCGATCTCGACGTCCGGCTCGACAAACTGGGAGAAGTACTGCCGGGTGTAGGGTGTCCGAATCCAGATGAACGCGGGGTCGGTCTCGTCGCGGCCCACCGCCCAGCCGCTGGTTAGCCAGTCGATCTTGCCGATTGCGGTCGCCGTGGTCAGGTGGGGGATCGCCCGGTCCGAGAGGATGGCCCGCAGCTCGTTGCCGGCACGCAATGCAGTCGCCACCGGGCTCCAGTAACGCCGGTTCCCTTTGATCGCGCTGCAGGGCAGGAAAATGTAGTGCATCTCTGCCCCGCGCAGCCTCAGCTCGTGATACAGCCTGGCCAGGATCTCACCGTCGTCGTTGCAGCCGGCGAGGAAGGGCGTCTGGACATAGACCGGTATGCCGTTTCGCGCCAGCTCGGCGATGATGTCGAGCGTGGGGACGGAGGCCTCGTCCGGATGGATGAAGTGCCCGGCGACCTCGAAGTGCTTGCCCACCATCGCGAGGGCTTCGCGCGCCTTGATCAGGAAGCGCATCCAGAACTCGTCTCGGCGGCGGAGCATCTGGGGGTGGTAGGAGATGGTCCGGGCCGCGAGGCGCACGGTCTCGACGTGAGGGATGCGTGCCAGACCATAGATCGACTGCTCCACCGTCTTTCGGTTCATCAGCGGTTCGCCGCCGGTGAGCACGACTTCCCTGATGTGGTCGTCGCCAGCGACGTACTCCAACGCCGCGTCGATGTCCTCCACGGTGGGCGGCGGCTGCTCCCGGCACTCCTTGTGTTTGCGGAAGCAGAAACGGCAGTAGACGGGGCAGCTCATGTGGAGCACCATGATGAGCCGGTTGTCGTACATCCGTTCCACAACGCCCTGGTGGAACCGGCCGATCCAGGTGTGGACCTGGCCCTCGTCCGAAAGCTCGTCGGCAAACGGGAGATACTGGTAACCGACGCCCTCGGACAAACGAACCTGGCGCAGCGTGTGGTGGGAAAGCCGCACCGGGTATTCGCGGAGCACCCGGCGGAGACTGTCGCGTTCCTCATTGGGAACCGTGACGTTGCAGAGCGCCTCGTACTGCTCCAGGTCTCCGACGTTGACGAAACCGGAGCCCGGCAGCAGTTCCTCGAGGAGCAGGAGCAACATCTCCTTCGGCAGGGTGATCTCGCCGAGGCGTATGTTTGCCACCGACTGAGGCGACGTCCGGCTCAGTTCGTCAAGGACCGTTCGTATGAAGGCCTCGGATCGGCCCTCGAACCCGCAGGCCGTAATCAGCCGCGTCAGACGCTCCTCGCCATCGCCCGTGCCCAGTAGCTCGGCCAATTGGGGCCCGACAACGGTCTTCTCTCCGTACCGTCCCAGAAACTCGACCAGCCGGTCCTCGACCAGGCTGAGGTCGAGCTCGCCCTCCGATATGGGTGTTTCCTGCCTGCCGGTCCAAATACCAGTTTCGGATTTCATTTCCCCACCCCTCGAGGACATCAATTGCCTTCTCGGTCACCTCGACGCTACCACGGTCGACAAGGCGACCGAAAGGTGCCGGGCACTTCGTTGCCCGTTGTCTTGCCAATCGAGAGACGAGGCCCGAGGGCTACGGCGACGTCGCGGACCAGCGAGAGGTGTCGGCGACTTCGAACCCATCGGAGAAGATGTAGGTCGGCTCGTCGACGACCACGGTCGTCTCCATTTCGGTGTTGTTGCCGGGGAACAGATCGCCGTCGGATGAGGTCACCACCGCGGTGGCACTGATGGATCCGGTGGTCCCGAAGTCGACGTCCACCTCGATCTCGACATCGACCGGTGTTCCGGGCGAGACGGTGGCGAGATGACAGGTGACCACCCCGCCGGTTTCTGAACATCCGCCGTGGCTCGCGGCGACGAACGTCGTCTGGGGCGGGAGGGTGTGTGTCAGCTCGACATCGCTGGAGTCGAGCTGGCCGTTGGTCCACACCGAGAGATGGTAGACGAGACGGCCGCCCTCGGGAACAGGATCGGGGGTGTCGCCGACGGCGATCTCGAGATCGCGGGACGGGTCGATCTGGATGAGGTGGTCTTCCACCTCCCCGTCGGACGCGAGCCCGGTATACGAGAGACCACCGACCGTGTCCAATCGGAAGCGGCCGACGGTGTTGCCGGCGACCACTCCAAGGGGTGCAGTAAAGCTCAAGGCATTGGCGCCGGCGATGACCGCCTGGTCGGTGAAGATCTGCTCTCCCGCGTCGCTCCAGTCGCCGTCGGCGTTGAAATCGACCCAGGCATTGAGCAGCCCGGCGGCCGAGGCGACCACATCGAGCGATGCTTCGAACCCACCGCCGATCGGTGAGGTGAACGCGACGCCGTCCTCGTCGTCGCTGCCTCCGACATCATCGCCGTCGGCACCGGCCGTCGGTTGGCCGTCGGCCTCACCGTCCACCGAGCTTCCGAGATGCAGCCCTGATCCGAGAAGGTGGGCCGCGCCGCCGGATGCCAGCAGCGTTGGGTAGCTCGGGTCGGGAGCGTCGCCGAAGTCGATCTCCCGGATGGCCAACTGGTAGTCCTCGACCTCGCCGTCGAACGCGGGGCCTTCGACCGACAGTCCACCCGACGAGTCGAACCGGAAACGGGCGAATGTGTTGCCGATCGCCGCCGTCTGTGGGACCGTGAAGCTCAGCGAATTGACCCCCGGTACGAGGGCCTCGTCGGTGAAGATCTGCTCACCGGCGTCGGCCCAGTCGCCGTCGGCGTCGAAATCGACCCAGGCGTTGAGCAGTCCGGGAGCAGAAGCCGTGACCTCGAGGAAGGCAGCGAGACCGGCGCCGAGACCGGTCGTGAAGACCACGCCGTCCTCGTCGTTGGTGCCGTCGAGATCGTCGCCGTCGGCGGTCGCCGTCGGTTGGCCGTCGAACTCGGCGTCCACGCCCGCACCGAGGTAGGTCGTGCCGTTGATGGCATGCCGGGCGCCGTTGGAGGCGAGCAGGGTGGGGAAGGAGGGATCCGGCGCGTCGCCGCAGTCGAGGTCCTCGATGGTGGTCCAGGAGAACACGAAGCCGTCGCCCTCGCCGTTGTGGGTCTCGTCGTAGGCGCCGGTCGTCGTCGGAAAGTCGGCCGAGCCGGTTCCGCCGTGGAGGTACAGCTGTCCGTCGACAAGGAAGACGCCGTTGGCAGACTCGGTGTCGGAGCCCCCGACGAAGGTTGCGTACTCGAGGGTTTGCAGCGTCGCGTCGAACCGAACGTGAAATGCGTCCCTCGTGCCGTCCAGCGTGGTGTCGAATGCGTCCGGGGTGGTCGGGAAGTTCGAAGATTCGGTCATCCCCACCACGTGGATGCGGCCCAGAGGATCGATCAGCGCTCCGTAGGCCCATTCCCCGAGGTAGTTGCCGAGGTAGGTGCTCGCTTGGAGGCTGCTCAGCCCATAGTCGAAAACGGCCACGAAGGCGTCCCCGGTTCCGCCGTACGTCGTGGCGTACGTCCCGGACGTGGTCGGGAAGGTGGTCGATTCGGTTCGCCCGATGACGACCACCGATCCGTCGGATCTCGACGCGAATCCGAACGGGTGTTCATTCCCACTGAATCCCCCGATGCAGGTCGACGCGACGAGGGTCGAGAAATCCGCGGACAGTCGGCTCACGAAGGCGTCGCTTTTCGTGTGGTTGTTGGAGCAGGACGAGTAGGCGCCGGCCGTCGTCGGGAAAAAGGCCCCGTAGCTGGTCGAGTTGTTGGTGTCACCGGCCACCAGGACGGTGCCGTCCGGTTGAACGGCCAGATGCCGCGGCTGGTCCCACAGGGCGCCGCCGATGAACGTCGATGCAAGGAGGGTCGTGAGGCCGCCGTCGAGCCTCGCGACGACGGCGTCCCCGTGGCCGGGCGAGTAGTCGTTGTAGGTCCTGTCGTAGGCTCCGTCCGTGGTCGGAAAGCCCGACGACGTCGAGCGGCAACCCAGAACCGCGTTGTCGGAGGCGTCCACGTCGATCGTCAGGGGGCCCCACGGTTCGGTGCCGGTGGCGCCGACGTACGTCGCCGCGAGCACGGTGGTCAGATCGCTGCTGAGCTTGACGATGAAGATGTCCGCCTCGGAGCTCTTGACGCTTTGGTAGGCGCCCGGAGTGACGGGGATGTCGGTCGAATGGGTGCCGCCCCCGACCAGGATGCTGCCGTCCGAGGTGATCGCGAGCCCGGCATAGCTCTCGGCATCCGAGCCGCCCACGTAGGTCGCGGCCAACAGGGTCGTCAGATCGGGCGTGAGCTTTGCGACGAAGATGTCGTGGGTGCCGCCGAAGTATGTTGGTCCGTGGACACCTGGAGTGGTCGGGTAGTCCGTCGACGTCGTGGTGCTGGCGACGTAGATGTTGCCGTCGGCATCGCGGACGGACCGGTAGTTGCTCTCGCCGCCGCTGCCACCGAGGAAGGTTGACGCCAACGGCGGGTCGGCGGAGGCGATGCCGGCTGCCATGACCAGGATCGCGAACAGGCTGGCCAGCCCGACGATCCCGAGCTTCAGCGTATCGCGAACGGTTGGATTCGGACTCGAGTTCATCCGGTCGAGCACGGCACTCCGGTTGACAAGTTCCATCTCAAAGCTCTCCCTTCACCTCACCAGACGACATCGACGTCGAAACTGGATCACGGATGGCGCAGGACTCGTATCGGTACCGGGTGGGGAGTTGCCCGGTTTCGGCGCAGAACTCCTACACTCCGAGCCCGGCACTCATGGGCACCCATGGGTCAGACAGGTGCCGCGTGTCGCAGTGTGACGTCGGCGGGACTGCTTCGACCAAGATTCAATAGGCGATACGCACCCATCGATGCAGGCCCGTGCGCGCACCCATTGGGGAATTCCGCTCTCGGGCGCCGCGTTTCGTCGTGGTAGACGAAAGGACAAATTCATGCGCCAGTTTCTGATCCTCGGTGGTCTCACCGTGCTCATTGCGTGCGGAGGATCCCCATCCGGCGACTCGGAGTACGTCGACCAGATGGCCGACCAGCACGCTACCGACAGCCCTGAGGCCAATCCCATGTCCTCCGCCGAAGGGGCGGCGGCCGTTTCGGGTGGCGACGTCGTCTACGGAACCATCGACGGCACCGAACTGACCGGCTACATGGCGGTCCCCAAGGGAATCGGCGATCCTCTGCCCGGCGTCCTCGTAATCCACGAGTGGTGGGGCCTCAACGACAACATCCGGTCCATGGCCGACCGCCTCGCCGGCGAGGGCTATCGGGCCCTGGCCGTTGATCTCTACGACGACGAGACGGCCGGCACACCGGAGCGCGCCCGTGAACTGATGAGTGCCGCCATGGAGCAGGCGGACCGCCAGGTCGCCAATCTGAAGGCGGCCCATACCTTTCTCGTCGGCGACCATCAGGCGCCGGCCACCGGCGTCGTGGGATGGTGCTTCGGCGGAACCTGGTCCTTCCGATCCGCTCTTGTCCTCGGAGACGGCCTCGATGCCGCGGTGATGTACTACGGTTGGCCGCCGAGCGAGACGGACGGACTGAGCGCTCTTCGGGCGCCGTTGCTGGGCCTGTTCGGCGAGGAGGATGGTGGGATCCCGGTGGACAGCGTGCGAGCGTTCGAGGCCGCCCTCGAGGAGATCGGCGCCGACGCCGAGATCGTGATCTACCCCGGCGCCGGCCACGCCTTTGCCAACCCCTCGGGACAGAACTATCAGGCCGAGGCCGCCGAGGACTCGTGGAAGCGCACGGTGGAGTTCTTCAGGGTCCACCTCCTCGAGTAGGTGGCCTGCTCCCGCCACGATAGGTGGCAGCCGCCCGTGGCGGCCACCTGCGTGTCCGATATCAATGCGACCTGTGGCGCCTACGATTCGTCGCGGAGGGCCTCGGCCCGGGATTGGTAGCGTCGCCGAAGCTCGGGATTTCGTTCGCTCGCAGCCAGGTGCCGGTATTGCGAGTAGATGCGTGCGCGCAGGCTGTCGTTCCACGGTGCGATTTCGAGCACGCGGTCGAACAGGCGGAAGTGGTCGGGGGCCGAGAGCCCGTCAAGAAACATGGCGAAGCACTCGAGATACCGGAACTCGGCGGCAAAGGTCTTCTGCAGCCAGGCCTGATCCGTGGCCGTCGGCGTGACCTGTTCGAAAAAGCCGCCGTGCGCCCTTCGTTTGAGATCGAGCAGGAAAACGTGATTGGCCAGCGTCTTCCCTTTGCGATCCGCCGCGTAATCCCAGGGGTGGTAGAACTCGTAGCGTGGATGGTCGAGCGTGTTGACCGGAGCTGAAGCCACCCCGGCCCGCACCAGCTCGTCGCCCGCGACGAAATGCGGCAGCAGCGCCACAGCGGAGGTCAAGCCGTAGGGACGGAGGCCGGCCAGCGCCTCACTGCGGCGCTCGAAGCGATCCTGAACCGCCTGGTAGTCGAGCGCGATCGCCTCGTGGCTGCCGACGAGAACTGCGTTGAAGGGCCCCCGGCGGTAGGCCGGGAGGAAATACCACAGCTGCACGTGCCCGAAGCTCTCGCTGAAGCTTCTCAGGATCATTTGAAATTGTCGCGGCGGCAGCGTCGCCGGCACCCACTGCACCACGACCCCTCCATCAACCAGGTGGTTGGCGAGCAGCTCGTAGTAGTCAACGGAGTAGGAGAAGCCGTTGGACGCATATTCGTCTGCGGTCTTCTCGTCAGCCGTGATCGCATGCCAGCGTCGGTCCGTGGTGCGCAGAAAGGAGGAAACGTCGTCGGTCACCAGCTCCATCCGGGGATCCTCGAGAACACCGTGGTTCTCGCGGGAGAACTGGGCAGCGCCGTCGACGACCGTTGGTTCGATCTCAATCACCGTGATGGCTTCGAGATCCGGATGGCGTGCGCTCTGCCCGGCCAGGATGCCGGAGCCGAGGCCGACCGAGAGCTCGGTCGGCACGTCATCGATCAGCAATCGCGGCAGGTGGGCGAGGAGCAGTTGCTTGAACTGGCTGGTGCCGGTGCCGCCGATGACGATGCCGTCGACGCTCATGTGCTTCTCGCCGGTCCGAGGATCCGACTGGACCTTGGTCGTTCCGAGTGGCCCCTCGCGGTAGAAGAGGGTCTCGAAATGCGGTTGCTCGCCCTCGGCGGGGAACTGAAAGTCCAGCGGCGAGCGAGACACCAGCGCCGCGGCGGCGACCGCAATCGCGGGCACCACGAAACGCCATGATTTGGCGCCGCCCGGGCGCCAGAATCGCACGGCGAGAATCACCAGCCCGAGGGTGATGTTGATGATCGCCATGGCGACGATGCCCCCCTGGATGCCAAGCCACGCCAGGAGGAACCAGCCCGGCGCGAGGGCGCCCAGGACGTTGCCTGCCGTATTG
>JAZBOQ010000175.1:0-15892 GCA_036351195.1 Thermoanaerobaculales bacterium | reverse complement strand
TCGAGCTCGACGTCTGGGCCGACCGGGTCGCTGCCTGGGGCCGGTACGTCTTCGCCGTCGGGCAGGACGAGGTGGTCGTCATCGACGCCGGAAACCCGCGGCAGCCGGAGCCGATCGCGACGATCGAGTACGACGGGCATTACTACGATGCCCCCGTTCGAGCCGTTCCCGGTTTTCTGCTGGTCCGCGACCCGAACCGCATCTGGGTCTTCGACGTGCGGGATCCCACCGAGCCAACGGTGCACCAGACGATCGAGGACCCGGTGTGCTCTCCCTGGTACGAGCTGGAGATCGACATCGCGGGGGGGCTGTTGGTCCAGGGCGGGGGGGTGTGCGGGATTCAGACCCTCGACCTCTCGGAGTGCACCGGGCCCGAGAGCGCACCGTCCGTGAACTTCACCACGTCACCGCCGGTGCCCTCCGCCGGCGACGCGGTCCGGTTCGACAACCACACCAGTGGATCGCCGACGGACTGGCTGTGGGACTTCGGGGACGGGACCACCTCGACCGTCGAGGCGCCGACCCGAGTCTTCGAAAATCCGGGAACGTATACGGTCAGTCTGACGGCGACCAATTCCCACGGGTCGTCGACCGGGTCCCTCACCTTCGAGGTGCTCGACGAGCCGGAGCCTCCGGTGGCGGATTTCCGTTGGGCGGGGACGGAGCTCAGCACCCGGAATCCGGTGGAGTTCTTCGACGAGTCCACCGGCCGGCCGGCCTGGTGGTCGTGGGACTTCGGCGACGGCTACCGATCGAGCGAGTCCGATCCGATCCACTTCTACTCGCTGCCGGGGAGCTACGAGGTGACGCTGGAGGTCGGCGACGGCGTCGATGCCAGCTCGGTGACGAAGACCATCACCCTCGAAGCGCCGGTGCTCGACGGAGCCTTTTTGTTGAACGCGGTGGGCGAGGTCATCGCGGCAGCCGCCGCCGTCCCCGGGCGGCACAACACCTATTGGCGGACGGACCTCACCGTCTTCAACCCCGCAGACGAGACCCGCGGGTTGTGGTTCTGGTTTCTGCCCCGCGGCGGCCAGGACAACCGCGACGCGGCGCTGAAGACCTGGATCAACGTGCATCCGATGCAGACCGTGACCATGGAGAGCGTGCTCGGAAATCACTTTGGCGTGGAGGACACCGCCGGTGCCCTGGTCACGGCTCTGCCCAATCTGTTGACATTGGGTTCCCGGACCTTTACCGAGGCTGCCGGCGGAGGGTCCTTCGGCCAGGCCATACCGAGCGTGTGGACCGACACCATGCCCGTCGGAGTGGCGTCGCAGGCGATTCTCGGTCTGAGACAGGATGCCGACTTCCGCAGCAACGCGGGCTTCGTCAACCTGACGGATCGGACCCAGTGGTTCACGGCCACCGTCGTGGCGGAAACCGGAGATGTGGTCGAGGAGGCCCGCCTCACCATCGGCCGGTTCGGCTGCCTGCAGATCGACCGGGCGTTGCCGACACTCGGCGAATCCGGTCTCGACCGCGGCACCATCATCATCGACGCGCCTCCCGACGAGATCCAGGCGTACTCGTCCATCATCGACAACCGCACCGGGGATGCGGTGTTCATTCCGGCTCGGTGCATCGGGCTCGAGCCGGCGTCCCTGGAGTGGATCGTTCCGGCCGTGGCCTCGGTCCGCGGCGCCAGCGGGACCCGTTGGCGGTCGCAGCTCGAGCTGGTGAACACGAGCTCCGAGCCCGCCGCCGTCACCCTGACGCTGATGGAAACCGGAGCCCACGCCGCGCCCAACCGCAGCCACGAGCTCACCGTCGAGAGCGGGCGGCTCGTCCGCATCGACGACGTGGTGGAGGGTCTGTTCGGGCTTCGGACCAGCGGCGCGCTGCTCATCTCGAGCTCAGCGGAGATCCAACCGACCTCGCGCACGTGGACGACGAGCACGGCCGACGCCTCGAGTGACGGCACTTACGGCCAATACGTTCCGGCCGTTCCGGCCACCGAGCTGCTCACCTCCAGCCGTCCGGCGAGCATCCTCGACCTTCGCGAGAACGCCGACTTCAGGAGCAACGTCGGTTTCGCGAACCCGTCATCCGAGCCCGCGACCATCGAGGTCCGGGCCTTCAGTGAGCTCGGAGAGCTCCTTGCCACGACCACGGTGGAGCTCGGGCCGTGGGAGCACCGCCAGGACAATCGATTCCTCGACACCCTCGGAGGGGTCGAGCGGGCGACGCTGGTGCTGTCGGTGCAGCAGGGAGCCGCCGTCGCCTACGGATCGGTGGTGGACAACCGGACCGGCGACCCCGTGCTCAAATGGGCCGTCGAGCACGGGCAATACGTTCGCTGAACCGAACTCGCCGGCATCGGCGCCTCGACAGCCTCGCGACGCAACCTCATGAATACTTCGGGTTAGTGATTGCGCTCCGAAAGCAGACGGGCTTCGAAGAAGCTCCAGATGCGTTTGCGCATCCAGTTGAGGTTGAACGGGGTCATGGTGAGGAAGGCCCGCTTGTGGGAAGTGTTGATGACCCACCGCTGCGGCCGGCCCGCCGCCTCCCAGAGTGCGGTGCGGGCGACCTCGTCGATGCAGGTGTCCCTGCCCGCCTCGAAGATCAGAACCGACGCCGGGTCGATGTCGCCGGGGTAGTTGGCCGGGTCGATGGCGGCGTAGATGGGTTCGAGCACACGTTCGAGGTAATCTCGGTCCCAACCGAAAGCCGACGCGGCCCGTTGTTGGACGGCGGTCATCCGCGGACCGGCGCAGCGGGCGACGATGCGATGGGGGTGGGCGCCGCCCATGATCAGAACCGAGGCCGCAATCCGCGGCTCGGCCGCTGCGATGGTCGGGGCGATGATGGCGCTGTGGCTGAATCCGACGAGACCGATGGCCTCGCGGTCGATCTCGTGCCGCGTCTCGGCCCAATCCACGAGGCGGCGGATGTCGATGACGGTGTTGCGCTCGTTCTCGGCGCCGGCGGTGAAGATCGCGGTGAAGGCCTCCTCGTCGGGCGCCGTCTCCAGCGCCGGCCAGTCGGTGAGGAAGCCGTCGTCGAGAAGGTTCAGCACGTGGACTGCACCGTTCGAGCGTTTGCGCAGAGTGCGCGTGACCGCGTTCGACGGGTAGACGTAACGGCCCCAGATGGGCAGGACGACGACCACGGGATGACGGCCCGGGAGGGTGCTTTGGTGGTAGTCGACGGTGACCATTTCACCGTTGCCGACCGAAGGAAAAGACAGACGGAGAACCCGGTAGCCGCCGTGCTCCTCCAGGAGCTCTTCGTGTGTTGCGATCGGCGATTTCTCGTAGGCGAACACCTCGCCGGCGGCGCGGACGGGCGCCGTCGGTCCGGTCGACCCGAAACCGTCGGGGTCCCGGACGAAGTGGCTCCGGCTCGCGCACGAGGCGGTCAGCGCCGCCGTCAACAGGATCGCTGCAGAGGCGAGCGCATCCGGACGGCGACGAAACGGCTGCACGCTTCGTGCCCCGGATCAGAACCTGAACAGGCCTTCGAGCATCACGGACCGGCGCATGATGTCGCCAAAGACGTGCTGCTTGACCTCTTCGTCGGTGAGGTTGAGAACCTTGATGCTGGTGGTAAGCCAGCCCTGGCGCCATCGCTTGCCGAAGCTCAGGTTGGTGATGGTGTAGGGGTCGGAGTAGCCGTAGTAGAAGGGCTGGACCCCCTGGGCGAAGAAGGCTTCGTCGGAGTAGTTGACCGTGAGATTGCCCAGGTAGGTCCGCCCGTTGTACGTGGCGCCGATGTTGAAACGGTGCGTGGGGGGGGTGTGGACCGTGTCCGACGGCGGACGCATTGGGTCGCCGATGGGATCGAGCAGTTCGGGGAGATCCTGGTAGGAGTAGTTGCCGAAGAGGGTGAGGCCGTGTCGGAAAGTGTGGGACACAGCGAACTCGATGCCCGAGTTGCGAATGGAGCCGATATTGAGCGCCAGGATGTCGGACGGCAGCTGGACGCCGAGCACCGCCAGATAGTCGATGACGATGGGGTTGAGCGGCCACCCAGGCGGCGGGTTTTCGGCGGTGTAGTAGGGGTCGATGCCGGCCTCTTCGAGCGCTGCTTTGGACGGCGAGGTCGAGATCATGTCGTGGATTTCGGCGATGTAGGCGTTGATGTCGATCCGGGTGCGGCCGCCGTTGAGCTGGGCCGAGTAACCGACCTCGAAGGAACGGTGGGTCTCGGCTTTGAGATCGGGGTTGCCCCAGGTGTTGACCACCAGGGGGAACGGTTCCTCGATCGTCGGGTCGAAGTCGTCGAGGGGCATGGTGCCGCCGATGATGCTCAGCTCGAGGTAGTTCTCCACCGCCGACGGTGCGCGGAAAGCCTCGGCGAACGAGGCCTTGAAGGAGTGGCCGTCGATGGGCGTCCAGATCAGCGCGGCTCGCGGAGAGACGTTGATGTCGTCGAGGTTGGAGAAGTAGTCGGCGCGCGCGGCCAGGGCGAGCTTGAACCGGCCGAGATCGATCTCGTCCTGGACGTAGACCCCGGCCTGGGATCGATTGTCGGCCTGCGGGGCGATGGAGAGATCGAAGGTGTTGTAGCGGACGTTGCCGCCGAAAGAAAGCAGGTGGCGGCCGCCGAAGAGGTCGCCCCAGCCGAGGTCGAGATCGTAGACTCCGTTGGTGAAGTCGATGCGGAGAGGATCTCCGTTCGCATCGAGGGAGATCAGGCTCGGCGCTTTTCCGGTGACGTAGTTGGCGAAGACCTGGGCCCGGAAGCCGCCGCGGTGGTAGCCGACCTGGCCGTAGCTCAGGTTGGTCCCCCGTTGGGCGTCGAAGGGGCCGATGGGGGTCTGGATGATGCCCTCGGTGTAGCCGACGCCGGCGGCGTAGACGATCCTGCCCTCGCCGTCGAGCTCCTGGTCGAGGCGGATGTCGAGCTTGGGCTGGAAGGTGCCGTTGTTGTCGTACGGCACATCTTCGTAGCTCCCGCCGCCGACGATGACCTCGGGCTCGATGGGGGTGGGCACCTCGGGGATCATCCCGGTGGGCCGCTGCAGGGGATCGCTGTAGAAAGCACCGGCGGAGATCCGGTAGGCCAGCTTGTCGGTGGGCGCGTCGGCCCAGCGGACGTTGACGCTGCCCGTGGCGCCGGTGCCGCCCGCCTCCGACGACCGGCTGAGAGTCCCGGCGGTCACGGCGAACTCGAGTCCCTGCGAATCGCGCGGCTCACGGGTGACGATGTTGACCACACCGGTGGCGGCGTTGGCTCCCCACATGGTCGAGGCCGGCCCCCGGACCACTTCGATCTGTTCGATGTCGGTGGACTGAACGGTGGCCAGGTCCCAGAAGATGACGTTGAAGAAGTCGAAGTAGAGCGGCCGGCCGTCAACCAGGGCGAGCTGGGAGCCGGTGAGAAAGGTGCTCGGTCCGCGGGTGGCGACATTGACGTCGCGCGCCGACGACTGAACGACGTTGGCGCCGGGCACCTCGCGCATGAGATCGCCGACATTCTGAGCCGGTCGGGTCTCGATGGTGTCGCGGCCGACGACGCTGATGGTCGACGGTGCGTCCTCGAGCAGGATTCTCGACCGCGAGGCGGAGACCACGACGGTCTCCTCGAAAGCGGGCTGGAGCTGAAAGTCGATTTCGACACTTTCGCCCGCCGCGAGCTCGATGGTCTCTTCGATGGTGACGAAGCCCGGCATGACCGCGCTCAGCTCGAGGGTCCCCGGCGTCAGTCCGGCAACCCGAAACCGTCCATCGACGGTGCTCAGGACCGAACGACTGGCCTGGCCCCCGATCGCGATGGTCACACCGGGCAACGGCAGGCCGTTGTGGTCGACGACCCGGCCGTGAATGTCTCCGGGGTCTCCGGCAGCTCCGGTGGCGGGGAGCGCCGCGCAGATGATCACCGTCAACACCACCGTGGTCAAGAGTGACTTCATGGGTCGGGTGTTCCTCCATCCATCCGATACGTTCCGATCATGGCACGTCCGGCTCCCGCTCTCGATCGCCGTCGTTCGTTGACGCAGTTTCATCGGGTCGTTCCCTGAAGAAGATCCACAATGCCGCCGGCAAAGCCGTGAAATCGGCGAGCATGGCGAGGGCGAAAGCCATCGAGGTGACGATGCCGAACTGGCGCATGGGCGGCAGGTCGGAGAGGGCCAGGGCCAAGAAACCGCCGGCGTTGATCACGGTGGCGAAGAGAATGGCGTGGCCGGCGACCCGGATGGCGTGGGTGAGGGCCTGCTCGGTGTTGCCGCCGTTGCGCTTTTCGAGAAAATGGTAGAAGAAGTGGATCTGGTCGTTCTCGGTGACGCCGAGGACGGTTGTCGCGATGAGGATGGTCGCGATGTTGAGCGGGATCCCGGTCAGCCGCATCACCAGAAAGGTCACCAGGATCGCGAAGAGCGACGGGACCATGGCGTTGAGCCGCGCCGGTCCGGAACGGAAGACGAACACGAAGGTGACGAAAATGATGGTGAAGGTGATGGCGAAGCTCTCGATGAGGGTCGGCACCAGGTGCCCCGCGATGGTCGCCTGGAGCACCCCCGAACCGGCCAGCCGGTAGCTGCAGTTCTCCAGCGCCGGCTCCGCCGCCACCGCCGCCGACCATGCGTTCTCGACGGCCGACGTCAGCTCCGCGATGCCTGATTTTTCGCCCGCGGCCGCAGTCACCGTGATGTAGGTGTGGGCCAACGAGTCGAGGTCGATCCACTGCGAGACCGTGTCCTCGGTGAGCATGAGCTGCTCGAGATCAGCAGCCTGCCGATCGAAGGACGCGGCGGGATCGAGACCGGCCAGGATCCGGCGCAGCCTGAGAATGGAGCTCAGACCGACCACCGAGCCGACGGCGGGATCGGCCTCGAGTACGGTGGTCAGTCGGTCGAGACCGCGAAGAACCGCCGGCTCGACCACACCGTACTCGGGAGTGGTGATCCAGACCTTGGCGGTGTCGAGGCCGAGGACGTGCTCGGAGAAGTGGCGGGTGTCGATCGCGACGGCGGCGCCCTCGTCGATGTAGGCAAGGGCGTCGGTCTCGAGCTCCATTCCCGGCAGCACTCCGGGGATGCCGAGGAGCGCGATAAGGCCGGCGATGGCGAGGGCCGACGCCACGATCACCAGCGGCCAGCGCCAACGGTACGACCAGCGGGGGATCACCCTGGAGGCGCGGATGACCCACGTCCCGGCAATCTGCCGGTGGCGTCGGGTCGGCGTCCGGAGCGCGACCTGCAGCGCCGGGTAGAGGGTGAAGCAGACCAACCAACCGAGCAGGAGGCCGCCGGAGGTCCAGATCCCGAGCTCGCGGATGGGTCTGATGTTGGAGACGGTCAGGGCGGCGAATCCGACGGCGGCGGCGAAGACCGAAGCCGTTACGGCGATGAACTTGTTGGCCAGGGCCCGGATACGGTGGGCCTCGAGCTCGAGATTCGCTGGCTGGTCGACGAACCGCGAGTGGAGGTAGACCAGGCTGGCGGTGGCGGTGACCATCAGCGTCAGCGGGACCAGGGCCGAGACGATGGTGAAACCGAGCCCGACGGCGCCGGCGAAGGCCATCCCGAGCAGCACCGCCACTCCCAGGGATACCAGGATCGCAGCCAGAGCGCGGAACGAGCGGTAGAGGCCGTAGACCAGGCAGACGACGAACACGCCGAAAATCGGAAAGTATTTCCGGCTCGAGACCGAGGTCTCCCGTTCCAACCAGGAGTCGATGAACGGCCGCCCGACACGACGTACCCGGTCGATGCCGTCGAAACGGTCGGGAGCCTGATCGACGATTTCGCCGATTGAGGCGAGGAGGCGGTCGCGGTCCACGGGCGCCGGAGCGTCGAGGGCGAGGACGATGGCGAGGAATCCGTCACCCACGAGACCCTGGCGCCGGAAGAAGTCGGTGCGCGAGACCAGCGAGCGGAGTGCATCGGCATTGTCCGCCGGGCCCCCCCCTCCCGGGCGGCTGCGGCGCCACACGGTGGCGATGGAGAAGGCGTCGACGCCGTCGATGTCGGCGAGCTCGGCCCCAAGGTTGTCGAGGTCGCGGATGATTTCGGGGCTGAGGCTGTCGTCGGTCTCGAGCATCAGAAAGACGGTGGCGCGATCGGGGAACAGACGTTCGAACTCGTGCGACGCGGCGACGTCGGGGTCCGACGACACCACCATGTTTTCGAGCGAGTTGTCGCGCGGAATGCCGATCGCCAACCACCCTGATGCAGCCGCGACGACCACGTAGATCGCCAGCACCAGACGGTGGCGCCGAACCACGGCCCGGAAGAGCGGCTCGAGACGCGACTCGAGGTTTCGGTCGACCAGGGCCACGTTATGATCTCCCCATGTCGGCGAAACACCGCTTGCCGTTTCTCGGCCTCTTGATCATGGTCTTCAGTTGGGTCGGTGTGCCGCCGAGCGGCGCCTCCGGAGCGGCGACCCTGGTCGTCTGCGCTCCGGGGTATCCCGGTTCGACGGTCGAGGCGCAGCCCGCCATGGACGATTTCGCCGCAGCGGTGGCCGCAGCTGCCGGATGGGGCGATGGCGCCTTTCGCTCGGTGTACTTCGAAACCGAGGAGGGCGGGCTGGCCAGGCTCGCCGAGCCCGACGCTGATCTCGCCATGGTCACCCTGCCCTTTTTCCTCGAGCACCAGAGCCGGCTGAATCTGCGGCCCATCGCGCTGGCAGTGCCGGAAGGCCGAGAGCAGCTGGAGCCGTGGGCTCTCGTGGCCGGGATCGGCAAGGTGCGGCAGCCTTCGGATCTCGACGGCTGGAACATTGTCAGCCTCGCCGGGCACTCGCCTCGCTTCGTCCGCGGACCGGTGTTGGGAGACTGGGGCGAGCTGCCGGCCGGGACCGGGGTCAGCCATTCGCGGGCGGTTTTGTCGTCGCTGCGAAAAGCGGCGAAGGGGGAGCCGGTCGCCGTGCTGCTCGACGCCGAGCAGACGGAGGCCCTCGACCGGTTGCCGTTCGCCGACGACCTCGAGGTGGTCCACCGGTCGCGGCCGCTGCCGGTGTCGGTGGTCTGCGCCGTGGGCAACCGGCTCGAAGAGGTCGGAATCGACGCTGTCGAACAGGCTCTACTCGGTCTTGACCAGTATTCCTCCGCGGCGGACGCGCTGGCCGGGGTGCGGCTCGACCGGTTCGAACCGCCGGACGTGGCCGCTCTCGAGCTCGCGGAGGCGATGTTCGCGAAGGCCGCCCGGTGAGCACGATCATCGCGCGGGGCGGACTCTGGGTCGTGCTGTTGCTTGCCCTCGGCTGTGCTTCTGCGCTCCAGGAGCCGCCCCCCGTGGCGGAGCTCGGTGATGGTGGAAACCGACCGGGAGGAGCGGTCGGCACACCGACCGAAATCCTGGCCGAGGCGGATCACGCATTCGCCCTGAGGCCCGACCCGGCGCAGGTGGCCAGGGCCCGGTCCCTCTTCCTCGAAGCGGCGGCGGTCGGCGAGGCTCCCGTGGGGGCCTATCTGGGCGCCTCTCGGGCCATCGCCTGGCTCGTGGAGCATGAGCCCGACGGCGAACGCCGCAAGGAGCTCGCCATCGAGGGCGTGCAGGTCGGCCAGTGGTGTGGGCGGCTGTTTCCGGAGGTCGTAGAGTGTGGTTACCGGCTTGCCCTCGCGGTCGGGCAGCAGGCGCGCGAACGATCCTCGACCGCGGTGGACGGGCTCGATGTCATGGTGGAGTTGCTCGAGGGCGTCATCGACGCGGATCCGGAGCTCGACTTCGCGGGCGGCCACCGCGTGTTGGCGGTGCTGCTGCTGCGCGCCCCCGGTTGGCCGACGGGGCCGGGCGATCCTGAGATCGCGCTCGAGCACGCCCGTGCGGCCGTGGAGATCGCCCCCGACTATCCGCCGAACCAGCTCGTCCTCGCCGAGGCGCTGGCCGAAAACGGCGACCAGGAAGCGGCAGTGGAGGTCTTCCAACGGGGCATCGACCTGGCGAAGACCGGCAACGGCGGGCCCGAGGCCGCCGACTGGCTGGCACGGGCCGAGAAGGCGCTGGCCGACCTCCTCTGAGGGTTGGGGCCGCGTCATGTCAACCTGGTCAAGGCAGCGCCGCTACTGACAGTCGTAGGGATCGTTGGGCGCGGCGTAGATGAACTCCGCGTCGCCGGTGCCGTCGGGGTTGCCGTCGACTTTGGAGACGTAGGCCATGAACATGGACGGGAAGTTCAGCGCACAGGGGTCGGCGTCGACGTCGTCCGGGTGCATTCGGATTTCCACGGTCAGCGCGTCGTCGAGCTTCGGAACCCCGAGCTTCTGCAACGACCACTGGCTCACCGACGCCGGCTGCAGGGTCTTCTGACCCTCGGCGATTACCGCCCCCGAGCTGTCGAGCACCCGGTACATGATCCGCAGGTCGTCGATGAAGGTCATGTTCATGGCGCCGAGATTGGAGCGGAAGCGATCGCTGTTGACCACCCCGGTGACCACCGACGGGGTGGCGGCGGCGTTGATGGCCCTGCTCAGGGCGGGCACGGTCTGGCCGTAGGTGCCGGCCGGATCGCCCGTGTTGTAGGTCCGGGTGGTGGCGAGAATCTCCACGCCTTCGGGATTGACGCCGGTTCCCAGGAGGGTGTTGGACACCGTCACGACCATCGCCCCCTTGATGTCGGTGTCGTAGCCGAAGAGCTGATTGAGCGCATCCTCCACCAGCAGGGTCTCCCGGGCGGCGAGAGAGAACCGGTCGGGGAAGGACGGATTGAAGATGTTGGCGACATCGGCTTCGAGGAACTGGACGCCCACCACGAGTTCGGTGTCCGAGAGGTTGTGGACGGTCAGATCGGTGACCCACTGGGTGCCGCCGGCGCCGGCGGTGCGGGCGAGGATCGGGAAGAACTGGGTGTGGGCGATCTCCTGGGCGGCCACCGGCGAGCCGGCGAAGATCGCGATGGCCAGGATGGCGAGGCTGACGCGGGAAACGAGGGCGCTGGTGGACTTCACGGGGTCTCCTCCTTGGTGTCGGACCCGGGTTCGCCCGGGACCTCGGTCACATTGTGAGGCTATCCTACCCCGCGCGCGTTGTGGATCCCTTGGATTGAGGGAATTTTGGGGGATGCCGTGCCGAAGAGGACCGCTTGTCTTGAGCATCGCGGCTCCCGCCGCTGTTGAGGAATCTGACGATCGAAGGTCGCGTCGAGGCGCTGGCCGGGACCGAGCTGGGGCTTCGCGACACCATCGTCAACCACTGCCTCATTGCAGCCGGTGATCACGTGCTGCCCTCTGGAGATCTGGTTCTCACCGGCACTGGCGAGTTGCGGCTCGTCGACGGCGGCCAGATCCGCCCGGATGGGAACAGTGTGACCAACGGCGCCGACCACACCATCCGAGCTCGAGTTGCTACTCCAGCGGCAGCATCTGGTAGAGCACGACCAGGTGCCCGTCGAAGTCGACGAAGGCGCCCTCTGCGAACTTGAACTCGCCGGGACGCTCGGCGACGGTCGGCTCGACGGTCTCCAGTCCGAGCGCTTCGAGCTTCTCGAAGATTCCGTCGAGGTCGTCGACTCGAATCACCGAGGCGGTCATGAATGGAACACCGGGTTTCGGGAGATCCATGCCGGTGATCTCGGTGAGCGCCATGGTCCGCACCTGCTCGGGACCGGCGCTCAAGGTGGCGAAGCGGAGTTTTGCGTCCGGGTCGATCTTGAAGACCGGATAGGAGTAGGACTCGGCGGAGGACTCCGAGATGCCGTCGAGGGTAAAGCCGAGGATGTCGCGGTAGATCTGCAGCGACCGGTCCATGTCGGCAACGACGAAGGTGACACGTTTGAAGTTGGCGCCGTCGTAGGGCTCGTCACCGGCCGTGGCGGGGCCGACGAGGGAGAGAATAAGGGCGGCGACCAGGACGACGAAGTGAGGTTTCATGGGTTCCTCCGGGGGTTGTGTCAGGGGCTCGAGCTTTTCGGGCGTGACCGTGGACGAATCGGTATTATTGTACTATATTTATGACAAATATCGAGCCCTTGTGGAGGTGGGATCATGAGCGACCAGATGTATGACCGAGTGATCAAGAATCTCCGGGTGGTGCGCCCCAACCGGGACGGGATCCACGACGCGGACGTAGCGTTCAAGGACGGGAAGTTCGCGAGGATCGCGCCGGAGATCGATCCCGCCGAAGCGGTGGACGTGGTCGACGGCAAGGGCCTCATCGCGATGCCCGGCGTCGTCGACGCCCACATGCACATCGGCATCTACCGCCACCTCTCCGAGGACGCGCCCACCGAGTCCAAGTGCGCGGCCATGGGCGGGGTCACCACCTCCTTGACCTACTTCCGAACCGGCCAGTACTACCTCAACAAGGGCGGCCCCTACCTTGAGTTCTTCAAGGATGTGCTCGCCAACGCCGACGGCCGCTACCACGTCGACTACGGCTTCCACCTCATGCCGGCGGGCGGGGAGCACATCGAAGAGATGCCCGACATCTACTCGAAGCTCGGCGTGCCCACCTTCAAGATCTTCATGTTCTACGGCGGCTACGGTTTGCACGGCCGATCCGACAACCAGCACGAGTTCCTCATGGTCAAGCCGCAGGAGCACTACGGCCTCTCCCACTTCGAGTTCGTGCTGCGCGGGGCGGCGAAGGTGGTCGAGATGTATCCGGAGGCGCGCGATCTGGTCAGCGTCAGCTTCCACTGCGAGAACCCGGAGTTGATGACCGCCTGGACCAAGATCATCCAGGAAGATCGCGGCCTCAACGACATGGAGGCCTATCACCTGGCGCGGCCGCCGCACTCGGAGGGCCTGTCGGTGGTCATTGCCTGCTATCTCGCCCATGCGGCGGGCTGCCCCAACATCAACATCCTCCACCTCACCTCGCGCGAGGCGGTGGAAACGGCGCTCAAGATGCAGCAGGTCTTTCCCGACGTCAACATCGGGCGCGAGGCCACCGTCGGCCACCTGCTGCTCGACCTGGAGAATGCCGACACCCGCGCCAAGGTCAATCCTCCCATCCGCACTCGAGAGGATCGTGAGTTCCTCTGGCACGCCCTCATGTCGGGCAAGATCGACTGGGTGGTCACCGATCACGCGTGCTGCCCCACCGAGCTCAAGTTCGATCCCGACAACAAGGACAACGTCTGGGGCGGCAAGTCGGGCTTCGGCGGTACCGAGTACCTGCTCACCGGGCTCTACAGCGAGGGACGCAAGCACGGTCTGAGTCTCAACCGAATCGCCGAGCTCATCTCCTACAACCCGGCACAGCGCTTCGGGCTGTGGACCAAGGGCGACGTCGCACCCGGACTCGACGGCGATCTCGTGCTCTTCGATCCCGACGAGACCTGGACCATCCGCGCCGAGGACTCGCCGTCGGCGCAGGGCTACACGCCCTTCGGCGGCATGGAGGTTTCGGGCAAGGTCAAACAGACCTTCCTGCGCGGCGAGTGCATCTACGACAACGGCTCCTTCCCCGGCACGCCCAGGGGTGAGTACATCTCCCGGAAGGTGCGGAAGTAGTTCAGGTCCGACTCGATCCCGTTCCCGATCACGTTCCCGTTCCCAATGTGGCGTTTCGGGATCGGGATCGGGAGCGGGATCGGGGTCGAATGAAGCGGGTAGCGAGACCGCTACAGTTTCTGTGATCCCTCCTGGAACATCTCCAGCGGCCACGGATCTCCGGTGTTGCAGATGAGGGCGCGGTGGCGCAGGAAACGCAGGAGGCCGCTGGCGCCCATCCGGGACCGGCCGATTCCCGACTCCCCGGTGGAGTCCTTCTCGGCATCGTGGACGAAGGAGGTCATCCCCGCGTCCTGAATGCTGATGCCGCCGGCCTCGATGCGGGCGCCGATGGCCTCGGCTTCGTCGCGGGATCCGGCGATGACCGCCCCGGAGAGTCCGCAGTTGGAGTCGTTGGCGAGCGCGACGGCCTCGTCGATGGTGTCGAAGGGCATTGCCGGCATCAGGGGGCCGAAGGTCTCCTCGCGCATGCACTCCATCTCGTGCGAGACGTTGGTCAGCACGGTGGGGCGGCACCAAGCGCCGCCGCCGTGGCTCTCGATCTCGCCGCCGCAGTGGATGACGGCGCCCTTGGCGACCGCGTCGGCGACGTGGTCGCGGATGACATCGGCCTGCTCGGCGGCGATGAGGGGACCCACCTGGCCGGAGTCGATGTCGGGGTAGTTGAGTTGAGTCGCCTTTGCCTTGTCCACGAGCTTCGCAACGAACTCGTCGAAGACCGGCCGTTGGACGTAGATTCGTTCGATGGACTGGCAGGCCTGACCGGTGTTGGACACCGAGGCCCGGAGCAGCGCCGTGGCGGCGCGCTCGATGTCGGCGTCGGTGGTGACGATGGCGGCGTCCTTGCCGCCGAGCTCGAGAAAGGCCGGAATCAGCCGCTCAGCGGCGGCGTGGGCGACGATGCGCCCCACCGTGATGCTGCCGGTGAAGGCGACGGCGTCGGCGTAGTCGATCATCACCGAGCCGATGCGCCCGACACCGCGGATCATGCGAAAGACCCTGTCGAGCTCCGGCACCCGCGCGATGGTGTCGGCCAGGGGCTCGACGAATCGGGGTGTGACCTTGCTCGCCTTGGCGATCACGGCGCAACCGGCGGCCAGGGCGGGAATGGCGTCGATGAGGGTCAGGATGAGGGGGAAGTTCCACGGTGAGATCACCGCCACCACCGGGTAGGGGGAGTACGTCCAGCTGAGCTCGATGCCGGGGATCTCGGAGGGGCGCGGCGAAGGCGGCTGCAAGAGCTTGGGGGCCTGCCGGCACCAGCGTTCCGTCGCCCCGACGATGACATCCACCTCGGCGTAGGAGAGGGCTCGGCGGCCGGTGTCCACGGCCAGCGCCTCGGCGATCTCGCCGCGGGCCTTGACCAGTTCATCCTTCCACGCCTCGAGGGTCGCGATCCTGAGATCGAGGTCGGCGGCCCACGCCGGTTGATGTGCTCGGACGTGGCCGGCTTCGCGCTCCACGTCCTGGCGATCGTAGGGCTCGATGAAGAAGTCGTTTTCGCCGGTGCGGGGGTTGCGGACAGGGATGGCTGAACCCATGGAAGGCCTTCCTTTTGAGTGTTTAGTGGTGCCTTGACAGTGCCATACCACGATGTTAGCATATTGTTCGTACAATCTAACGATCTGGACAGAAGGCGAGAGGATGCCTCCAGCCGTCAACGGTTCTTCAACCGCAGCCGCAACCGGCCTCATATTGGGCTCGGGGCGGGTGTGGAATGTCGATTTCTTGGAACATCGATCGGAAATCAGAATCCAAAAGGGGAGGAGATGAGCGCCATGATGAAAAGGACCTTTATTTGTCTGTGTTCGTTGGTCCTGATCGCCGGGGTCGGCTGGGCCCAGGAGGACCAGGAAGTAGATCAGCAGGAAACGCTGAGCGAGATGGGCGACTCGGCGACGCGGCAGATCGAAGAGATCACCGTCACCGCCAGAAAGACCCAGGAGTCTTTGGACGACACGCCACTGACGATTCGCGCGCTCACCTCGGACGCGGTGGCGGAGCTCGGGATCTTCGATGTCGAGAACGTCGCCATGCAGACTCCCGGCATCCACATCAGCAATTACTTCGGCGCCCGCGACGATCCGAACATCGCGTTTCGCGGCATGGACGCCGGAACCATCGACCGCATCGCCCAGATCTCGTCGGCCTACATCGACGGCGTCTACCTGCCGGGTGCGTCCTCGTGGATCAGCGTCGGCCTCATCGAGCGCACCGAGGTGGTCAAGGGACCGCAGAGCGCGCTGTATGGCCGGTCGGCCTTCGGCGGCGCCATCAACTTCGTCCTGAAGGCCCCGACCCCCGAGTTCCTCGGCAGCGCGGCGCTGACCTTGGGTGAGAACAGCCGCGTCGACGGCGCGGTTGGCATCAGCGGCCCCATGTCGGACAAGCTCAGTTACCAGCTCTTCGGCCGCTACTACGATTACGGCGGCGGCTGGGACAACCCCGAAGGCGACACCTTGGGTGCGCAGCAGACCAATGCCCTGTCGGGCGCCCTGCAGTGGGACATCTCCGACAGCGTCGGCCTCACCTTCCGCGCGTT
>JAZBOQ010000174.1:0-19066 GCA_036351195.1 Thermoanaerobaculales bacterium | reverse complement strand
TAGATTCAGGTTCTAGTGTGCTTATGCACATGGGGGTTCGAGTCCCCCCTTTCGCACCAATAACTTGCACTCCCCCAACAACCTGACGTTTTCGGCCCCGGTCCATGCGGGGTCCATGTTCTCGGTCAATCCTGAGTTGAGATCCCAATAGGAACGGCCTACCATCGACCGACAGACAGACCGAGAGTTTCAACCATTCGGGGTGATTCACTCTCAAGGGGGCTGAAACGGACGATCTCAGGGAAGCCGAGCGCCTGGAAGCGCGGGCCGCGAGAGAGCGGGTCGAGTATTTCACTGAGAAGCTCGGAATAGCCAATCGACCCCACGATACTCTACTCGACGTCGGTTGCGGCAACGGATATGCGGTAGTCGAGTGGAGACGCCGGGGCCTCAACGCCTTCGGAGTCGACGCGTCGTTCTACCGGCTGTCCAGGTGGGTTTCAGAGTATCCCGATTCCCGACCGTTCGTGGTAGCTGATGCCGAAGCTCTTCCATTTCGATCGAAGACGTTCAAGACGGTCATTTCGTCAGGGATGATCGAGCACGTGGGGGTGGATGAATCTTCCTCCCCCTACACGATTCGAGCGCGAGATAATCGAGACGAATCGCGCCAGAGGGTCGTGTCCGAGATCGTTCGAATCACTCAACCGTCAGGAACAGCAATCGTCGATTTTCCAAATGGATCATTCCCGATAGATTTCTGGCACGGTGACAGCATCGGTGCCTTTCGCATTCACTCCGTCCCAGACGTCTTGCTCCCGTCTTTCTCTGACGTTCGCGGATGGGCTGAGGCAGTAGATTCCAAAGCGGACGTCAAACCACTTTCGGGCAGGTTGAGGTTTCGCCAGGTCGGTCGCCATTCGTGGGGTCGCCTACTTTCCCCGATCGTGCGAATCGGAATGGCTGTCCTTGATTTCGCGATTCGCCTTGGACTCGGTTCGTTCGTTGCCCCTCTCTACCCGTACCTCGTGGTTGAAGTTGCATGTGCCCGAGACTCAGCCAATCAGGAAACCTCAGCCGCGATTCAGGGAGACGAGATCGAGTCATGCATGGACGGCAACAGCGTGTAGGTAACGTCTACCTGGCGCCGATCCGGATCCTGAGATATCATCGGCAGGCTGGAAATCACAGACAATGCGAGGAATCACCACCGTATTTCTTGCCGTGCTGATCGAAGGATCGGTCTCCCTTCAGGCTGCGGCGCAGGGGGGATCAATCGAAGTTCGCGGTTCTTCGGACGATGGTCATTTCAAGCTTCTGCATTCGATCACGGTCGACGGCGGAGAGAATCTCAATGACGAGGCTCGGGGAATCGCCGTCGCCGAGGACGGCGCGGTTTATGTCACCGGCTACGTCACGGTAAGCGGCCAGGGCAGGAACATCTGGCTCGGGAAGTACGATCGAGATCTGGGCTACATCGACAGCGTAACCGTGAACGGTCCGGCGAACGGCGACGACGAGGGATACACCATCGCGTTCGACGAGAGCGGCTTCGTTTATCTGATCGGCTACATGACCGAACCCGGCCAGGGCCACAACATCTGGCTCGGGAAGTTCAGTTCGGACCTGGTGCTGTTGGACGACATCACCCTCAACGGCTCGCAGAACGACTCCGAAGACGGTTACGGGATTCTATTCGACCAGCCGAGCGGCAACCTCTACGCGGCGGGATACCTGCGAGAGATCGATGGGGGCTCCAATGTCTGGCTTGGCATCTTCGACACCGACCTGGTCGTTCTGAACAGCATCACCAGGAACGGCCCCCTCACGGACGACACCGACAAGGCCCGGTTCATGACCTGGGATGCCCAGCGGCATCTCTTCGTGAGCGGTTCGATGACCCAGGCCGACACAGACTACGATATCTGGATAGGGAAGTTCGACGAGGATCTGAGCTTCATCGACGAGGTGATTGTCGCGGGGCCGACGGCGGACGAGGACAAGGGCTACGGCATTGTCTTCGACGGTACCGACACCATCTTCGTCACCGGCACGATCATCCAGCCGGGTCAAAGCTACGACATCTGGATGGCCGCCTACGACACCGACTTGAATTCGTTGGGCGATCTGACGATCAACGGCCCGGCGGATGGTGAGGACGTCGCCTACGGGATGACCATCGGTCAGGACGGCAGCCTGTACCATGCGGGCGTCTATACCGAGCTCGAAGGCGGTTCGAATATCTGGGTCGCTCGCTTTGACGAGAATATCGAGCTGCAGTCCTGGACCACCATCGACGGCCCGGCGAGCGGCTACGATACCGGACTCTTCGTGGCGATGGCACCGGACGAAAAACTCTATGTGTCGGCGATCGTCAGCGATCCCGTGCGGGGATTCGATATCTGGGTCGGGTGCTATGACGTCTCGACCATCTTCGTCGATGACTTCGAGTCCGGCGATACCTCGGCGTGGTCGGGTGTGTCCCCGTAGCCACTGGAACGGTGCCAGGTCCATACATTTGTACATTCTCGATCAGTCCATCTGCCGAGTGTCCAAACATGGGAACCTGACCATTCCCGAGCGGCTCAGCCGGAAGTCCTCGTTGACCAGGTGTCCGATTGCGAGAAACCAGACCTCGAAGGCGTCGGCGCCGCCGTGAGCATCTCCAGACGCTCGGGACTCATCTGGAGGAGCGCTCGCGAGTACGCCCGCCGATCGTACGAGGTTGGGATTCCGCCGTCGTAGCGTTGCCTGCCTTCGGCCATGGTTGATTCGGGGCCCGAGGAGCATGGTGTGGGTTTCATACAGCCAATCTCGGTCCTTGAACCCTCTGCCGGCCCAAAGAAGATCCAAAGAACTCCCAAAAACCAGACGATGACAGCCCGAAAATAGGAGAGGCAGAGCCCGACACCATTTCACAAAGCTTCAAAGCAGTGCCTGGCACTTTTCTCCTGCCGAAACGGTAGAATGTCCCTGGAGGAGACAACTGGAAATGAACGACAGCGTGTTTGGCGGGTGCAGATTGCGGCCGATGTGCGTCAGGTTACTGGGCGCCGTGGTGCTCGTGTGGATAGCCGGTGCGATGACCGCCGGAGCCGGCGACCGAGACCCGTCGGCGTGGTTCTGGCAGTTCCTGGGGGCGCCTTCCGGTGCAACCGACGTGGCAGAGATTTTCGTGGATCCGGCGGACGACGACACCTGGTACGTGACCACGTCGACCTCCGGACTGTTGATCACGCGCGACGGCGGCCAGAGCTGGGAGGAGCACCTGAGTGGTCAGGTGAACACCTTCGTGATTCACCCGAGCAACCCGTCGGTGATCTATGCCGCGATCGGCTCGACCGTGTACTGGTCCCTGAACAAGGGGGCGAGCTGGATGGTGCGCAACGTCTTTCCCGATACGCTCCCGGGAACGCCCTTCGACACGGACTGCGGGGTCGACTCGATCCTCGTGAGGGCCGCGGACGGCACCGAGTTCGTCGGCCTCGGGTGCACGCTGCACAGCTCCCGGATCTACAAGAGCCTCCTCGCCGGGGCCTGGGACATCGTCTTCGAGTCGCCGATCGGATACCGGATCTGGGACATGGTCGAAGACCCCGTGTCCGGGGCCATCATGTTCTCCACCGAGGACGCGAGCCACGCCGCGAACGCGGTGGTCATGCGTTCCACCGACGGAGGAGACACCTGGCTGCCGATTCCGGAGCTCACCGGTGGTCCCTCATCGGGCCACGGCCTGGAGCTGGCGTTCAACCCGACCAACCGAAGGCTCTTCTTCCTCGAAGAATCCAGCGACCTGAACTTCTCGGACGATGGCGGCGCGACGTGGCGGGATGCAATCTACGTGGATTTCGGCTCGACGTTGCTGGTTGATCCGGCGTGCCCCAACCGGGTGTTCGGCGGCGAGTTCGTGCGCGGTGTCAAGGTCGGCGGCGTGTACGTCTCCGAGACCGGCGGCCTTTCGTTCACCTTTCACGGTCCGGCGTACAACACGATCTCCGGTCTGGCTCTGACCGACGGCGGCAACACGTTGCTCGCCGTGGCCCGCGGCGTCGGCATCTGGGAGCAGGATCTCACCGGGTTGTTGCCGTGCTCCGCCGACCTGCCGTTCTTCGCAGACGGTTTCGAAGCCGAAGACACCAGAAACTGGTCCGGCACCGTCGGCGGACCGTAAGGTCGCCGCAGGCCCGGCTCGAAACACGGAACCAGCAGTCAGCGCCTGGTGTAGACCATCTCCATCATCTTCACTTCGGTGGCGTCAGCACCGGGGCCGTACATGGCGAAGTACTGCTCGTCGGGCGAGGACCACTTCGAGACGTAACGATTGGTCACGGGTCCACCCTTGATGGGGTCGTTGTACGTCCCGATGTAGGTGCAGCTGCCCTTCTCGTCGCACTCACCCTCGGAGACCATGATTCCGGTGGACATGCTGTCGGTCCACGTCGACCACCACGTGCCGGTAACGTTGTCGTACCCGCTCCGCGAGAGACCGGTGAACGGCGTGCCCATCATGTCTCCCTGGAACTCCTCGTGCAGCACCCGGCCGCCCATGTGCAGGGTCCGGATCGCGACTCCCTTCGATTCCATCGGCGGCGAAGCGGGATCCATCCAGCTCTTGATCGCAACGTCGTAGGTGCCGGCGTGCTCGGCCATCAGCTCGTGCTGCGGCCCGAGCGCCCCAGCCTTCATGTACGCTTCCATCTCCGCCATCTGCTCCGGGGTCATCTGCGGCATCTCGCCCTCCTGGGCGATCACCGGCAGCGTCATCGCCACCACAACGACACACATCACGACAACTGGTTTCATTCGCATGTTCCCTCCGTTCGACCGTTCGATTTCCTGGGACTGATTCTCAAGAATGTATCACAGCCTCCACGACAGTCGATTGAATTCGACATCCGCGCGCCTTTCCGTCCCTGCGATTTCACAACCAATTGAAGCCGCGGCCGTGGACCCGGGCGCCGAAGTCGCGCATCCAGGTCATCTCGTCGGGTTCGAGCGGGCCTCGATCGAGGGCGGAGAGATTCTCGCGCAGCTGATCGACGGTCTTGGGACCGGTGAGAACGACGTCGACGTGGGGTGAGCTCAGACAGAAGCGATAGCAGTCGCCGGCGGTGGGCACCGGGCCGTCGTAGCCTTTCGGCCGAGTGAGCAGCCGGCGCCAGCAGGTGGCGGTGTAGGCCACCACGGAATGCCGGCCCTCGAATCCCGACCGCACTCCGGTACCATCTTCGAGTCATGCTCGAGTACGTGCTCATCGGCGGAGGATTCGCGTTGGCGGCCGCGGCGCAACCGGGGCCGTTGCAGGCCTTCCTCATCGCCCGGGTCGCCGCCGACGGATGGCGAAGGACCCTCCCGGCCGCCCTCGCCCCGGTGATCAGCGACGGCCCCATCGCGCTGCTCGTCCTCGTTGTCCTGCACAACGTCGCCCGCGGCTTCGAGAGCTTTCTGAAAGCCGTCGGGGGCCTGGTTTTTCTCTACCTCGCCGGCCGGACGCTGGGTGAATGGCGCCACGCCCGCGCCGGCGAGGCCCCGGAGGCCCAGTCGGCCCCACGCACCCTGCTGCAGGCGGTCGCGGTCAACATCGTCAACCCCGGACCCTACCTCGGATGGAGCCTCATCCTCGGCCCGTTGGCCCTGGAGGCGTGGGACGAGTCGCCGGCGCACGTGGCCGCCTTGGTCCTTTCGTTCTACGCGACGATGGTCGTCAGTCTGGGTCTCTTCATCCTGCTCGTCGGCACCACCACCCGCCTCGGACCGAGAGTGAGACAACACCTGCTCCTCGTCTCATCCGTCGCCCTCGCCGGGATCGCTTTCTACTCGTTGTGGTCGGCCTTCAGCTGAAGCATATGGCAACCAGAGCCCGGAACCTCGATTGTCACGGGGACAACCTATGGTGTTGAGCAGCAGACCGTGATGGGACCGGTCGGCACGACACTGCCGACGACACCGCCGCCGGCGGGTGTGCACGAACCCGTTGCCACCGGGTTGAACGCGCCCGCCTGAGCCGATGGGCCCAGCGACCCCTGAACACAAAAGCCGTTCCCGAAGATCACGCCGAGCAGCGTCCCGGAGCTGCAACTGGGAGAATCGGTCAATTCAATCCACGACTCGATGCAGTCGCCGGCGGGGCTTTCACAGGTGCAGACTCCACAGTCCCGGGTGTCGTCGAAATCCGTGTGATACACGGAACGCTGTTCGTAGCCGCTGCCCGCGGGGCAGGCGAAGTCACCGACCCGCCAGATACACAGAGCGCTGTCGAACGGTGCAGCAGGATTCGGTAGACACGAGAACCCGTTCTGGCAGCCAGCGATTGCTGCCGCCCCATCACAGGGTGTCACTCTGGTTTCGTGAAATGCCCCGGGGATGTCTGCGATGACGCTCGCCGGACAGGACCCTCCGCTCACCGTCATCGTGGATGCGTCGAAGGTCCAATAATCCCCAGAGGGATACGGCGATCCGAGGCTCGTGCAATCGCCGGTCACACTCCACGACGACATCGGCCCCGCGCATCCACTGTATGGGTAATGGTTCAGCGTGCCGGTTCCCGAGCAGGCCGCTCCCGTCAACTCGTCACACTGACAGTCACAGGACGCGGCCGGAACGTTCAAATCAGTGAACGCCACGGTGCCGATGTCGGGATAATCGCCGGTGCAGGTTTGCGGCGGAAGACCGGCATCTCCCATGTGGACCGCGGCCGGGCCGTCCCACCCGATCGGCGGAACCTCGGCGCACCGATGAGTCGCCGCGGGACAACCATCCCATGCCTGGGTATCCCCTGTTTCGAACCCGTCCGAGAAGATTTCGGGTTCGACAGCGAGGTTGCCGGCACCGAGGTACGCGATCGAGCTGGTGATGCCCCGAGCTTCGCCGCCATCCAGGAGAGAAAGAGGAGGAACGTCTCCGTCGGAATTTCGGTCGAAGGTCAGGGTCGGAGGCGAAACCATGATCGTGTTAGCACCGGTCAGAATCAGACCGCGCTGGTCATCGAGCCCGGTTGAAGCCCCAGTGATCGTGCGGAGTGGAGCCTGGTCGCCGCTCGCATCTCGAGCAAAAACGAAGATTGCGTCTGTATCCCGATCCATGACGATGATCTCGTCAAGCACCGGGTCGACGAAGAGACCACGGGGGCCCATGAGCCCTGTGGATGGGCCTTCGATGAACCTTCGTGGCGTCGCATTACCGTCCGCCAGCCGGTCGAAGACACTGATCCGGTTGGCGTAGTGGCCGACAAACAACTCGTCGTGGATCAGGTCGAGGAAAACGAATCGCAGGTAGCTCAGACCGGTAGCGCCACCCTCGATGGTGCGGATCGGCGCCACGTCACCGTCGGCCGTTCGCGGAAACACGACCACAGTGAAGGCGGAGTTGTTGGCCACGAAGATCTCATCATTGACCGTATCGACGGCGATGCCGACGGGGTTGTCCAGAGTCGTGGCCGGCCCTGAGATGGTGCGAAGGGGCGCCATGTCTCCATCGGCACCGATCGGAAAGACGAGGATGCTGTCGGCGCCCTCGTTGACGACGAGGAGCTCGCCGTTCTTGGTGTCCACCGCAACACCATAGGGTCTCAGAAGGGTTGTCACCGGTCCCGAAATACTGCGGATCGGGGAGTCGTCACTGCTGGCGTCATCTGCGAAGACATCAACGCGGTCGAAGTTGCGGATTGCCAGGAAGAGATCGGCCGACGCTGATCCCGTCATCGAGGAAACCAAGCCGAAGAAGACGACACATGCGATGAGTCGACGATCCGCCATGAGGACCTCCGTGCAAGATGTTCTGGACTGTTTGAACAATCATACACGGATTCGGCCGTCGAACTCCGGGTCTGGCGAGTTCTCGTCCGGAAACGGTGCGTTTCGGCTATCCCGGCGTCGGCCTGCGGACGTCCTTGTGCGGCGCACACAGCCCGGGGCACGGCAAGGAGGCACCAAAATCCTGCAATAATCGTTGCAGAGAACAGCCCGCCCTACCGGCGACATCGAGAGGAGAGCAGCATGACCACACCACCGAGCCGCGATCGGATATTGTCGCGGCTGTTCAATCATGCAAATAATCTCGTCACCATGACCGGTGTGGCCCTCACCACCATCTCCGCGGTGGTGATCGTCACCTTCATCATCGCGGAGATCTTCGGAGCGATCGAGAATCCCTACGCCGGGATCTTCGGCTATGTCGTCATGCCCGGTTTCTTTGTGTTGGGTCTGCTGCTGATCCCCTCAGGGATGTGGATGCGCCGACGCAGAATCAGGCGTGAGGGCGCCGATGCCCGTGGCCGGGTGGAATTTCCCGTGTTCGACTTCAACGAACCGAAGATCCGCCGGGTGGTGATGATCGCCCTCGCACTCACGATCGTCAACGCCGTCATCTTCGGCGCGAGCTCGTTCATCGCGGTAGAGAAGATGGAGACCGTCGCGTTCTGCGGCGAGACCTGCCACACGGTGATGCAGCCGGAGCACACGGCCTACCAGGAATCGCCCCATTCGAGGGTTGCGTGCGTCGAGTGTCATATCGGCCCGGGCGCATCCTGGTTCGTCAAATCCAAGCTCGATGGCCTGAGGCAGGTTTGGCACACCGCGTTGAACACCTATCACCGACCGGTGAGCACACCGTTGCGAACGCTGCGCCCCGCCCGCGAGACGTGCGAGCAGTGCCACTGGCCGGGCAAGCACCACGGCGACAAACTGAGGACGATCGTCCGGCACCGCACCGACGAGCAGAACACGCCGTCCTACACCGTGATGCTGCTCAAGACCGGCGGCGGGAGCCTCGATCTTGGCCGTCACGGCGGGATCCACTGGTGGCACATCGAGTCGGACAACGTCATCCGCTACGTCGCCGGCGACGACCGGCGCAACTCGATCGTCTGGGTCGAGCTCACCACCGCCGACGGACAGGTCCGAACCTACACCCGAGACGGCGACGAGCTCCCGCCGGCGGTCGAGCTCGAGAAACAGGCGAGGGTGATGGACTGCATCGACTGCCACAACCGACCGACGCACCTCTTCCACCCGCCGCCGAAGGCGCTGGACTGGGTGCTCGAGACCCACCCCGAGCTGATCGATCTCCCGTTCTACAAGCAACAGGCCCAGGCGGCGGTCAGCGCGGAGTACGCCACCCACGCTGAGGGGGTCGCGACAGTTCGGGAGACCATGCTCGAGTACTACCAAAGCCAGTATCCCGATTTCATGGCCAACACCCCCGAGCTGGTGGCGACCGGCTCGGATCTCGCCGCACAGGTCTACGCCCGGATCGCATTCCCCGAGATGGACACCAACTGGGAAACCCATCCCAACCACATCGGTCACGAGGATTTCCCCGGATGCTGGCGTTGTCACGACGACGAGATGGCCACCGACGACGGCAAGCACGCCATCCCGATGGACTGCGAAAACTGCCACGTTTTCCTGGTCGAGGACGCATCAGAGCCGCCGAATCTCGCGGATCTGGTCAGCTCGGGCTGAACACGACGGGTGCCACCCTTCCGGTACGGTTGACATACTACCAACGCCGAACCCGAACCCGGGTTGTCCGTACCTCCTTCCAGCTGACGAGAAAAGAGGCGACGTTGACGGTGCGCACGGCGGCGAAATGGTGTCTGCGAGGTTGTGCGGCCATTGCGGTCGTGGTCGGTCTCTACCTCGCCGTCTTCTTCGTCCCCTACCCGCTGTTCCCGCACCACCTCGAACATGTCGGTTTCAGCGTCTACTCAGATGCCGAGCTTCCGGACGGCTTCGAAGGTGTCCTTGACGACGTCCGCCGACGCGTCGATGCGATGGAACTTCACCGCGGGGAGAGACCGCCACGGGTCTTCGTCTGCCAATCGCAGCGACTCTTCCATTTCTTCGTCAGGCTGGCGGGCAAACGACACGCCGGGCAGGGGCTTCTCATCTCCGTCGCCGGCAACGCGTTCTTTTCGGCCCCGACAGTAGAGGCGGTAGGAGTGAGACACGGCGGAAGTCCACGCCATTCGCGACTGCAGGGATCGATGGCCGCGGCGATCGCCCACGAGGTCGCGCACGATCTGGTCTTTTCCGAGCTGGGCTTTCGACAGTCGCGGCGAATGCCCGTGTGGAAATCCGAAGGCTATGCAGACTACCAGGCAAACATTGCGCCGGCGCGATCGGATCCCGACAACAACCTGCACCGACGAGTCGCCCTCTGGCTCGATGAAGATGCCTGGCGAGCGGCCACCGCGTTCATCGACCGGCGCCATTTCGGTTGGCAGCTTCTGATCGATTACCTCTACGAGGTGAAGTACATCGACTTTGCGGACCTCATCGAACCGTCCCTCACCGAGGAAGCCGCACGGACCGAAATGCTGGCCTGGTTCGAAGCCGAAGTCGACCGACGAAGCTCGATTGCGGGTTCAAAGGAGTTGGAACCCCTCGAGGGGTGACGGCAACGTCGATTTCCCCGAGGGCTTGACAATCTACTATACAGATAGTAATTTTACTACTGTCATAGTAATGGAGGCCAGCATGTCGCAGCACCCGCACATCACCCCGGCGGAGCTCGGAATCATGAAGACGCTCTGGAAGCTCGGTTCTGCAACGGTCCGGCAGGTGCTCGAGAACCTCCCCGAGGACGACACCGGTCCGCCGGCCTACACCACCGTCATGACCATGATGAAGAACCTGGCCGAGAAAGGTGCGCTGGAGGTCGACACCAGCCGCCAGCCCTACATCTACACCGCTGCGGTGCGGCGTGACCACGTGCTCAAGCAGCGCCTCGCCGAGTTCCTCCACACGGTCTTTGACGACAGCGCCGGCGAACTCGTCCTCCACCTGGCCGACGAGGTCGAGCTCTCACCCGAGGACGTCCGTCGCATCGAGGCCAAGATCGCAGGCAAAGAGGCCGCCGACAACGGGTCGGACCCCTCGGGAGGCGGAGATGAGCGGCCCTGAAAGCATCATCGCGGCGTCGGTGCTGCTCGGCTGGGTGGCCCAGGCCATCGTCCTCGGCACGGTGCTCGCCGGCCTGACCTGGGCCGTCACCAGGGTCCTCGGCGACCGGCTCAGCCCGGCGGTGGCCGCCAACCTCTGGGCGCTGGTCCTCGTCAAATTCGTGCTTCCCGTGGGCCCCGAGTGGGCCTGGTCGCTGCCGAGCCTCGTCGACCGGGCGGTCGACGAATCGCGAGCGGTGTTCGCGACGCCGGTAACGGCCGAGGAGCCCGTCGGAGACGTGGTCCCGTCGACCGGAGCGGAGCTCGGCGCCCGAGCGGATCATGAGCACAGTCGGCCCTGGTGGCCGGTGCCCGTCGCCCTCGCCTACCTCAGCGTCGTCGCCCTGCTCGGCGGCCAGCGTCTGGTCCGAAACGTCCGATTCATCCGCCACTGCACGCGGCTGCCCGGCGTCGATCCGGGCACCGAAGCCCTGGTGCGGGACGTCTGCAGCCGCCTCGGCGTGCGGCGGACGCCTCTGGTTCGTGTGTCCGAAGAGCTCCCGGCACCCCTGATCACGGGTGTTCTCAACCCGGTTCTGGTCCTCTCCCGTCGCCAGCTGTCTCGGCCGGACGAGCTGGAGACGGTGGTGGTGCACGAGATCACCCACCTTCGCAGGGGCGATCTCGCGCTGCGCTGCCTGCAGTGGGCCACCGCCGCGCTCTTCTTTTTCTGGCCGGTCGTCGCCTGGATCAACCGCCGGATCGACGCCGCCCGCGAGCACGCCTGTGACCAATGGGCCCTCCGTCACGGCAAGCTCAGCCCCGGTGCGTACGCCCGGTGCCTCCTGCGGGCAGCGTCCTCGGTCGGCGCGTCGCCGATGTTCCGCTGGTCCACCTGCATGGCCGGCAACCCGAGCTTCCTCGAAAGGAGAATCGACATGATCCTCAACTCAACCGGACGGAGGGCCGTCTCGCCGGCCGGCAGGGTGGCTGCCGCCGCGTTCCTGATCGCCTGGGGCGCCTTCACCCTGACCGGCGCCACCGGCGTACAGGCCGGCACCTCGACCCACGAGACGCTGACCGACCAGGCCCTCGACGCCCACGCCGCCCAGATCGTCTCCCGCATCGCCCGCTATCCGTCGGCCGACGTGGACTCGGACGGCGAGATTTCCTTCGCCGAACGCAATGCCTTTCTCGTCTCCGTCACCCTCTCAGACACCGAGCGCTTCCTCGAGTGCTTCCCCTACTCCGGCCCCTTCCAGGGCCGCGAGCTCGACATCATGGACGCATACGACGTGGTGCGGGGCCTGAGTTATCGAAAAAAGATCGAGCACAAGGTCAAGCTCAAGGTCACCGAAGCCAAGGAGAGCGGCCTCTCGGACGAAGAGATGCAGCAGCTCAAGCACGACGCCGGTCAGAAGATCCTGTCCTCGACGGAGGTCGTGCTGGTCGGGCAGGACGCACTCCTCGACCGGATCACGGCGGAGCCTTCCGCCGAGAAGGTCGCCATGATCCACGACAAGATCCACACGAAACAGGTCTACGAGAAGCAGATCGAGCTGGAGAAAAAGGCCAAGACCATCCTGATGAAAGCCGAGGAGCTGGAGCAGCAGGGCCGCACCGACGAGGCGGCGGAGCTGCGCGACAAGGCCGCAAAGCTTCAGCAGATGGCGGCGCAGAAGAAAATCAAAAAGTGACCACCGAACCGAGGGGCGCGGCACCGCCGCGTCCCTCGGAATCTTTCCCCCCCAAAAAAAAGTGCCAGGCACTGCTTTACTGCTTTGAAAAAGGTGCCAGGCACTGCTTTACTGCTTTGTCGAGTTGCAAAACCTTGAAAACCGCTGCTCCGACGGCGTTGGGAAACTCTGGTCTACGGAATCGTCGAAGACCACCGGGTAGTGTCGCCGGTTTCGAACCCGTCGACGAAGATGGGTGGATCACCAGTGTTGTAGAAAACCCAGAGCGAGGTATCGCCGGAGTTGCCCACCACGAGGTCCGGCAGCTCGTCGCCGTTGATGTCCCCGAAGGCGATGGCGGTGCCCACGTGCGGCGAATCGAAGGTCCACGAGGGAGCGCTGTCCAGGACGCCGTTGCGGTTGAGGTAGATGTGGGCTTTACCGTCGGAGAAGTGAACCTCCGCCAGGTCCGGATCTCCGTCGAGATCGATATCCTCCCAGGCCAGGTCGGAGTGGCCGTGGTAGGTGGCGGCCGACGTCCAGGTGACCGCCATGCTCCCCGCGGTGTTGGTCCACAGCTGGGTCGGGTCGTGGCCCAGGGCGAGGTCGGGGTCCAGATCCCCGTCCACGTCCGCCCAGGCGACTCCCTTGTCGGAGTCGGTGCCGCCGGTGGTCCAGGTGGGCGTCGTCTCCAGCGTCCCGTCGGCGTTCCGGTAGACCCCGCTTTCGAAGCCCGACCACTTGGACACCGCCAGATCCTCCCAGCCGTCGCCGTCCATGTCGCCCCACGCCAGAAAGCCCTGGATCGAGGTCTCCGCCGACAGCCATGCCGGCGTCGTGGCGAGGGTTCCGGCATCATTGAGATACAGCGCCATAGGGCGGTAGGGGTCGTCCTGCGAGTTGCCCTGGTTGGCGGTGGCCACGTCGATGTCGCCGTCGTGATCGACGTCGAAGGGCGCCGCGAAGTTGGTCCACGAGACGTCGGAGGCGAACCAGGTCGGGGTGGTGCTCGGCCCGGTGGCGGAGCCGAAGTAGATCACCGAGGGCGCCATCTCGAACCCGCCGTTGGCCGCGAAGACGTCGGGGTAGGGATCGTCGTTGATCAGCGCCACCCGGATGTCGCCGGTGGACCGCGCGTCGGCGGAGATCCACGACGGCGCCGCCTCGAGCTCGGAGCCGGTGTTGAGGTAGATGAGGTTCTCCCAGTCGTCGTAGGGCGGGTAGGAGCTGGAGTGATAGCAGCCCACCACGAGGTCCTGCGCACCGTCGCCGTTGACGTCGGCCACCGCGAGCCCGCCCACCTGCACCCGCAGCGGACTGGTCCAGTCGGCGACCGCGGGATAGGGGACGTCGGGATCGCGGTTCGATCCCACCGGTGCGGTCGCGGCGCCCGGTTTGACCCGCGCCAATCCGTCCTCGGAGACCTCGACCCGGTCCCTCCCCCACGCGGGGATCGTGACGGCGAGAACGGCGACAGCCACGAGCACACGCTGGATTGAGGACATATCACCTCCCCGGGGAGCCGGACTCCCCCTCGGAGGGACGTTACCACACAGCCACAGCAGCCCACCACGCTCCGCATTGCCGTACACTGGGACGGACGTCATGTCCAATACGGAGAGACAAACCGTCCCGAAACAGTCCGACCGGAAATGGCTCGGGCGGCTGAAGATCCGGCACAGGCTCCTGCTGAGCTACTCCGCGCTGTGGTTGCTGGTCGCCCTGATCAGCAGCGCGGCGGTCTACTTCATCGTCCGCCAGACCCTGCTGAGCGACATCGAGAAGCACATGGAGACGACCACCGACGCCATCGTCGAGCTGGTCCGCTCCAGCGCCCAGGCCGCCGTCCGCAATCGCCTGCGCACCATCGCCGGGTCCTCGCTGGAGATTGCGGGGCACTTCCACCGCCAAGCGCGGCTCGGTCTGATGACCGATCAGGAGGCCCGCCGCCAGGCCGAGGAGATGCTGCTGCGCATCCGCATCGGGGAGTCGGGTTACATCTACTGTCTGAACACCCGCGGCATCATCGAGGTCCACCCCAAGGAGGGCCTTCGTCTCGCCGACCTCTCCAGCTACGACTTCATCCAGGACCAGATCGAACGCCGCCAGGGCTACCTCGAGTACGAGTGGCAGAACCCGGACGACACCTCCGACCGGCCAAAAGCTCTGTACATGGAGTACTTCGAACCGTGGGACTGGATCATCTCGGCCTCGTCCTACCGCACCGAGTTCACCAGTCTCCTCGAGGTCGACGACTTCCGCGACCGGATCATCTCACTGCGCTTCCACGAGACCGGCTACCCCTTCGTGATCGACGGCGCCGGCAACGTCGTCATGCACCCCGTTCTCGAGGACAACGTCTTGGATGTCACCGACGCCGACGGCCGGTTCTTCATCCGCGACATCTGCGCCGCCCGCAACGGCACCATCAGCTACTCGTGGAAGAACCCCGGGGAGACCGAGTATCGGGCAAAGCTGGCGGTCTTCCGCTACCTCCCGGAGTTCGACTGGATCGTGGTGGCGTCGTCGTACCGCGACGAGTACCTGGCCCCGCTGGTGGAGATCCGCACCATCTTCTTCGCCACCACCTTGGGAACCTTGTTCCTGCTGATCCCCCTGAGCATCGCGGTGAGCTCGACGATCACCAAACCCATCGAGCGCCTGGTCCGCCGGCTGCAGCGCGGCGCCGAAGGCGACTTCTCGGTGCGGGCCGCCACCGGATCCGGCGCCGAGATCGGCCGGCTGGCACACTTCTTCAACCTCTTCATGACCCACCTCGAGGAGGGTGAGGCCACCCGGGAGCGCATGGAAGAGGAGCGGGAGCGGATCACCGCCCGCCTGCGCCAGTCGGAGAAGATGCAGGCGGTGGGCCAGCTCGCCGGCGGCATGGCGCACGACTTCAACAACATTCTCGCCGCGGTGGTGGGCCACACCGACCTCATGCTCGCCTCGGACATGAGCCCGGAGAACCGCACCCGCGCCGAGCACATCGTCACCGCTGCGGAGCGGGCCGCCAGCCTCACCCGGACCCTGCTCGATTTCTCGCGCCGGGGCGCGGTGCGATCGGTGGTGGTCGACATCCGAGACATGATCACCGAGGTCGTCGAGCTGCTCTCCCACAGCATCGACAAGCGGATCGCCATCGAGAACGAGATCGCCGACGAGGTGCTCCCCGTCCGCGGCGACCCCGGGCGGCTTCAGAACATGCTGCTCAACCTCGCCATCAACGCCCGCGACGCCATGCCCGAGGGAGGCCGGCTCAGTTTCGCCGCCCGTCGTTGCACCCAGGAGGAGTGGGCGGCCGCAGAACTTTCCGACGCGCCGATCGGGTGCGTGAGAATCACCGTCACCGACACCGGCCCCGGCATCGATCCCAGCATCGTCCCCCGGGTCTTCGACCCGTTCTTCACCACCAAAGAGGCCGGGGAAGGCACCGGACTGGGTCTGACCTCGGCCTACGGCTGCGCCCGCGGCCACGGCGGCGCCATCGAGATCAGCAACGCGTCCGCCGGCGGCACCATGGTGGAGGTGCTGCTTCCCCTCAGCGAACCGACGGCAAGCATCGACATCATCCGGCCCGAAAGGGAGCCCCGAGATCACCAGGGTTTGGTGATGGTGGTCGACGACGAGGACTTCATCCGCGAGTTTGCCGAGGAAGCCCTGCAGGCCATCGGCCTGACGACCGTCGGATGCTCCGACGGCGCCGAGGCCGTTGAGGTCTTCGCCCAACACCACCACGAAATCCGACTCGTTCTGCTCGACCTGGTGATGCCCCGCCTCGACGGCCACCAGGCCCTCAAGCGCTTCACCGAGATCGACCCCAGTGTTCCCGTGATTCTGAGCTCGGGCTACCCCGGCGACACCGGCGTCGGCCACGAGATTCCCGACGGGGCCACCGCCTTCCTCGGCAAGCCCTACCGGATCTTCGAGCTCCAGGAGCTCGTCGAGCAGCTCTTGGGCTGAGCCGACGCCGCAGCACCCCGTTCAGTGAAAGCCTGGTGAAGCTGTGGCGCCTCTACTCGTCGTCGGCCATCTCGAGGCCGACGTCGTCGATGGCCTGCTTGCAGGTGTCGCTGACCTCGTCCTTGTGCTCGAGCAGGCAGGTGCCAACCCTGCCCTCACCGAACTCGACCTCGGCGCAGTACTTCATCAGGTCGTCCTCGCACTCCACCGCGAGGTGGGTGACGGCCATGCTGAACTCTTCCAGGGCCACCGCGGCCTCGTAGAGGGCCCACTGGCACTGACCCGAGAGCTTGTCCTCGTGGGCGAAGAAGCAGGCCAGCAGACGGCCGTCGCCGGGCGTCACCTGGCTGCAGTAGGTGGTGATCTCGGCCTCACAGGCCTTGACCGCGTTCTCGATGGGATCGCCATCCGCCCAAGCGCCCGTCGCACCAAGAAGAAGACCCGCCACAAGAATCACCATCAGATTGCGTTTCATCACTTCCTCCTCCGTTTGTCGTCGTTTCATCGAGCACAATGATCCGATTGTGAGCTTTCGCCCGGACACAGTAGCACGGAGGCAGGCTGACGCGCCGCGCGACCCAACGCGCAACGCCCGGGCTGAGGCCCGGGCGTTGTTCGTTTCGACTGATTGTGGCGCGGGCGTCCCGCCCGCGGGATGGCGCCCAGGGCAGCGACCGGCTTCCGGAGGTCAGTGCGCCCGAATGTGGGCCATCTCCTCGGCGGTGGCGTTTTCAACGGTCTTGACCGTCACCTTGAAGACCACGTCCTTGTCGGCAAAGGGATGGTTGCCGTCGAGCGTTGCGGTAGCCTCATCCATTGCAACGATCCGCAGTGGAATCTGTGCGCCGCCGGCATCCTGCCCGGCCACCATGTCGCCGACACCGACATCGGTCGGCATCTGGCTGCGCTGCACCTCGATGATCCGCGCCTCGTCACGACGGCCGAAGGCCTCGTCGCAGTCGATGGCCACAGTCTTGGTCGCTCCCTCCTCGAGGCCGGCGATGGCGTTTTCGAGGGCCGGCAGCAGCATGCCGGCGCCGTGCAGGTAGCGCATGGGACCGACTCGCGTCGATGAGTCCAGGACGTTGCCCTGGCTGTCGCCGAGCTCGAAGTCCAGGGTGATGAGGCGGCCCTCACGGATGTCCTTGACACCCTCGATGGGCTCGCGAACCGGTTCTTGATGGTCGTGATCGTGGTCGCATCCGCCGCCGCCGCCGCCGCAGGTCTGCGCCTCGCCGAAGGCCCGGCAACCGCCCCCGAGATAGAGCTCGATGGCTTCGCGGACCGACCCGGCGTTCTCTTTGTAGTGAACAGCGATGCCCACCTCCTGGAAGCCGGCCAACGGCCGACCTCCCATGCCGCCGGCGAGCAGAACATCGACCCCGTTGTCCTTGAGCAACATCACGGGACCCATGCAGCCCCCGTGCTCGTGAGCCACGTTTTCGAGCAGCGTCGCGTCACCGATGGTGTCGTCTTCAACCGTCACCAGGGTGAAGACGCCGCAGTGGCCGAAGTGCTCGGAGATCACGGCGTCCAGACCGCCGGGATTTTCAGAAGGTACAGCAATCAACATACGCATCCCCTTTCACGACGAGAGATGGTACTCCCCGAGCGAAGCGCTGTCGAGAGCAATTCCCACGAGAACGGTAGGTTTTGACCAATCTGTTGCACCGACCGCGTGGCGGGCCTGCCGAAACCGGTCCGCGAGGAACCTCGATCCGTTATCCTGGAAGGGAACACGCGGAGGCTGCAGATGAGCGGAAGCTTCGAGTATCGTGTCGACAAGAGCAAGAACCGTCTCTACCTCAAGCTCGGCGGATTCTTCCGCAAGGGCGACGTACCCGAAACCATGGAGAAGCTGGCCGCCGCGCTGGCCGAGGTGGAACCCGGCTTCGACGTGGTCACCGACCTCACGGACTTCGTTCCCGGTTCACCCGGCTCCACCGCAGCCCTGACCAAGGGCGGGGAGTTGGTCTCCGGGCGCGGACGCCGCCGGGGAGTCCGCATTACCGGAGGCCTGATGACCGGGCTGATGCAGTTCCAGCGCCTCCTCAGTGGAGTTTTCAAAGACGAGGACACCCGCTACGCCAAGTCGGTGGCCGAGGCGGACGCCATTCTTGACAACTGGGAGGGCGGCGAGTAGCCGATGATCATCGAGTACGAGCCGATCGGTATCGTCCACAGTCCGTTCATCGAGCAGAATGGAACCCCCATCCAACCGTCCAAAGCCAAGGGCGCCAGGGGCACCATCGAGCTCGATCCCGAGTACGCCGAAGGACTCAGCGACCTCGACGGTTTCTCCCACATCTACGTGCTCTTCCACCTGCACCGTTCCGAGGGCTTCAAGCTCAAGGTCGTCCCCTACCTCGACACGGTCCCCCGCGGTCTCTTCGCGACCCGGGCGCCGCGACGACCCAACCCCATCGGGCTGTCCATCGTCGATCTCATCGGCATCGACGGCAACATTCTCACCATCGAGAACCTCGACATGCTCGACGGCACCCCGGTGCTGGACATCAAGCCCTTCGTCGATCAGTTCGACGAGCGCCGCGAGGTGCGAACCGGGTGGCTCGCCGAAGCCCGGGCGAAGCGCGACCGGGCGGAC
>JAZBOQ010000173.1:0-11955 GCA_036351195.1 Thermoanaerobaculales bacterium | reverse complement strand
CCTCGGTGGGCCAAGGCCCACCCTACCTGACAGACGACAACGCGAAGCTGGGAGACCGGGGCGAGATTGGCCGGCACATCGACGAGGCTGCGCGACCGCCGTCAAGCCGGCAGCGCCACCCAATCAATGCGATGGATCCGTGTAATCCGTTCAAATCCGCGTTCATCCGCGTCCAAACTGCGATGGTGCGATGCCTCTGTGCCCCTCCGTGCCGCCTCTGTGCCTCTGTGGTTCAATCACGCGCGTTTCGGGAACGGGATCGGGACCGGGGTCGATGGCACCCGGCGCATCCTCGATCGATCGAAACCTCACAAGCGCTGCAAGAGCCGGCGAGGCCGTCACGGATGACTCGTGATGGCGATGATGGTGATCTCCCCCCGCTCCGGACCGTAGATCCAGAAGATCCGGTACGCCGCGGGGGTCTTGCTCTCGGCATAGGCTTCAAAGACGTCCTCACCGCCGGGGCCCCGGAGCGACGCGAACTTGTGGGTATTGGGGCCCGGGTGCCTCGGGTTGGTCTCGAGCAACGCCAGCGCCTTGCGGACCGCCTTGAGCCTCTTCGCGAGACCCTGGTCGGCCTCCAACCGATCAAGGTTCTCGGAAGCCTCCCGTGTGAAGAGAAGGCGAAAACGCATCAGCTATCGGAGTCGTCGTCGTACTCGGAGAAGCTGCCGCGATCGGCGACCCGTTCTTCGGCGACATCGACCAACCCGCGCCTCACCGACTCACGAGCATCGGGGTTGTCGAACAACCATTTCTCGGTCGCGGGGATCTCGGCGTAGGGCTCGAGCACGATTCGCCGACGCTCGTCGACCGACACCCGAAAGCTGCTGACCCCCTCGGCGAGCTTGCCGAGACAGATTCGCCCCTTCGCATCAGGACGTAGCACTTTCTCCGACAGCATGGTCACCTCCCACCCCAGCATATGGAGAATGTGGGAAAATATCAATGTGGGATTAGTATATAATCCCATTTTTGTGCCCGGCAGGAGTATCTCGCCATCCCGAGCGCGCCAGCACATTGGGACGGGCGTGCCATCTTCGACATTCTTGGAAGGGGATGCCAGGCACGCGATCTCGTCGGACGAAATCGGAGCCAGGCACCCATCCGTCTCGTCCTGAATCGACAAGGAACACCGGTACAACGGCAGGCAAGGATGCCTGCCGCACCAAAGGCGCTCGGATCCTTGTAGGGGTAGGCTTCCAGCCTGCCCGAAACCAACACTCCGGCTCGCAAGCACGACGAGGGTGCACCGTCACCTACAGACCGGCAGCGCCACTCAATCAATGCGATGGATCCGTGCAATCCGCGAAATCCGCGTCAAAAAATGCGATGGTGCGGTGCCTCTGTGCCCCTCCGTGCCGCCTCTGTGCCTCTGTGGTTCAATCACGCGCATTTCGGGATCGGGAACGGGATCGGGATCGATGGCACCCGGCGCATCCTCGATCGATCGAAACCTCACAGGCGCTGCAACAACGAGAGGCGCCCTTCCTTCCTACGGGGGATCCTTCGACTCGCTCGCAGACTCGCTCGCTCAGGATGACAGGTTGTTGGCGGTTTTGTCCTTCTGGTTGACCGAGACAAACCGGGTGCGCGATGGAAGGGGTGCGCAGGCACTCGATGTTGTCGGAGGAAATCGGAGCCAGGCACCCGTCCTCCCGCCCCGAAACGACAAGGAACATCGGCACAACGGCAGGCAAGGATGCCTTCCGCACCAAGAGCGCTCGGATCCTTGTAGGGGTAGGCTTCCAGCCTGCCCGGAACGACGGAGTCGGACGGCCCTTGACTCGCACTCTCAATGTAATTACATTGTAGATATGAAGACGAATCTCGTGAAGATCGGCAACAGCCGCGGTATCCGCATCCCGAAACCCGTCATCGAGCAGTGCGGGCTCGAAAACGAGGTTGAGATGGTTGTGCACAACAACGAGTTGGTCATCCGTGCGCCCTCCTCGGTACGGGACGGGTGGGATGCCGCCTTCGCGCGCATGAAGGAGTACGGTGACGACACGTTGCTGGACCGCGTCACCGAGCCCTCGACGACGTGGGATGAGGAGGACTGGGAGTGGTGATCAGCCGTTTCGACGTGTTTCTCATCTCTCTCGACCCGACACTGGGCAGCGAGATCCGCAAAACCCGACCCTGCCTCGTCATCTCACCTGACGAGATGAACGGCCACATCCGAACGGTCATCGTCGCGCCCATGACCACCAAGGGCAGACCCTACCCGACCCGAGTGCCGTGCACATTCAAGGGCAAGCGCGGCCAGATCGTCCTCGACCAGATCCGCACCGTGGACAAGACCCGCCTGGTCAAGCGGCTCGGGGCCATCTCCACGGCGACCCAGACCAAGGTACTGTCAGCTCTTCAGGAGCTCTTCGGTCCGTAATATTGGGACGCGACAACGTGGGTCAATCCATCATCGAAAGCGGCGAACGCCGTCAGGCCGGCAACGCCACTCGATCAATGCGATGGATCCGCGCAATCCGAGCCGATCCGCGTTCATCCGCGTCCAAACCTGCGATGGTGCGATGTCATCGGCGTTGATCTGCGTGATCTCCGGTTGCTCCTGCGACGCTGCGATGCCCCGTGTCACCCCGTGCTCTCTCTGTGCTCTCTGTGGTTCAATCTCGCGCGTTTCGGGATCGGGATCGGGATCGGGATCGATGACATCCCACCCTCGCGATTTGCCCGTTGTGCAGCCGAGATGGGATAATCACCGAAATGGACCTCGTTGAAAGCATCTCCAGGGCCCTTGAAGCCGGCGGCCATCCGGACGTGGTCTCGGTCTACCTCTTCGGCAGCCATGCCGAAGGGAGAGCGCATCGCGAGAGCGATGTGGACATCGGCGTTCTGTTCGACCATGCGGCGCTTCCCACGAGGAAGGCCCGCTTCGACCGGTCGTTGAAGCTCGCGGCCGACCTCCGCGCAGCGTCTTCAAGCGAACGCATCGACGTCGTCGTGCTCAACGACGCGCCACCACTGCTCGGTCGGCGGATCGTCACCGAGGGTGTACGGCTTGACTGCAGCGACAGTGAGGCCGACCACGCCTACGTCCGGGACATCCAGCTTCGAGCCGCAGACATCCAGCCCTTTCTCGAGCGAATGCGCAGAATCAAGCTCGAGGCCCTGGCGCCGCGATGACCCATCTCGTGGAACGCCTCGCCGAGCTCCGGCTCCACCTCGATCACCTCGACGATCTGCGATCCAGAGTCCCCGACCGGATCGCTCTCGAGAGGGATCTGAGCCTCCACAACGATGTACTCTTCTCGCTGCTCACCATCTGCCAGCTCGTCATCGACATCGCCGGCGAGCTCTCCGCCCGACGCGGCGACCGCTTCGAGGACTACACCCAGGCGGTGCGCAACCTGGCGCGAGACGAGCGCTTCGAGGCCGACCTCGTCAGAGCACTGGAACCGCTTCCCGGATTCCGCAACGTCTTGGTCCACGACTACGTCGGACTGGATCTCGACCGCGTCGTGGACGCTCTGGATTCGCTCGATCCGGTCGAAGCGTTCTACACCGTCGTCCACCGGATCACATCCGAGTCCTGACCGAGACAAACCCGGTGCGCGATGGAAGGGGATGCCAGGCACGCGACATTGTTCGCGGCGCACAATGTCGGAGCCAGGCACCCGTTCCTCTCGTCCTGGATCGGCGGTGTTGGCCGGTACACCAACATCCCTGTGGGAGATAGTCGAACCTCGTCGTCACGCCACCATCGCCGGCGAGGGCGCCGGCTCTACAAGTGCGCTGTGGACCCGAACGAAGCTCCGGCCCGGGTCGGTCCCGATCCCGATCCCGTTCCCGATCCCGAAATGGAGTTCCGGTGGTGCCTGCGCACGCTTCGCGTCTCGGGAACCCCGGTCAGCAGCGCCTCCCCCACCCGAGCGCGCCCATCGCGTCACCTGCCGAGAGCGCGCGTACCATTTGAAACATTGTTCGGAGACACGTTGCATCGTTCGATCCCGACCGGTCAACAATGTTTCGGGTGGTACGTTCTGCTGGCTACCCGCGTCCCGGGTACCCAATACACCCCGCACCGGAACGCACCATCGCCGGCGGGGGCGCCGGCGCGACAAGGGCGCTGCGGATCTGAGCGTCGATCCAACCCGGATCAATCCCGTTCACGAGATGGCCTCACGAGTTCCACCGCGCCGAAGCTCACGCGGCATGTCGACTCAAACAGGCTGGAAGCTCCACAAAGACGCTGCGATGGTTGTATGGGCGGGCTTCCAGCCTGCCCTTCACGGGCACACCGGACAGAGGCGCAATCAGGATGTGAAACCGCCCTCAAGCCGGCAGGGCCACCCAACAAATGCGATGCTCTGTGTCCTCTGCGATGGATGGTCTCTGTGTTCTCTGTGGTGAAAAACGACCCATCAATCACAACGGATCGATGTAAAGCACCACCCTCGTCAAAGCACGATCCTCGCCTGCGACGTTGCGATGTCTTCGTGAAGCCCTTCGAGTCTTCGCGCCTTCGTGGTTGCGACGGTGCGATAGCGACGCCGGCGAGGGCGCCGGCGCTCCAAAGGCGCTTGGCACTTCACGGGTGGCTCGTGACGGCGATGATGGTGATCTGGCCCTGCTCCGGCCCGTAGATCCAGAAGATCCGGTAAGCCGCTGGGGTCTTGCTCTCTGCATAGGCCTCGAAGACGTCCTCGCCGCCGGGGCCCCGCAGCGACGTGAACTTGTGGGTGTTGAGGCTCGGGTGTCTCGGGTTGGTCTCGAGAAGGGCCAACGCCTTGCGGACTGCCTTGAGCCTCTTGGCAAGACCCTGGTCGGCCTCCAACCAATCGAGGTTTTCGGAAGCCTCGCGCGTGAAGAGAAGGCGAAAGCGCATCAGCTGTCGGAGTCGTCGTCGTACTTGGAGAAGCTGCCACGATCGGCGACTCGCCCCTCGGCAGCGTCCATCAATCCTCGCCTGACCGATCCTCGAGCATCAGGGCTCTCGAACAGCCATTTTTCAGTTGCAGGAATCTCGGCGTAGGGTTCGAGCACGATTCTCTGGCACTCGTCGACCGAAACCCGGAAGCTGCTGACACCTTCGGCCAGCTTGCCGAGGCAGATCCGCCCTTTCGAATCGGGACGAAGCACTTTCTCAGACAGCATGGTGACCTCCCTCCCAAGTATACGACGTCTGTGGGATAACAACAATGTGGGAATAATATAGATTCCCACCACCGAATCCAGCACGCGATTTCGTCGCACGAAATCGGAGGCAGACACCCGTCCTCAGGTCCTGAAACGACAAGGAAAACCGGCACAACGGCAGGCAGGGATGCCTGCCGCTACAAGGGCGCTCGGATCCTTGTAGGGGTAGGCTTCCAGCCTGCCCGAAACGACCATATCGGCTGGCACAACAACGAGGGTGCGCGATCGCCGTCAAGCCGGCAGCGCCAGCCAATCAATGCGATGGATCCGTGTAATCCGTTCCAATCCGCGTTCATCCGCGTCCAAAACTGCGATGGTGCGATGCCTTCGTGAATCCCTTCGCGCCTTCGTGTCTTCGCGTCTTCGCGCTTGCGACGCTGCGATGCGCTACGCCGGAGCGGAGGCCACGGCGGGCTCGTCGTAGCGCTGCAGCACCTTGGGCTTGAACCGCTGCTTCTGGAAACCGAGCTTGTCGTAGGGGATCCCCTGGGCCAGTGCGAGGAGCTGGAAGTAGTAGACCGGCGGGGTGTGGAAGTCCTCCTCGAAGAGCTTGCCAACCTTCATCTGGCCGTGGTCGAACTGGGAGAAGCAGGTGGGGCAGATCATCCCCAGGATGTCGGGAGACTCATCGTGCACGCTGGTCAGCAGATCGTGCATCATGTTGTTGGGCACGTCCTCGTCCTGACAGGCCTTGCCGCAGCACAGGATCCAGTTGCGGTGGCGCACCGGCTCGGCGCCGATGGCGCGCACGAGATCTTCCAGAATGGTCGGATCGTCGGGGTTGTCCACGTTCATGATCTTCGACGGCTTGAGCAGGTGGCAGCCGTAGTGGATGGCCACCTTGAGACCCTCCAGCGGCCGGGTCACCGAGGCCTTGACGGCGTCGTAGCCCGCTTCGTCCCGAACCACGGTGGCGATGTGGCGCACCCGGGAGGTTCCTTTGTACTCCTTGCCGATGCGGGCGAGCCGCTCATTGACCTGGGCCTTGAGCTCCGCGTCCTCGTGCAGCATGTGCCAGGTCTCGGACAGGGTGGCGGTGCAGCCGGAGCAGTTGGTCACCACGTCGAGGCCCTTCTCCTCGGCCAGGCAGAGGTTGCGCGCGGCCACCGCGAGCCACGACAGCTTGTCCTTGGACTTGAAGTAGATCGGATCTGGACAGCACGAAGCGCCCTCGAGATCCACCAGCTGCAACTCGAGGTTGGGCAGCGTCGAGCGGATGGCGTACTCCATTCCCGGGTGGCGCGCCGGAATCAAACAGCCGGGGAAGAAGGCGAAGCGTTTCATGACGGGACCTCCTCAGCCGGTTCGAGCAGCGCCTGGATCTCGTCCATCGGCACCTCCCCCAGGGGCGGCAGGTCGAACTTGGCCCGCTGCTTGTCGATGGCCGGGCTGTAGGGCACCGTACGGCCGGTGGTCTCGAAGGTGTGGATCACCTTGTTCACCGGGTCGGGCGCGAGGCCCCTGGCGGCGAGCATATTCTTCAGCGAGATGATGATCTCCACCGGCTTGACCTGCTGCGGGCAGCGCTCGTGGCAGGCGTAGCAATTGGTGCACTCCCACAGCACCGAGTCCTCGCCCAGGAGCTCGCCTTCGAGGCCGTAGAGCACCTTGAGCATGATCTCCCGCGGGTTGAAGTCGTCGGAGTACATGGTCGCCGGGCAGTCCCCGACGCACGCCCCGCACTGGTAGCAGAAGTTCGCCAGGTCGCCCTCGACCGTTTGCGCCAAAGTCCTTTTGAAGGCGAAATCCACACGAACGATGTCGTCGTCGTCCTGTTTCGTCATCGTGACCACCTTTTCAATTCTCACCCGCGTTTTTCCCGCCAACGCGATACGAGACGTGAAACGCCCAAGGGGGAAAACCGCGGGCGAGAATTGAACCTGGCGAGTGCCTCGCCATCACTTCTTCCTTTTCAGATGCCGGATGGAGTTGGAGCGGCACTTGGGGCAGGAGCGTTCCACGTCCTCGCCCTTCACCACCTTTTCTTCGTACTCGTGTCCGCACATCATGCAGCGGAAATTACCCATCGTTACAGTCGCCATTATTCAACTCTCCCTATCTGCAATTCTCGACCGTGGTTTTCCTCCAAGCCACCCCCAGTCCGGAAGTCGCCGCATAGAAAACCCCGGCCGAGAATTGCAAAGAACGAGTGTTTGGATCACGCGGTTGCTTCTTTCTTCGGCGCAGCTTTGGTCTTGGCTGCGCGTTTCTTCTTCGGCTTCGGCTTCAGCGCCTCGCGAGTCTCTGCGATTTCCTTCGCGGTCACGAGCTGGCGCTTCTCCTCCATCTGCTTCATGACGTGAGCGAACTTCTGGCCCTCGGCGGCGGAAATCCACTCGAGCTGGAGCCGCTCGGGCCGAACGCCGGCCTTTTCGAGCTTGTTCCACAGTCTCTGGACCCGTTTCACCGTCTGGCGGTTGGCGCTGATGTAGTGGCAGTCGGCGTAGTGGCAGCCCGAAACCAGCACCACGGGGGCGCCGCAGCGGAAGGCCTCGAGAACCATCTCCTCCGACACCCGCGCCGAGCACATGGTGCGAATGACGCGGTTTGTCGACGGGTAGGTGATGCGCGAGATTCCGGCCATGTCGCCGCCGGCGTAGGAGCACCAGTTGCAGGCGAAGACAAAGACCTTGTCCTCGGGCTGCCGAGCCAGGGTGGCGCGAACCTGGGCGACGAGCTGGTCGTCGGTGAAGTGGCGCATGGTGATGGCGCCGAAGGTGCAGGCCGCACCACAGGCGCCGCAACCGGCACAGGCCGCCTCGACGACCGTCGCGACCTCCTTCTTCTGCCAGTTGATGGCGCCGTAGGGGCAGACCGAGGCGCAGATGCCGCATTTGGCGCAGGCTTCGGGATCGATCACCGAGGTGATGGCTTCGATCTTGATCTCGCCGGCATTGAGCAGGGCGCCCACCCGCGACGCCGCCGCCCCGGCCTGGCAGACCGAGTCCTTGATGTCCTTGGGGGACTCGCAGAAGCCGGCAAAGTAGACGCCACGAGTCGGAGCATCGACGGGTTTGAGCTTCGGGTGAGACTCCATGAAGAAACCGTCGGAGGTCTTCGACAGAGTGAAGAGACCCGCCATCTTGTCGCGGTCCGACGCCGGGATCACTCCCACGGAGAGCACGACCATGTCGAGCTCGTGGCGCTCGAGCTTGCCCGAGGTGGTGTTCTCCACCGTCAGGATGAGGGTGCCGGTCTCCGGATCCTCCTCGATGTCGCCGGGCAGCCCACGGATGTAGCGGGTGCCCGCCTCCTTGGAGCGCTGGAACATGTTCTCGAAGTCCTTGCCGAAGGCGCGGATGTCCTGGTAGAAGACGTAGTTTTCGGTATCAGGGTAGTGATCGGCCAGCAGCAGGGTGTCCTTGATCGTGTTCATGCAACAGATGTTCGAACAGTAGGGGTTGCCGATCTTCGGGTTGCGCGAACCGACGCATTGGATAAACCCGATGCGTTTGGGTCGTTCCTGGTCCGATGGCCGCACGAAGTGACCGGCGGTGGGCCCGCCGGCGCAGATCAGCCGCTCGAACTCCATGGAGGTGATGACGTTGGAAAAACGGGTGTAGCCGTACTCGTCCATCTCGGTGGGGTCGTAGACGTCGAGGCCGATGGCCACGACGACGGCCCCCACCTCGCGGGTCACGATCTCGTCGGCGTCGTCGAAGTCGATGGCCTTCTTCTCGCAGACATCGGCGCACTTGCCGCAGGCGATGGGGTTGTTCCCGAGACAGTTGTCCATGTCCAGGATGTAGGAGCACGGCACCGCTTGCGGAAACGGGATGTAGATGGCTTTGCGCGAGGACAGCCCCATCTGGTACTCGTCGGGCGCCACCTGGGGACAGACCTTGGCGCACTCGCCGCACGAGTTGCACAGATCGAGATCGACATAGCGCGCCTTCTTGCGGATCTTCACTGTGAAGTTGCCGATGTAACCGGAAACCTCTTCGACTTCGGAGTAGGTCAGGAGCTCGATATTTGGATGCCGACCGGCATCAATGGCCATAGGGCCGAGAATTCATATCGAACAGTCCATGGTGGGATAGGTCTTGTCGAGCTGCGCCATGATCCCACCGATGGATGCCTGTTTCTCCACCAGGGTGACCTGGTGGCCCTGATTCGCCAACTCCAGCGCGCTCTCGATGCCCGAGACCCCGCCACCGATGACCAGCGCCCGTCCGGTCACCGGTACGGCCATCTCCTCCTGTTCTTCGAGGAAACGCGCCCTCGCAACCGCACTGGCAACCAGATCCTTGGCCTTGTCCGTGGCCCCGTCCCAGTCACCCGGATGCACCCACGAGCAGTGCTCGCGGAGGTTGGCCATCTCCATGAGGTAGGGGTTCAGCCCCGCCTCGAGGACGCACTGGCGGAAGGTTGGCTCGTGCTGCCGCGGGGTGCACGACGCCACCACCACCCGGTTGAGCCGGTGCTCGGCCACCGCGGCCTTGATCTCGTTCTGGCCGGGGTCGGCGCAGGTGTACTTGTTGCGGACTACGCAGGCGACGTCGTCGAGCGTTTTCGCGAAATCGCACACCGCCGCGGTGTCCACTGCACCGGCGATGTTGAGTCCGCAGTCACAGACGAATACCCCGATGCGAAGTTCGGCGTCCTTGTCGAGAGTTGCCATCAATACTCTCCCTTTCGCGATCCCAAGGTGAGTGGCTTTCGCCGGATTTCTCTTCACGTCTCTCGGTCTCCGGCTCCTGCGAAAAAGCGTGGCCCTCGTCGTGGTTCGCTTCTTCTTTCTTCTGGTGCTGAAGCTTCGAGATCGTCAAGCTTTTCATCCGGCACGCCCTCTCACCTTCGAACTGTCAATCGAGCGCCGACGCGACCACCTCGGCCACATCGCGCATCTCGATGGAAATCTCATTCCCGATATTCGTGTCCTTCATCGCGCAGGCCAGGTGGACCTGGCACTTGGGGCAGGCTGTCACCAGGACGTCGGCGCCGGTGGCCTTGGCCTCACGCAACCGCCCCACCTGGATCTGCTTGGCGAACCGGTCGCAGTTGGACCACGTGCCGCCGGCGCAGCAGGCGCCTCGTGCGCCGCTCCGGCTCATCTCGCTGAGCTCCACTCCGGGCACCTGGTCGAGGACCTCGCGCGGCGCGTCCACCACGCCCAGGTGCCGGCTGAGCCGGCAAGGGTCCTGGAACGTGACCTTCGTGGCCGAGCCGTTCTTCAGCGTGAGGTCACCACCGCGCTCGACCAGGTACTCGGTGAGGTGCTGCACCCGGATCTTGGCGCCGTCCAGGAAGGGCTCGTAGTCCATCCGCCAGGTGCGCGCGCACTCGGCACACGGCGTCACCACCACGTCGGCGCCGCTCGCCTTGACGAGCTCGACATTGTGCTTCGCCAGCGCCTCGAAGCTCGTGCGGTCGCCGTTCCAGAGAAGATCGTGGCCGCAGCAGCGCTCGTCCGCCGAGACCACGGGCGTCACTCCGAGGCTGTTGAGCACCTTCACCGTGGCCCGGGTGCCCGCAACGGTGGCCAGGCCGAACTCGGGGAAGAACGCGTCGTAGTAGACCGTACAACCGGTCCACAAAAAAACCTCGCCCTCTTTCGGTTCGGTCTTCAGCTCGTCGTCGAGCCACCCCAGACGGTCCTGCTGGGCGCCTCCGGAGGCCATCATCCGCATCACCGACTGCAGCGCCCCACCGTGCGGGCACTCGGGTTTGATCGAGGCGTCGAAAGCCTGCTCGCGGAGCTTTTGAACCAGCGGGGTGTATGCCACCTCGGCGGGACAGCGCGAATCGCAGAGCGAGCAGGTCAGACAGGCGAAGAGGCTGGGATCACGGGTGATCGCCCCCTCTTCACCGAGGTTGGTGGCGAGAACGTGCCGGCGCGGCGAGTAATCGGCGCCCACCCGGGAGATGGGACAGGTCGCCGTGCACTTGCCGCAGTCGTAGCAGGCCCACGCGTTGGTGTCTTTGGCCAGTTGCTGCATCAGTTACCTCCCGCGTCCGTGCCCGCGTCCGCGTCCGCGTCCGACGGCCCGTGCTCCCCGCTCAGGCACGGCCCGCCCTCAGGGACCTCGATCTCCTCGATGGCGTCCTCCCGTGCAAAGGGGCTCGGACCCAGCGCCCGGACCTGATCGGTGAACTCGTTGATCACCTCGGCGAAACGGCCACCCTCGGCGGCGGAGATCCACTCGAGCCGGATCCGCTCGTCCTCGATACCGAGGATCTTGACCACGTTTTTGGTCTTCTCGAACTGCTCGACGGCGCGTTCGTTGCCGAAGATGTAGTGGCAGTCACCGAAGTGGCATCCGGAAACCAGCACCCCGTCGGCGCCTTTTTCAAACGCGCGCAGCACAAAGGCCGGCTGGACCCGCCCCGAGCACATGACCCGAATCATCCGGAAGTGCGGCTGGTGCTGGATCCGCGACACCCCCGCGGTGTCCGCCCCCGCATACGAGCACCAATTGCAGGCGAACACCACGATCCTCGGGTCGAAGCCCGTTGCGGTCCCCGGGCTCTTGGCAGGAGTCTTGGCGGCTTGAGTCATTGATTGGCTCCGATCTGTGGAGCGTTCGTGGTTTTTTCACCACGGAGACACAGAGAGGCACAGAGAAACACAGAGGTCATCTCTTGATGGGGCGGCTGTCTCTTGAACGCCCTTGCGTTCAACCGTCGCCCACCCAAGAAATCCCGCGATGGCTTTGATGGCGATGGCTTCGTGAAGGCTTCGCGTCTTCGCATCTTCGCGCTTGCGACGGGTTGAGCGAAGAGATCTGCGTTGATCTGCGTGATCTGCGGTTTCTCCGTGCGATGGCTCTGTGCCTCTGTGTCTCTGTGGTGAATCGT
>JAZBOQ010000172.1:0-2155 GCA_036351195.1 Thermoanaerobaculales bacterium | reverse complement strand
GGAACAAGCAAAGCATCGTCCTCGATCTCAAACAGGAGTCCGGCCGCGCCGCCCTGCTCAAGATGGCCGAGACCGCCGATGTGGTGGTCCACAACCTCCGTCCACCGGCGATCAAGCGTCTCGGCCTCGAGTACGAAGAGGTTCGAAAGGTCAATCCCCAGATCATCTACTGCGCCACATACGGATATCGGGCGGATGGACCCTACAGCGACAAATCGGCCTATGACGACTCCATCCAGGCGGCGAGCGGCATCGCCATGCTCAAGGCACGGGCGGGCGCCGACCCGAGCTACCTGCCGGTCATCGTCGCCGACAAGACCACTGCCATGGCGGTCGTCTACTCGGTGACCTCGGCGCTTTATCACCGTGAGAAGACCGGTATCGGCCAACAGATCGAGGTGCCCATGTTCGAGACCATGGTCAACTACGTCATGGCCGAGCACCTCTATGGTGGCGCCTTCGAGCCTCCCGCCGGCGAAATGGGCTATGCGCGGCTGCTGAGCCCCGACCGGCGGCCCTATCAGACCAAGGACGGCTACATCGCCATCCTGCCCTACCTCAACAAACACTGGGAAATCTTCTGCAAGGCTGCAGGCCGGCCCGAGTTCATCGAGGATGAGCGCTTCGCGAGTCTGGTCTCGCGGCTCAAGAACATCGACGAGGTCTACCGCGAGGTCTCGGTCATGGTCGCCTCCAAGACAACCCAGGAGTGGCTCGACATTCTGACCCCCACCCCGGTGCCGACCATGATCGTCAACACCCTCGAAGATCTGCTCGAGGATCCCCACCTTCAGGCAACCGGCTTCTGGAAGACCTACGAGCACCCGACCGAGGGCACCATCCGGCTGCCCGACGTGCCGACGCGGTTCTCTGAGACCCCGGGCTCGGTGCGGCTACTGCCGCCGCGTCTCGGCGAGCACTCGATCGAGGTGCTGCAGGATAACGGCCTGAGTGACGATGAGATCGAGGCGATGATTGCGAGTGGAGCGACGAAAGTGCCGGAAGCGGACTGACGAAAGACGAAGCAACTTGAAGTCGTTGCCGATCCCGATCCCTATCCCGATCCCGATCCCGAAACGCCATCTCGGGACCGGGATCGGGAACGGGATCGATCCGGACGCGTCTGAACACCTACCGGACCGGAAGATTTACGGAGGAAACCAATGAAGAGACTGATCCTGCTCGTGGTGTGCGCCGTGTTCCTTTCATCAACCCCGGCAATTGCCGGCGACACCCTCGATCTCTCGAACCCGAAGGACGCCGTCAAGGCGATGCAGAAAATCGTCTGCAACCTCAAGGAGGGAGCGCCCGCGACCTACTGGTGGAGCGGTAGGGTCTACAGCCGGGTACCGGGTGAGAAAGACAGGCTCCTCTTCGAGTACCAGGCCATGAACACCCGGACCTGCCAGGTCCTCGAGGACCCCGAAAAGGGCTACGGATTCCGGATGGTCTCGAAGGAGGCCCTCATCTATCAGGATCCCAAGACCGGTGAGATCATCCACAGCTGGACCAACCCGTGGACCGACGAGGAGCTCGAGGTGGTCCACATTTTCAACGATCCGGTGAACTCCAAGTACCCCAACTTCGAGAAGAGCAAGTGGGGCCCGTTCCGTTTCCCCGCCACCTTCAAGGACGGCCGCGGCTGGTTCAGCTTCGAGGTTCCGCTCTTTTATACCAACCCCCTGGCGGGCGATTACCAGGAGTACGTCGGTGGAACCTACCAGGCCATCGAGATGTTCAACTTCTTCTTCGACGAGGCCGAGCTCCTCGACGCCTCCATCGACGGGTGCAACAGCACCCACGTCTCCTGGGCCCGGGTTTCCAAGTGGCTGCCGTGGATGAAGATGGGCGATCGCGCCGGGCAGATGATCTACAACGGCTCGGGCAAACGTCTGGCGAGTTGGGACGAGCTCCCGGCAGTGCTCAAGGATGAGCTCATGCGGGTCAAACCCGGGTACAACACGCCGCCGCCGGTGGACGACGACCGTCCCAACGAAACCAGTTGGACATACTTCAAAAAGGTGGTGGACGCGGAGCGGGCAGCGGGGGAGTGAGGTCCGACCCTTTCCCTCTCCGTCTCCCTCTCCGTCTCCCTTGCCCGGGCATCACAAGGGAGTGGGAGAAAGAGAGGGAAAGGGAGAGGATGGTACAACTG
>JAZBOQ010000171.1:0-2390 GCA_036351195.1 Thermoanaerobaculales bacterium | reverse complement strand
CAGCCGTCCAACACTGGACATCATCAGGCGAGGCGGTCCTGTCACACGATCCGGGAACCGCCCATGCACCCCGCCCGGTTCCGGTCGACTACGTCTCGTGGGGACGACCGGGCCTGCCGTGGAGCGAAGCGAACAGATCGAGCCTCTGGCCCGAGGGTCGATACGTCCGTCTGGCCGAGAGCTTCGGCGCATCAGTGGCAGGCAGGGTTCTCGCGCCGGGTGCGTCGATCGGGCTCTACCCGGGCAGCCTGGAGAGCGACCCGAATGCGTGGGTAGTTTTCGACCCCGATGAACGCAGCCGCGGCCGAGGCAACCCCGTTCCGAAACCGAAGGTCTTCACGCTGCCGGCCGACGCGACCGTCGGGACGCGCTCGTTTTCGGTCGGTTGGGCAAGGCGTCAGATGGACGATGAGTTCGAGATCCAGGTCTCTCGCGACCCGACGTTTCGATCAAACGTCTACACCGCGCGGCTCACCTCCTCCTCGTTTCGCTTGGCAGAGCGGATTTCGCAGGCCCGTTGGTACTACCGGGTGGCGGCGAGTTCGGGTGGGTCGAGGAGCGCGTTCGGCGCCTTGCACACCTTTTCCGCGGTCGAAACCAGGTGCGACTGGCACCTGCCCCGTCTCCGCAATCCCGAGCTCCCGGGTGACGGGATCGACGCCCTGCGCTGGCTGATGGCCCCACGATGCTCCGACGAACTGGAGTGCAACACAATCGACTCGATGCGGTTCAAGTTCCAGCGGAAGGACAGCTTTCTCCACTGCGGGCATGATCCTGGGCAGGGACAGCAATGTGCGACCAGCGACGAGTCATACTGTCTCCGGAACGCACCCCAGCCTCACTGCGCCACCTTTGGGTCCCCGCGCACGCTGACCTCCTACACGGTGTGCGCAGACGACCTCCCGTGGGTCACGTGCGAGGAAAAGAGGCCGAATCCGGCCGATGTGGTGCAGTTCATGCCCGGCTCGTTCGTCTCGGTCCCGATCGCTCTCCACTCTGCGCTCGGCCTCGGCATCCCGACTCAAAGCAAGTTGTGCGACCACGGGTTGCAGTACTGCGCGGAGGCGACGGTTTCGATGCTGGCTTCCGCCTATGACACGTGCTTGAGTCAGGATCGGATCGCCTATCAGTTGTGCAAGAGCTATCCGCCGGACGTCGGGGGTCTATGCCACGGCGAACCGATCTCGAACGACGAGGTCACCGAGGTCCTCAAGTGGGTCTTCAAGATCCCCAATCGCCGGTTTCTTCGCGATCCCGAGCCGGATCATTGTGACCCCTACGTCACCGGGCCGAACTTCTGCTTTGCGGCCGCCTTCGAGGGCACGGACACCCCTGCGGTCAGCTTCGATCACATTAAAGGATGGATTGACGCAGATCGGCCGATGATCGCCAGGGCATCCGACCACTACCACACGGTGATGGGCTACTGCGTCGACCCCGAGCTGAACCGTGAGTGGGTCTACGTCTTCGACCCGAACGACGGCCCGCGGATTCGTCCGTTCGACGAATGGCTGAAAGAAACCCTGACCACGGTCGGCGGCTACGACCACGGAACGGGGTTGTGGGTGGGACCTCCGACAACGCTGTGGGCGACAGTCAGGGCTGACGACGACAGCGTATGGGACGACACCGACGGCGACGGCTGGACCGACTTCGACGAGATCGTCAGGTTCGGATCCGACGCAAACGACGCGACACAGACGCCGACGCCTTGAGTCGGCATGGCGAGCGCGGCAGTCCCTGAACTGCGGGCCGCCCGGTACCGGATTCACCCGGGATCTTCGCTCCCCGCCCGCTCAACCTCCAAAAACTCCGGGGGATCAGGGGTTGTTGATGCCCATGTCGGGCCCGTTGCCGCCCCCACGCGCCTCGTCCCAGTCGTCGTCCCCTTCATCAACCTCGATGTTGACGTGATAACCGTAGATCTCGTCCTTCTCGTCGGTAGGGTATGTCGTCACCGACCCTGCATAACCCGGGGCGAGAACGAGAGCAGGAACGTTGTCTCCGACCACTGGCAATTGAAACGTGGACGCGGCCTCCTTGTCGGGCTCGCTCATCTTGTCGATCTTGCTCTGTTTGAAGGACACCCGGAGCGTCTGCTCCGACTGGTTCACAAACGAAATGGTCCCACCGGCTCCGAATACCGGCACGTCGTGTTTCTTGTCATCGACGACGAACTTCCCCGGGGTCGTACCGGGGACGAGGCGGTACTTGAAGGTCCCGGCATTGGTCATTTCCGGTGAGAGGAGGAAGTTGGTTCCGAAAATGAACGCGTAATCGGGTCGGACAACGCCATCGTACGCGACAGTCCTGGCCAAATGCGATCGGTCCGAGAGGACTGCCTCGATGACCTTTTTCGCGGCGAGAAGCTCCGAATCGAGGAACGTCTT
>JAZBOQ010000170.1:0-3218 GCA_036351195.1 Thermoanaerobaculales bacterium | reverse complement strand
GCTCCCGGTGAGACGGCGGGCCACCCCGACCGTTCCCCGCACTGCCTTGCGGGCGGCGCGCTCCATCAGCGATGCGGTTCGCTGCAGGCCGCCGGCTCTCCGGATCGGCTCGCCGTCCGAGCCGCCGCCGGCCACCAGCCGCTCACAGCTGGAGATCAGGCGGTCCAACTGACTGTTCAGGTCCATGTTCTGGGCCGAGAGATCCGCCACCGCCTGGCGCAGCTGGCCGAGCTCGGCGTCGAGCTCCACCAGCCGGTCCTCGAGGCGGGGAGCTTCGCCGGCGACTCCACCCGATCCTGGCTGCTTGGCGTCGTTCACTGTCGAATCCCCCGTGAAATTCAGGGTACGCGGTTCCCTTCCGGCGTGCAAACGTCCTCCAGGAAAGCGGTAAGATCTGGGAGTGATCGGATTCAACCTTCGCCGTCTGAGCAGCTTCGCCGCGGCGGCGGCGTTGTCGGTCCTCGGCTGCTCTCCCGCGACGGCCCCGACGGGCGACGTCGTTGCCCGCTGGATCGCGGACGACCCCGAGACCTACCTCGCGGCGACGGACATCGCCACTACCCGCTTCGAGGCCGACCTCCTCCCCACCCCGACGGAGTCGTTGGACGGGTGGCGGAGCCACCACCTGCGGATCCTCGGCCTCGAGGAAGGTCGACTCGCGCTCGCCCGCGACGGCGCAGACCCGTGGGTCGCCGTCGACGTCGAGCTGGACGCCGACACGATCGCCGCGGTGGAAGTGGAGATCGACAATCCCGGCCCGGCCGAAACTCAGCTCTTCTGGGCGGGGCCCCGGCAGCGCTTCGACATGAGCCGCATGATGCGCCCGAGCTCGAGCCGGGCGACGGCCTCGGGCGCCGTGCGCTACCGGTTCGACGTGGGCAACCACCCTGCCTGGCGCGGCCCGCTCCGGTCGCTTCGCATCGATCCGTCGCCGGTGGGAGACGGACCCGTCCGTCTTCAGGCGTTCCGGCTGTTCCGCTGGGAGCTCGACAGTGCGAAGACCGCCGAGATCTCCAGCCGTCCGTGGAAGATCTCGCTGGGACGATCGGCGCGCAACGCCCTGCCGGCGCCGCCGGGAGCGGCCTGGCGCCACACGGTGACGGTGCCCGAGGGCGCCGCTCTCAACACGAGCTGCGGCCTGCAGCGGAATCCGGGCGGTCCCACCACCTTTCGGATCACGGCCGAAGCGGACGGCGGCCCGCCGGCGATCCTCCTCGAAAAGACCGTCCACCGCCAGGACCGGTGGCTCGACCTCGGGGTGAACCTCGCCGCCTACGCCGGCCGTCGCGTCACCTTCACCCTCAGCACCGAGACCGAATCCGGCGGCGAGTCGGCCCTGGGCCTGCCCGTGTGGGGCAACCCCGAGATCCTCGCGCCGCGGCGCGGTGATCCGCCCCTCAACGTGGTCATCGTCCTCCTCGACACCCTTCGCGCCGACCGCCTCTCGTGCTACGGCCACCGCCTCGAAACCTCACCCCGGATGGATCGATGGGCCTCGTCCTCCGCCGTCCGCTTCGCCAACGTGGTCGCTCCGGCGCCGTGGACCCTGCCGTCCCACGCCTCGATCTTCACCGGGTTGGACGCCCTGCGCCACGGCTTCAACTGGTGGGGCCGCGCGCCGGACAGCCTGGAGATGGGCGCCGAGGTCTTCCGCCGGGCAGGCTACACCACAGCGGCCTTCACCGGGGGCGGCGTGCTCCACCCGTCCCTCGGCTTCGCCCAGGGCTTCGACAGCTTCACCGCGTGGGACGAGCCCGACTCCCGCAACGAGGTCGCCTGGGTCTTCGACTCGGCCCGCGCCTGGCTCGACGCCAACCGCGACCGGCGCTTCTTCCTCTTCGTCCACACCTACGAAACCCACGCGCCCCACCGGCGGCGCCAGCCCCACTTCCGGCGGCTCGCGCGGGCGGCGGGGATCACCCCGGCCTCCTTCGAGCTCGACCTGGTCACCGGCCCGTGGGACGGGCTCGTCTCCTCCGGCGACCACTTCGTCGTCAACCGGCCGGGCCCCGGCGAGTGGCGCTCCGAGCTCAGCAACGCCGAGCTCCGCACCGTGAGCCTCATGTACGACAGCGCGGTGGCCACGGTGGACGCCGAGGTGGGCGCCCTGCTCGATCACCTCGACGGGCTGGGCCTGGCCGAGAACACCATCGTCGTGGTGACCTCCGACCACGGCGAGGCGCTGGGTGAGGACGGCCGAGCCGGCCACGTCTACCTGGACGACTACAACCTCATGGTGCCGCTGCTCATCAGCGTTCCCCATCTCCACCGGGGGCGCACCGTGATCGACGAGCAAATCCGCCTTCTCGACCTCATGCCCACCCTCCTCGATGCCGCCGGGCTCGCCACCTCGTCGCCCGTAGACGGCCGCAGCCTGCTGCCCCTCGTCAACGGCGACGACGACCCACCCCGACCGGCATGGGCCTACGCCGCCTCCTCCAACCGCGGCCTCGCCCTGCGCCTCGACAACCGCCTCAAGTACGTCTTTCCCGACGCCGCATGGGCGGAGATCGCGCACCGTGAGAGCCTCCACGAACTGGTCGAGGACCCCCACGAGGAACGCAACCTGGCGCCGGAGGACCCGCGGCTCGACACCTTCCGCTCTCGAACCCGGTCGACCATCCTCGAGCAGCACCGCGGCCTCCGTTTGGAGATCCGGTGCGCTCCCGGGCGCCGGCTCGCCGGCCGCCTCACCGGCGGATGGGCGGTCCACAACAAGGTCAAGACCGCCGATCACACAGCCGATCGGGTCCACTGGACAGCGGAGGCCCAGGCGGCCTTCGACATCGGTCCGGGCGAGACGGCGACCCTGCTCTTCACCCGCCTCGACAGCGCCGACGCCGGCATCGAGCTCCTCGATGCCATGGACGGCTCGGGCGCGCCCCGCAGGATCGACATCGACCTCGCCGCCATTCGCACCCCCGCCGCCTGGCGCCTGGGCAGTGGCGGTTGGCGCTTCGAGGAGGCGTACGGCGGTGGTGTGGAGACCGGATTCCTCATCACCCGCGCCGGCGAGCCCCAGCCCGTCACCACCGAGGGGATGCCGGTGGATGCCGGAGTGGTCGAGCAGCTCGAGGCGTTGGGCTATGTGGAGTGAAGAGTTGAGAGTTGAGTTATGAGTTCTGAGTTCAGCCTCTTGCAAAAATACCGGGTTCCAGGAGAGGACGAAGATCGAAGGCAGATCGCCGGCGGGGGCGCCGGCGCTACAAAGTACTGAG
>JAZBOQ010000169.1:0-2895 GCA_036351195.1 Thermoanaerobaculales bacterium | reverse complement strand
TCGACAGGCCCGCTGCAGCGCCGGCTCCGCCGATGCCCGCCACTCCGACCACCGTCGCCCCGCCGGTGGCGCCCGCCATTGAGACGCCGCCGGAGCCGGAACCCGAGATCCAGCAGCCAGACCTCCCGGAGACCGGCACTCGAGATCCCGACGTCCAGGAAACCGATTCCCAAGCGTTTGACGGCCACGAGTCCGACGTCTTCGAGACTCCGCAGGGCGAGGTGGACGAACCTCCGCCCGGCGGGCCTCTCGACGGAACTGCGGAACCGGTGGAGCTCGGCAGCATGGAGGTGACCGCTCCCAACCTCGCGCCACCGGAAGACGAGGGGGGGTTCACCGGCGCCGATGATGCGTCCGAAGAAGAGATCGAGGTCGAACTCGACGAGCCGGCCGAACATGTTGACTTCGCCCAGAGCCCGGCCGAAGAGCCGATGGTCGAACCCCCGCCCGTCAAGCGGGTGCACGTGTCCAACCAGCTCGACATCCTCGCCGAGCTCGAGGGCCTCCGGGTCGGCAGCACCTCCCGGGACTCTGCAGGCGGGGGCCGCAGCCCGGCGCGGGATCTCGACATCGACTCGCTGATCTCCGGCGCCGTCGGAGGCAGCAAAGAGGTCCGTCGCCGGGTCAAACGGGCCATCGGAGACGGTGGTTTCGCCCGAATGCGCGGGCTCGAGCTCACCATCTGCCTGAAGGACGGCAGCGGCGAGGTCATCGAGACCCTGGACTCCGTCCTCCTCGAGGTCGATGGCACCGCCGAGCTGAAGAAGCTCACCGCGCGCCTGGTCGTCGATCTCGAAAACGACGGGTGAACCGGAATCGGACCGAAGACCGATGATCGGAATGAGTGAGCGCCCCCGAACCGCCCGCCGCTCTCGGCGACGCGCCGTTTCGACGCCGCCGGCGCTCCTCCTGGCGTTGGTGCTCGCCGGCTTCGGTTGCGCCTCGAGCCCTGCCCCCGAGACTCCGTCAACCGCTGAGATCAGCTCGACGCAGGCCGACGCACTCGACGAGTGGCGGGAGACCACCCGGATCATGACCGACGATCTCCTCGCTGAAGCTCGCCGGCTGGCCGAGCTCGGCGAGTTGGACGCGGCGCTCGATCGCATCGACGAGGCCCTCTGCGCGGCCCTCGACCCGCCCGAGGGCGAGGGCGATGATCCAGCGTACCTGGACTTCGTCGCGAGTCTGTTGACCACCGCCGAGGCCATCGAGCGCAGTTTCATGAAGGACGAGCTCGACAGCGACGAGGCTCTCGAGATGGTGGTGCTGCCGCCCATGGACGTCCCGGAAGATCCCGCAGCCACCGGGCCGGACACGGACCCCGACGGCCTCCCCGCCAGCACCTACCCTCTGGTGATGAACGCCTCGGTGGACGGGTTCCTCGAAGCCATGACGGGAACCAGCGAATACCGGCGGCGGATCGCCACCGGTCTCGGGCGCGCCGGGCCCTACCTGCCCATGATCCGCAGCAAATTCGAAGCTGCCGGTCTGCCCGTGGAGATCTCCTACCTGCCGCTCATCGAGAGCGCGTTCTCGGTCAAGGCCTACTCGCGGGCCCGAGCCCACGGGATGTGGCAGTTCATGTCCGCCACCGGACGCTACTACGGTCTCGAGGTCGGTTCGCTGGTGGACGAGCGGCGAGATCCGGTGCGCTCCACCGAGGCAGCCGTCGCCTACCTCACCGACCTCCACAACGAGTTCAGCGACTGGCACCTCGCCCTTGCCGCCTACAACTCGGGTGCGGGCAACGTCCGCCGGGCCATCCGGCGATCCGGCAGCCGGGACTTCTGGGTCCTCAAGCGCTACCTGCCGCGGGAGACCCGAAACTACGTGCCGGCCTTCATCGCGTCGATCATCATCGCGAAGGATCCCGAGAAGTACGGCTTCCCGGTGCCCGACGAGCAGGAGTGGAGCTACGACCGGGTCGATGTCCCCGACGCTTTGGATCTCCAATTCCTCGCCGACAAGACCTCCCTGAGCGTGGACGAGCTGCGGCGGCTCAACCCCGCCATCCGGCGCGACCTCACGCCGGCCAGGACCACCACCGCCCTCTGGGTGCCGCAGGGCCGCGGCGGCGCGGTGGCGGCGGTGCTCGCCGAGACCCCGCGCAAAGACTGGGCGCCGCGCATGATCCACACCGTGCGCCGAGGGGAGAACCTCTCGGTGATCGCCGCGCGCTACGGTTCCTCGGTCAGCGCCATCAAGCAGGCGAACGGGCTGCGTAGGACCATGATCCACCCCGGCCAGAGCCTGATCGTGCCGCGTTTCGGGGGATCCGATCCGGGTCCCAGCCGCCGGGTCGCGGACAACGGAAGCTACGTCGTCCAGAGCAACGACACTCTCTGGGACATCGCCCGTTCCTTCTCGGTGTCGGTGAACGCGCTCTGCGCCGCCAACGGGTTGAGCACGCGCAGCGTCATTCAACCCGGCCAGCGACTGCAGCTCCCCGGTGGAGCCTCCACCGGCTCGTCCCGGTCTTCCGGGGCCTCCTCGGGCTGGTCGGGCAGCTACACCGTTCGATCCGGCGACACGCTCTCGGGCATCGCGTCCCGCCACGGAGTCTCGGTGAGGGAGCTCCGCCGGGCCAACAACCTGAGCTCGTCGAGGATCTACCCGGGGACCACCCTGACCGTCCCGGGAACCGGTTCCCACGCCGGCGTGGCCGCCGCCACGTATCGCGTCCGCAAGGGAGATACCCTTTCGGCCATCGCCCGCCAGTTCGGGGTCACGGTGAACGAGCTCCGGCGTTTCAACGGGCTGTCGAGCTCCCGGATCTATCCCGGCGACGTGCTGCAGATTCCCAAGCGGCAGGCCGCCGGGTAGCCTTCTTCCGTACCCGTACCCCTCCCCGATCCCGATGACCGCGTCCGTGGCCGTGGCCGTGGCCGTGGCCGT
>JAZBOQ010000168.1:0-58271 GCA_036351195.1 Thermoanaerobaculales bacterium | reverse complement strand
GTGGTGGTGATCTCGGCGCCGGCTCCCTGCATGCGTTCGAGGGCCCAGTGCTTGTCGGCGGCGCGGCGCGAGTTGACGGCGTCGTGGGGGACGTGGACCCGGTAGCCGGCGTCGAGAAGGTCGAGGGCGGTGGAGAGGACGCAGACGTGGGTCTCGATCCCGGTGATGATGACCTGCGGACGGCCGGAGGCGGCGATATTTTCACGCAGACCGGTGTCTCGCGCACAGGAGAAGGTGTCCTTGGCGGGGACCTCGCCGAGAAGCCTGGCAATGGGATCGACGGTGGATCCGAGACCCTTGGGGTACTGCTCGCTGCCGATCACGGGAACCTCGAGGGCCTTGCAGGCCTCGATGAGAACCTCGATGCGGGGCAGATGGCCCTGATCGACCATGACCGAGTTGATGCGCTCCTGGACATCGATGACCAGGAGCACGGCGGAATCGCGTTCCAACAGGTGTGTCATGGGGAGATTGTAGCGCTGAACCAGTTGTGAGTTATGAGTTATGAGTTGCCATCGCACGGGAGAGAGCGACGAGGAAGAAGTGCCGGTTTCGCACACATTCGCGTTGGGCGGGGCGTGCCGGGCACGGAGTTGTGCTCTCCACGTGCCTCTCGGTCGGAAGCGCGGTCCGCACAACTCCGATGCCGGGCAACCCACGGGGAGCGCCTGCAGGGTGCGTCGTCGAAGTCTGCAGGCAGGCCGCCGCTCGTCCGAACAGGGCGGTCATTGCTCTTCCGGCCGCCACCGCTGACCGCCCTGATCGGACGACGCTGATCCGCTTCCGCCGACCAGGCGGATGTGGGTCAGAAGGCCGGATTCTCAGGAACGGAGCGCGATCACCATGGGCGAATCGGGATCTCGTATCGCCTACAATGTTCCCATGACCGATGAAAATAACCTGACGCCACCGCCCGTCGAGGACGACGTCGAGGTCGTCGAGGAAGCAAAACCGTCCGAGGTGGAGCTGCCCCCGGCGTTTGTCGCCGGGCGCACCGCGAGCTGGGATCAACCGAGCCGACCCGGGAAGTGGGCGACCATCGGCTGCGGGCTGGGGATCGTGCTGCTCATTACGGCGCTCTTCGTCGGCTCGAAGCTGCTGGAAAAGACCGTGTGGGCCGGATTCGCCACGACCTGCCGGAGCCTGGAAGCGAATCTGCCGGGCGATCTTCCCCCCGGCGAACGCGTGCGGCTGACTCGCAACATCGACCGCTTCGCGGAGCGGATGCAGACCCTGGACGAGCCCTTCGAGATCATGGGCGAGTTCCAGAAGCTGACGCGAGCGGCCATGGACGACCGAGGAATCACCCACGACGAGGTGGAGGAGATCAACGTCTTCATCGAGTCCGTGCTCCCGCCGGACAAACGGGATGTGCCCTATTCGATGCCCTGATCGAATGATGAATGCTGAATGATGAGTTCCATCGCAATGAGATGTCTTTCGCGCCGCGAGAACGCGTGCGATGTCATTCATAACTGGGCCTCTTGCAAAATTCAGCGAATCGTCCGATTGATGACCTGACCTGGACGAGATCACGCCGGCGGGGGCGCCGGCACTACAAGGGAGTTCAGTACTTTGTAGCGCCGGCGCCCTCGCCGGCGATCTGCCCTCGTTCTTCGTACTCGCCTGGAACCCGGTATTTTTGCAAGAGGCTCAACTCATCATTCATCATTCGTGACCAGCGCTACAATGCGCCGATGACTTCGACGCGCTTCAGACTTGACACTCCCTTCGAGCCCGCCGGCGATCAGCGGCAGGCCATCGACAGGCTCGTCAACGGTGTCGAGAGCGGACTGGCCTACCAGACCCTGCTCGGAGTCACCGGCTCGGGCAAGACCTTCACCATGGCCAAGGTGGTGGAGACCACCAACCGTCCGACCCTGGTGCTGTGCCACAACAAGACCCTGGCGGCGCAGCTCTACCAGGAGTTCAAGAGCTTCTTTCCGTCCAATGCGGTGGAGTACTTCGTCTCGTACTACGACTACTACCAGCCCGAGGCCTACGTCCCGTCGTCGGACACCTACATCGAGAAGGAGACCTCCATCAACGAGGAGATCGACCGGCTGCGCCTGTCGGCCACCCGGTCCCTCTTCGAGCGCCGTGACGTGCTCATCGTCGCCTCGGTGAGTTGCATCTACGGCCTCGGCTCGCCCGAGGCCTACTTCGACATGCTCCAGCTCTTCGAAACCGGGACCGAGCAGCCGCTGGAGGAGGTGCTGCGCCAGCTCGCCAAGATGCAGTACGAGCGCACCAATCTCGACCTGGCGCCGGGCAGCTTCCGGCTGCGGGGCGATGTGCTTGAGATCTACCCACCCTACGACGACTCCGGCGTGCGGATTTCGTTCTGGGGCGACGAGGTGGAGTCCATCGAGCGCATCGACCCGGTGCGCGGCCAGGTGGTGGAGAGCCTCGACCGCCTGCCGGTCTACCCTCGCACCCACTACGTGACGCCGCGCGAGCACCTGATGCGGGCGGTCGGTGGAATTCGGGACGAGCTCGACGAGCGGCTCGCTGAGCTCAAGGGCCGCGAGCGCCTGCTCGAGGCGCAGCGGCTCTCCCAGCGCACCCTCTTCGACCTCGAGATGCTCACCGAGCTCGGCTACTGCCAGGGCATTGAGAACTACTCGCGCCACCTCACCGGGCGTGCACCGGGTGAGCCGCCGCCCACCCTGCTCGACTACTTCCCCAAGGACTTTCTGCTCATCGCCGACGAGTCACATGTGACCATTCCCCAGGTGGGAGGAATGTTCCACGGCGATCGCTCCCGCAAGACCACCCTGGTGGAGCACGGCTTCCGGCTGCCGTCGGCGATGGACAACCGGCCGCTGACCTTCGAGGAGTTCTCCGAGCGGGTTCATCAGGCGGTCTTCGTCTCGGCAACGCCGGGTCCCTTCGAGCTCGAGAACAGCGGAGGCGAGGTGGTGGAGCAGGTTATCCGGCCCACCGGGCTGCTCGACCCCGAGGTCGAGGTGCGTCCGGCCAAGCACCAGGTGGACGATCTCCTGGCCGAGATCCGCCCGGTGGTGGAGCGCGGGGAGCGGGTGCTGGTGACGACTCTGACCAAGCGGATGTCCGAGGACCTGACGACCTACCTGGCCGAGGTCGGCATCCGGGTGCGCTACCTGCACTCGGAGATCGACGCCCTGGAGCGCACCGCCATCCTCGCCGACCTCCGCCGCGGCGAGTTCGACGTGCTGGTGGGGATCAACCTGCTGCGCGAGGGCCTGGACCTGCCCGAGGTCTCGCTGGTGGCGGTGCTCGACGCCGATCAGGAGGGCTTCCTGCGCTCCGAGACCTCGCTCATCCAGACCGTCGGCCGCGCGGCGCGCAATCTCAACGGACGGGCGATTCTCTACGCCGACAGGATCACGGGGTCCATGGAGCGGGCGCTGGCGGAGACCACCCGCCGGCGGACCAAGCAGGCCGAGTTCAACGCCGAGCACGGCATCGAGCCGACATCCATCATCAAGGACGTGGCGAGCCCGTTGCTGGCCATGCAGAATCTGGACTACTACGGTCCGGGGAGTCCTCAGCCGCGGGTCTCTGAGCCCGTCGAAGGCGAGTTCGAGGATGCGGCCTCGCTGGCCAAGCTCATCGCCGAGCTCGAAAAACGCATGCGCCGGGCGGCCAAGGCCCTGGAGTTCGAGGAGGCGGCGCGGCTGCGCGACCGGGTCAAAGAGTTGAGGCGAGAGCAGATCTTCAAGGAATTCATCTGATGAATTCCAGCAACGTCGACGGCCAGACGCCGAGCCAGAGGATGACAGCGAGCATGGCGGTGAGTGTGAACGTCGCTGCGAAAGGTACGGCGGGCAGCTCCGGAAGTTCGTCCCCGGCGGGCCTCATGTACATGGCGATGATGACCCGCAGGTAGTAGAAGATGCTGATCACCGAACCCAGGACGAGGATCAGGACCAGGGTCCACTGCTCGACCCCGACGCCGGAGCGGACCACCAGGAACTTGCCGACGAACCCGGCGGTGAGGGGGATCCCGGCGAGGGACAACAGGGCCACGGTGAGCAGCCCGGCGAGCACCGGGCGCCGCCGCCCGAGGCCGTTGTACTCGACGATGCGGTCGAAGTCCCGGTCCGACGAGCTCAGCACGGTCACCACGCCGAAGGCGGCGAGGGTGGTCGGCAGGTAGGCGGCGAGGTAGAAGGCAACGGCCTCCGCTCCGCGTGGGCCGCCGGCGACGACGGCGATCATCAGGTACCCCAGGTGGGCGATGGACGAGTAGGCAAGCAGCCGCTTGAGGTTGTCCTGTTTGAGGGCGAGGAGGTTGCCCACCAGGATCGAGGCGGCGGCGAGCAGCGCCATGAGCCAGACCAACTGCGGCGGCGGGGTCCCGAGCTCGGCGAGCAACCGGAGCAGAAGGGCCGCCATGGCGGCCTTGGAGACTGTTGCGACGAATGCGGTGACGGGAGCCGGCGCGCCCTGGTAGACGTCCGCCGTCCACATGTGGAAGGGGACGAGGGCGAGCTTGAAGCCCACCCCGACCATCATCAGCGCTGCTCCGACGAGGATCATCGGCGACGTCGGAGCGGCGACGGCGGCCAGCGCCATGCTGCCGGTCTCGGCGTAGACCAGCGCCATCCCGAAGAGCAGAAAGGCCGACGACACGGCTGCGAGGATCAGGTACTTGACCCCCGCCTCGAGGCCGGATTCGTCGTCCCGGAGGTAGGCGACCATGGCGTAGAGCGAGACCGACAGCACCTCGAGGCCGAGGAAGAGCGAGACGAAGTGGGTGCTCGCCGCGAGCACACAGCTGCCGACGGCGGCGAAGAGCAGCAGCAGGGAGAGCTCCTCCGTGGCGCAGCCCCGGCGCCGGAAGTAGTCGTGGGCGAGCAGCTTCACCGCCGCGGTGGCCGCGATGATCAGCGCGATGAAGAAAAGCGACAGGAGGTCGATGCGAATCAGCGTCCCCACGTCGCAGGGAACCACCCCTCGAGCGACGAAGAGCGCGGCGAACGAGACGGCGAGACCCGACAGGGTGATGACCTGCGACCAGCGGTCGCTGCGCCGGATGGACACCGTCGCCATGAGCACCACCGAGGCGCCGGCGAGCGCGATCACGGGCAGCAGGGCGGTGAGCTCGGCCCCGCTCACCTGGGGCCCCCCATCGACGATCGAGCCGGACGTCGCAACCACCAAGACTCGAAGACACGAAGGAGGTCACCAAGAGAATCTCTTTGTGTTTCCCTTTGTGTCTTTGTGCCTTCGTGGTTGTGACGACACTTCAAGGTGATGAGAGGTGAAGCGTTCATCTAGTACCCCCCGATCACCAGCTGTGGGACGAGGTGGAAGAGCGACTCCATGGCCGGCTCGAAGGTGGCGATGACCGTCGACGGCCACAGGCCGAGCCAGACGATGACGATGATCATGGGCGCCATCATCGCCAGCTCGCGGTGATTCATGTCCTCGATCTTCACGGCGATGGCCACCGGTCCGTGGAAGGTGGTCTGGATGATCCGCAGTGAGTAGATGGTGGCGGCGACGATCCCGAGCAGAGCCGCCACGGTCACTGCGATATTGACGGGGAAGACGCCGAAGATGATCAGGAACTCACCGACGAAGTTACCGGTGCCGGGCAGGCCGAGGGAGGCCATGGCGAAGATCATGGCAACCCCGCCGAGCCGCGGCACCTGGGTCCAGAGGCCGCCCATCCTGGTCACGTCACGGGTGTGGATGCGCTCGTACAGCATGCCGACGATGAGGAAGAGCGAGCCGGTGCTGATCCCGTGGCAGATCATCTGCATCACGGTTCCCTGGAGGGCGAGCTCGTTCCAGCTGTAGACCCCGATGAGGACGAAGCCCATGTGGCTGACGCTGGTGTAGGCGACGAGGCGTTTGAGGTCGGTCTGGGCGAAGGCCAGGACGCCGCCGTAGATGATGCCCAGCACGCCGAGCCAGAGGGCCCACGGCACCATGGTCGCGGAGGCTTCGGGGAAGAGCGGGACGACGAAGCGGATGAGGCCGTAGGCGCCGGTCTTGAGCAGCAGCGCCGCCAGGATCAGGCTGCCGGCGGTGGGCGCCTCGGTGTGGGCGTCGGGCAGCCAGTTGTGGATCGGCACCGCGGGCAGCTTGACCGCGAAGGCGACGAAGAAACCGAGCATGATCCAGAACGCCGCCGGCGACGCCACCGGGGTGCCGAGGAGCTCGCCGTAGGCGAAGGTGAAGACCCCGGTCTCGGCGGCGTGGGTGAAGGTGAGCGCCAGGATCGACACCAGCATCAACAGCCCGCCGACCAGGGTGAAGATGAAGAACTTGACGGCGGCGTAGATCCTCCGCTCGTGGCCCCAGACCCCGATGAGGAAGGTCATGGGGATGAGCATGACCTCCCAGAAGAAGTAGAAACAGAAGAGGTCGAGGGCCATGAAGACGCCGGTGATGCCGGCCAGGACCCAGAGCAGGCAGGCGAAGTAGACCCCGACCCGGCTCTCGATCTCGCGCCACGAGACGAGCACCGCCATGACGCCGATGAAGCCGGTGAGCACGATCATCAGCAGGCTGAGCCCGTCCACGGCGAGGATGAAGGAGATGCCGAGCTCGGGGATCCACGGGCGTTGGACGACCTCGAGCCAGGGGCCGCCGGATCCGACGTCGGCGCCGAAGTGGCGGGCCCAGAGCGTGAGGGCGAGAACGAGCTCGACGAGGGCCACCGCCAGCGACAGCCAACGGCTGAGATCGGCGCTGCGGCGGCCGGCGATCCAGGCGGCGAACCCGCCGATGAGCGGCACGAGGATCAGCAGTACCAGCGTCATGTCAGCACCACGATGGCGGCCGCGATGACCGCCCCGACACCGATGCCGAAAGCGTAGGTCCGGATGCGGCCGTTCTGGGTTCGCGACAACGCCGAGTGGCCGGACTCGGCGACCCGGGCGACGGTGGCCGAGATCTCGTCGAAGGGGTCGCCGCGGAGCAGGTGGGCGAGCCCCTTGAAGGGACGAATGAAGAGCCGGTCATAGAGGGCGTCGAAGCCCCATCCCGATAGCCAGAACCGGCTCAGCCAGGCGCCCAGGGCGGTGGCCTTGACGGCGGCGGGGATCGACGAGGGTCTGAGGTAGAGGAGGTAGGCCGCGAGCACCCCGAGAAGGGTGATGCCGGCGACCACCGCCTGCAGCCGGTGCTCCACGTGGTGGTCGGTGACGGCCCAGTCCACCGCCGGCAGGGCGGACTCCGTGAGGTGAGAGAACGCCGTGACGTGGCCGAGCCACCCCGGGGTCTCGACGAAGCCGCCGACGACGGAAAGGGCGGCGAGCACCGCCAGAGGCAGCACGATCTTCAGGCCCGGCCGGTGATCCACGTGGCCCTTCTCGTCGCCGAAGAAAACGATGAAGACGAGACGGAAGGAGTAGAAAGCGGTGAGCAGCGCGCCGATGGCGCCCGCGGCCCACAGCCACGGTGCGCCGGCCGACGAGGCCCAGGCGGCCCACAGGATGAGGTCCTTGGAGTAGAAGCCGGCGGTCACCACGGGCAGGGCCGCCAACGACGCCGAGCCCAGCAGGAAGGTCCAGAAGACCGCCGGCAGCCGCTTCCGCAGGCCGCCCATCTTGAAGATGTCCTGTTCGTGGTGCAGGGCGAGGATCACCGCGCCGGCGGCGAGGAAGAGGAGGGCCTTGAAGAAGGCGTGGGTCATCAGGTGGAAGACCGCCGCCGACCAGGCGCCCACCCCGAGGCCGAGGAACATGTAGCCGATCTGGCTGATGGTGGAGTAGGCGAGGACTCTCTTGATGTCGGTCTGGACCAGCGCGCTGCACCCCGCCAGCAGCAGGGTCGCCGCGCCGACCACGGCCACCGCCGTCATGGCCGGCGGCGCCAGCAGGAAGACCGCGTGGGTCCGGGCGATGAGGTAGACCCCGGCGGTGACCATGGTGGCGGCGTGGATCAGGGCGCTCACCGGGGTCGGTCCGGCCATGGCGTCGGGCAGCCAGGTCTGGAGCGGCAGTTGGGCGGACTTGCCCACGGCGCCGCCGAGCAGTAGCAGCGCCACCACGACGGCCATCGTCGAGCCCGGCGCCCAGTTCTCGGTGGCCCAGGCCATGGCCTGCCGGACGTCGAGGGTGCCGGCGTGCTTGAAGAGCAGCAGCAGGGCGACGGCCATGGCGGTGTCGCCGACACGGGTGACGATGAAGGCTTTCTGTGCCGCGGCGCCGTTGGCGGCGTCGGTGTACCAAAAGCCGATGAGCAGGTAGGAGCACAGCCCGACGCCCTCCCACCCGAGATAGAGGAGGAAGAGGTTGTCGGCGAGGACGAGCATGAGCATGAAGGCGACGAAGAGGTTCATGTAGGCGAAGAAGCGGCTGAAGCCCTCGTCGTCCGCCATGTACTCGGTGGAGTAGAGGTGGATGAGAAAGCCGACGAAGCTCACGACGAAGATCATCACCAGCGACAGGGCGTCCAGGGCGAGGCTGAAGCCGATCTCGAAGGAGCCGACGTCGATCCAGGTCCACAAGGTCTCGATCCGCACGCCGCCGGCGGGGGGGTGGCGGAGGAAGCACGCAGCCACACCCAGGGTCGCCGCCGCCGACAGCCCCACCGATCCGGTGCCGATCACCGCCGCCCAGCGCCTCGGCAGCTGCCCGCCGATGACGGCGAGGACCAGGAAGCCCAGCGCCGGGAGGGCGGGAACGAGCCAGATCGGCAGCGAGCACAATAGATCGCCCATCTCAGCCCCTCATCGCGCTCACTGCGTCGCCGTCCAGGTCGCGGACCTGTCGCGAAACCCGCAGCAGCAGCGCCAGACCGACGGCGACCTCGGCCGCCGCCATGACAAGAATGAAGATGAACATGACCTGGCCGTCCGCCTGGCCCCAACGCGCCCCGGCGATGACGAAGGCCATCCCCGCGGCGTTGAGCATGATCTCGATGGAGAGCAGCTGGAAGAGCAGGTTGCGGCGGACGAGCACGCCGACGAGACCGATGACGAAGAGCGCGCTCGCAATCACGAGCCCGTGCCCGAGCAGGACCGCCGCGGTCATCGATCGCCTCCGGAAACGCGGGCGCCGGAGCCGAGGTAGGCAGCGCCGACGAGCCCGGCGAGGAGGAGGAACGAGGCCACCTCCACCGCGACGACATAGGGCCCGAAGAGCGCCAGACCGACCTCTCGGGGGCCGATGGCGGCGCCGGTGACGCCGCCCCCGATCCCGGAGATGATGACGACGAGCTCGGCGAGCAGGATGAGGGCCAGAATCCCGGGCCCGATCCACATGGCCGGTGTCAGAAACCCGTCCTCGATCCGGACCGAATTCGGCCCGAGGTTGAGCATCATCACCACGAAGACGAAGAGCACGATGATGGCGCCGGCGTAGACGATGATTTCCAGCGCTCCGGCGAAGGGCGCCCCGATGGTGAAGAAGACCACCGCCACCGCCAGTAGCGAGACCACGACGTAGAGCAGCGCGTGGAAGGCGTTGCGGCGGCTGATCGCCATGGCGGCGGCGACCAGCGCGACGGCGGAGGCGAGGTAGAACAGGACGATCATGGCATGAGGTCCCTGAGGTCGATGGGCGGGTCCTCGCCCTCGGCCTCTCCCTTGTCCTTGCCGGCGACGGCGAGGCCGGCCACGCGGTAGAAGTTGAAGTCCGGGTACTTACCGGGTCCGCTGATCAGGAGGTGCTCCTTTTCGTAGACCAGGTTGTTGCGGTCGTACTCGCACATCTCGAAGTCGGGGATGAGCTGGATCGCATAGGTCGGGCATGCCTCCTCGCAGAGGCCGCAGAAGATGCAGCGCGAGAAGTTGATCCTGAAGAACTCGGGGTAGCGGCGCCCGCTCTCGCTCGCGGCGGCCTGGAGGGCGATACAGTCGGTGGGGCACACGACGGAGCACAGGTAACAGGCGACGCAGCGCTCCTCGCCGTCCGGATCCCGGCTGAGGATGATCCGACCCCGCCAGCGCGGCGGGATCGAGGGCCGCTCCTCGGGGTACTGGACGGTTTCGCGCTTCGCGAAGGCGTGCATGAAGATGTGCGCCATGGACCGCATGGAGTTGAAGATCGTCTTCACAGCAGCACCACCGCGCCGGTCACCAGCAGGTTGAGCAGGGCGAGAGGCAGCAGGACCTTCCAGCCGTAGGTCATGAGCTGGTCGAACCGCGGCCGGGGCAACGACGCGCGCAGGAGGATGAAGACCGCGATGACTGCGAAGGTCTTGAGCATGAACCAGACAATGGGCGGCAGCAGCGGCCCGCGCCAGCCGCCGAAGTAGAGCAGCACCGTCAGGGCGGAGATCAGGGTCACGCCGAGGTACTCACCGACGAAGAACATGCCGAACTTCATCCCCGAGTACTCGGTGTGGTAGCCGGCGACGAGCTCCGCCTCGGCCTCGGGCATGTCGAAGGGTACCCGTTTGGTCTCGGCGACCCCGGCGACGGCGAAGATGAGCATGCCGAAGAACTGCGGCACGCAGTTCCAGAGTCCGGCCTGGGCGTCGACGATGTCGATAAGTCGGAACGATCCGGTGAGAACGACGACTCCCATGAGGCTGATCCCCATGAAGACCTCGTAGCTCACCATCTGGGCGGCGGCGCGGAGACCGCCGAGCAGGGCGTATTTGTTGTTGGAGGCCCAGCCGCCGAGGACCGAGGCGTAGACGGTCATGGACGACATGGCGAGGATGAAGAGCAGACCGATGTTGGAGTCCACCACCCAGATGTCCGGGCTCAACGGCACCACCGCGAACGACATGAGGACGGCGGTCATGATGGCCATCGGGGCGAGGATGAAGACCGTACGGTCGGCAAAGGGCGGGACCCAGTCCTCCTTGAAGAAGATCTTGATCATGTCGGCGACGACCTGGCCGAGACCGAAGGGGCCGACGCGGTTGGGTCCGTAGCGGTCCTGCCAGAGTCCCAGGAGCCGCCGCTCGTACCAGATGAGCAGGGCGGCGGTGGTCAGCATCAGACCGAGGACGATCCCGACGTTCACCAACGGCATCAGGAGATCCGTCACGGCGACCTCCTGAGGCCGGCCCATCGTCCGGCTGGGAAATCAGAGAGGCCGGGTAATCCGTCGGCCAGGCCGGCGCATCCCGCAGGGAGGTCCTCGATGATTCGCAGCGGCAGGCGGTGGGTTTCACCGTCGACGGTGACCTCGAGGGTGTCGCCGGAAGCGACGCCAAGCCTGCCGGCGTCGACGACGCCGAGAGCGAGATACGGCGGCGGCGCCTGCTCGGCCACTCCCGGTGTTTCCATGCTCAGAGTCTCGGAGCCGTAGAGGTGGTGCAGGGGAACCAGCAGCCACTCGTTGTTTCTCGGGGCGAAGGCGTCGGGCGTCCGGTCGGGTGCCTCGTCGGTTTCGCCCGCCCGGCGGCCGAGGACCCGGACCCCCGGGTCGCCGCCGCGGAGGGATCCTCCGATCTCCTCCTGGTACATGGCCAGCGCCTGCACCGAGTTCCACCCGGGAGACCAGTAGCGCGCGATGAGGTCCGCGGGAGGACGGCGCGGGCTGCCCTCCATGGAAAAGGCCATGGGAGACTCGTGATCCTCGGGCGGCTTGGGCTCGCGGATCTGTCGGTGGGCATTGACCGAGGTCCGGCCGGTGACCCGGTGGGACTGGCGGGGAACGCGACGGCTCGGACCGCCGGGGGGTTCCGGTGCAAGCTCGCCCAGGGGTTCGAGGACCGGGAACTCCTCGGACATGGACTCCGCCATCTCGTCGGGCCCGGCCCACGGCGCCGAATCGTCTCCGTGGACCCGTCGGCAGACCTGCCGCAACCACTGCCAGCTCGCGCGAACCTCGTCGGCGGGAACGAAGACCTGATAGAAGCGCTGCGCCCGACCTTCGTTGTTGACCACCGTGCCGTTGCCCTCGGCGAAGGTCGCCGCCGGAAGCACCACCTCGGCGGCCTCGGAGAGGGGGCTCTCGAGGTGGTCGATGACCACGGTGTGGGAGGCTCGGTCGATGACCGCGGCGAGCTCCGCCCGACGTTCCCGGGTCGAAGGATCGGGCTCGAGGACGATGACGGCGGTGAGGTGATCCCGCGTCCCGGCGTCGCCGAGGCCGGGCGCGCCGAGCAACCCTGCCCCCACCGAGTTGCAGTCGGGAACCACCAGGCTCAGGGCGGCGGCCGGGTTGGCCGCGGCCACCACCCGGGCGAGCCTTCCGGCGGCCTCGATGACGGCGCGGCTTTCCGATCCCATTCCGCTGATGATCAGCGGTCGCTTGGCCGTGGTGAGGGTTGCCGCGGCAGATCCGGCGGCCCGGTCGGCGTCCGGTCCCGGGAGGTCCGGCCCGAGCGTCTCGCCGGCGATGATCGCGGCGACGGCGGCGGCGAAGCGGGCGATGTCCGGTGGTGCGGCCCGGACGGTCTCGGTTGCGAGCCGGTCCAGTGCGGTGGGGGCCACCGTCGCGATGTGGAGCGGTCCGCACCGGCCGTTGACGACGAGCCGGTTGACGACGTCGTTCCAGTCGGGAATGCCGAGCTCTCGGGCCTGCTCCTTGGGCTTGTTGAGCACCGCCCGGCGAACGGCGAGGTCGAGCAGCGGTGCCGTGTTCGTGACGTCCTCGCCGAGAATCAGTACGGCGTCGGCCCGGGCGACCTCGTGGAGGGTGGGCGTCCGGGCCGGTCCGGACTCGAGGAGCTCCATCACCGATCGCAGCCGGTCGGCCTCGTCGGAGCCGATGCCCATGAAGAAGTTCTCCGCACCCACGAGCCGGCGGAGGGCGAAGTTGGCCTCGAGGGAGGCCCGGGTGGACCCGATGCCGACGGTTTCGCCGCCGGTGACGAGGGCGGCGACGTGATCGACGACGGCCTCGGCGGCGGCCGTTTCCGACGCGACGCCCGTTCGAACCACCGGGTGGCGGATCCGGCGCGGACTGTTGACGAACTCGACGCCGAAGCGGCCGCGGTCGCAGAGGAAGTAGCGGTTGATCTCGCCGTGGTACCGGTTGCGGATCCGACGAAGCACGCCGTTCCGCTCGCCGGGAATGGTGTTGCAGCCGAGCCCGCAGAGCATGCACACCGAAGGCGCGGTCTGGAGGTCCCACGGACGAACGGTCCTCGCCTTGGCGCTCTTGTCGGTGAAGACGCCGGTGGGGCAGACCTCCACCAGATTGCCGCTGAAGGGGCTCTCGAGGGCGCCGTCGGCGACCCTGCCGAAGTAGACCCGATTGCGCGAGCCGAAGACGTTGAAGTCGGCGCCGCCGGCCAGGTCGCGGTAGAAGCGGACGCAGCGGTAGCACGCGATGCAGCGGTTCATCTCGTGGTTGATGAAAGGACCGAGGTTCTGGTTGCGGTGGGTCCGTTTGGTGAATCGGTACTCGCGGTCTCGGTGGCCGGACATCACGGTCATGTCCTGCAGGTGGCACTCGCCGCCCTCGTCGCACACCGGGCAGTCGTGCGGGTGGTTGGTCATGTACCACTCGAGGATCGAGGTGCGGAACTCCCGCGCCTCGGGATCGTCGACGGAGACGCGGAGGCCGTCGCTGACCGGGGTCATGCAGGCCATGATGATCATGCCGGTCTCGTCGTCGGCGTCCCGGAACTGCTTGACCGCGCACGCCCGGCAGGCCCCCATGGAGCCGAGGGCGGGGTGCCAGCAGAAGTAGGGCAGGTCGCAGCCGAGACCGAGCACGGCCTGCAGGAGGTTCTGCCCCTCTTCGACCTCATGCTCCCTGTCCTCGACAAAGATCTTGACCATCAACCTACCGCCTGATTCCCATTACCCTTCATCCGAAAACTCATAACTCATAACTCATAACTCGAATCAATACGGACATTTCCCGTTCCTGATGTGTGTTTCGAAGTCGTCTCTGAAATGCTCCAGCGCGCTCGCCAACGGGTCGACGGCGCCGGGCGCGAGAGCGCAGAAGGTGTAGCCCGGCCCGAGCATCTTGGCGTGGCGCTCGAGGATTTCCAGGTCGCCCTCCCGGCCGTCGCCGTTTTCGATGGCGGCGAGCGTCTTCTCCACCCACGGCAGGCCCTCTCGGCACGGGGTGCACCAGCCGCAGCTCTCCTGGGCGAAGAAGTGTTCCATGTTGTGCAGCATGCCCACCGGGCAGGTCCGGTCGTCGAGGATGATCATGGTGCCGGTGCCGATCCGGCTGCCGGCGGCCTCCACGTGGCCGAAGTCCATGGGCATGTCCAGGTGCTTGGGCAGCATGAAGCGGGTCGACGCGCCGCCGGGCAGGAAGGCGCGGAGCTTCAGCCCGTCGCGCATGCCCCCGGCGTGCTCCTCGATGATCTCGCGAATGGGGGTGCCCATGGGCAGCTCGAAGAGCCCCGGGTTCTTCACCTTGCCGCTGACGCCGTAGAGCTTGGTTCCGGCATCCTCGGTGAGCCCCAGCTCCCGGTACCAGTCGGCGCCGTTGGCGATGATGTGGGGCACGTTGCACAGGGTCTCGATGTTCTGAACCACCGAGGGGCGGCCGTAGAGCCCCACCACCGGCGGGAACGGAGGCTTGGTCCTCGGGTTGGCGCGGCCGCCCTGTAGCGAGGTCAGCAGAGCGGTCTCTTCGCCGCACATGTAACGCCCCGCGCTGACGTGGACGTGGAACTCCAGGTTGAAGCCCGATCCGAGGATGTCGTGGCCCCAGTAGCCGGCCTCGTGCGCCTCGGCGGCGGCGTGGCGCAGGCGCAGGAATGCGTCACGGTAGGCCCAGCGGATGAAAACGTAGCCGAAGTCGGCCTCCATGGCGTAGGCGGCCAGCAGCACGCCCTCGATGAGCTGGTGCGGGTTGCCCTCGATGAGCAGGCGGTCCTTGAAGGTGCCGGGCTCCATCTCGTCGCCGTTGGCGACCAGGTAGCGGTGGCCGGTGTCGCCGTTCCTCTTGGGGACGAAGCTCCACTTCAGTCCGGTGGGGAAGCCCGCTCCGCCGCGGCCGCGCAGTCCCGAAGCCTTGACCGTCTCGATGACCTCGGACGGGCTCATCCCGCCGAGGGCCTTGCGCAGCGACTGGTAGCCGCCCATCTCCTCGTACTCGGCCAGGCTGATCACCGGGCCGTTGGGCGTGATGCCCGCGGTGAGGGGGGTTGGAGTGGTCACAGCGAGTCCGCCGCAACGCAGGCGTCGAGGACCTTGTCGATGAGCTCGGGGGTCAACGGACCGCAGAGGACCTCGTCCACCATCATCGCCGGCGCCATGTCGCAGGCCCCGAGACAGGGAATGGTCAGCCAGGTGAAGAGCCCGTCCGGGGTCGTCTGTCCCAGGTCGATCCCCAGCCGGCGCCGGAGGTGGTCGGCCACGGTCTCGCAGCCCATGATCCAGCAGCTCACGCTGTCGCACATGAGGATCACGTGGCGGCCCACCGGCTTGCGGAAGATGAGGCTGTAGAAGGTCGCCACGCTCTCGAGGTCGGCACGGGGCATGTCGAGCTTGACCGAGAGCCACTCCATGGCCTCGTCGTTGACCCAGCCCCGGCGGTCCTGGATGAACTTCATAGCGGCGACGCAGGCCGACCGGGGGTTCTCCTCCAGACTGAGGCCGTGGTCGAACAGCGCGAGCTCCTCGGGGGTGAGTACCACGTTCCTCCTTTCTACCGGTCCACGTCCGCGAGGACGAAGTCGATGCTCCCGAGAATGGCGAGCAGGTCGGCGACGAAGACGCCGCGGCTGATCCAACGGATGGTCTGCAGGTGGGCGAAGGACGGCGCGCGGATCCGGGTCCGGTAGGAGCCCGTGGAGCCGTCGCTGATGAGGTAGTAGGCGGTGAAGCCCTTGGGCGCTTCGATGCCCTGGAAGACCTCGCCCGGAGGTATCACCGGGCCCCAGCTCACCGACAGGAAGTGGTGGATGAGGGTCTCGATGTCGGCCATGGTCGCCGCCTTGGGCGGAGGCGTGGTGAGGGGGTGTTCGGCCTTGACGGGACCCTCCGGCATGTTCTCGAGACACTGACGGATGATCCGCAGACTCTGCCGAATCTCCTCGATCCGAACCTGTCCCCTGGCGTAGCAGTCGCCCGCCTCGGCGGTGGGGACGTCGAAGTCGAAGTTCTCGTAGCCGCCGTAGGGTTGCCGGCGCCGGAAGTCCCACTCGAGGCCGCAGGCGCGGAGGTTCGGGCCCGTCAATCCCCACTCGACGGCCTCGTCCTTCGAGTACTGCCCGACCCCCTTGGTGCGGGCCTTGAAGATGCGGTTCTTCATGACCACCTCGTGGTACTCGTCGAGGCGTGCCGGCAGGTAGTCGATGAAGTCCGAGACCAGGCGGTCCCAACCCTCGGGCAGGTCGTGGGCGACGCCGCCGATGCGGAACCAGCTCGGGTGCATGCGGCCGCCGCAGACGGCCTCGACGATGTCGAAGATCCGCTCCCGGTCGACGAACATGAAGAAGACCGGCGACAGGGCGCCGACGTCCTGGGCGAAGGTGCCGTACCAGACCAGGTGGCTGGCGATGCGGAAGAGCTCGGCCATCATCACCCGGATGGTCATCGCCCGGTCGGGGATCTGGATGCCGGCGAGCTTCTCGACGGCGAGGACGTAGGGGTAGTTGTTCTGGACTCCCGACAGGTAGTCGATACGGTCGGTGTAGGGGATGAAGGAGTGCCAGCTCTGGCGTTCTCCCATCTTCTCGGCGCCGCGGTGGTGGTACCCGATGTCCGGCACCGCGTCGACGATGAGCTCGCCGTCGAGCTGGAGGGCGACCCGGAGCACGCCGTGGGTTCCGGGGTGCTGCGGCCCCAGGTTGAGAAAGAGGAAATCAGAGTCCTCGCCGCGGCGCTTCATGCCCCACTCGTCCGGGTTGAAGCGGAGCGCCTCCTGCTCGGCGTCCCGTCCTTCGTCGGTGAGCTCGAAGGGGCCGAGCTCGGTGGCGCGGGCAGGGTGCTCCTTGCGCAGGGGGTGGCCCTGCCAGGTGGGCGGCATGAGAATCCGGCGCTGCTCTGGGTGGCCGTCGAAGCCGATCCCGAACATGTCCCAGACCTCACGTTCGTACCAGTTCGCTGCGGGCCAGACACCGGTGGTCGTCGGCACCGACGGGAACTCGCCCTGGAGGGGAACTTTGAGGCGGATGTCCTGGTTTCGCTCGAATGAAAAGAGGTGGTAGACGACGGTGAAGTCGGCATCGGGCTGGCCGTCGCGGTGGGTCCTTTCCCGCTCGTCGATGGCGGTCAGGTCGAGCATGGTCGTGAAGGGCCGTGGAACGCCGCTTCGGAGGTGGCGGCTCACCTCGGGAAGCTGGTCCGCGGTCAGCCAGAAGGTGGGAACCCCGTCGGCGGTGCGCTGCGCGGTGGTGGTCTTCTCCCGGAGCTGTTCCTCCAGCTCCCGGGTGTTCTCCACAGCGAACGTCATGCGATCCGGCCTCCCTACTCCTGTTGATTCACTCGATTCCTACACTCCGTCCGGGGTCTTCAGCTCGGTCAGCAGCGACCGGCGTTCACGTTTGAGATCTCTCATGCTCGGCGGCGGCGGGCGATGGACGTCCTGCGAGCCGACCACCCAGGTCAGGGGCCGCCGCTCGGTGCCGACGGCGTGCTGCAGCAGCTGGAGCGCCTCCATGAAGGCCTCCGGGCGGGGCGGGCAGCCGGGGACATAGACATCCACCGGGAGGAAGGAGTCCACCCCCTGGACCACGCTGTAGATGTCGTACATCCCGCCCGAGTTGGCGCAGGACCCCATGGAGATGACCCACCGGGGTTCCATCAGCTGGTCGTAGAGGTGCTGGACCACCGGCGCCATCTTCTTGAAGACGGTGCCCGCCACCACCATCAGGTCGGCCTGTCGCGGCGACCCGCGAATGACCTCCGAGCCGAACCGGGAGATGTCGAATCGGCTGGTCAGGCTGGTGGCCATCTCGACGAAGCAGCAGGACAGCCCGAAGGCAAAGGGCCAAATCGAGTTTTTGCGGCCCCAACCGACCAGACTCTCGAGGCGCGCCGTGATGATGCTCTTGGAGACGGCGTCTTCCAGCGATCGGGTGTCGAGCTCCCGAAGGATCTCTGCCGTGGTGGGGACGATGCGGCGGTCGCTCATGGGCCACCGCGGCGTTCCGTCGCAGGCACGGCGGGGAATTCTCGGCGTATCGGGCCCCAGCCGAGGGCTCCGAGGCGCCAGAGGTACACGAGGGCGAGGAGCAGGAGCACGATGAACAGGGAGATCGCCGTGTAGCCGACCCAGCCGAGCTCGCGGACGACAACCGCCCAGGCGAAGATGAACACCGCCTCGAGATCGAAGATCACGAAGAGCATGGCCATGAGATAGAACTGTGAGGTCATCCGCACCCGCGCCGATCCTTCCGAAACGATCCCCGACTCGTAGGGGTCGTCGGTGGCGCGGTCGCGATGGCGCTGGCCGAGAACGAAGGAGAGTCCGACCATGACCAGCACGACACCGACCACTGCGGCGGCGTAGGCGACGACGGGCCAAAGCGAAACCGGCTCGACCGAACCCATGAGTGTTGTTCCTTTTCTTCCGCGATTCTCGTTTTTCTTATCATAGTATTGCTGGTATACTCATTTCAACAACTAATAAGATGAATCCGGGTTATTCCCGCGCAAGATGTGGATATTCGATGGAGCAGCCGTTCCCTGGCGCGCGATCGTCGCGCCGTTTGGAGGCTGTTGGCTGGCCACCGGGACCGGCGAGCTCCGTCCCGAAGCCGAAGAATCGATTCATCGCCCCGCTGCGATCCGCTTTTCGAATCGGGTGGTCGGGGTGTCGATACGAGCCGGGGAGCGGGTCTCCGCGGTCGTAGAAGGGAGGTCAAGATGCTGGTGGACGCGCCGACCGTGGGAAGCGTGATGAGGAAACCGAGCCGGACGATCGATGTGGACCAGCCGATGCCGGAGGCGGCAGGAATCATCGCCCGGTCTCCGGTCCCGGCGATGCCGGTGGTCGATGAGAACGGCGATGTGGTCGGTCTCTTGACCGAGAAGGACTGCCTGCGCGCGGTCGGCCGGTGGGCCTACGAGGGTATTTCGGGCGGTCTCGTAAAGGACTACATGTCCACGATATCGGCCCGGTTGACGCCGCAGATGGATCTCCTCTCGGCGTCGTTGGTGTTCATCGAGTCCAACTTTGCCTGCCTGCCGGTGATGGATGAGGACAAGCTGGTGGGTCGGCTCGAGCGTCATGAACTGCTCAAGGCGCTGGAGCTCTGGGCAACCGAGATCAACAAGGAGCTCACGGGCCGCGTCACGGCCACGCCGGAGCACGAGCGGCCCTCGGCCATTCCGCACATGCTCAAGGTGGTGAGCACGGCAACCCGCGAGCAGATCTCTCAGATCTTCAGGAAGAACTGAGGGCAATTCGTCGGACGAATTGCGGCGGCGCGTCGGACGCGCCGGTTCGTCGCAGGGGACCATCGCATGGTCTGGAAAGGCGATTGAGAGCCATGCGATGGAAGGCGATGATTGGCACGAGCGAAGCGAGAGCCATCGCAATTCGTCCGACGAATTGCGGTAGGATCACCACGCGATGGAACTCGAACAGGTTCTTCCGTGGATCATGGTCGTGGTCGGTATCGTCGGCCTCGGTCAGGGGGCGTCGTGGTTGGTCGACGGGGCCTCACGACTGGCTTTGCGCCTCGGTGTCACACCCATGGTGGTCGGCCTCGTGGTTGTTGGTTTCGGGACCTCCATGCCCGAGTTCGCCGTTTCGGTGCGGGCCGCCCTGGTCGGGTCCGGGGGTCTGAGCCTCGGCAATGCGGTCGGCTCCAACATCATGAATCTGTTGTTGGTTCTCGGGGTTGCGGCGATATTGCGTCCGATCCACGTGGTCGGCGGCGAGCGGGTGTTGAGGCGGGACCTGATTTTCGGCTTGACCCCGGCGTTGCTCATCATGGCGGCCTCGTGGAGCGGTTTCATCGGTCGCGCCGAAGCGGTGGCCCTGCTCGTCATCTTCGCGGTGTTCATCATCGTTGCTCTGCGCCAGGCGCAGAGCGAGCAGTCGGGTCGGACGGTGGTCAGCGGTACGCCGCTCAAGCACCTGGCGCTCACCGCCGTCGGTATCGTCGTGCTCGTCGCCGGCTCGGAGATGATGGTGCGCGGCGGGATCGAGCTCGCCCGCCGATTCGGCATTTCCGAAGCGGTGATCGGGCTTTCGCTGGTGGCCTTCGGCACCTCCCTTCCCGAACTCGCGACCTCGATCATTGCGGCTCTCAAAGGGGAGTCGGAGATTTCCATCGGCAACGTACTGGGCTCGAACATCTTCAACCTGGGTCTCGTCGTCGGCACCGCCTTCACCATCAACCCGGCCGCGGTTCCAGTCTTCGTCATCCGCCAGGACATTCCGCTGCTGATCATCGCCACCTTCGTCGTCGGCACGATCGTCATCCGCGACGGCAAGATCAGCCGGCGGGAGGGCGCCGTGATGTTGGCCCTCGTGAGCGCCTACGTCGCTTTCGTCGTGGTTCGCGGGGGATGACCGTCTCACGACTCTTCAAGGCGATCGCGCACGTCAGCGGTCCGGCGGGGCAGACGTTTTTTCATCGCCGGCCTTCTGGATTGACGCCGCCTTACGGCGGAGCCAACCCAGCGTCGCCCGGCCAGCACGGTCAGTTGAGGATCGGGAGCGGCGTGACCGTGCTGTCCGGGCGAGCGACGGCCTGCTGACAGACTTCAGCGAAGGACCCTGTATGCGCTCCCCGTGGGTTGCCCGGCAGCGGCATTGTGCGTAGCGCATCCCAATCCGCAAGGTGGTGGAAAAGCACAATGCCGTGCCCGGCACGCCCCGCCCAACGCGAATGTGCGCGATCGCATTGAAGAACCGTGGTCACCCATCCAGCACAGCAACCAGTATCGAGCATCACGCCTCAGAACGGGATTCCAAACGATAACCACCATTCTCCGGTGGACTCGTCGGGCTCCCGGTCGAGCTTGAAGCCGTACTCGAGGCGGATTGGGCCGGCGGGGGTGTCGTAGGAGATGCCGAGCCCGGCGCCCCAGCGGATGTCGCCGAGGCGGACCTTGTCCGGGCTTTCCCAGACGTTGCCGGCATCGACGAAGACGTGGGCCGAGAACAACCCGCTCAGCTTGCGGACGTACTCGGCGTTGATCAGCAGCAGGGCGTTGCCGCCGACGGCGTCGCCGTCGTCGTTGATGGTCTGGCCGGGGATGCCGAGGGAGTCCCAGGCGAAGGCGCGGTGGGTGGAGGCGCCGCCGGCGAAGAAGCGGGTGTTGATGGGGACCTGGGCGTTGGCCGGATCGCCGGTGTCGGAGACCAGGGGCTCGATGGCGCCGAGCCGGATGCCCACCGCGCCGCGGCCATTGGCGATCGTGCCGTAGAGGGTGGTGCGGGCCTCGAGCTTGAGGAACTCCGCGTCCGCCTGGAAGAGCGGGAAGGCAAAGCCCAGCGACACCTCGCTGTAGGTCCCCGAAGTGGGGACCAGCGGGTTGTCGCGGTAGTCCCACTCGAGGGTTGGAGTGATGGATGAGATCCGCGCCTCCTGCTCCTCGTGATCGCCGATGGGAGGTGGATTGTCAGGCTCGACGATCTGGTACTCGTAGCGCCACCACGAGCGGAATGGCAGCTTGTAGCGATCGCCCACATCGAGCCACAGGCCGCGCCGCCGTTGGGCGTAGGTGGGGAACTCCTCGTAGGTCTGGTAGACGACGAAGTAGGCGGGAAGGTCGAGCTTGGGAAGTCGCGGCTCCCGCAGACCGAGTTGGAAGCGTTGTTCGCGGGCGGAAATCTGGGTTTCGGCGGAGAAGGCGTGGGCTCCGCCGAAGAGATTGAGGTGGTACCAGCCCAAGGTGACTCGGAATCGATCGGTCTCGTTCCAACCGAAACCGACCAGGTAGCTCTTGTGGAGCCCCTCCTCGAGGAGCACCACCAGCCCGCGCTCGGTGTGTCGTTCCTGGCCCGGCATGGGCACCAGTTCGACCCGGCGGAAGAGCGCGAGCTCGTACAGCTGCTGCTGAGCTTCGAGCATCTTCGCCCGCGAGTAGGGCCGGCCCTCGGTGATCCCGATCCGGTTCAGCGTCCGCTGGACCACCGACTCGCGGGTCGTCTTGAGTCCGGCGATGACCACCCTGCCGAGCCGGACGTACTCGCCCGGCTCAGTGTGATAGACGACCCGCGCCTCGCCGGTGCGGGAGGCGTCGATCTCGGCCGAGGCCCTGCCGTCCGGATAACCCGTGTCGCCGAGCAGGCCCTCCAGGTGACGGCGGCCCTCCTCCACCTCCCGCGGGTCCCACGGCGACGCCTCCTCCAGGGGCAGGGGCCGGTCGTCGAGGGCGGCTGCGGTCTCGGCGGGGAGGCCGGTGATCTCGAGCTCGGTGAGAGTCCAGCGCGTTCCCTCTTCCACCGGGAAGTCGATCCGGGCGGCGTCGGCGCCGACAGCTCCGATCACGGGAGCAGAGATCACGGCGTCGGGAAATCCGCGGCGCTTGTAGAGGTCGAGAAGGGCCAGTCGGTCCCGATTCAGGGAAGCGTCGCTCACATCCTGGCCTCGGAGCCCCCGGACGGCCCCCGGCCGGACGCTGACCGCCGACTTCAGAGCCTTGGCCCGCAAACTCACGGCGCCGGGGAAGTCGATGGAGTCGATCCGACGGACCGCGCCGGGGTCGGCGGTGATTCGGAGAACCGGCCCGCTCTCGTCCAAGGCGAGCTCGGCCGACACCGTTGCGAGAAGATAGCCGGCCTCCTGGAGCCGCTGGTGGATGCGCTCGGAGAGGGCATCCGTCTGGTTCGGATGGAGCTCCTCCTTGCGCGGATCGGGGAGGGCGTCGCGCACCGCGTCGGTGCTCTCCGGGGGCGCCTCGAGCTCGAGACGGTAGTGGTCTCCAGCATCGACGGTGACCTCGAGGACGACGCTGCCGCCGGTTCCCCGGCGGGTGAGGGCCACCGTCTCCGCTTCCCAGTAGCCGGCGGCCCGCAGGTTCTCCTCCACCTCCCGCCGGATCCGATCCTCGAGTCGCCGGTCGAGCTTCTTGCCGGTCTTGACCTTGGGGACGGCCATGGCCGCCACGTCGGGGTCGCCGACACCGCTCACCGTGACGGCGTCCACAGTGATGACCGGTCCGAGATCGGCGGCCACGGAGACGGCCACGGTGTTGGTCGAACGCCGGTAGTTCAGGAAGACATCGACCTGGGGATCCGGGTAGCCGCGGTCCCGCAGCCGGCGGGTGATGCGGTTCTCGCCGGCCTCGACGGCAGCGATGGTGGCGGTGTCGCCGGGGTTGATTTCCAGCCATTTCTCGATGCGCTTGCGCATGAGCCGGTTGCCCACCTCGACGCGGACACTGTCGATCTTCGGGCGGACACCCACCGTAACCAACAGGTGCAGACCTTCGGCAGCTTCGGCGGCCTTCACGTCGATCCACTCGGCATCTGTGGAGGCGTACATTGCGAGGATGGCGTCGCGGAGTCGATTCCGGTCGAGCACCTCGCCGATCTCGATGCCGAGCACCTCGATGGCGGCGGCCTCGTCGATCTCGTCACCCTCGATGGTCACCGTGGCGACCGGGAGGTCTGCGACAGAGGCGCCGGCTGGTGTCCCGGTGAGGATCACCGCTGTGATGAACGCCGACCGAACCAGCGTGTAAAGGGTGCGACGGTGGAGGGGGAAGGACACGGCTGGCCTCAGTACGGACGTCGCATTTTGATGTCGACACCGTAGGAGCCGTCGAGCTGACGGCTGGCTTCGAGGAAGATGCCGGGAGCGAGGTACCAACGGCTGACGATGACCTCGGACCGTTCCGCCGAGAGGTTCGAGCTCAACGTGACGGTCCAGTTGGGGGCGAGCTGCTGAACCACGGTGACCCGGGCCGAGGTGCCGCTCGACGTGCTGTCGGAGAAGGGATCGACACGGACCTGGGGCAGCACCAGCTTGGTGCGGCGGTCGAGCTCGCTGGCGAGCTGCTGCGACAAGAGCGTCGAGGCGAGACCGATGCCCATGGCGCCGGAGCCGAAGGTGTCGCTTCGATAGCCCATGGCGAGCAGGCTGTAGACCTCTTCCTGCGGCAGCGGCGGGTTGGACGTGACCTGGGGGATCAGCCGGTCGGAGGTGCCGGAGACCCTCAGGGTCACCTGGTAGTTCTGGACCCAGGTGCGAAGCTGGATTTCCACCGCGGGGTCGATGCGTTCGGGATCGGAGAACGTGACGTTGCCCCGCTCGAGATCGTAGCGGAGGTTCTGCAGCGTGATCTCTCCGCCCTCCTCGAACTCGATCTTGCCCACCAGCCCGGGCCGGTTGGTGGTGCCGGTGATGTGCAGGGAGCCGGAGCCAACCAGACGGACGAAGGGGTTGCGAAGCTCGATGGTCTGATCGGCCTCGACGCGGAGGTCGAGGCTCGGGCCGCCTTCGCCGGGGGGTGACGGGACGCCACCGAACCACTCGAGGATCAGCACCGCGGGGTCGTCTCGACGCTGCAGCGAGGCTCGATCGACCCGCAGGTCGCCGCTGATGTGGAGGTCGTGGGTGGGACCGGCGAGCCGCCACGGGCCGGAGAGCCGGGCCACGAGACCGGGGAAGACGGCGTATCGAAGATCGTTCATCTCACCGGCGAGATCCAGGGAGACGACGCCTTCCCGCCAGCTGACCCGACCGTTGGCGAGGCCGCGTCCCTGCATGAAGCGGAAGCCGGAGCCGTCGATCACGACCTCGTCCTCGGAGAGCAGGACGGTCCCGTCGATGGCCGAGATGATGGTCTGGCCGCCGGGCAGCCGGAACGAGCCCTGGGAGATCTCGGCGATGCCCTCGAAACGCGGGCGATCCAGGGAACCGAGCATCTCGATGACTCCGGTGGCGCGGCCGGCGGGCTCCCAGTCGGGGACGAAGAACCGCAGCAGCAGAGCATCCATGGTGCCGGTGGCGTTGCCGCGGATCGATCCGTCGGCGCCGACCCCCCAGCGCAGGAAGACCCGATCGTTGCGGTGGGCGAGGTAAAGATCGTCCACTTCGAGACCGCGCTGGTCCAGCACGACGCGTGCCGGTCCCAGGAGCCGCACCGGCTCCTCGTCGAGGTCCAGCCCGACCTCATCGATGGTGCCTTCGATCATCGGCATCGATCCCGGCTCCCAGTCCACATCGACCGACATGGCGGCCGAGCCTTCGAGGGGGATCTCCACCTCCGGCGCCACCCGCGCGAGCAACGACTCCGCCGAGGTGAGGCGAACCCGGCCGGATCCGACGAGCCGGCCGTCGGGTGTGCGGAGGAGCTCGGCGCTGCCGAGCACCGCGTCGTCGAGCCGGCCCTCGACCTGCCAGGCGTCGGTCTCGGCCAGAACCTCGATCCGGCCACCGCCGGTTTCCGCCTCGAGCCGACCGGTGGCGTTGCCATCCGGTGGGAGGAGGCCCGTGAGGCGGACACGAGCGGTGCCGCCAACGGTGTCGGTGAACGTCTCCCCCATGAAATCCAGGGGCATTTGGTCCCAGACGAGGTCGGCCCAGATGTCGCCGGCCATGACCTGCCACCAGACCTGGCCGGAGAGCCCCTCATCGAAGCTGATGCCGCGCATGGTGAAGCGGCCGTCGGCGAGGTCGATGGTGGCGTCGGCGTCTCCGAGCGAAAGGCCGGCCAGGGTGACGTCGGTGAGCCCGGCAGCCCACGAACCCTTGGGCAGCGCGAGCGGACCGCGAAGCCCGCCGGTGAAGGAGAGCGACCCGTCCGCCGCGCCAGTATTTCCGGCCCACTCGGCGAGGCGAGCGATGGGGATCTGATGGCCGCGGATGTCGAAGGCGAGCTGGCGGTCGCCTGCGTCGGGGTCCCAACTCATGGCGCCCTCGATTTCACCGGTGCCGCCAGCGATGGAGAATCGCGAGGGTTTCAGCGTCAGACGGCGCCCGCCGACGAGGGCGGAGGCGACCACGTGGTCCAACGCCATCGGCCCCCACCGCAGGGGTCGCGCGTCCAGCCGGGCGTTGACCAGGAGCTCCTGCCACGGGCCGTTGAGGGACACCTGGAGGCGGCCTTCCCCCTCCACCGGGGGCAGCGCGTTGCTGCCGATCCAGGTGTTGACCATTGGGACGATCTCCTCGAGCACCGCCGGAACGGCCGTGACGGACCACGAGGGCTGCCAGCTGCCGATGGCCAGCGGGCCCTGCCAGGCCATGACCGACGAACCGATTCGGACCTCGTCGGTGCTGAAGGTGAGTGCGCGGTCACCGTTGAGCTCCACGGTCAGCGGGCCCGAGGTCGGGAGCGGGCCGTCGGTGGGCCGAAAGACGACGTCGGCGCGGCCCTGACCGAGGGGGAAGCTCTTGCCGTCCCACGACAGCGCCACCTCGGTGTCCAGATCAGCGGCAATGCCGGCGGGAGGGATCCCGAGATTGCCGAGGATGCCGCCCACCGCCACCCCGCGGCCGGTGATCCGCACCGTGTGTGGGACGGCATCCTCCCGGCGTTCTAGGTCGTAGACGCCGTTGAGCCGACCGCCGTGGAAAACGGCGCGGTCGAGATGACCGGTCAATCGTTCGCTGGTGAGGATCAGACGGCCTCCCACGTCCGATAGCGGGAAGCCGGCGGCCGAGACCCGCCGGCCTTCGATCTCGGCGGCGAGCAGCTCGTCGGCGCCGGGTCGAAAGGCGGCGTCAACGGTGATCCGGCCCTTCAGGATGCCCCCCGCCTTGACGATCTCGTCCACGGTCTGCAGCGCGACCTCGCCGGACGCCGTGACCGAGGTTCCTTCGCGGCCGCCGATCCGGCCGCGGCCGTGGAGGTCGATGCCGTTCCCGGTCACCGTCCAGGAGGGGAGCTGAAGGCCGTCCTCGAGGCGGAGTCGTGCAGCCACTGCAAACGAAAACGGGTTGATCCCCGGGACATCGAGATCGACCCGGTCGATGCGGGCGAACCCGGCGGGCACACCGTCCGGCGAGCTCCAACCGACATCCATGCCGTCGAGCTTGAGGTCGATCCTGCCCGGCAGGTCGGTGCCCTCGAACGCCACCCGGGAGAGCTGCAGATGATGAACCCGAACCTTGAGGTTGCTCGCGCTTCGATCGGCGGCCGGAGCGGGACTGGTCAAGCTCAGCTTCACCCCGTCGGCGGCGACGGTCCCCAGCTCGATGGTTTGACTGGCCAGGCGGATCCGCGCCGGATCGACGTGAGCGGTTTCCACCTCGGCGCGGATCCCCCTGCCGTCGAGGAGCACTCCGGAGCAGGTGATCCGCAGCGGGAAGAAGCTCCACGACAGATCGTCCATGGTGAGCTCGAAGCCGCGCTCGTGGGCGGCGGCGGTAATCCAGTTCTTCGCCAGCCGACGCGTCGGGCTCGCCGTGAGCAGCATGTGGCCGACCAACACGACGAGGAGAAACGTTGCGATCGCCGCCAAAAGGGCGATGATCGTCCGCCTGAGATGGCGGTATCTCAGCCTCCGCGCTCGCCCCATTTCAGCTTCCGATGGAGCACCTGGAAATAGGATCGACTGGGCTCCGTGATCAGGAAAACGGGGTCGGAACAGCGGCGGATGCGCACCAGGTCCCGGGTGGTCAGTGGGAAGCCTTTTTGGCCGTCGAGGGTGAGGAATACCTCCTCGGAGAGACTCTCGAGTCGCAGGTCGATCACCGAGTCCAGGGACAGGGCGATGGGCCGGTTGGTGAGGGTGTGTGGGCAGATCGGCGTGACCATGAGCACGTCGAGGGTCGGGTAGAGGATCGGGCCCCCTGCGGAGAGGTTGTAGGCCGTGGACCCGGTCGGGGTGGCGACGATGAGGCCGTCGGCCTTGAACCGGCTGACGAACTGGCCGTCCACGTGCATGGACAGCACCAGCATCCTCGCCAGGGCGGACTTGTTGATCACCACGTCGTTGAGGACCGAGTGGGTGGAGCCCTCGTTGCCCGGCGTGTTCACCGTGACCTCGAGCCGCTCCCGACGTTCCAGGGTGCCGCCTCCTTCGATGGCGGCATAGAGCATGGGAAAGAGGTGCTCGGCGGGGTGTTCCGTGAGGAAACCGAGGGTACCCATGTTGATGCCGAGAATCGGCGTTCCGTCGATACGGCCCCGAGTGACCGAGAGCAGGGTGCCGTCGCCGCCGAGGACGACGACGAGGTCGGACGACGATGTCAGCTCGGTCCGGTCGATCCCCTCGTTCACGCCGAGGGCTTCGGCGGACGACCGATCGAGCACGGGCCGGATGCCCAGTCGTTCCAGCTCGACGAGCAGCTGCCGACCGAGCTCCGCGGCTTCGGTGCTCGTGGTCTTGATCACAACTCCCACACGGGAAATCGGCGTGTCGCTCACCGGGACATTGTACCGTCGCGAAAACCGCGCGCCGTGCCGATTTTCGGACCGGCGCGGGGTTTTCGTTTCCTCACGAAGAAGCGTGGCACGGCGCGTGTTGGGATGATCCTCAACATGTTGTGGTGTGAGGCGGCGATTGGCACAATATGTTGTGGTCTGTCCGGCCGCTGACGACGAGGTTCCAGCCGAGTCGGTCTGACGTCGTAAATTCTTCTCATCCAAACCCTTGACAGCGTAGATCCGGGCACTCATTATTGAGTGGCCTGAAGTGGTCGAAAAGGGTTAAAAGTGGCTCGGAGGTCATCCTCGGGCCGCTCGAAACGTCGAAAGGGGAGAAGGTGGAACGGTTCCGAGGGGGTTTTCCGGCGACCATCGACGCCAAGGGTCGGGTCAAGCTGCCGGCGAAGCTGCGCGAGCAGCTCGAGAGCTCGTTCGGACGAGAAGTGTACATCTGCTCCTTCTTCCCCCACGAGCTGAGGATCTACCCGTTGCCGGTGTGGCAGGGCGTCGAGGAGCGGCTGCTGTCCAAGCCGACCATGAAACCGGCGGTCAGGAAGCTCATCGAGAGAGTCAACTACGGCCAGCTCCAGGAGGTCGACGACCACGGCCGGATGCTCGTGCCCGCGCTGCTGCGTGAGATGGTCGAGGTGGAGGGAGAGGTCGTCGTTTCGGGCCGGATCAACCATCTGGCGGTCACCAACCGCGCCCGCGCGGCATCGTTCCTCACCGACGAGATCCTCAGCGACGAGGAGCAGAACGAGCTCGCGGACCTGGAGCTGTGATGGAGGAGCCCGGTGCCCTCGGCTCATATTCCCGTCCTCACCGAGCAGGTGGTATGCTGGTTAGCTCCGGCGGCCCCGGGTTTGCTGGTGGACGCCACTCTCGGGCTGGGGGGGCATGCCGCCGCCCTGCTCGACGCCGCACCGGATTTCCGGCTGCTGGGTGTCGATCGTGATCCCCACGCCGTCGCCGAGGCGAGGCGGCGGCTGGAGCCGTACGGGCGACGAACCACCGTCGTCAACGCGAGCTTCGATCGCCTCCCCGAAATCCTGGCCGAGCAAGGCCTGCCGCAGCCAGCGGCGATCCTCGCCGACCTGGGTTGCTCGTCCCTCCAACTGGACACCCCCGAGCGCGGCTTCTCCTTCGCCGCCGACGGTCCATTGGACATGCGGATGGGAGCGGAAGGACGGACGGCGGCGGACCTCGTCAACACCGCCGACGAGGAGCAGCTGGTGACGATCTTCTGGCGCTACGGCGAGGAGCGGCGGTCGCGGGCGGTGGCGCGGGCGTTGGTGCGCCGGCGCCGGCAACGGCCCGTGCAGACAACCGGTGATCTGAGCCGGCTCGTCGAGAGCGTGATACCGCGCCGACGCGGCCAGAAGATCCATCCTGCGACGCGGGTCTTCCAGGCGCTGCGCATCGCCGTGAACGACGAACTCGGCCAGCTCGAGCGGTTCATCGAGCCGGCGGTCAGATCGCTGCGGCCCAAGGGACGGATGGCGGTCATCTCGTTCCATTCCCTCGAGGACCGGATCGTCAAACAGACGTTCGTGCGGCTCGAGGGCCGGTGCACCTGCCCCCCGGACTTTCCGGAGTGTCGCTGCGATCCCGAGGAGGTCGCCACCATCCTGACTCGCAGCCCCGTCCGACCCACTGACGACGAGATCGGTGACAATCCGAGGTCCCGCTCGTCGCGGATGCGGGTCGTCGAACGGAATGAAGGGAGCTGATGGTGGAGCTCCCGGTCACCGGCCCGACCAATGAGTGGCTCGTCGCCCAGCGCGATCGGCGGTGGCCGCACGTCTTCGCGACCTTTCTGCTGCTCGCGGTGTTCGTGGTCGGCGCTCTCGGGCTGGTCGGTTGGCCGCGTCTGAAGATCACCTCCATTCACTACGATCTCATCCGCCTGCGCAGCGAGTTGGACGTGCTCACGACCAGGGAGCACGCTCTGCGAATCGAGCTCGAGTATCAACGCAGTCCGGAGGTCCTCGCCCGGCGGGCGCTCGAGCTCGGTCTCGTACCGCCGGACACAGTCGGCGCGACAGCCTCGGTGCCGGTCGACGGGGAGAGCGACTCATGAGCGCTCGGCGGTTGTGGGTTGTTCTGTTGATCCTGCTCTCCGGGGGCGCCATCGTGGTCGCCCGGGCGGTGCAGGTGGCGGTGGTGGACGGCGAGAAGTGGTGTGAGCGGGCGCGCCGCCAGCAGCAGCAGAGGATCCGGGTACCGAGCCCCAGGGGCACCATTTGGAGCGCCGACGGGTACATGCTGGCCACCTCGATCGAGCGCGTGGCGGTCCAGGTGGACACCAAGCACCTCGAGCAGCCGGAGCTCTTCGCCCACGCGGCGGCACCTCTGCTCGACATCGATGGCGACGAGCTGGCGAGGCGTTTGATCGACGGCCCGCGGACGGTGTGGCTGGCCAAGCAGACGGCGCCGGAGACCGGTGAGTCTGTGCGTGAGCTCGCACCGACGGCGGTCGCGCTGGTGCCGGATTTCGCTCGCGTTTATCCCATGGGCGCGGTGGCGGCGCCGGTGGTTGGGTTCGTCGGCCGTGAGGAGCTTCGAACGGTGGGCCGCGCCGGGCTCGAGCACCACTTCGACGCCGGGCTCGCCGGCGATCCCCGGGTCTACCTGGCGGTCAACGACGCCATCCGGCGCAAAGTCCGGCTCGAGCGTGTGGAGTCCGGGCGTCAGGGCTGTGATCTCGAGCTCACGCTGCACGCCCGATTGCAGACGATCTGCGAGGCCGAGCTCCGGCGAGCGCTCGACGAGTTCGATGCCGACGCGGCCTCGGCGGTGGTCCTCGATCCCTGGAGCGGAGCGGTGCTGGCCCTGGGCTCTCAACCCTCCTTCGACCCCGCCGCTCCGGGCCGGGTTCCGGCGGAGCAGTGGCGGCTGCGGCCGGTGCAGGACGCCATCGAGCCCGGGTCCACAGTGAAACCGATCGTGGCCGCGGCAGCGTTGTCGGCTGGCGTTGTGGCTCCGGGAGAGCGGTTCGACTGTCGGCAACGCGGTACCCGCCTCGCCGGTTTTTGGATTCGCGATCACGCGGAGCCGGGCCGCTACACCATCGACGAAGTGGTCGTCCAGTCCGCGAACACGGGGATCATCGAGGTCGCCGAGCGGATCGAGCCGGAGCACCTCTACCGAGCCTTCGCCGCGTTCGGCTTCGGCCGCCGCAGCGGGATCGACTTTCCTGCCGAAGCGCGGGGGCTGATGCCCGAGGTCGGGTCCTGGTCGCGGTTGAGCCGCGCCGGTTTCGCCCTCGGGCAGGAGCTGACGGCGACGCCGTTGCAGATCGCCCTCGCCTACGGCGCCATCGCCAACGGCGGGTGGCTGGTCGAGCCCACGCTGGTCAACCGGGCGGTGTCGGAGGAGATCTCGGTGGACGCCGACGGACCGAACCGCATCCGGGTCCTGGATGACGCCCTCGCCGCGCGCCTGACCCAGATGTTGAACGACGTCGTGGAGGTGGGAACCGGCGACCGTGCGAGGATGCCCGGACTCCGCGTGGCAGGCAAGACCGGCACGGCCCAGCTGGCGATCAACGGAGGCTTCGACGACACGCACCACGTGGCCTGGTTTGCCGGATTTCTACCGGTGTTGGACCCGAAGGTGGTCATCGTGGTTGCTCTGGAAAATCCGCGGACCGATTTCTGGGGATCCACCACCGCGGCGCCGGTCTTCGCGCGCATCGGCGAGGCCGCGGCGGTCCACTTGGACCTGCCCCGCGAGCTCCGCGCCGAGGAGGTCGTCTCGGCAGCAAACCCCGCCGCGAGATTCGAGCCGACGGGGGACGGCATATGAAGCTCGCCGACCTCCTCGAACGCTGTCCGGCGGTGCTGCTGGAGGGCGACGGACGGTGCGAGATCCGGGGCATCACCCACGACTCGCGGAAGGTGAGGGAAGGTGACGTCTTTGCGGCCCTTCCGGGTCTCAACGCCCACGGCCTGGACTTCCTCGACGCCGCGGTGGGCGCCGGCGCCAGCGCCGTTCTCTCCGATGCCGATCCCGAACCGGGGTGCGAGCTTCCGTGGATGCGCTCGGCCGCGCCGCGCCGCGACATGGCGGCCATGGCCTGGGCCCTGGCCGACGATCCGCAGGATGACCTGCAGCTCGCCGGCATCACCGGGACCAACGGCAAGAGCACCACGGCCGCCCTGCTCGGCCGGCTGTTGGACACCGGCGGCCGGCCGGCGGCCGTGATCGGCACTCTCGGCGCCGAGTTCGGCGGCCGGCCCCTCGCGGCCACGGAACGAACCACTCCGGAGAGCACCGACCTGGCGACGATCCTGCGCAGCGCCAAAGATGCGGGCGCCGTCGCCGCGGTCATGGAGGTCTCGTCCCACGCCCTGATGCAGGATCGCGTTGCGGGACTCGGCTTCCAGGTGGGTGTGTGGACCAACCTCACCCGCGACCACCTGGACTACCACCTGGACATGGAGAGCTACTTCGCCGCCAAGCGGCGGCTCTTCGACCACCATCTCGCCCCGGGTGGCCGGCGCGTGCTCTCAGTCGATGACCCGTGGGGTGCGCAACTCTTGGATGAGCCGATGGAAGGAGACGTCTCCTGGGGACTGGACCGGGGCGACGTCTGCGCGCGCGACGTCACGTCCGACCTGAGCGGGTCGACCTTCGAACTCAGGCTTCCCGATGCATCGGTTCGCGTCGAGCTGCCCTTGGTGGGTATCCACAACCTGCGCAATGCTCTCGCCGCCGCCGCCGCGGCCCACGCGAGCGGTGTCGCTCCCGAGGCCATCGCCAGCGGCCTTGCTGCGTCGCGGCCGCTGACGGGCCGCCTCGAACCAGTGGACACCGGGCTGGAGTCGCCGGTCTTCGTCGACTACGCCCACACCCCCGAAGGCTTGCGGGCGGTCCTGCAATCGTTGCGTCGGATCACCGATCGGCGGCTCATCGTGGTCTTCGGCGCCGGCGGCGACCGCGACCGCGGGAAACGCGGACCGATGGGATTCGCGGTGGGTCAGCTGGCCGACGTGGCGGTGGTCACCTCCGACAACCCGCGTTCAGAGAACCCGTCGGTCATCGCCGAGGCGGTGGCGGCGGGAGTGAAGGCGGCGGGCAAAGAGCCCGTCATCGAGCTCGACCGGCGGACCGCCATCGGCCGAGCGGTGAAGATTGCCAACGGCCGCTCGCTGGTGCTCATCGCCGGCAAAGGCCACGAGTCCACGCAGACCGTCGGCGACAGCGTCATTCCATTCTCGGACCAGCAGGTGATCCTCGAGGAATGTGGAGGGGCGAAATGAACCGGAGCGCTTCGGAGGTGGCCCGCATCGTTTCCGGTTTCGCCGAGGGTGCCGCGGGCGTTGTTCTCAACGGCGCCGAGGTGGACTCCCGCAACGTCGAGCCGGGCGATCTCTTCGTCGCCTTGAGGGGTTCCCGCAGCGACGGTCACGCGTTCGTCGATGATGCGCTGGAGGTGGCCGGAGCCGCTCTCGTGCGCTACGACGCCGAGCTCGACACCCTCCCGGCCGAGCGGGCGCTCATCCGAGTCGAAGATCCGCTCAAGGCATACTGGACCCTTGCCCTGCACGAGCGCCGGGAACGGGGTTGGGAGGTTGTGGCCGTCACCGGTTCGGTGGGCAAGACCACGACCAAGGAGATGCTCGCCGCCATTCTGGCATCGAGCCGCGCGGTGGGCTCCACCTCGGGCAACCGCAACTCCACGCTGGGGCTGCCCGCAGAGGTGCTGTCCCAACCTGAGGGTATCGAGCTCTTCGTGGCGGAGATGGGAATGAGCCGGGCCGGGGAGCTCGACGTCATGGGCGTGATCCTCGAGCCGGGTGTTCTCGTCTACACCACCATCGCGCCGGTTCACAGCGAGTTCTTCCCGAACATCAAGGCCATCGTCGAGGCAAAAGCCGAGCTGCTCGGCCACCTGGACGCGGACGGAACCCTGGTGATCAACGCGGACGATCCGCACCAGGCCGAGTTCCCGGCCCGGACGCCGGCGGCGGTGCTGCGCTACGGGAGCGGGAACGCGGACGCCCGCATCGAAGGTCTCGTCGACCGGGGGCTCTTCGGAACCCGTTTCTCGCTCCACCTTCCGTCGGGCAGCGCGTCGGTGGAGCTGCCGTTGGCCGGCCGACACCAGGCCGAGAACCTCCTCGCTGCGGCCACCGCCGCCCACGTCTTCGGCGTCAGCGCCGACACGGTGGCGGCGATCGCCTCCTCTCTCGAACCGGCGCCGCGCCGGGGCCGGATCCACCGGCTCTCGTCGGGCGCGACGATCGTTGACGACAGCTACAACGCGTCGCCGCTGGCCGTGCGCCGTCTGCTCGAGCTGCTGGCGGCCGAACCCAACCGCCGAATTGCGGTGCTGGGTGAGATGTACGAGCTCGGAGAGGATGGGGCCGAGGCCCACCGGGAGATCGGTCGCGAGGCCGCCGGTGCGGCAGATCTGTTGGTGACGGTGGGAGGCGAGGACGCGGCGAAGATCGCCGAGGCGGCCCGCGCCGCCGGGCTTTCGGATCACGCTGTCCACGAGGCGACCGACGCCGAGGACGCCGCTGAGCTGCTCAGGAACCTGCTCGAGTCGAAGGACGTCGTGCTGATCAAAGGATCGCGCGGAGTCAGGCTCGACCGGACCGTGGACCTGCTGCTCGAGGGGGGCGAGGACTGATGCTGTACGCCCTCCTGACCCAGCTCTCCGACACCTGGTTCGGTTTCAACGTTTTTCGCTACATCACGTTCCGAACCGGATTGGGAATCTCCACCGCCTTCTTCCTCAGTCTCGTGGCGGGGCCCTGGGTCATCGCCCGTCTGCGCGGCATGCAGATCCGACAAACGATCCGTGACGAGGGACCGGAGCACCACCAGGTCAAAGCCGGGACACCGACCATGGGAGGCATCCTCATTGTCGGCAGCTTCGTGTTGGCGACCCTGTTGTGGGCGGATCTCGGCAACCCCTACGTGTGGACGGTCCTGGCGGTGACCTGCGCCTTTGCCGCCATCGGTTTCGCGGATGACTGGATCAAGGTCCGCCGGCAGCGGAACCTCGGGTTGACGGCACGGCAGAAGCTCGCGCTGCAGATCTTCGTCGGGTTGGCGGCGGGCTACGCTGTGCGAGAGCTGGCGGGCTCCGCGGGTCACGCCGGTGCACTGGCACTGCCCTTTTTCAAGAGCGTTCTGGTCCCCCTGGGGATCCTCTACCTGCCCTTCGTCGTCGTCGTCCTGCTCGGCGCGTCCAACGCGGTCAACCTCACCGACGGTCTCGACGGCCTGGCGGTGGGAGCGATGGCGATCGCCGCCGCCACCTACACGATCTTTGTCTATGTCGCCGACCACGCCCGCATCGCCGACTACCTGCGCATCGTCGCCGTGCCCGGCGCCGGCGAGGTGGCGGTCTTCACCGGGTCGATCGTGGGTGCGGCCCTCGGCTTCCTCTGGTTCAACTGCCACCCCGCCGAGGTCTTCATGGGCGATGTCGGTTCGCTGGCGCTGGGCGGCGGCATCGGCATCGTCGCCGTTGTTGCCAAGCAGGAGCTGCTGCTGGTGATCGTCGGTGGTCTCTTTGTTCTCGAAGCTCTGTCGGTGATGATCCAGGTTCTCTCGTTTAAGCTCCGCGGCAAGCGAGTCTTTCGGATGGCGCCGCTCCACCACCATTTCGAGCTGCTCGGCTGGGCCGAAACACAGGTCGTGATCCGATTCTGGATCGTCGCCGTGGTCTTCGCCCTCGCCGGCCTGTCGACCCTGAAGCTGAGGTGAGGATGGAGCCGCTGCAGTACTCCAAGGCTTTGGTGGTCGGACTCGGACGGTCCGGCGCGGCGGCGGCTCGTCTGGCGGCCGCCGATGGAGCCGAGGTCGTGGTGACCGACCTCCGTCCGAGGAACGAGTTGCCGATCCTGGCCGAGCTGCCGTCCGAGATCCGAGTGTTCGCCGGAGCCCACCCGGAAGCCTGTCTCGACGGGATCGACCTGGTGGTGGTCTCCCCGGGGGTTGCACCCAGGGCGGCGCTCCTGGAAACGGCGCGCAGCCGCGGCATCGAGGTGCTCACCGAGGTGGAATTCGCCTGGCGCCACCGCCCGTCGGCGCCGTTGGCAGCGGTCACCGGGTCCAACGGCAAGAGCACGGTGACGACGCTGATTGCCGAAATGATGGCGGTGGAAGACCCACGGGTGGCGGTCGGCGGCAACCTGGGCACCGCCGCGTGCGACCTGGTGCGTGCCGGCGGCTGGGACCGGTGGGTGCTGGAAATCTCGAGCTTCCAGTCCGAGCTCTTCCAGGCGGTGGCGCCGACGGTGGGGGTCTTTCTCAATCTCAGTCAGGACCACCTGGAGCGTCACGCCGACATGGGCGCGTACCTCGATGCCAAGCGTCGCCTCTTCGCCTTTCAACGTGCCGACGACACGGCAGTGCTGAACGCTGACGACGAGGTGGTGTCCGAGACCGAAACAACGGCGGCCCGTCGCCTCTTCTCCGTCCTCGGCGAGGCCGACGGCCGGCTCGACGGCGATCGCCTCTACCTGGACGGTGTCGAGCTCACAACCGTGAACCGGATCGGACTCAGCGGCGCCCACAACCTGGCCAACGTGCTCGCCGCCGGTCTCGCGGCGACGGCCATGGGGGCCTCTCATCATGCGGTGGCCACCGCCGCCGAGGGTTACAGCGGCCTCGCCCATCGCCACCGCGTGGTGCACGAGGCCGGAGGGGTGCGCTGGATCGACGACTCCAAGGCCACCAACATCGGCGCCACCGTCGCGGCGCTGGGCGGCTACCCGGCGGGATCCCTGCACCTCATCCTGGGCGGCCAGGGCAAGGGCCAGGACTTCTCGGTGCTGGCCGACGAGGTTCGGCGAAGCGTCGCACGGGTCTACGTCATCGGCATCGACGGCCCGACCATCGCCGATGCGTTGGCGGACGCTGCTCCAGTGGAGCGCTGCGAAACCCTGACCGAAGCGGTCGCCCGTGCCAGGAGCGCCGCCGAGCCCGGGCAGTTCGTGCTCCTCGCCCCGGCCTGTGCCTCCTTCGACCAGTTCACGGGTTACGACCAGCGAGGCGACGTTTTCGCCGCGCTGGCCAGGGAGGAGGCGGGGTCGTGCCGATAACACAACGCTTCGACCGCCTCCTGCTCGGCGCGACGATCCTCCAGGTGGGGGTGGGACTGGCTTTGCTGGCCTCGGCCTCGTGGCTCATCGCCACCGAGCGCTACGGCCGACCCGGCTCGTACTTCTTTACCTGGCAGGCAGCCACCGCCATGGTGGGCCTCGGAGTGCTCGTGGTCTGTATGCACCTGCGCTCGGACCTTCTCACCGAACCCCGGCTGGCGCGAGTGGCGGTTGGCGTGAGCTGGCTGCTCCTCGCAGCCGCCTACTTCCAGCCGCCGGTCGCGGCCACCCACCGCTGGATCTCCATCGGCGGTTTGTCCCTGCAGCCGTCGGTGTTGGCGCGGGTGGCGCTGACGGTCTTCGCCGCCGTCGAGCTCGACCGGGCGCGACGGGAGGACTGGCCGGTGCAACGCCTGTGGACGTTGGCGGGGGTCTGCGGCGTCACCGCACTGCTCATCATAGCGGCGCCCGATCTCGGCTCGGGCGCACTGCTGCTGGTCGTTTTGGCGGCCATGGCCTTCGTCTCGGGAATGCCCGTCAGGATGCTGGCGGCGCCGGGCGCCGTGGCAGTGGCGGCGTTGGTGGTCGCGGTGATCACCTCGCCATACCGCATGGCCCGGGTGCGCGCTTTCTTCGATCCCGACGCCGCCACCGCGGCGGGGTGGCAGAGCTACCAGAGCATGGTCGCCATTGGCAGCGGCGGTCTCACCGGGCGGGGGTACGGCACCGGGCTGCAGAAGCTCTTCTTCCTCCCCGAGCCCCACACCGATTTCATTTTCTCGATCACCGGCGAGGAGCTCGGCTTGCTGGGCCTGCTCGGTCTCATCGGTCTCATCGGGCTGATCACCTGGCGCGGCATGCGCATCGCGGCGCGAGTCCAGACCTCGGACCGGGCCCTGTTGGCCTTCGGGCTGACCTTCGCCTTCGCCGCCCAGAGCCTGATCCACATGGTGGTTTGTCTCGATCTTTTACCGCCCAAGGGGATTCCGTTGCCCCTGGTGAGCTACGGCAAGACCGACCTGGTCGTGACCCTCGCCTCGGTGGGCCTGTTGCTCAACCTGTCGCGGGAGGCCAACGTATGACCCGCCGCGTCGTGATCGCCGGCGGTGGCACCGGGGGCCACGTCTTCCCGGGTTTGGCCGTGGCCGCCGAGCTCCAGACCCTCGGGGTGGAGGTTCATTGGCTGGGGGCGCGGCGCGGCCTCGAGGCCGAACTGGTGTCCGAGCGGAAGTTGCCCCTGACCCTGGTGGAGCTCGAGGGCATTCAGGCGCGCGGCCCGGTGGCAGCGGCGCGCGCGGCGGCGTTGTTGCCGCGGGCGGTGGCCACGTCCATTCGCACGCTTCTGAAGGTTCAACCCATGGCAGTGGTCGGTGTCGGTGGATATGCCTCGGCGGCGGGAATCGCTGCGGCCGGACTGCTCGGTGTGGCCACGGTGCTGCAGGAGCAGAACTCCATCCCTGGAATGACCAACAGGTATCTCGCTCCGTGGGCCGACCTCATCTGCTGCGGCTTTGCCGACGCGGTGGAGCACTTCCCGTCACTGCCGGCGGAGTGGACCGGGAACCCGGTGCGGGAGAAGTTCTTCGACATCGAGCCGGTGCAGCCCCACGATCCACCGCGACTGTTGATTCTCGGCGGCAGCCAGGGATCGTTGTTCCTCAATCGAGTTCTCCCGCGGGCGCTGTCCATCCTCGTCGGTGACGACATGTCCATCGACATCACGCACCAGACCGGCGGCCGCTGGTCTGAGGTGGTAAAAACCAGCTACTCCGATTTCGGGCTGACCGCCGACGTCTCGGCCTTCCTCACCGAGCCCTGGCGGTCGTTGGCCGAGGCCGATCTGGTGGTGGCACGATCGGGCGCCCTCACCGTGTCCGAGCTCGCCGCCGCCGGCCGAGGCTCGCTGCTGGTTCCGTTTGCGGCGGCGGCGGGAAACCACCAGGAGTTCAACGCGCGTTCGTTGGAAAAGGCAGGCGGTGCCGTGGTCCTCACCGAGGACGAGGCGGACGCTTCGGGCGTTGCCGGCGTCCTGGGCCGAATGTTGCGCGACCCCGAGCGGGTTTCGACGATGGGGCGTTCGGCGTCCACCCTGGCCATGCCCGACGCCGCGAGCCGGATCGCCGACCGGGTGGTGGCCATCGGAGGTGGTTTGTGACGAGACGGCACCTCCACTTCATGGGGATCGGCGGGGTCGGCATGTGTGGGCTCGCCGAGCTCGCCCACGCCCGGGGCGCGGTAGTTAGCGGCTGCGATCTCGTGGTCTCGGACCGCACCGAGCGCCTGGCCGGGCTCGGCATCGAGGTCCGCTTGGGTCACGATCCCGCCCACCTGGACGGCATCGACGCCGTGGTCTACTCGGCGGCTGTCGACGCGAGTCACGGCGAGCTCGAACGCGCCCGAAACGAAGGCATCGACGTGATTCGTCGGGCCGAGATGCTCGGCGAGCTGGTGAGCAAAGGACGCGGCATCGCGGTGGCGGGGACGCACGGCAAGACCACCACCACGGCGCTGGTGGGACATCTGCTCACCGAGGCCGGTCTCGATCCCACGGTGCTGGTGGGCGGGCACGCACGGTTCGCGGGATCCAACGCGAGGATCGGCGACGGCGAGCACCTGGTGTGCGAGGCGGACGAGTACGACCGAGCCTTCCTCGAGCTGCGAGGACAGGTGGCGGTGGTCACCAATCTCGAGCCGGAGCACCTCGACTGCTACGGAACGGCGGAGGAGCTCGAAGCCGCCTTCTCCGCCTTCTGCAACCAGACCGCCGCCGACGGCTGCGTGATTCTCTGTCGTGACGACGCGGGGGCATGGTCGTTGGTCCGGCGGCTGCAGCGGCGGGTTGTCGGATACGGTTTCAGTGCCGAGGCCGAGCTCCGCGCCGAGGGCGTCAGGGCGGAAACCGGCGGCAGCTGCTTCGGCGTCACTCGAAATGGCGAAGCGTTGGGCGAGGTCGAGCTTCCCCTGCTCGGTCGATTCAACATCCTCAACGCACTGGCGGCGATCGCTGCAGGGCTCGAGCTCGGAGTGTCCTTCCCACTGCTGGCCGGTGGTTGCTCGAGCTTCACCGGGGTCGCACGTCGCTTCGACATCCTCGGCGAACGAAACGGCACCACCGTTGTCGACGACTACGCCCACCATCCCACCGAGATCGAAGCGGTGCTCTCGGCGGCCCGGCAGGCATTTCCCGATCGTCGTTTGGTGGTCGTCTTCCAACCTCATCTGTACTCGAGGACCCGCGAGTTCGCGAAGCGCTTCGCCCGCGCCCTGCTCGGCGCCGAACGGGTGGTGGTGCTGCCGGTCTACCCGGCACGCGAAGCTCCCATCGACGGGGTGGACGAAGGGCTCGTGGTCGATGCGGCCAGAGGTTTCGGCCACCCTTCCATCACTGCGGGGCCGGAGGTCGAGCTGGCGTCGAGCACGGTGGAAGGAATTGTCGAGGAGGGCGACGTCTTGCTCACATTGGGTGCGGGGGATGTCCACCGCGTCGCCGAGGACTGGCTGGGAGGTGCCGCATGACGGCGGTTCAGCGCGGCTTCCTACCCGACGGGTTCCGACCTCGGCAGCCTCGTCGACGCTCGCGACGGCGCTGGATTCTGCCGGCGCTCGGGGTCGCGGCGCTGCTGCTCGCCGTACCGATGTGGACGGTGCAGTCGGTGGAGATCCGAGGGGCCGAGGTGGTGCCCGCGCCGGTGAGTCGGTCCTTCGAGGGCCTCGTGGGACACATGATTCCTCTGCTCGAGCTCGAGTGGCTGCACCAGCTTGCTGCAGTCTGGCCGCAGGTGTCCGAGGTCCGGGTCAGCCTGGATCTCCCGGGAACGGTGGTCGTGGAGATCTTCCCGGAGACGGTGCGGGGTTCGGTGGCGGTGGGCTCGGGGTGGCACGCGGTGTCGGCGGACGGCGGCTTTGCCGGAAGCATCGCGGCGCCGCGATCGCCGAGGTTGGAGGGCTTTCAACGCCGGGCAGACCGACGTGGAGCCTTCGCCGTGGCGAGACGGCTGGCCGAAGCGAGCGGCTGCGACGTGGAGGAGGTGCATCTCGTGACCCCGGCGGACTACCGGGTCGAGATCCGATTGAATGACGGTGATCACGTGACGACGGTGCACGTGACGCCGGATGGAACGGCGGCGGAAAAGCAGTGGTGCGAGAACGTCAAAACCAGTGGTGGAACGATGGAGTGGGCCGATCTCAGATGGCCCCACCGAATGGTGCTGCGGGGGGCCGCATGATGAACGAGAGCGGCCCTCTGGTGGGAATCGACGTCGGCTCGACCATGGTCAAGGTGGTCGTCGGCGGTGTCGAGGACGACCGATTGGTGATCCGGGGTTGCGGACAGGCCGGCCACGATGGTGCCCGCCGGGGCGTGATTTCGAACCTGGACGAAGTCGCGAGCGCGGTCCGGGAGGCATCGGAAGAGGCCGAGGCGATGGCTTCGGTTCCCGTCGAGTTGGCGGTCGTGGGTCTCGGCGGCATGCCGATACAGGGTCTGCCGTCGATGGCTTCGGTTCCGGTCACTGGCCGCAATCGAACGGTATCGGACGACGATCTCCGGCGGGCTTTGACCGCCTGTGCGCAGGTCTCCATCCCTGACGACTTCAGGGTTCTGGACATCATCGCCTGCGGGTACGCCCTGGACGGGCAGTCGGGGATGCAGCACCCGGTGGGGATGCCGGGCACCCGGCTCGACGCCTCGGCCTTCGTGGTCTACACCAACAAGACCCACGCCGAGACGGTCGAACAGAGCGTCAACCGAGCCTCGGTGGCGGTGAAGCAGTTGGTCTATGAGCCGTTGGCGGCGGCTGAAGCGGTGGTGACCCCGGACGAGCGCGAGCTCGGATGTCTGTTGCTCGACCTCGGCTACGCCACCACCGAATGGGTGCTTTTCAATGAGGGTGCGGTGGTGGCCGCCGGAGCACTTCCGGCGAGCGGCAATCATTTCACCCGTGATCTCGCGGCCCTACTCAAGACGACGACCGCCGCCGCCGAGAAGACCAAACGAACCATCGGCGCCTCGCTGGAGCGCGACGGTCTCGATGTGGATGCCGTGGAGGTCCCGAGCCTCGGCGGCGACGGCAATCACGTTCACCCGGCCCGTTTTGCGGCCGAGATCCTCCACGAGCGGGCCCGGGACCTCTTCATCGGGGTCCACCGCACCCTGGTGGAGCACGGGCTCGACCGGCTGCCGCGCGCGGGAGTCGTTCTGACCGGCGGCGCTGCTGCTCTGGACGGGCTCGAGGAAGTCGCGGAGAAAATCTTCGGGCACCGCGCCCGGATCGGCCGTCCGCTGGACCTGGCGGGTCTCATCGAGCCCGTTTCCGGGCCCCAGTGGGCGGTGGCCTGCGGCCTGATTCGGATGCAGTGCAATTCACACAACCAACAGTTCAAGACCCAGGGGGCCGGCGGCGGCTTCTTTGCCCGGCTGCGCAACGCCCTCGGCGACATTTTTGAAATGGGAGGTGGGCATGATCGAGTTTGACGGCGAATTGATTGACGAGATCGAAAACCTGGAAGAAGACGAAACGACGCTCTTCAACGACCAGCCCGAGGAAGGGATCTTTCTCGACGAGGGCGTGGCTCCGGCCCGGATCCGAGTGGTCGGGGTCGGCGGCGGAGGCTGCAACTCGGTGAACCGGATGATTTCCGCCGGACTGACCGGAGTGGAGTTCATCGCCGCCAACACCGACGCCCAGGCATTGGCCGCCAGCATGGCACCCCTGAAGCTGCAGCTCGGTTCCGAGCTCACCCGCGGCCTCGGCGCCGGGGCCAACCCCGAGGTGGGCCAGCGGGCGGCGGTGGAAGCCGACGAGAAGATCTTCGCGCAGCTCGACGGCGCCGACATGGTATTCATCACCAGCGGTATGGGCGGCGGCACGGGTACCGGAGCGACGCCGGTGATCGCCCAGATGGCGCAGGACGTGGGCGCGCTCACCGTCGCGGTGGTGACCAAGCCCTTCTCATTCGAAGGCTCGCGGCGCCGCAAGGTTGCCGAGGAGGGCATCGCCAAGCTCGCGGAGCACGTGGACACGCTCATTACGATTCCCAATGACCGGCTGCTCAAGTTCGTCGAACGCAACACCAACTTCACCGACGCCATGCGCATCGCCGACGACGTGCTTCGACAAGCGGTGCAGGGAATCGCCGACATCATCACCGTGCCCGGCCTGATCAACCGCGACTTCGCCGACGTGCGCACCGTGATGAAGGGCATGGGGCACGCCCTCATGGGTATCGGGTTGGCTTTCGGCGAGCACCGGGCGGTGGAGGCGGCGCAGCAGGCGATTGCGTCGCCGCTGCTCGAGGAGACCTCCATCGACGGCGCGCGCGGGTTACTGATCAATGTTTCCGGCGGTACCGACGTGACCTTGAACGAGATCAACGAGGCGGCGGAAATCATCACCGAGGGCGCCGATCCCGACGCTCAGATCCTCTTCGGCGCGGTGGTGGACCCCAAGCTCGAGGACAGCCTGCAGGTGACGGTGATCGCCACCGGTTTCCAAAGCGAGCAGGATGCCACGGGAATTCCCGCGCCGGAGATGCGGAGCGCAACGGAGAGCACCATCGGCGAAAGCACCGCCGAGCGCGAACGGCCCACGTTCTTCGCCGGCGGACCGAATTCGGAGTATGGCATCAACCAGTCCGATGACTGGGAGATTCCGGCGATCCTGCGCAAGCAGATGGACTGACGACAAACCTTGATTTTCGACGCACCCGGAGACCGCTCCGGGGGTGTTGTTCGCCCCTCCCGCACTACCACCTCCCGGCGGGAGGGGCCATCTTTTTGTTGTCGTGGGTTTCGGAGTCGTCTCTGCTGCAGCCAACGAGGCGGGGCCGGAGGCGTCTCTCGGAAGCTCGCTGGAACCTGCGACGTACCCCGGGTACGCCTCGGTTCCAGCAAGCTCCCGATAGCCACCCCGACCTCCGCCTCGTTGCCTTCGCGACGAGACGATCCGAAACCCACGGCAACGATGGTTCTTATGTGCGCCAAGATCAAGTGCCCAGGGGGCGAATGCGGTAGCCTGGGATCATGAGCGCGCGTGAGATCACCGTCGAGCTCGAGCATCTGCGGTTGGCGGGATTGGAGTGGGGGCCCGCCGACGGCGAGCCGGTGCTGGCAATCCACGGCTGGCTGGACAACGCGGCGAGCTTCTCACTCCTGGCGCCGCGGCTCGACGGCCTGCGGATCATCGCTCTCGATCTCGCCGGCCACGGCCGGTCGGATCACCGACCGGCTGCGTGCAACCACCACTTCGTCGACTGGGTGCCGCAGATCATCGAGGCAGCCGACGTGCTCGAACTGGAGCGGTTCTCCCTGCTGGGGCATTCCATGGGGGCCGGCATCTCTTCCGTGGTGCCGTCAGCCGCACCGGGACGGGTGTCGAAGATGGTGCTCCTCGAAGGCGCCGGGCCGCTCGCCATGGACGCTGGAGACGCTCCGGCTCTGCTGCGTTCGGCCCTGAAGGACGAACGGCGGGTCGCCACGTCGCCGGTGAAGCTCCACCCGGATCTCGCCGCCGCGGTGGCGGCCCGCCGCCAGGGAACCGACCTCGATCCGGCGTCGGCGCGGATTCTGGTCGAGCGATCGGTGAAGGAGACCTCGGACGGCTGCCGCTTCATCTTCGACCCGCGGCTCAAGAGCCGGTCGCGGTCGCGTTTCACCGAGGATCAGGTCCTGGCCTTTCTCGCCGCTGTCGATTGCCCGGTGCTGGCTGTCAGGGCCCTTTCCGGGTGGCCTTTTCCCGAGCAGCTGATGCAGCGCCGGTTGGACACCATTCCGGATCTGACGAGGGTGGAGCTCGAGGGGGGGCATCACGTCCACCTGACCCATCCCGAGCGCGTCGCCCCGCCCATTCTCGAGTTCTTTGGATTATCCCGAACCGCGAACAACGCAGAACTAAAAACTAAGAACTGAGAATTCCTAACTCATAACTCATAACTCATAACTCATAACTCCCCCTCACGCCGTCCGCCGAACGACGACGATGGTTCTGTCGTCGGTGAAGGGCCGTCCGGCGACGAAGCTTTCCAGCGCGACGTCCACCGCCACCGCGAGGTCATTGGGCGCCAGGCGGGAGTTGGCGTCGATCACGTCTGCCAAACGTTTCTGACCGAACTCACACCCGGCGGGATTCTCGGCTTCCGTGTAGCCGTCAGAGTAGACGACAAGGGTGTCGCCGGCATCGAGCACGATCTCGGCGTGTTGGTAGGCCGCGTCCGGCAACAACCCGAGAGGAACCCCGGTGGACCCGAGCCAATCCACCCCGCCCGAGGAACGAACCAGGCAGGCGGGCGCGTGGCCCGCGCTGGCGAAGCGGAGGGTGGCGTCGACGGGGGTCAGCACGCCGAGAAACATGGTGGCGAAACGGTTGGGCAGCGTCCGGGCGTGGATCTTGTTGGAGACGCGATTGAAGACCTCGTGCGGCGGCAGTCCGTCCTCGATGGGCACCGAGGACACCGCTTCCAGATACCCGGTGAGCAGGGCGGCGGAGATCCCCTTTCCGGAGACGTCGGCCAGGGCCAGCACGACCTCGTTGCCGTCCTCCCTTTCGATGACCTGATAGTAGTCGCCGGAAACCACCCGAGAGGGGGCGGTGGCGCCGTACACCTGGTATCCGGTAATGGAAGGCAGTTGCTCGGGGATGAGCGCGACCTGGAGGCGGCGGGCGATGGTGAGCTCGTGCTGGAATCTCCGCTGCTCCGCGGCCTCTTGGGTCAGAGCGAGGTTGTTGATGCGCATCCCTGCAATGGAGGCGAGGGTGATCAAGAGATCGAGGTCTTCCTCGGTGTACGAACGCCGTGAGGTGTTGGACCCCAGAACGATGAGCCCGAGGGCCTGATCGGGGGTGCTCAGCGGCGCCGCCAACAACGTGCGCACCCCGGTGGAGAGCAGGCTGTCCGCCTTGGCGAACCGCTGGTCCGAGCGGGCGTCGGTGACCAGGGCGGCCATGGACTCGTTCACGACCTCGGAGAAGAGGCTCTCCGAGTAGAGGGAGCGAAGATCCGAGGCCGGCGCAGCCCGGCTGGCGACGCAGGTGTAGCCGCCGTCGCTGCAGCGCATGAAGACCTCTGCTCTCTCGGGTTGCAGCTGAGCGAAGATGTGATCCAGGATGAGCTCGAGCAGGTCGCCGAGGGTGATCGAGCGGGACATCGCCTGGTGCACATTGTTGAGCAGAGCCAGGCGTTCCGTGTGGCGTCTGAGGGCGGAGGCTTGCTCGCTGTCGTCTCCCGGCGGCGGCGTGGTGGCGCGGCGGAGAACATCGGCGGCGGGCTTGAGGAGGCGGTCCGATGACGGAACGTCAGTCGCGATGTCCGAGCCGGCTCCGGCGGCGGCCTTTTTCCGAACCTCGATGGTGCTTGCCGAGAGGAAGAGGACATCGCCGAAGGTGATTGCCGAGGCGTCGTCAATACGTTGGCCGTTGACGTGCGTGCCGTTGCGCGAACCCAGGTCTTCGACCTTCCAGCCGTCCTCGGCGGAGAAGAGGCGGGCGTGCCGTCGCGAAAGGTAGCGGTCTGCAATGGTGATGTCGCAGCTGGTCGATCGTCCGACGAACAGCTCCTCCCCGTCGACGTCGACGTCGAAGACTTCGCCTTCGGCTGGAGACACGCGAAGTTGGAACATGGTCCCTTTTATTATGGCACCTGTGGTCGAGAAAAGCCCGTCGGCCCGCCTCGAAGCTATACTTGCCGGGTCTGAAGGAGTGAGCATGAGGTTCCCTCGTTGGTTGTTGGCATCGGTATTCATCGTCGGACTTTTTGCCGGTGTCGGGCTTTCGACGTTGGCGTCGGCTCAGCGTGCGAGCGCCGAGGCCGAGGCTCGTCCCGTGGTGCCCCGCGCCGAGCTCACCGCAGCAGAGCGGAGCGTGACCTCGCTCTTCGAAGAGGCCGGGCCATCGGTGGTCTACATCACCTCCATCGCGCTGCGGCGCGACTTCTTCCGCCTCAACGTCATGGAGATTCCCCGCGGCACCGGTTCGGGATTCATCTGGGACGAAGACGGCCACGTGGTGACGAACTTCCACGTCATCCGCGGCGGGAACCGGGTCGAGGTCACCCTCTCGGACCAGACCACCTGGGAGGCGAAGTTGGTCGGGGTGGCGCCCGAGAAGGACCTGGCGGTGCTCCGCATCGACGCTCCCCGGGAGAGGCTCAGGCCGCTTCGGATCGGGGCGTCCGAAGACCTGCTGGTGGGCCAGAGCGTGCTCGCCATCGGCAACCCCTTCGGTTTCGACCAGACCCTGACCACCGGGATCATTTCGGCGCTGGGGCGGGAGATCGACTCGGTGGACGGCGTGCCCATCCGGGACGTCATCCAGACCGACGCCGCGATCAACCCGGGGAACTCGGGGGGGCCGCTACTCGACAGTGCGGGTCGGCTCATCGGCGTCAACACCGCCATCGTCAGCCCCTCGGGCGGCTATGCCGGGCTCGGGTTCGCCATCCCGGTGGACACGGTCAACTGGGTGGTGCCGGAGCTCATCGCGAACGGGCACATCAGCAGGCCCACCCTGGGCGTCGAGCTGGTGTCCGACCACGCCACCCGTCGTCTCGGACTCGAAGGGGCGTTGGTGGGCAGGGTGGTGCGCGGCGGCGGCGCCGATGAGGCCGGGATTCGTCCGACCTACCGGAGCCGGAGTGGACGGTGGGTCATCGGCGATCTCATCACCGCCGTGGAAGGCGTCCGGGTGCGATCCTCCGGCGAGCTCCGGCTCGCCCTCGAGCGGCGTTCGGCCGGTGAAACCGTCACGGTGACCGTCAACCGGGAGGGCCGGGGTGTCGATCTGGAGGTCCGACTCGGCGAGGCCGGGCGGTAGCGGAACCGGGTTCTGGTCGTGTCACAATGGAGGTGAACGAACGCGGTTCGCCACGGGAGCTCGGACATGCAGAAGATCGTTCTGATCGTCGTCGTCATCGTTCTCGGCCTGTTGGCCTACAACTACTTCACCACCGGCGAGCTGAGCCTCACGCCGGCCGGGGCTTCCGGCGGCGAGGGTCAGGAGCTCAACCGGCTGCGCGGCGAGTTCCGGGCCGCGGCGCGGGAGTTCCGGCAGGCGGGCCGAAACGCCGGTCTGAGCGGGATGGACACCACCGACGCGGCGTCGGCGGCCCTGGCCGCGGTGGAACGGGTGGAGAAGCAGGTGGCGGAGATCGCCGAGAACGCGGAAGATCCCGATGTGCAGTCCGAGGCCGCGAAGCTCCTCCACGAGATCAAGAAGTACAAGGAAGATATTTCCTAGCCCGAAGGACCCATCAGCCATCTGCCGCCACCGGGCGCCGTGAATCGCGGTGGAGCCGGCTTTCCCCGGGTGTGCCGATCGGCGCGGCCGGAAACCAGAGAGCCCTTTCCGCGTACTGAAATGATGTGAACCCCAACCTGTTGGAGGAAGAATGTCGTTTCCAGTGAGGCTTGTGGCCGTCGTGGCCGTGGTGTTGGTGGCGGTGGGCGCGCAGGCCCAGCAGCGGGTGTGGACCGAGACCGGCGATGAGATTGCGGGCTGGGAGTTCGTTGACGACTCGTTGCAGGACTACATGCAGACCTGGGCCGTGCCGGGGGCCGCGCTGTCCATGGCCGTTGACGGCCGACTGATCTTCGCCCGCGGCTACACCTGGGACACCGCTGATGCCGAGATCGTGGAGCCCGAGTCCCTCTTTCGCATTGCCTCGATGTCCAAGCCCATCACCAGCGTGGCCATCCACCAGCTCATCGAGCGCGGCCTCCTGAGCTATGACACGCGGGTGGTCGACGTGCTCGACCTCCAGCACCGGCCGGACCGGTCGCCGGATCCGCGGCTCGCCGAGGTCACCATCGACCACCTGCTCTATCACACCGGTGGGTGGGACCGGGACGAGAGCTTCGATCCCATGTTCATGGACGCCTTCATCGCTGCCTCCCTGGGAGTTGATCTGCCGATCAGCAAGTGGGATATCGCGACGTTCATGACCGGCGAGCCCATGCAGTTCGAGCCCGGCAGCCGCTACGCCTACTCCAACTACGGCTACTGTCTTCTGGGGCTCGTCATCGAGGAGATCACCGGCCGCGACTACAGCGAGTGGGTGGCCGAGAACGTCTTCCAGCCCATCGGCGTCGGCCGGCCTCGACGGGGCCACACCGCGTTCCACGAGCGGGCTCCGGGAGAGGTCCGGTACCACGGTGACGTCGGTGACGACCCCTATCGCTGGAACATCGAAAACATGGACGCCCACGGCGGCTGGATTCTGTCGGCGCCGGATTACGTGCGGTTCCTGTCGGCGCTCTTCGACGATTTCGACGCGAGCCCACTGCTCACCCGGGAGAGTCTCGAGAACATGGTCCAGGTCAACAGCTCCACCAGCTCGTACTACGGCCGGGGCTGGTCGGTGAACGAGGACGGAGGCGTGATGACCTACGGCCACCAGGGGTCGCTCCCTGGAACCCTCACCACGGCGCGGTGGAGTGAGCCCGGCATCGCCATGGCGGGCCTGATCAACACCCGAAAGGACATGGCGGATCTCGAGATCGACAACCCGACGACCCTGCCGAGCCACGACCTCTTCGCGTCGGTGGGCATCACCGGCGACTTCCTGGGCGCGGCCCTGGCCGAGTCGTGGATTCCGGTTGTGGCCTCGGGCGGCGGCAGCGGCGACAGCGTCTGGCGGTCCGACGTGGGTCTGCTCAACCGTTCGACGTCGGCGAACAGGGTCCTGATGCGGGTCGAGATGCCCGGTCTCGCGGTGGACCACGAGCGTGAGCTCGCACCCGGCGAGCAGGTTGTTGTCGGCGATGTGGTTGCCGAGTTGGGCCTGTCGGGATCGGGCTCCTTGCGGGTCTTCTCCGCCGAGCCGCTGACCGTGGCGTCGCGCACCTACGCCGTCACTGCCGACGGCACCTTCGGCCAGTTTCTCGGCGGCGTCACGGGGCCGGGCGGTCTGGCCAACGGCGACACAGCGGTCCTCATGCATCTGCGGGAGGACGCCGCGTTCCGGTCCAACATCGGGATTCTCAACGCCGGCCGGCGCGAGGCCCGTGTCCGGGTGATTCTCTTCGACGGCGACGGCCTCGAGGTGGCGAGGTTCACCCGAAGCGTGGAGGGCCGCCAGATCAGACAGCTCAACCGGCCCTTCGAGCAGCAGGGCGGGCGCAGCGATGTCGAATCCGGTTACGCCGTCATCGAGGTTCTCGACGGCGAAGAGGTGGTGGTCTACGCCTCGGTGGTGGACAACGGGACCAACGATCCCACCACCGTTCCCATGAAGACCGGGGCCGGGACGGCGCACGCCCACGTGGCCGCGGCCGCCAACGGAGACGGCGCCGCGGGCAGCGTCTGGCGGACGGATCTCGGAGTGCTCAACCCGGGTGACGTTGCGTTGGATGCCGTCGTGGTCTTTCACCCGTCCGACGGCCCGGATCTGAGCCTGGATCTGAGCCTGCAGCCGGGAGAGCAGCGGATGGTCACCGATGTCGTGGGCGCCATGGGAGGGGAGGGGTCCGGCTCCCTCCAGGTTGCGGCAGGCTCACCGGTCATGGTGAGTTCACGGACCTACAACGAGAGCTCGGCCGGAACCTTCGGCCAGTATCTCGACGGAATCGGTCCTGCCGCGGCGATCGACGATCGCCTCTGGCTGCCCCAGCTGCAGCAGAACGACGACTTCCGCACCAACATCGGCTTGTATAACGTCGGCGCACAGCCGGCGCGGGTCAAGGTTCATCTGTACGACGGCCAGGGGATCCTGCTCAAGACGACCCAGCGGACCGTCGAGGCTGGAGAGCGCCTTCAGCTGCAGGAGCCTTTCGACCGGCTCGCCGGAAGGAACGACATCGACGCAGGGTGGGCGATGACCGAGGTCGTCGAAGGCGAAGGCCTGGTGGCCTACGGATCGGTCATCGACAACCGGACCAACGATCCGACGACGGTGCCGATGGTGCGCTGACGACGGTAGCCGAGCCGCGGCGCGAACCCCTCCGCCACGGCGGGGAAGCGCCTCCGAGAGGGGCCGAACCATCGAATAATGCTCCAACCCGGTGTGTTGTTTCTCAAGACAGGGCTTGACGGGGGAATGTCAGAAAGTTCCATCGCTGTAGAATCGACGGAACGGCCTCCCGGAGGTCCGATCGGAAAGGAACACCAATGAGCTTCCAGCCCTCTGAATCCAATCATCTGAACGCTCCGGGCGTCCGGGTCGGCGAGGACACCCGAGCGGCCTTTCTCACCCGCACCTACATGCACCTCTTCGGGGCCATCCTCGCCTTCGTGGCGGTGGAGGTCTTTCTCTTCGCCAGCGGAATGGCCGAACCAATTGCCCGAGCCATGTTGAGCATTAGCTGGCTCATTCCCCTCGGGGCGTTCATGGTCGCCAGTTGGATCGCCAGCCGGGCCGCTTTCAACGCCCGGTCCCTGGGCGTCCAGTACCTGGCGCTGGCGGGCTTCGTGGTCGCCGAGGCGCTGATCTTCGTGCCCATGCTCTACATCGCCAACTTCTACGCTCCGGGCGCCATCGAGAGTGCGGCAACCATCACGCTGATCGGCTTTGCCGGGCTCACGGCAGTGGCGTTTCTGAGCCGTAAGGACTTCTCGTTTCTCGGCGGGATGCTGAAGTGGGCGATGGTGGTGGCCGTGGTGGCCATCGTCGGCGGCGTGCTCTTCGGTTTCGAGCTCGGCACCTGGTTCTCGGTGGCCATGGTCGGTCTCGCCGGGGCCGCCATCCTCTACGACACCTCGAATATCATCCACCACTTTCCCGAGGACCGGTATGTCGGCGCTGCGCTGCAGCTCTTCGCCTCGGTGGCGCTGATGTTCTGGTACGTCCTGCGGATCTTCCTCTCGCGGGACTGAGGTGGGCCGGCGGACCCCGTTCGTCGTCCGGGATTCCCATCCGGTCGACGCTCCGGGCGAAGTGCGCCCACCGGAAGCCCTGAACGTTCTCGCAGAGGGCCCGGTCCAACGGGTGGTGGGGTTCCTGCTCGAGGAAGCCTCGCGGCGTCAGTAGACCTTGGCGCCGCCGAGGACCTTCTGGTCCCTGATCTCGGTCTCGACGCCGAGCATCTCCAGCGATCGGCGATAGGGATCGAAATCAGCCTCGTCCTCGGACCGCATGACCACGGTGTCGCCGCCGGCGTCGAGCTTGGACTTCCACTCGCCGAAGGACAGCTCGCGGAACAGCTGCGCCAGCTTCTTGGCGGTGAGGTATCGCGTCTTGGCGTCATCGACGGCGCGGATGACGAGAATGCGCTGAACGTCGTTCTCCATGGTTGGACCCCGCTTCCCTGTTCCCTTTCTGATGGGTCCATCATCTCATCGGGAGGACCCCGGTTCTGTGAGGTGGACCACGCCGCCAGGATGGTCGTCGCGACGGGAACCCACGGCCCTGACATGGACGGAGCCGCAGCGAGTTCGGTCGTGAGTCATGCACAAACCGCGGGGTGATGCTAGGCTGTCGCCAGCACACTGGTGTGGGCAGAAGGAGGAAAAGATGCGTGCGACCAAGTTGGCTTTGCTGTTGGGGTTCTTCGTGTTTTCCATCGGGGCCGGATCCCTGGGTGCGATCGATGTCGAGGAGATGACTCCGGACGGACCGGTTCAGGCTCAACCGACCCTGCCCATCTTCCTCGCGCCGCCGCTCGCCGACGAGGAGCTGTTCGTGGGAACCGCCGGCTGGGGCACCGTTGCCAATCCGGCGTACTCGGTTGACGTGGACGATGGTTCGGCCACTCAGAGCTTCACCGGCGTACCGGTGGGAGGCGCGGCCTACGACGCGGCGAACGCGCGAATCCTCTTTACCTCGTCGTTGACGACGAGCTTCTCCGAGATCTGGGAGTGGCCGCTGACCGGATCGCCGACGCAGCTCGGCGAGATCACCCACCAGGGATCACCGCTGCGCATCGACGGCTTGGCCTTCATCGGCGGCACCCTCTACGGCGTCTTGAGCTTCGACGACTTCGTGCCGGCGGGGATCTTCTCCATCGACACCTCCACCTGGGTCGCCACCAGCGTGCTGCCGTTCCCCGCCGGTCCGGCGGCCAGCGGCGGACTCAGCGGCCTCGCCGGGGACGCGGGCAGCGGTCTGCTCTACGCTCCCGACGACAACACTTCCCAAGTTCTGAGCATCGACCCGGTGGGCGGCACCGTGTCGGTGGTGGCGGCCTACCCGGGAGGCGAAGTCGACATCGACGGCATGACCTTCGGCAACGGCGTGATCTACCTCGTTCCCGACGAGTCCGGCAGCATCTACCCCTACGACGTGGGCGCCGGCGCCTACCAGACGGCGATCACCTCGCCCTTCACCGCGTCGGATGTCTTTTCCGGCGCCGCCTTCCTCGGCGCGGGAGGAGGGGCCACCGAGGCCGATCTCGCGCTCTCGCTGAGCTGTGGAGTCGGGGGTAGCGGCGTCACGTGCACGGCAATGGTCAACAACCTCGGGCCCGATGACGCTGAGAGCGTCCTGGTTTCCATCACCCTGCCGGACGGCCTTTCCTACGTTACCGACAGCTGCAGTGCCGGCATGATGGCCAGCGACCTCTGGCAGTGGGTGGTGGCAACGTTGCCCGCCGGCGCATCAGACTCCTGCACCCTGGACCTGTCCGCGGACGCCGGAGCCACCGGCCCGTTCACGGTTGTCGGTACCGTGGAACATACGGTTCCGACCGCCACAGATCCGAATCCGTCCAATGACACGACAACGACCCAGGTCAGTCTGGTCGCGCCGGTGCCGGCGCTCTCCGGGACCGGCGTGATGCTGCTCGTGCTCGGGCTCATCGCCGGTGCGCTGATCGTGCTGCGCCGTTCCGCCTGATCACCGGGGTGCGGGTCTCTGCCGGCATCCCGACGATAGATTGCGTGCCAACACCCTCCCGTCTCGGGAGGGTGTTTTTTCGAGGGCCGGCGGGATCTCCCGCAAGAACCGTGTACCCTCGGCGGCATGTCGGCGCTCATCACCGCTCGCGAGCTGAGCCACTCTTTCGGGCCGCGAACGCTCTTCGAGGAGTTGAGCCTGACCCTGTCCGAGGGTGACCGGGTCGGCGTCGTCGGGCCCAACGGCAGCGGCAAGACGACCTTGCTCCGCCTCCTCTCCGGCGATGAGGCGCCGGACGATGGTGAGGTCCACCGCCGGCGGGACCTGCGGGTGGCCACCATCGACCAGAACGACGTTTTCGATCCGGCCTCCACGGTGCTGGAGGTCGCCATGGACCGGGCCGACATGGACCCCCTTCCCACCGAGAACGAGACCGAACGCCGGGTGCGGGTGGCCATCGCGCTCGAGCAGCTCGGCTTCCGGGCCCACGAGCAGCGGGTGGGGGAGCTCTCCGGCGGTTGGCGCAAGCGGCTGGCCATCGCGGCCGCGTTGGCGTCGGACCCCGAGGTGGTCCTCCTCGACGAGCCTACCAACCACCTGGACCTGGACGGCATTCTGTGGTTGGAGAATATGCTGCTGTCGAGCCGACTGCTGGCCTTCATCGTCATCAGCCACGACCGCGCCTTCCTGGATCGGGTGAGCAACCGGGTCATGGAGGTTGCGTCCCGCTACCCCGGCGGATCCTTCGCCTGCTCCGGCGGCTACTCCGATTTTCTCACCAAGCGCGGCGAATACCTGCAGGCCCGGGCCCAGTACCGCGACAGCCTCGCTAATCGGGTTCGCCGCGAGCTGGAGTGGCTCCAGCGCGGACCCAAGGCGAGGACCTCCAAGGCCCAGGCGCGGATCGACCAGGCTGAAAGCCTGAAGGCGGATCTCGCCCAGGTGCGGACCGAGCTGGCGAGCTCTCGGGTCGGGATCGACATGACGGCGTCGGGGCGGCGGACCAAGCGGCTGCTGGTGGCCTCCGGGGTGAGCAAGGCCCTCGGCGGCGCCACCCTCCTCGAAGACCTCGATCTCGTGCTCCAGCCGGGGCAGCGGCTCGGAGTGGTGGGCGCCAACGGCAGCGGCAAGAGCACCCTGCTCAAGCTGATGACGGGAGAGCTGGAGCCCGATGAGGGGGTTATCCGGCGCGCCGAGCACCTGAAGGTCGTCCACTTCGATCAGAATCGCGAGCACCTGGACCAGGACCAGCCGCTGCGCCGGGCCTTCGCACCCGACGGCGACGCCGTGCTCTACCGCGGCCGCGAGGTCCACGTGGTGACCTGGGCGCGCCGCTTCCAGTTCCGCGACGAGCAGCTCGATCAGCCGGTGAGCGAGCTCTCCGGCGGCGAGCAGGCCCGCGTCCACATCGCCAGGCTCATGGTCGAGCCCGCCGATCTGCTGCTCCTCGACGAGCCCACCAACGACCTCGACATTCCCACCCTCGAGGTTCTCGAGGAGAGCCTGCTCGACTTTCCGGGCGCGTTGGTGCTCGTCTCCCACGACCGGTATCTCTTGGACCGTGTGAGCACCGTCCTCCTGGGTCTCGACGGCAAGGGCGCCGCGACGCCCTTCGCCGATGTCGAGCAGTGGCTGGCCCACCGCCGACCCGAGGAGAAACCGCAGCGCCGAGCCCGCAAGGAGGCGTCCCGCTCGCGGCCGAAACGCACGGGCCTCAGCTACCTCGAAAAGCGTGAGTACGAGACCATGGAAGAGCGGATTCTCGAGGCCGAGGCGGAGCTCGAGGCGGCGGCCGGGCGCCTCGCCGATCCGGCGGTGGCCTCCGACGCCGACGCCGCCCACGAGGCCTTCGTGGTCCACGAGGCCGTGAAAACGAGCGTCGCGGAGCTCTACCGCCGCTGGGCCGAGCTCGAGGAGAAACAAGGAGAAGGCCGATGAAACCCGAACGGCTGATCGACAGCACCACGGCGCCGGGCGGAGACGAGCTCCACCTGGTCGAGCGGGACGGCGTCTTCACCCTGAGAATCGCCGGCATTGAGCTCATGACGAGCCGCGCCAACGAGTCCGAGCGGCAGCTCGCGATCATGACCATGAAGCACCTCCCCCGTTCCCGCCGGCCGCGGGTCCTCGTCGGCGGGCTCGGCATGGGCTATACGACGCGGGCCGCCCTCGACGCCTCGCCGCCGCCGTCTGAGGTGGTGATCGCCGAACTCCTGCCGGCGGTGGTTCGTTGGAATCGGGAGCACCTCGGCCACCTCGCCGGCCACCCGATGCGGGACGAGCGGGTGAGGGTCGTCGAGGAGGACTTCTTCAGGGTCGTGAGCGAGAACCCGGGCGGCTTCGACGCCATCCTCAACGACGTGGACAACGGACCCGGCGGGTGCGCTCTCGACCGCAACGAGCGGCTCTACGGAGCAACCGGCCTGGCGGCGATCCACCGCTGCCTCCGGCCCGGCGGCGTGCTCGGCGTCTGGTGCGTCGCCGACGATCCACGTCTCGTCAAGGCCATGGCGTCGGCCGGCTTCGAAGCTCACTCGGAGACCATCTTCGCCCGAAACGTCGCCAAGGGGCACCGGCACACGGTCTTCATCGGCCGGCGCTCGTGACCGGATCAGCCTCCGGCGCCCCCCTGATCGCCGGATCCGTCGTCCGGCTTCTTCGAGTTGGCGGCGGCGAGCCCGCCGCCGATGGCCAGCCCCACGGCGATGCCGACACCGATATTGCCGAACGCCACGCCGATGGCCGCGCCGAGAGCGATGCCGAGACCGATGTACGCGCCGGGTCCCATTATCGTCGCCACTAGTGCCCTCCGAGTCGACGATACCACGCGGCCGGGATCGGCGGCGATGGATCGTGTACAGTCGTCGTATCTGGAAAACGTTGAAAAACCGAAGCGAGACGATCCAACGCCGGGAGGCTCTCATGTCGGAGATTCGGTGTCCCATCGCGTTCCGGTCACTCGTGGTCTCGGCCGCTGTCGTACTGGTCCTCGGAGCGTCGCCTGCCGGCGGCGTCGAGCCGGTCCGGATTGGCACCCACAGCGGGGTGATCGATACCGAGCTGGCCGCGGACGAGACAACCGGCCATTTGTTTTCGGTGCTGCGCTACGACGAGCCGGTCCAGGACTGCCTTTCAGTGCACTACTCTGCAGATGCCGGAATGTCGTGGAGCCAGCCCTACAGCAGGTGTTCGGCGCACGGCCTCGGAGACCACGTGGGGGCCGCGCTCGTTGACGACGGGTACTACGTCGCCTTCATCGACAAGGTGGCGGTGAACTCACTGAAGGTCGTTCGAATGCACACCAGCAATGGAGGCTACGATGGGTCCTACGGCGTGCACACGGTGTTCACAGCGCCGGTGGGCGAGACCATCAGCAACCTGTCTCTCGTCTCCAACACCGTCGCCTTCGATGACCGGCTCTACCTTTTCGCCATCACCGAGGGCAACCTCAGGTTCTTCTGGTCCGACGAAGACGGCGGCGCCGGCGCCGAGCCCTGGAACGAGATCGCCACCGGGGTGAGCGACGCGGACCCGTGGTTCCTCGATGCGGCTTTCAATGACGGGTACTGGCTCGGCACGACCTGCAATCCCATCGTCGCCTACCAGGCCGATTGGGATTTGTACCTGTGGCGCTTTCACGGAACCACCGGAGCCGAGCACTTCGTTTTCGACGGGGCCCTTCCGGTGTTCGAGCGTCCGGGCTCCATCGCCGCGTCCCACGACGAGCTCGAGGCGGTCTACTGGTCGTACAGCTACGAAGTCAAGTCCTGCTCGTCGATCTCGGCGGGCACGTTGCCGGTCTGTCGCGCCTGGGAGGGTTGCGATCAGAACTTCGCCAGCGACATGACAGTGACCGCATCCCGTGTCTTCGGTGCAGCGTACGCTCCGGACAACGGCGACTGCCTTTTCCGCGTTCGGGACGCATTCGGGGTGTGGCGCGGGGTCGCGACCTGCCACGACTCGCGGCCGTCGTTCCAGGGTCCGCTGTCCGTGGCGCCGATTCCGCCCTTCGGGCCGTTCAGCTTCGGGGTAGTGGCGGTGGACGACGACCCCGATGACGAGACGCCTTACTACTTCCCGTCGCCAGTGGTCTTCATCGACGGCTTCGAGATCGGAAATCCCTCGGCCTGGAGCGGCGCTGCGCCCTGAGACTGGATTGAAGGTTGGCGGATCCGAAACTTTCGTGACTCACCGGTTCACGAAATGGTTGCGGCAAACACCACCCCGCTCGGCTCGCTGACGACCTGGTTGAGGTTGCCCGGGTGCGGTTCGGTGACCGTCCGCACCACGACGAGGACGCCGGTCAACTCTTGACGCCGACGACCTGGACGACCGCGCTGAGCCCGTTGTGGAACTCGCCCTCGTGAATCGTGCGTTCGAGCTCTTCCGCATGGATGAGATCG
>JAZBOQ010000167.1:0-4612 GCA_036351195.1 Thermoanaerobaculales bacterium | reverse complement strand
CTCGAAAAACCCCCAATAATCGCCTGGCATGGTCCTTGCTTGTTTAGCGAGCAGATTGAAAAGGAGGACTGCAATGCGCAGACAAAAAGGTTTCACTCTCATCGAGCTGCTGATCGTGGTCGCGATTATCGGTATTATTGCCGCCATCGCGATTCCGAACCTGCTCAACGCCATCAACCGGTCCCGCCAGAAGCGCACCATGGCCGACATGCGGACCATCGGCACCGCCGCCGAGGCCTACGCCGTCGACTGGAGCTTCTACCCCAACACCGGCAACACTGCGGAGCCCATCGACACCACGTGGAACGCCATCATCTCGCCGATCTACGTCAAGAAGACACCGAATCGGGACGGTTGGCGTGAGTCTTTCCGGGTGCAGTCGGAGTCGCGTTTCTACTCCGTCGGCTCGAGTGCCCGCGACAAGCTGTGGGAGTCCGGCGGCAACCTCGATGCAGTGAGCTATGTTCGTGATCCGACCGCAGACATGGATTGCGACATCATCTACTCGCAGGGAACCTTCATCTCCTATCCCGAGGGTGTCCAGACCGACTGATCGCAGATCGAGAACTGAATCCAAGGGGCGCTTCGGCGCCCCTTTTTTTGTCGGCGCCACGATCGGCGGTACCATGACATCAGTGATTGCTCGTCCTGATCGTCGTCCGGGTTGCGCCGCATCGCCGCGTCGGTGGCGACGCCGTTGGTAAAGCGGCGTCCCGACTGCAGCGACCCGCTTCCGAAGCGGTCGGCGGAAGCGGCGGGTCGGTGCGCTCTGGTGGCCGTTGCGGTGGCAACGGCGTGGGCGCCGGTGGAAACGCACCCGCTCAACGCCGTGGTGATCGCTGCCGTAGTGCTTTTCTCGAGCCCGTGGGGCTGGCGGCGGAGCGGGCCGGGCACGGTGGCCGCGTTGGAGATCGCGGCCGCCGCTCTCGCGGCCCTGTGCTGCTCGGCCGCGTCGGGATTCGATCCGTCGCGCGGAGTGGGTGCGCTCGCCCTCGCCGCGGCGGTCGTCGCACTGGCGTGGCTCGCCTCGAGGTCGCAACCGACGGCCGGTGAGGTGACGGTGTTCGCGCTCGGCCTCGCCGCGCTGGCGTTGTGGGGGGTGTGGCAGGTGGCGGGCGGTCTCGACGGCGCAGCCGGGGCGCTCCAGCAGGTCCCGGAGCCGGCGCGGGCCTACGCCCGCGAGCGGCTGGCCAGCGGCCGGGCCTATGCGTCGTTGCCGCTGCCGAGTCACCTGGCGGTGCTGCTCGCCACCGCGTTGCCGCTGCTGCTCCGCCGAGTTCGAGCCGACCGTCTCGGCATCATCGCTGGGATCGGCGCGGCAACGGCGGTGGTCGGGCTCGCCTTGAGCCGGTCTCCCGTCGGCATCCTCCTGGCCCTCGCCGCCGCGTTGATGGTGCTCGTCGGTGGTCGGCGGCGACCGGCGATCATCGCGATCGTGCTCCTCGCCGGATCGCTCGCCGCGGTGGTGGCGGCGCGCCCGGACCTGAGCCGGCTCGAGCCCGTCGCGCTGCGGATGGACAACTGGCGGACGGCGGTGTGGCTGTGGCAGACCTCTCCGGCCGACGGGGCCGGTGTGTCGAGCTTCGCGCAGGCGACTCAGGGCTCGCCCCTGGTGGTGGGAAACCGTCCGGCGCATGCGCACAGTCTTCCCTTCGAAGCCCTCGCCGAGCTCGGTCCCGCCGGTCTCGCCGCGGTGGCGCTGCTCGCGATCGGGATGATTCGACTCGTCATCGTTCTCTGGCCCCGAAACCGGGCGCTGGCTGCCGCGGTGGTGGTGGTGCCGGTGCACAATACCGTCGACTTCTCGCTCTTCGTTTCGGGGGTGGCGATCCCGTGGGCCGTCCTGCTCGGGTGGGGGATCGCCACGGCCTCGAAAGAGCTTCACCCGGCTCGACGGGCCCGGGGACGAGTGGCATTGGTTGCGGCCGCCGCCGCTGCTCTCGCCATGTGTGTTCTCCACTTCACCGGCACGACCGTCGAACAGGCTGCGGCGTCGCGGGCCGGAGCGGTGGATCGGTATGACGGCGCCCTCGCCTCGCTGCGGCTGGCGCCGTGGCGGGTCCAGCCCCAGTTTCTCCTGGCGGCGGCGGCGATGGATTCCGGGAACCCGATGCTGCTGGATCAGGCCTGGCAGGAGCTCGATCGTCGCCGGTGGTGGCGCCCCCGTTCGGCCGCCTTGGCGGAACGCCGGTTCCGGTTGGCGATAGCCAGGCGAGATCTCAGCGCCGCGGTTTCAGAGCTCTGGTCTGCCGTGGAGCTCGGTCCGCCCGACGAGGGACGGGCCGCGGAGCTGAGTCGTATGCTGTTCCGCCTCGACGGAGTTGTCGATGACCAGACGGATTGAGTTTGCGCCGGCCCTGGCCGCGGGCACACTGGTGTTTGCGGCCGTCTGGGGCGGCGCCTTCCGTCCCGGCCAGTGGCTGCTGGTTGGCGGTTTTCTCGTCGTTGTGTGGCTCGCCGCTGCCAGAGAAGACCGATTGTCGTTGGATCCCTGGGAGCTCATGGTGGTGGCGGCCTTGGTATGGGCCGCAGCCTCGGCGGCGGTGGTGGGTGCGGCACCGCTGGCGTCGAAGGAGACCATTCTCGGGTGGACCTTCGCCTGGCTCATGTGGCGTATCGGCTGGGGCGCGGGCGGCGTGTCGCGAACCGTCGCGCTGCAGGTACTGGCCGGTGGCGCCGCGGTGGTGGCGCTGGCGGTGCTGTGGCAGGCGGTGGTTTCGGGCGAGGTCCGCACCGGCGGGTTCTTCGAAAACCCGAACCTGGCGGCGGCGATTCTCGTCGCGTCGCTCGCCGCGACGCCGGCGCGATCGCCGCTCATTCGGTACTCCTGGTTGATTCTGGTCGTTGCGGCTACGGTGCTTACCGGGTCGCGGGCGGGTCTCCTTGCCATGGTGGCCGCCGCGGCCGTTGTGCTTCCCCGGGGTCGAATGCGCATCGTGGGAGTCGCCGCTGCCGCGACGGCAGGCATTGCTGCGGTCGGGTGGCGGTTGTTCAGCCTGCCCGACGTTCTCGCCTGGCACCGGGTGTCGATCTGGCGGGCGGTGCTCGAGATCTGGTCTGCGCGACCGGTGACCGGGGTCGGCCCGGGGTGCCTGGTGGAGGCCGCCGGCGTCGCGCGGATGGCGTACCCGAACCAGGTGGGGAAGTACCAGTTCGTGGTCAGCGTCGCCGAGTCCACTCCCCTGGCGATTCTCGTGCAGGTCGGAGTGATCGGGTTCGTTCTGGCGGCGTCGGCGATCTGGCTCTGGGTCAGAAACCAGAGATCGTCCGGCTCTTTCTCGTTGCCGTCTTTCCGGGCCTGCCTTGCCGCGGTGTGCGTCGTTTCGTTGTTTCACGACCTGCTCACCGTGCCGGTGGTCCTCTGGTGGTGGGCTCTCACCCTCGGTTGTTCCGCAGGGGATCGCCGGGAGGCGTCGGTTGAACTGCAGGCGCGAGCCCGGCCGGGCCTGCGAGCCGCGATGGCACTGGTGGTGATCTGGCTGACCGCCTGGGCCATCGTCGCCCCGGCTGCAGCGAAGATGCAGATGGCATCAATCCCGGTCTCGACCGCCGAGGTCGAGCGTCTGACCAGGATCGAGCCCTGGTACGACGAGCCGGCAGCGGCTCTGGTCGACAGGATCATCGCCGACCCGACGCCGTGGACGTGGGAATCGGCGGCCGAAGGATTGTTCTGGGCGCGGGAGGCGGTGCGGCTTCACCCCGGGTTGGCCCGAAGGTGGGCCGATCTCGGCAAGGTCCATCTCCGTGTTCTCACCGATCTCGGCGGGACGGTTCACGACGTCGGGGCCGCGAGGTCGGCTCTGGCTCACGCCGCGGCACTCGATCCACATCTGCCGTGGCACTGGCTGGAGCGGGCGCGCCTGGAACGAGTCGCCGGCGAACACGAAGCTGCTCTGCGCTATGTCCATCACGCTCTCGAGGAGGAACCCAACACGGTTCGTGGGTGGCTGATGCTGTGTCGCCTCGAGCTGGAACGCGGCCATGTCAACGTCGCGCGACAGGCCCTCGAGGAGGCGACGTCGAGGGCGAAGCTCGGCGGGACACCCGGCCTGACACCCTACGAGCTCGAGCTGGTTGCCCTTCCTCGAGATGCCGCGGCGGTGCTCGCGCGCCGACTCGAAGGAGAATGAACGTGGACCGGTCGCTCGCATCCCCTGGAGAGAATGATCTCAGCGCCGAATCCACGGTGTGTCGAGGCCGGCGGCTCATCTGGATGCTTGTAACCGCCGCAGCTGTTGGGGGCGTGGTGTGTCTGCTCCATGGACCCGCCGTTACCTTCGCGCTGACCGGTGACACCTACCAGTGGGTCCAGCATGCGCATCGGGCGGCTCACGACCCGATGCTGCTGCTGGCGGATCTCGACGGCTTCTTTCGCCCGTCGGCGACCTGGTTGCTGGTGCTCGACCGTTTCGTGTGGGGTGGGTTCGACGCGGCTGGATACCGCACGACCTCTCTCGGCCTGCATGCGCTGACAGCCCTGCTGTTGGGCGCGGCCGGCCGTCGTTTCGGCCTCGGGTGGCCGGCGGCGCTCGCCGTCGCCGTCATCTGGGCGGTCTCGCCGTTCACCGCCGAGTCGGTGTTCGTCGTCGCCTGCCGGCACGAGCTGCTGTTG
>JAZBOQ010000166.1:0-11477 GCA_036351195.1 Thermoanaerobaculales bacterium | reverse complement strand
GCTCTCCCCGGAGATCGTCGGCGAGGCTTTTCTGGGCAGCATCACCGGCATGCTCGAGGCCATGTTCGCCACCGGCGAGTTCTACCGCGCCGAAGCCGTCGTCCCCACCCTGATGGACCTCTACCTCGGCGGCCTCCGCGCCGGGGGTAAAGAGTGAGCGCTCCCTTCGGTCGCCGTAAAGAGTGAAGCAAACCAATTACCCCTAACTCCTAACTCCTAACTCCTAACTCCTAACTCATAACTCCTAACTCATAACTCATAACTCATAACTCCTAACTCCCAAGAGGCTCCCATGACCACCACCAGACTGATCACCATCATCGTCACCCTCGCCGCAGCAATGACCCTCATCTGGGCCTGCGGCTCGAAGTTCGCCGACGACACCGCCGACGAGGACATCGTCCGCCCGGCCAAGATCGTCACCGTCGGCGCCTCCTCGGCGAGCGCCCGCACCTACCCGGGACGGGTCCAGGCGGCCCAGCGGGTCCAGCTCTCCTTCCGGGTTGGAGGGCCGGTGGTGGACATCAGTGTCAGCAAGGGCCAGCAGGTCCGCGCCGGCCAAGTGCTGGCCCGCATCGATCCTCGAGACTACCGGGTTCAGGTGGCCAACCTGGAGGCGCAGCTCGCCGCCGCGAAAGCCCAACAGCTCCAGGCGACCGAAACCTACCAGCGGGTTCGCGGCCTGTATGAACACGACAACGCCTCCAAGGCCGACTTCGACAACGCCCGCGCCGGCCTCGACGTCAGCACCGCCCAGGTGGAGGCCACTGAGCAGGCTCTCCGGGCGGCGAGGCTCTCCCTCGCCGACACCGAGCTCACCGCCCCCTACGACGGCACTGTCGCCGATCGACTGGTCGAGGAGCACCAGACGGTGACCGCCGGCCAGCCGATCGTCCAGTTCCAGGGCGCCGGCGGGCTCGAGGTTCTCATTCACGTTCCGGAGCGCGAGGTCGGTGAACTCACCCGCACGGCCCCGGCCGGTATCGAGGTGCGCTTCGACGCCCTGGCCGACAGCAAACCCCTGCCCGCCCGCGTCAAAGAGTTCGCCACCGAGACCGACCGCCAGACCCAGACCTTTCCCGTCACCCTCGAACTCGAGGGCGAGCCTTCGTCGGTGCTCATGCCCGGCATGACGGCCTCGGTCGAGTGGATGACCGGCGACCTCCACGACCAGAGCGGAACCGTCGTCGTCCCTCTCGGGGCAGTGGCCAGCAAGTCCAACGGGACCACCCACGTCTGGACGGTCGATCCGGAAACCATGACTCTCAGCCGAGCCGAGGTGACCACCGGCGCCCTCACCGACGCCGGTATCGAGATTCTCTCCGGCCTCGAGCAGGGCGACCGGATCATCGCCGCCGGCGTCGATTTCGCCACCGATGGCCAGCAGGTCCGGCCGCTCGAGACCGACAAGGACTGAGACCATGGACATCGCACGAATCGCCATTCAGAAGAAGACCGTCACCCTCGTGCTGACGGCGGCTCTCGCCATCGGCGGTGTGTTCTCGTTCCTCGGCCTCGGTCAGCTCGAAGACCCCGAGTTCACCATCTTCACCGCCATCGTCCAGACCCCATACAGTGGCGCGTCTCCCGAAGAGGTGGAGCTCGAGGTCACCGACCGGCTCGAGACCGCCATCCAGACCATGGGCCAGGTGGAGCACGTCACCTCGATCTCGCGCGCCGGGCTCTCGCTGATCATCGTCGACCTCTGGTCCCACACCGATCAGGACGAGATCCCGCAGGCCTGGGACGAGCTTCGCCGCAAGGTCGGCGACACCCAGTTCATGCTGCCCCCCGGCGCCGGAACCTCGGTGGTCAACGACGACTGGGGCGATGTCTACGGCGCCCTCTTCGCCATCACCGGCCCCGGTTACACCCTGGCCGAGATCGAGGATTACGCCAAGCTCCTGCGCCGCGAGCTGCTGATGGTCGACGGCGTCGGCGCCGTCGAGCTCTGGGGCGTCCAGACCGAGGTGGTCAACGTCGAGGTCTCCCGCGCCAAGCTCGCTCAGCTCGGGCTCAGCCCGCAGCTGGCGCTCGCCACCCTTTCCGACCAGGGCTCCGTGGTCGCGGACGGCCGTCTCCACGTCGAGGAGCAGCACGTCCGAGTGGCCACCACGGGTGCTTTCGACAGCCTCGACGAGATGGGGGACGTGCTCATCCGCGGCCAGGGCTCCGACAGCATGATCCGCCTCGACGACGTGGCAACCATCACCCGCGGCTACTACGATCCTCCGCAGGATCTGCTGCTCTTCAACGGCCACCCCGCCGTCGGTCTCGGCGTCGCCACCGTCGAGGGCGGCAACGTGGTCGACACCGGCGCCAATGCCATGCGGCGTCTGGCCGAGCTCGAGGGCGTACAGCCCATCGGCATGTCGTTGAACCCGATCTACTTCCAGCCCCAGGTGGTGACCGAGGCGGTCAACGGCTTCCTCATCAATCTTGCAGAGGCCTTGGTGATCGTCATCGGCCTGCTCATGCTCTTCATGGGCCTGCGCTCGGGCCTGCTCATCGGCTCTGTCCTCCTGCTCGACATCCTCGGCACGTTCATCTACATGAGTGTGGCCGACATCAGCCTGCAGCGGATCTCGTTGGGCGCGCTGATCATCGCCCTCGGCATGCTGGTGGACAACGCCATCGTCGTCACCGAGGGCATCCTGGTCCGCCTGCAGCGCGGGATGGACCGCGTCGAGGCAGCGAGCCTCAGCGTCAAGGAGACCATGTGGCCCCTGCTCGGCGCCACCATCGTCGCCATCCTCGCCTTCGCCTCCATCAGCGTCTCCGATGACGCTTCGGGCGAGTTTCTCTCGTCGCTCTTCCTGGTGGTCGCGTCCTCACTGTTGCTGAGCTGGCTGCTGGCGGTCACCGTCACGCCGCTGCTCGGTGTGATGTTCCTCGAGGCCGCGCCGGCGACCAACGCCAAGGATCCCTACGACCGCCCGTTCTTCCACCGCTACCGGGCCTTCCTCTCGACCGCTATTCGCCGGCGGTGGTTCACCCTCGCCGTCATGGCGGCCCTGCTCTTCTCGGCGGTCGTCGGCTTCGGCTTCGTCAAACAGAGTTTCTTCCCCGACTCCGGCCAACCCCAGTTCTACATCGATTTCTGGAAACCCGAGGGCAGCCATATCCGAAACACCGAAGCAGATGTCAACACCGTCACCGAGTGGTTGCTGCAACAGGAGGGAGTCGAGTCCGTCACCGCGTTCATCGGCCGTGGCGGATCGCGCTTTATGCTTACCTACTCACCCGAGATGCCGAGCTCCGCCTTCGCCCAACTGCTGATCACGGTCGAGGACGCGAAGCTGATCGACGATCTCAAGACCGCAAGCGCCGCTTTTCTCAAACAACGAATCCCCAACGCCGAGTACCAGGTCCACCGTTTCGTCTTCGGACCGGGTGGCGGTTCCAAGATCGAGGCCCGTCTCAAGGGCGATGACCCCGAGGTGTTGCGCGAGCTCGCCGAAGAGGTCAAGGCCGTGATGCGCGCCGACGGAAACACCAAGGACGTGCGCGACGACTGGCGGCAGCGGGTGCCGGTGATCCGGCCCCTCTTCGCCGAGGCCGAGGCTCGCCAGGCCGGCGTCAGCCGCAGCGACCTGGCGTCGAGCCTCCAGGCGGCCACCTCGGGCATCATCACGGGGCTCTACCGCGAAGGCGACACCTTGCTGCCCATCATCTTCCGACTGCCGGAGGAGGAGCGCTCCACCGCGGGCCAGCTCAACGACGCCCTGGTGTGGTCCTCGACAACCGGGCGCGCGCTCCCGGTCAACCAGGTCACAACAGGAATGGCGACCGAATGGGAGGATCCCATCATCCGCCGTTACGACCGTCGCCGGACCATCTCCGTCAAAGCGGACCCCTCGGTCGGGGTCGCCAGCCCGGTCTTCGAGCGGCTCCGACCGCAGATCGAGGCCATCGAGCTGCCCCCGGGCTACGAGATTGAATGGGGTGGTGAGTACGAAAGCTCGGGCGACGCCAACCGCATGCTCATGGCCAGCGTACCCCTCTTCTTCACTCTCATGATCCTCATCGTGGTCGCCCTGTTCAACACCATCCGCCAGCCGATCATCGTCTTCATGACGGTGCCCCTGGCCATCATCGGCGTCACCGCCGGGCTATTGGTCACCGGACAGGCCTTCGGATTCGTCGCCCTCCTCGGTTTCCTGAGCCTTTCGGGAATGCTGATCAAAAACTCGGTGGTGCTCCTCGATCAGATCGACATCAACCTCGAAGCGGGTCAGAAGCCCTTCGAGGCGGTGCTCGACGCCGGCGTCAGCCGTCTACGACCGGTGGCCATGGCCGCCTTCACAACCGTGCTCGGCATGACCCCGCTGGTCTTCGACATCTTCTGGCGCGGCATGGCCGTGACCATCATGTCCGGTCTCACCTTCGCCACCGTGCTCACCCTGGTGATCGTCCCGGTGCTCTACGCCACCTTCTACCGCGTCCACGCGCCCAACACGGAGTCTTCGTCATGATGAGATTCACGCGAATCATCCCGATTCTTCTGGCGGCGGTGCTCATGACCGCCTCCGCCCCCGCATCCCCGGCAGACGAGCTGCCGATCCTCCGCGTCGGAATCATCACCGACGGGCCCGTCATGCGGAAGGAGAACTTCGTCGAGTTCTTCAAGACCGAGCTCCACAGCGTCAGTGAAGGCAGTTACCGGGTCGTGTTCCCGGAGGACGCCACCGTTCACGGCGACTGGAAGCCCGATCGGATCAACGAGGTGCTCGACACCCTGATCGCCCGGGACGACATCGACATCGTTCTCGCCGCGGGTGTCGCGGTTTCGGCCCAGGTCTGCTCGCTCGACAGCACCGAGACCCCGGTTGTGGTTCCGTTCGCTTTCGGCGATTGTGCGGCCAACTGCTCCCGCCTGCCCGGTGTCAGGACCAGGGCCCTCGATCTCAGCTCGCTGATCAGCCGCGACCTCCGGAGCTTTTGCGATCTCTTTTCCGTCACCCGCATCGCGGTGCTGATGGATCCCTCGTGGCCCACCGGTTGCTCCGAAGGAGAGCTCGCCCGGGCTCTTGCACCGCATGGGACCGAGATCGAGTTCGTTCCCGTTCCCTCCGACATGAACACCGTCATGGAAATCTTCCCTCCCGGAACCAACGGTGTGTACGTTCTCTCCCTCTTCCAAATGGACGAGGAGCGATTCGGTACGCTCGCCGGCGAGCTTGCCGCCGCCGGGATCCCGACCTTCAGCCTCCTGGGCGAGGCCGAGGTCGACCTCGGCGCGCTCGCGGGGCTCAACACTCGCGCCACTCTGGCAGCGTTCGCCCGCGGGTCGGCTCTCGATGCCCTCGATTTGGTCGAGGGACGGACCCCACAGACGGCATCCGACGGCCCGATCGGCAGCCGCCTCACCCTCAACATGGCGACCGCGAAGGCCCTCGACTTCAGCCCGAGCTGGGAGCTCATGACCCGCGCCCGGCTCCTCCACTCCGAGGGCGTCCGCCGCGACCGGCCCGTCGATCTGGCCAGCGCCATCCGGCAGGCCGTAACCGTCAACCTCGATCTGGCGGTGCAGGGCCGCCGCGTCGCCGCCGGCGCCGAGGACATCCGGGATGCGAAGTCCAACTTCTTCCCCCAGATCGACCTGGGTCTCGGCGGCGTCGCCATCGACGAGAACCACGCCATCGCGGCACTGGGGAACTACCCCATGGTCGCGGCCGGCTCGCTCACCCTGACCCAGCTCATCTGGTCCGACGACGCGTCGGCCAACATCACCATCCAGAAGGAGCTCCAGCGGGCGCGGGAGCTCGATCTCGAGGCCCTGCGTCTCGACATCGCCCGCGACGCCGTCACCGCCTACATGAACGTCATGCGCACCGAGGCCCTGGTCCGCATCCGGCAGCAGCAGGTGGACCTCACCCGAACCAACCTCGAGCTCGCCAGGCTGCGACGCTCGGTGGGCGCCGCCGGCGCCGCCGAGGTCCACCGCTGGGAGGCCGAGCTCGCCACCGCCCGCGCCGGCTACCTCGACGCGCTGTCGAGTCGGAGCATGAGCCAGCGGCAGCTGAGCCGGTTGCTGAACGAGCCGCTGACCACCCGTTGGAGCCCCAAGGAGCCCGAGATCGCGGCCGCCGTCGGGATTCTGGGAGGGCCCACCGACGCCGCTCTCCTCGACACCCCGGACGGGTACGACCGGCTCGCTTCCACCCTGGTCACCGATTGTCTCGACCGGTCCCCCGAGCTGGCGGCATTGTCGGCCGCCATCGCCGCCGGTGAGCGCGCCCACACCTCCGCCAAACGCGCGTACTACTCACCCACCGTAGCCGCGTCGGCCGACCTCAGCCACATCCTCGCCAAGGACACGACCGGAGGCATCGACCTCGGCGATCTCGCCGATCTCCTCCCCGAGTTCGACGACACGAGCTGGCAGGTGGCCGTCCAGGCCGAGCTGCCCGTGATCACCGGCGGGGCCAACAAGGCGCGCCGGGTCAAGGCTCAGGAAGAGCTCTTCGCCCTCCAGACCGACTACCGCAACGCCGAAGAAAAGCTCGGCCAACGCACGTTGTCGGCCCTGGACACGGCCACGGCCTCGTGGTCCACCATCTCGCTCCGACGCCAGGCGGCCGAGGCCGCGTCGAAGACCCTCGACCTGGTGCGCGACGCCTACGCCCGCGGTGCGGCATCGATCCTCGACCTGCTCGATGCGCAGAACAACGCATTGACCGCCGAACTCGCCGCCGAAACCGCGGTGTACGACTTCCTCGACGACTGGGCCGAGGTCCGCCGCTCGGTGGCCGGCCTCCCGGTGGCGCCGTAGCAACCGAACAAAGTTTTGAATTATGAGTTATGAATTATGAATTCCATCGCATGCGTCGCAGCGCCGGAATTTTACTGGCGTTCCTGATGAATCAGCTCCGCGGCAAATGCCGCGCCGTCCTTTGCGATGGTCATTAAGAACTCAGAACTGAGAATTAAGAACTTGGGTTCATCCCGCAAGGGCGCTATGAACCAACAGATCGAGGAGCCCCCATGAAGACGTCACACCGGCTGGCGATTCTCGTGATCGGTTTCGCTCTCCTCTCGCCCTCGAGAGTGCCGTCAGCCGAAGAACCGAACGCCGAAGCGCCCGAGATCGTCCAAGAGGACGCGTGGGTTCCGGTCCCGTTTCGCGTCCGCAACCTGACCTTTCCCACCGTCCTGACCATGGGATTTATGCCCCGGCCCACCAACGCGATCGGCAAGGGCGCCTGGGCCGTCGAGCTCAACGCCTCGGTCTCCAACAACTTCCAGATGAGCGCCGGAATCGAGGACTGGCTCAACCAGCGGGGAGGAGAGCGGCGGCCCCTCTCTCGAACTGATGCAGCGGCCATCTTCTCCGAGCTCGAGGAGCCCCAGTTCCTCATCGACGGCGAGCTCAACGTCGTCGATCTGACGGTCCACGTCGGCCTCTCACTCCGCGTATCCGCGTCGCTGCGGATCGGCTACCTGGGCTATACCGGAGGCTTCATGGACTCGTTCATCCAGGGCTTCCACGACCTCGTCGGCATCGGCCAGGCCGGCCGCGAGTTCATCGGCAAGGGCAATTTCCAGATTCTCTTCATGAACGACGGCGAGTCCCTCGTTCTCCACGACCGGCCCTCGTCCGGCGGAGTCACCGATCCGACGCTGAGCCTGACCTACTCGTTCCCGAAGACGGTCAAGGGCTGGAGCTTCTCGGTGGAGGGCGCGGTCAAGCCGCCCGTCGCCGACGAGGACGACTGGCTCTCCAGCGGCAGCTGGGACATCGGCGTTCAGGTGAGCGCCCAGAGGATCTGGGGTAAGAACGCCGTTGTCCTCAACCTCGCCGCGGTCGCTCCCGGCGACTTCAACGTCGAGGGCAGCTTCGACCCGGCGACCCTGCCCTCGGCCAATCTCGCCTACATCCGGCAGGCGACGCCGCGCACGACCGCGGTCGTTCAGGCCCTTTACTCCGAGAACATCTTCCGTGACGAGGTCGACTCCGATCTCTCGGCCTACGAGTTCCAGATGACCGCCGGCGTCAGGTTCGACGCCCTCGGCGGGGTCATCGGCGTCGCCGTCACCGAGAACCTCTTCAACTTCGACAACACCCCGGACTTCGGGTTCCACGTGAGCTACTCTAGATTGATCGGCGGAAGGAAGGTGAGGAACGCCGGATGAAATACCGATTCGCCAACCCGGAGGAGCGGCTTCGAGACGTCTTCGAGAGCGGATTCACCGCCCGGGACATCGCGTCGGCACTGGCATCGTTCGACGCAGATACTCCGTCGTCGACTGCGCACTCGGTCATGACCGAGGAAGCGTTCAAACTCGCCGGCGTCCGAGTTCGCGGGCAGATCGCCGGCTACATCGATCGTGACGAACTCAACGGAGGAACCTGCGGCGACTACCTGCACCGGTTCACCCCCGACGCCACCGTGCAGCACACCGCCTCGTTCTCCGAGGTCGTCGCCGCGCTCGCGGATCGGGAGAGGATCTTCGTCAGTGTCTTCGGGGAGGTGGGCGGGCTCATCACCCGCCGTGACATGGAGAAGCCCCCGGTCCGAATGTGGCTCTTCGGCTTCATCACCTTGATCGAGATGCAGATCACCCGTGCTGTCGACACCTTGTTTCCCACCGAGACCTGGCGGCAACACGTCAAAGAGCCGCGGATTGCCGCCGCCGAGAAGATCCGGACCGAGCGGGCGCGCTGGGAGCAGCACGTCCGGCTCGTGGAATGCCTCCAGTTCTCGGACAAAGCCCAGATTCTGCTGCAGATCCCCGAGGTCCGGGAGCGGCTCGAGATCCCGTCTCGCCGAAAAGGCCTCGAGCGGATCCGGCGGATCGAGTCGCTGCGCAACAACCTCGCCCACTCCCAGGCGATCGTCTCCAGCGACTGGCCCACCATCGTCGACATCGCCCACGACATGGAAGCCACCCTGGCTCTCGTCCGAGGCAGTGACGAGGCCTGATCCAGTCAGGCCACTGTCAGACCGGGCTCTCCGAGGCCACGTTCCAGGGCACCGTCGTCCCGGTGGAGCTGCGGAGCCTCTTGGTGGAGTCGAGCGCGGAAGCCTCTACAAGACCTTTGCCGTCTCGAGCAGCGCATCGACCTTGGCCTGGGTCTCGGCCTTGGGTCCGCTGGTGTCCACCTCGCGGAAGAAGCACTCGGCGTCGGGGTTCGGCGGCTCGAAATCGGCCCGCTGGTGCTCCATGAGCTCGACACGGCCGTCGGAGCGGGTGTCGTACTGCTGCCGCCCCTCCAGTCGTTCGCGCTGCTCCTCGTCACTGCAGGTCGTCCGCAGGAAAATCAACCGCGCCCCGGTGCGGCGGGCAGCTTCGATGACGGGAATCCGCTCCGACTGCCGCTTGAAGGCGCCGTCCACCACCACCGGGAAGCCGCCGCGCAGGAGGTTCTCGGCCCGCTCGCAGACCTCGGCGTAGGTGCGGGCGTTCATCTCGGGCGAGTAGAGGCCCTCGTTGTAGGGGACGTAAACCCGCGTGTCCTCCCCCACCCCCGAAATCTGTTTGCGCACCGCGTCGGTGGAGAGCACGTGCCAGCCGTGGTTCTCGCGGAGGTAGCGCGCGACCGAGGTCTTTCCGGTTCCCATGAGGCCGTACAGCACGACCATCGACGGCCGCACGGCGCCGCCGGCGTACTCGTAGGCGAGGCCGAAGTAGTGGCGTGCCAGGTTCCGCTGCGCCCGCCTCGCCGTGTCGTCGAGGGCGGGATCGGACGACGTGAAGCAGGCGATCTTGCCGCGCACGTAGGCGCGGTAGCACTTGTAGAAGTCGAGGATCTCGGGGAGCTCGGCGTCGCCCGAAACCGCGACATAACGGTCGATGAAGTACGTCGACAGATCCCGCCGATCGTTGAAGTCCAGGTCCATGGCGAGGAAGGCGACATCCACCGCCACATCGCCGCAGCTCAGGCGATCGTTGAACTCGATGCAGTCGAAGATCACCGGCTCCGACTCGAAGAAGATGTTCCTCAGGTGCAGGTCGCCGTGGCTCAACCGGGTGCGCCCCTCGGCGATCCGGCGCTCGAAGAGATCGGCGTTCTGATGGTAAAAGGCATTGGTCCAGTCGCGGATGTGCTCGAAGCGCTGCCGCGAGATCAGCTTGCCGACGTGGGCCTCGGTCTGGGAGAAGTTCTCGTCGGTGTTGAACTTCACCGCATCGACCGTGCCGAACTGATCGACGCCGTCGCCGGTCGCGGCCGACCGGTAGAAGGGCACGAGCACGTCAACCAGGGCGTCCATGTGCGCCTCGGTGAGTTCACCGCGCGCGAGAACCTCCGTGCCCAAGAGCTCCCCGTCGAGCTCGCGCATGACCACGACCCAGTCGATCACCTCGCCGTCGCCATCGAGAGCAACGGTCTCGCCGTCGAAGGTGACCGGCTTCACCCCCCGGTAGACCGAAGGGGCCAACCGGCTGTTGAGCTCCACCTCCGCGCGGCAGTTCTTCTCGCGAAGCTCCACCGTCGAGTAGTCGAGAAAGCCGAAGTTCACCGGCTTCTTGAGCTTGTAGACCGTATCGCCGGTCAGAAAGACCGACGAGATGTGGGTCTGCAGGTAGCGGACCTCCTCGACCTCCTGGTCGTAGAACGACGGCTCCGACATGGCTTTGACGAGATCGGCGTGGTCCACAGTGGCCTCCTCGGCGTTCAGCCTGCGAAAGGTGTCACAACGTCATGGCGTGGTCAACCGGCTTCCGCGTCGCGTCGTGGTCCGAGACCGCCGCCGCGGCCGATGCTGGATAATGGATGCTGGATATCTTGCGCGACCCCTCTCCCTTTCCTTCTCCCTCGCCCGCGACCGTCTGCCCTGACGCACCCACGGTGGGCCAAGGCCCACCCACCCTGACAGCCCTGATCGCGAAACCAAACTGCAGCGCCGTAGGGTGGGCCTCGGCCCACCAGATCGCCTCCCGGCTCCGAACCACGAACCCGAAACTCCGACGTCAAGCGCCTTTCCAACCCGAGCGCCCCAGCACCTCACCGGCCGCGAGCGCACGTATCACCTTCTGCATTGTTCTGTCATGCCCCGAAGCCTGTGAGGACCTTCAATCAACAATGCGAAGGGTGGTACGTTCGCTTGGCTACCCGCGTACCGGGTACCCTCTTCACGCCCCGATGCAGGCTGCCGCTCGCCCGAGCAGCGTGGTCTCGAGCGCGCTCATTGAACGCCACCGCGCACATCGGCGCCGCTTCGGGGCGTGCCGGGTACGGCATTGTGCTCTCCCTCGACCTTCCAGCTCCGAGCAACCTGCGCACAATGCCGATACCGGGCAACCCACGGGGAGCGCTCTCCGGGTACTTCGATGAAGCACGCAGATAGGCCGTCGCTCGCCTGTTCAGCACGGTCAACACCGCACTCGTCTCTCACTATGACCGTGCTGAACAGGCGACGCTGACCCGCTTCCGCCGTTGAGGCGGATGTGGGTCAGAAGGCCGGCGTATCGGGTACGCCCCGGAGCACGACCACGCCCCAGATCCCCACCACGACTCAATGCCGAGCTGG
>JAZBOQ010000165.1:0-2755 GCA_036351195.1 Thermoanaerobaculales bacterium | reverse complement strand
GAGTGTGCGTCCTCCACCTTGAGGCGAAGAACATAGTCGCCGGGACGAACCCAGCGTTCGAGATCGAGACCGATGCTGCCGGCCGCCGCCGGCACCGAATAGAGGTAGCGGAACCGATCAACCATGGCGACGTCGCGGGAGATCTCGCCGATGAGATCGAGCTGGACCACCGCCACGTCCCCGACCTCTGAGGTGCCCAGCACATCGGCCGGCAGCTCGATGTCGAAACCGACCCGCACCAATCCCCCCCTCATGCTGCGTGATTCGCTGGCCAGGGTTACGGCCATGGGAACCGCGTCCTTGTCGGCGATGGCCGAGAAGTCCATGAACCGCTGCGGCGCCGACTCGGCCGCCTCGTTGTCGAGGGGCGGACGGTACTCGTACATCTTGGCAAGGAAGAGAGGGTCCTGGGCCCAGCGCTCGGCGCTTCTGATCATCCGCAGGATGGTGTCGCCATCGGCACACCGGTACTCGGGCCGGTCCCAGGGCCCGTCCGGCCGGGCGCCGCTCACCGTGACGCTGACGACGCCCATGGACGTGTAGAGAGCTGCGACCCCGCCGTAGCCCTCCCACATCTCCCAGCGCCCGAGGCCGCCCTTCTGGTAAAAGATCACCACCGGGCCCTCACCGATTCCCTCGATATAGGGCCATGCCCAGATCTCCATGGGATTGAAGACGTCAGTGCATTTCACTGGCATCCGAAACGACGGCGGGCCGTGAATGAGCAGCACCCTCGCCCGCGGGTCGGCGGTACCGCCGAACTCCATTCGCGCCATGGCCAGGCGGTCGTCGTACATCCCGCGAAAAGCCGAACCGTAGCCGGTCTGACGACCCCACAGGATCCACAGCCGATCGGCGAACGCGCGCCGCTGTGCTTCAGTCTCGAGCTCGACGAAGGCCCGTTTCTGGTTTGTGGTGATCAGCGGATAGACCTCGTCTTCGATCCACATCCGCCAGGGTTCGGGGAGTGCCTTGAGCCTGACCCTGAGACTCTCTTCTCCGCCCTTGGCCGGGCCGGGAGAGGCGTCGACCACGGCACAGGCGCCCAGCACCGCCGCCGTCAGCAACATGACGGTGGCGGTCCTCGTCCCCACCCCGGCATCGAAGCAGCTCACACTACAAACCACCTCTTCGGACTCTCATCTGCCCTTTGCAACGCCGCCGGGCGCGGTTACCCGGCCCATGGATTCTCGAGATCACCGCATCACCACTATACGCACAGCACCGACGCCGGTTTCCGCGGTTTATGTCTGCAGGACACCGACCCGGAACGGATCGAGCTTCGGTTGGTGGGCCGCAGCCTCGAGACTCCTGGCGATCACCCGCCGCGTTGACCGGGGGTCGATGATCTCGTCGACCCAGAGCCGGGCTGCGGCATACCGGGGGTCGGTGGCGGCGGCGTACCGTTGCCGGATCTCGGCCAGCAGATCGGCCCTCTCCTTCTCGCCGACGCCGTCGCCGCGGTTCTTCAGCTGGATGGCAAGGAGGGTCTCCGACGCCTGCTGCCCGCCCATGACCGCGATCGATGCGGACGGCCATGCGAAGAAAAATCGGGCGCCGTAGGCACGACCGCAGAGGGCGTAGTTTCCCGCACCGAACGAGTTTCCAATAAAAACCGTGATCTTCGGAACCACCGAGTTGGCGACCACGTTGACCAGCTTGGCGCCGTCCTTGATGATCCCCTCACGCTCGGACTTGGAGCCGACCATGAACCCGGTGACATCCTGCAGAAAGACCAGGGGGACCCCTTTCTGGTTCATCAGCTCGACAAAGCGGGCGCCCTTGTCGGCGGCGTCCGAGTAGATCACCCCGCCGATCTGCATCTCTCCCTCGGCCGGGCCCAGTCCGCGCCGCCGCTGCACGACCCGGCGGTCGTTGGCGACGATGCCGACGGCCCAGCCGTCGATGCGCCCGGTGCCGCAGATCAACGTTCGACCGTAGGTGGCCTTGTACTCTGTGAACTCCGAGCCGTCGAGGATACAGGCGAGCAGATCGTGGGTCCGGTAGGGCCGCGACCGGTCGACGGGCATCAGTCCGAGAAGATCCTCGGCGTCGCGCAGCGGCAATCGACCGTCGATGCGGTTGAAGGGCCCCATGGCCGGCTGCGCGAGCTCGCCGATACGGGCTCGAATGTGCTCGATGGCCGCCAAATCGTCGGGGAAACGGTCGTCAACCACCCCCGAGATGTCGACCTGAACCTCGGCGCCGCCGAGCGACTGATTGTCCATCCGCTCGCCGATGGCCGCCTGGACCAGGTGGGATCCGGCGAGGAAGATGGTCCCCGAACCTTCGACGATGAGGGCCTCGTCGGACATGATGGGCAGGTACGCGCCGCCGGCGACGCAGGAGCCCATGATCGCCGAGATCTGGTAGATACCCTCGGCCGACAGCCTGGCATTGTTGTAGAAGACCCGGCCGAAGTGATCGCGGTCGGGGAAGATCTCGTCCTGCATCGGGAGAAAGACCCCGGCAGAGTCCACGAGGTAGATGATCGGGAGCCGGTTTTCCAACGAGAAGTCCTGCGCCCGGAGGATCTTCTTGCAGGTCAGAGGAAACCAGGCGCCGGCCTTGACCGTCGCGTCGTTGGCGACGATGACGCACTCGCGGCCGGCGACCCGGCCGAGACCGGTCACCACCCCGGCGGCGGGTGCCCCGCCCCACTCCTCGTACAGACCCCAGGCGGTGAAGGTCCCGAGCTCGAGAAACTCGGTACCGTCGTCGATGAGTGCTTCGACCCGTTCTCTCGCGAGGAGCT
>JAZBOQ010000164.1:0-7635 GCA_036351195.1 Thermoanaerobaculales bacterium | reverse complement strand
GCGCCGTAGGGTGGGCCTTGGCCCACCAGATCGGCTCGCGGACCGGGGTCGGGATCGGGAACGGGACCGAACCCCACGCGGCCACGGTCATCGGTCATCGGCCACGGTCATTGGTCGCGGACACGGCCACTGCCATCGGGTACGGGCGCGGACGCGGACGCGGAAATGGGGAAGCATGACAAACCAGCAACTGTTACGAAGTACGATATATTGACCCGCTCGAAGCGAGGTGAGCATTGACGACGATGGACCCACACACCCTCCGCGCACGCCTGGATGAGATCCTGCCCCTCATCCAGAGCCCGTCGCGCTACCTCGGGCTCGAGCGCAACCTGACCCGCAAGCCGTGGGACGACGTCTCGGTGCGGGTGGCGCTGGCCTTCCCCGACGCCTACGAGATCGGGATGTCCCACCAGGGCACCCGGATCCTGTACCACCTCATCAACCGCCGGGACGACGCCCTGGCCGAACGCGCCTTCGCACCCATGCCGGACATGGCCGACGCCCTGCGGGCCGACGGCCTGCCGCTCTACTCCCTCGAGAGCTACCACCCGTTGGCCGACTTCGACGTGGTGGGGATTTCTCTCCAGTCCGAGCTCAACTACATCAATGTTCCGTACCTCCTCGATCTCAGCGGGATCACCCGTCGGGCCGTCGACCGTGAGGACTCGGAGCCCCTTGTCATCGGCGGCGGACCGTGCACCGCCAACCCCGAGCCGGTGGCGGACTTCTTCGACGCCATCCTCATCGGCGACGCCGAGGCGGCCATTGACGCCATCCTCGACGCCGTCCGGGACGGCCGCGCCGCCGGCGACGACCGACCTGCGATCCTCCGCCGGTTGGCGGCCATCGAGGGCGTCTACGTGCCCCGTTTCTACACCTGGCAGCCGGCGACTGCGGACTCCCCGGGCGGGTGGGCCGAGCCCGATTCCGGCCTCCCCTTCCCGGTCCGCCGGGTGTGGGTGGACGAGCTCGACCTGACGGATCAACCCGAAGCGCCCATCGTGCCCTTCAGCGGCGTGATTCAGGACCGCCTCGGTCTCGAGATCATGCGCGGCTGCACCCAGGGCTGCCGCTTCTGCCAGGCGGGTTTCTGGTACCGGCCGGTACGCGAGCACGACCCGGAGCAGGTGGTCGAGAGGTTGGAGCGCCAGGTCGAGGAGACCGGCTTCGAGGAGGTCGGGTTGCTCAGCCTGTCCAGTGCTGACTACTCCCAGGTGGAGCCCCTGGTCTACCACCTGTCCGAGCGCCTCGCCGACCGGCGGGTCTCGGTCAATCTTCCGAGCCTCCGTGCCGACGCCTTCTCGGTGGGCCTCGCCGAGGCGGTGTCCAGGGTGCGGAAGTCCGGTTTTACTTTCGCACCGGAGACCGGCTCCGACCGCCTCCGCCGGGTGGTCAACAAGACCTTCACCAACGCCGACATGGTCACAGCCGCCGAAGCCGCCTTCGCCAAGGGTTGGAACGCCATCAAGGTCTACGCCATGATCGGCCTCCCCACCGAGACCGACGAGGACCTGGACGAACTGGTGCAGCTCGCCGAAGAGCTGGCGAAAACGGGGCGGCGCATCCGCGGGCGCAAGGTCCAGGTCAAGGTCTCGGTGGGCTGCTTCGTGCCCAAGGCGTGGACGCCCTTCCAGTGGCAGCCCTTTGCCGGGGTGGAGGAGCTGCAGCGTAAGATCCGGCTGCTCAAGGATCGGCTCCGGCGCGTCAAGGGGGTTCGGCTCACCTGGTCCGACCCGGAGGAAGCGGCCCTGGAGTCGCTGCTCTCGCGGGGAGGGCGCGAGCTCGGCCGAACCATCGAGCTCGCTCACGACCGCGGCGCCGTCTTCGACGGCTGGAACGACTACCTGGACCTGGCGGCATGGAAGGCCGCCCTCGAGGAAACGGGAGTCGACGTCCCCCGGCAGATCGGAGAACGCGAGCTCGACGCGCCGCTGCCGTGGGACGTCATCGACGCCGGCGTCCGCAAGTCCTACCTGAAGGCCGAGTGGCGGCGCGCCTTACGTGAGGATCCCACCGAGGACTGCAAGTGGGGCCGGTGCACCCACTGCGGAATCCCGGGCGACGGTGACGAGACGGTGCTCGCCGCAGGCTCGCTGCCCCTGGTCGGTGAGGCTGCCGCCGAGAAGCAACGCCCCAAGGCCGCCGATACCCTCCGCCCGGAACCCCGCACCCCCCCTCCGATCATCGTGGAAGCTCAGCCGCCGGTCCACCGGCGCTACCGCTTCACCTTCACCAAGCTGGGAGACGCCCGATACCTCTCCCACCGGCAGGTGATGGATGCCCTCGAGCGGGCGGTCCGCGGCAGCCGGCTCCCAGTCCGCTACACCGAGGGGTACAACCCGCACATCCGGCTCTCCATGGGGCCGGCCCTGGGCACCGGCCACGAGGGCGACGCCGAGCTCTTCGACGTGGACTGCACGTCACAGGTCCGGCGGCAACACCTCGAGGCCATGAATCGGCTGCTGCCCAACGGCATCGAGATCCTCGACGCCAAGCCCCTGCTCCAGGGCGCTCCGTCTCTCGGAAAGATGGTCTCGGCATCGAGATACCGGATCGCTCCGAGACCCGGAAGCGACTGGCCCGAGACCACCTCCGGGCTCGAGGACAAGGTCGCCGACGCCGTGCTGCGCTGGACGGTGCTCGCCGACGGCAGCCTGAGCATGGACCTCAACGTCCGACAAACCGCCGGTCCGACCGCCAGCGTCAAACAGGTGTTGAGCGAGATCGGCCTGGACGACGCCGACATCCGCTGCGCCCGAATCCGCCGCGAACGCCTGGTGCTCAGCCCCCCCGGAACCTCACGCGCCTCGACGGCCTCCGCTCAGCGGGGAACGGCCTGATGGGCGCCCGGTGGGTGATCCACTCCCGAGCCTCCTTCGAGGCCCGGCACGCTCTGACCGTCTATCAAGGCCGGCCCGAGGAGGCCCACAACCACCGATGGGAGGTCGCCGTCCGGGTCGGCACCGACGAGCTCAACGACGAGGGCTTCGCCCTGGATTTCCACGAGGTCCACGCCCTGCTCGAGGACGAGATCGCACCGCTGCGGAACAGCGACCTCAACCTGCACCCCGCCATCGGTACGCCGACCCCGTCCGCCGAACGAGTCGCCGAAATCCTGGCCGGGCACCTGCAACCGAAGGTTCACGCCATGGGCGGACGGTTGCTGAGTGTCAGCGTCTGGGAAGGCCCCGACAACCGGGTTGACCTCTGTCTCGAGTGAACCGCGACGCGATGGTGTTGAAAAAACACCGCAACATCACGTGAACCGCCCTCCGAATCAGCTCTCGAAGCTCCCGATCTTCTCCACCAGGTCATCGCCGGTGACCGGCCGGTCCACGATCTCGTCGGCGCCGGCGGTCTCGAGCTCGGCCCGCTTCTTCTTGCTCGTACTCGCTGCGTTCACGGCAATCACCTTCGTCTGGCCGAGGCCGGGATCGTCGCGCATCAGCTTGATGGCCTGGGCACCGTCGATGCCCTTCATGCCCACGTTCACCGTCATCACCGACGGATTGAACGACCGCGCCAGCGCTCCCGCAGTGAAGCCGTCGGTGGCGAGCCGGGTCTCGTACCCCGCCTTCTGCAGGACTTCGTCGAGGTTCTGGCCCGTCTTCGGGTCTCCCTCGACGATGAGTACCTTCTTCGGCGACGGCTGAAGCTCCTCGGGGATCGGCATGTCGTTCTCGTTGAGAAAGTCGATGAAATCCGCCACCTGGACCCGGTTGTCGCCTCGACCCGGAAGCTGGTAGGCCTTCAGGTGCCCCCGCTGGATCCATCGAATGACGGTTCGGAAGTTCACCCCGCAGAGGGCGGCAATATCTCCCGTGGTGAGATTCCGCTTGTTGAAGTTCCTGGCCACCTCGAACCCTCCAGTCTCGATGGCGATCCGTTTCTCGGCAACACCGGTGGTCGACCGATGCCGTCGCAGCCCGAGCGCCGGCTCGCTGCAGCACATCGAGTGTACTCGAATAGACCTCTCAGTCGCCGATGGCCTGGGCGACCAGTTCGATGACGTCGACCGTTCGAGCGTCCTCGAGCCCGCCTTCGCGCTGCGCATCGGACAACATGGAGAAGCAGTAGGGGCAGGCCACCGCCACCTCGGTGGTTCCGGTTGCAGTCAGCTGCTCGAAGCGTTTCTGGTTGATCCGTTCTCCCAGGTCCTCCTCGAGCCACATCCGGCCGCCGCCGGCCCCGCAACACATGGAACGCTCACGACTGAGCTCCGCCTCCCGAATCTTCAGACCCGGAATCGCTCCGAGCAGGAACCTGGGCGCCTCGTACTCACCGTTGGTCCGACCCAGGTAGCAGGGGTCGTGGTAGGCGAGGTCCATATCGACGCTCGTCGTCAGCTTGAGCGCGCCGCGCTTCACCAGATCGGCCACGAGCTGGGTGCCGTGCATGACCTCGTAATTGCCGTCGAGGTCCGGGTACTCGTGGGCCAGGGTGTTGTAGACGTGCGGGCAGTTGGTGACGATCTTCTTGACGCCGTAGCCGTTCATCACCTCGATGTTCTGCATGGCGAGCATCTGATAGAGGTACTCGTTCCCGAGGCGCCGAGCGGCGTCGCCGGACGAAGCCTCCTCGGGACCGAGGATGGCGAAGCTGACGTCGGCCGCCTTGAGGATCTTGACCAGGGCCTGGGACACTTTCTTGCCGTGATCGTCGTAGCTTCCGGGTGATCCGACGAAGAAGAGATACTCGAAGTCGCCGCCGGCCTCGGCCGCAACCGGCACGTCGAGACCATCGGCCCAGTCGGCCCGCTCCTCCGGCGCCAGCTGCCAGGGGTTGCCATTGACTTCGTAGCCGCGGAACGCCGGCTGCGCTTCTTCCGGGAACTCGGCCTTCTCGAGCACCAGGTTCTGGCGCATCTCGACGATCTTGTCCACGTAGCTGATATCCAGGGGGCACGCCCTCTCGCACCAGCGACAGGTTGTGCACGCCCAGATGACCTCCGGATCCACCACCTCTGGAACCAGCTCGATCTGAGAGCCCGCCGCCTCGCCGTCCTCCTTGCCCGCCAGCAGGCTCTTCTGCTCACTGTAGAGCTGGTCGCGAAGCGTTTTGGTGAGCATCACCGGCTGCAACGGCTTGTCCGTCAAGGTCGTGGGGCAGAACTCGCGACAGCGTCCGCACTCGGTGCAGGTGTAGAGGTCGAGCATCTGCTTCCAGGTGAAGTCGGTCACCGTGGAGGTCCCGAACCGGGTGTTCTCGTCCACATTCTCCAGATCCATGGTCACCAGCTTGCCCGGAGCGTCGAGCTTGGTGAAGAAGACATTGAGGAGCGAGGTGTAGACGTGGAAGTGCTTGGAGTAGGGCAGCTCGTTGGCGAAGAGGTAGAGGACGATGAGGTGGATCCACCACATGGATGAGTAAAGGGTCTGCAGCGCGGCCGAGCCGAGACCGCCCAACCAGGACCCCACCAGCGCCGATGCCGGCAGATAGCTGCCTTCCAGGTCGCCGGCGGCAATCCGCGCTCCCTCGGAGACCAGATCCGTGGCCATGAGAGTCCCGATGAGGCCGATGACCAGCCAGGCGGCACCGGACTGGATCACCCGATCCTTCTTCTGGACGCCACGCCGCCACACCGCGAAGACCAGACCCACAAGCACCAGAACCTCGAAGACGTCCTTTGAAAAGAGGTAGGCGTGGCCGACGGCGGTATGGAGCAGCGGCAGCTCCCACCCTGCGAAGAGCCCTTCGAGCACCATTGTGACGGTGCGGATGCTGACCACCAGGAAGCCGTAGAAGATCAGGAGGTGATAGAGACCCGCGAAGCGGTCGTCGAACATCCTCTTCTGACCGATGGCGTACACCATCATGTGCTTGAACCGCTCGCCCAACCGGTCGAAGCGGTTCTCCGCACGCCCGAGCTTGAGCAGGGCGAACCGGCGACTCAGCGAGAAGACCACCCCGCCGACACCAATGATGGTGAGCAGCCAAAACCACACGACGCCCGAAATTCCGAGAAACGTGATTGCGGTGGCGTGGTGCATGAATCCTCCTCCTGATCAAGAATCAGTGAAAATGATGAGATGTCAGGTAATGCCGCACCTCGGCAGTATACCAGGAAAAATGAATAGCGATTCATTTTTCGTCGAAGGCACGAATCAGCTCCGGCTCGGACCGGAAACGGCCGCCACGAGCTTGCCGAGAAGCGATGATGTCGGGAGCCTGGGCTCGTGCGGGTCCGCCCACTCCCACTCGGCACCCATGGAAGACCGCCGAGCCACCGGAAACCGAACCGGCACCACCCGAATCCGACGGTGCGTGATGGAGTGCTTCAACGGTTCTCGAACCTCCGGCGGACCGTCGAGGTCGAGCGGCAGCACGGCCGCGGCTTGAGGAACGACCGGACGCGATGGGTCGATCTCGGCAAACGGCGGCAGCCAAAGGCCGCGCAGGATCGGGCCGTCGGTCACCCTGCGGAAGAGCCAATGCCCATCACCGTCCTCTGCGATGGCGGAAACCCAGTGGAGATCGACCGGTTTCCGAACCTTCCGCGGCGCCGGAAAATCCTCCGAATGGCCGGCGGCGGCGGCCCCGCACCCTGTCGCGAGGGGGCAGATGTCGCAGGCGGGGCCTGCCGGGGTGCACACCAGGGCTCCCAGCTCCATGAGTCCCTCGTTGATCTCGCTCGGGTCAGCCTCTGCCATGAGGCCTTCCACCCAGTTCAGAATCATGGTTCTCACCTCTCCGCGACGCGGATCGTCGGCCAGAGCGAGAACCCGGACGCCGACCCGGGCAACGTTGCCGTCAACCAGCGGCGCCGCTTCGCCGAAAACCATCGATGCCACCGCCGCCGCGGTGTACGGACCGACGCCGGGCAGACGCTCGAGCTCGGCAGCGCTGCGGGGCAGCTCCCCGGATCCGGCAACCACCTCTCGGGCGAGGCGATGCAGGAGACGCGCACGACGATAGTAGCCGAGGCCCGACCACGCTTCGACGACCTCGTCCTCGGATGCCGCCGCGATGTCCGCCAAACCCGGAAACCGCTCAATGAAGGCTTCGAAGCGCGGCGCAACCCGGTCGATCTGCGTCTGCTGCGCCATGAACTCCGAGACCAGCGAGCGATACGGATCGCGCGGCGTGGTCCGCCACGGCAGGGGCCGGACATTGGCGCGAAACCACGAGACGAGGCGGCGAGAGGCTGACATAGGGCGATTATGTCGTATCGGCTCTTGGGGGTGTGGGGGTCTTCCGGTCGTTGGTAGCTGTCCCTGGCGCTAATGCTGTTCCTGTCGCTGTCCCTGCTGCTGCCACTGTCACGGATACGGCCACTGTCACGGATACGGCCACTGTCACGGATACGGCCACGGATACGGAAACGAGGCGGATACGGAGGCGGATACGGGTACGGACGGTACCCGGTGCGCCGGCCTTCTGGGTTGGTGCCGCTTGGCGGCGGCACCAACCCAGCGTCGCCCGAGCAGCGCGGTCATGTGAGAGTCGAAGAGGCGGTGACCACGCTGCTCGGGCGAGCGACGGCCTGCCTGCAGGCTTCAACGACGTACCCTGGGTGCGCTCCCCGAGGGTTGCCCGGCAGCGGAGTTGTGCGGACCGCGCTTCGAACCGGGAGGCCCGTGGAGAGCACAACTCCGTGCCCGGCACGCCCCGCCCGAGGCGAATGTGCGCGGT
>JAZBOQ010000163.1:0-2675 GCA_036351195.1 Thermoanaerobaculales bacterium | reverse complement strand
TCCGCCACGCGGCGGTCGGCGCCCCAGCCGCCGCGCCGACCTATGACCGGGAGGTCGAGTCCGCCATCACCCGGGTTCTGGAGGCGATCGGCAACCGAGAGTTGGTGGCCGGCACCCCTTCCCGCGCCGTCGCCATCAAACTTCTCGAAGATGACCCGCATGTCACCATGCACGCCCTGGAGGCGGCCCCCGAGGTGATGGATGTGGTGGCGGGATGCGCGGCCGAGCTCGAGCGGGCGCACGGCTGGAGCGCCGATCAGGTGGTCTCCGGGAGCCGTCACGCGGTCGCCCACACGATCGAGGACGCCGTGGTCAAGAGACGAGCCCAGACCATCGGCTGGCGCGAACGGGCCGATCATCTGCTGCTCAACGAGTGGACCGGCGGACCCCTGATGGTGCTGATCCTCGCCGGCTTCTTCTGGCTTGTCTTCGGTATCGGCAAGCGAGTCGAGGCCCCCCTGGTCGACGCTTTCAACTGGATTCAGGCGACGGTGGCCGCACAGCTTCCCCAAGGCAGCCTGATGGCGACCGTTGCCGACGGCCTGGTGATGGGTCTGGCGGGAGGCGTCGCCATCGTGCTTCCCTATCTTGTCCCCTTCCTCCTCGGTCTCGCGATCCTCGAAGACACCGGCTATCTGCCGCGACTCGCCTACATCCTCGACAGCTTCATGCACCGCATCGGTCTGCACGGCAAATCGGTGCTGCCGATGATTCTGGGTTACGGATGCTCGGTCCCCGCCATCATGTCAACCCGAATTCTGGAGTCGGAAAAGGACCGCAAGATCACCGCAGCCCTGACCTCGTTCATCCCGTGCTCCGCAAGGACGGTGGTGATCTTCGGCCTCGTCGCCGCTTTCATGGGGCCGCTGTGGGCGTTGGCAATCTACTTGCTCAACATCGTGGTGATCGTGCTGCTCGGGACGGTGATGGCGAAGCGGATGACCGGCGTGTCGCCCGGACTCGTGCTCGAGATCCCCGAGCTCAGTCTGCCCGACGGCAAGACCCTGGTGGCGAAGACCTGGCTCGAGCTCAAGGAGTTCATCACCATCGCATGGCCGCTGCTCATCGCCTCGTCCATCATCCTCGGTCTGCTCGAATGGGCCGACGCCGCCGATCCCATCAACGCGATCATGTCACCGCTGACCGTCTGGCTGCTCGGGCTACCGGCCGCCGTCGGGATGACGCTGATCTTCGGCGTCCTCCGCAAGGAGCTGACTCTGGTGATGCTGGTGCAGGCCCTCGGAACCACCGAGATCAACAGCGTCCTGAGCACCCAGCAGCTCTTCACCTTCACCCTCTTTGTGGTCTTCTATGTGCCCTGCATCGCCACCATTGCGGTGCTCGCCAAACAGATGGGGTGGAAGGGAGCCCTGGCGATCTCGGCATTCACCGTCGGGGTGGCGGTGGTGATCACGGTTGCCGGGCGGCTCGTCTACGGCATCTTCGGTTAGCCGGTTCCCATCCGGAAACTCCGATGGGGACAGCGTCGTTCCCGATGCAGAAACGAGGGGTTTTCGTGCACGGTCAAGGAAGGTGAGGATTAACGCGGAGGCGTACTCCCGTACGCCGCACAAGGAAATCCGAAATCTGACGCCGAGATTGCCGAAAAGCGCCGTTTCTGGACGGGAACTAGCCGGAAAAGGTGTGAGCGGGCCGGCCCGGCGCCAGGCCGCAGTTGTCGTTGTCTGCCGCACCCCGTCTCGCGTCAGTTTCTTTCAATCGTCCCGCCCATCGAGCAGGTTGACGCCGTTGGCGAGAGGTTCGTTCGCCGGCGTGACGGCTTCGGGCAACGCCCGATTGCGAATCCAGAGTCTCTTGAAAAAGGCTCCCGTCTCATGATGCACGTTAGAATGTCTTTCCGGCACGGAGGTGGACATGACCGAGCGACTGACCGTTGAGTTGACTGAGCTTCCCCAACCGGGACCGTTCGAACCCGGAATCCGGCGCGCACCCGACCGCGGGTGTGACCTGAACCGCAACGAGATGAAGCTCGCCCTGGCCAACGCTCTGCGCTATGTGCCGCGAGAGCACCACCGGCTGGTCGGACCGGAGTTTGTCGACGAGCTCCGAACCCGGGGGCGCATCTACGGCTACCGCTACCGTCCACACGGCCGCCTCACCGGCAAACCCATCGCCAGCTACGCCGGCAAGATCATCGAGGCCAAGGCCATGCAGGTGATGATCGAGAACAACCTCGACTTCGACGTCGCCCTCTACCCGTACGAACTCGTGACCTACGGCGAGTCCGGGCAGGTCTGCCAGAACTGGATGCAGTACCGGCTGATCAAGCGCTATCTCGAAATCATGGACGAAACCCAGACCCTGGTTGTCAGCTCGGGTCATCCCCTGGGGCTCTTCCCGTCACGGCCGGAGGCGCCCCGCGCCATCATCACCAACGGCCTCATGGTGGGGATGTTCGACACCCCCGAGGACTTCCATCGCTTGGCCGCCCTCGGCTGCGTCAACTACGGACAGATGACGGCCGGTGGCTGGATGTACATCGGTCCCCAGGGCATCGTCCATGGAACCTACATCACCCTGCTCAACGCCGGGCGGCTCTATCTCGGCGTCCCCGAGGACGGCAATCTCACCGGCCACACCTTCGTCACCTCGGGGCTCGGCGGGATGTCCGGCGCCCAGCCCAAGGCCCTGGAGATCTCCGGCGGCGCCGGAAT
>JAZBOQ010000162.1:0-2255 GCA_036351195.1 Thermoanaerobaculales bacterium | reverse complement strand
CCGGTGGGCCAAGGCCCACCCTACCCACCAGCCCAAAATGCGGGAACGGAGCCCCATGAAAAATGCGGCGCCGTAGGGTGGGCCTCGGCCCACCAGATCGCCTCCCGGCTCCGATGAGCGATCCGGGAAGCCCAGAAGGCCGGCGCAGCGGGCAGCGTGCCCGTGCCCGTTCTCGATGCGATGAGCCGGAACCGGTGGCAGCGACAGCAATCAAGACAGACGCCGTCCCCGAGACATCCCCACCTGGATAAACTCCAGCACCCGCCGATTGAACTGATCCACCTGTACCAGGGTGATGTCGTGACCGCAGCCTCGGAAGAGCTCGGTTTCGACTTCGGGAGCAACCAGGTTGAGCTTCGCGACCGCTTCCTCTCCGCTGATCGAGTAGATCACCTCGTTCTCGCCGACCAGAAAGAGCACCGGCACCTCGAAGCTTCGCCATTCTTCGTCGGTCAGAACGGTGGGATGGACCATCTGACGAAGCTTGAAGCTCCGCAGACCGAGCCATGCGTTCTCCGCCGCTTCCTCGACGATCCGCTGCTCTTCCGGCGTGCCATCGGCAGCGTCGTGGAGCGCCCAACGCACCATGTCTTTGACGAAGTACGGATGGGGAATCATGCAACTGATCCCCTTCTTGATGAAATCGCCGCTGAACCAGGCCACCGTTGCCGCTGGGGCAACCAGCACGACGCACGCGAGGCGTTCCGGTCTCGCCAAACCGTACTGACCTGCGATCCACCCACCGTACGACAGGCCCACGAGATTGACCTCACGATCGAGCCCGAGCCCGTCGAAGAGCTGATCGAGCCAGTCGATGAAATCCTCGGGCTTCGTCAGATTCCGAGAGTTGACGCTTCGGCCGTAGTCGAAGATGTTGTCCACGGCAAACACGCGGAAGTCCTCTGACCACGCCGCCACGTTGGGTTCCCACAACAGCGATGTCGAGTTCGCCCCCGGCAGCAGAACCAGAGGCGGTCCGTCCTCGGGGCCGCTGGCCCGAACGAAGGTCTCGCCCCACGTTGTCCCGATGGTGATCTCCTCTGATGCCACCGGCCAACGCGCCGCCCTCTCGTTGTAGTGAGCGAGATAACGTTCCTTCTTGGCCACCGACTTGAACGGATGGACTCCGTCGAGCACTACCGGCGCGGTCATTTCACGCACCACCGAACCGATCCAGACCGCGACACCGAGAACGACCACAAGGACGGCGCCGCAGCCACACCCGACGATCCGCAGCACTCGTCGTTTGCGAGCGGTCACGCCTTAACCCGAAGTATTCATGAGCTATCTACTGCGGCCGACCCGGCACTCAGAACCTGAACCGCACGAACACGCTGAAGTCGTTGATGTCCATGTCGAGCGCCGCGGTGAGGATGTCCTCTTCCTGCCGGGTCTGGACTCCCGCCCAGTCCACATCGATGGTGGCAATGTTGATGGCGGCGCCGAAGCCCCAGTGGCGGCCGAGCAGGTACTCGATGTCGACGCGGCCGACCCACTGGCCGCCGTCGATGTCGTCGATCTTGACCTGCAACCAGCCGAGACCGGCCTTGAAGCGCCAGTGGTCCGAGAACAGGCGCCGGTACTCGAAGTAGAGGTAGGGCAGCGGTCCGGTGCCCTTGGCGTCGGTGTCTCCGCCCTCACCGATGTTCTCTTCGTTCCACTCCAACGACGCTGCGATGTCCATCACACGGATTCCGAGCCCGAAGCCCGCGGCCCAGCGCTCCTTCACCCACGGGAAGTAGGCGTAGTCGACAAAAGTCTGGGTGATGTCGAAACCGAGGGAGAGCCGCGCATCAATGGGGATGATCTCGTCGCCCCACTGGATCTCGGTCAACGCCTGCGAGGAGGAGTCTCGAGAGATGTCCTGCCACCGGATGCCAACCTTGTGCTTGCGGGCGATCTGCCACTCGAAAGCCACCGTCGGGATCATCTTGTTGCCGTCGAGATCGAGGTCGTCCTCGAAGTTCAGCGTGGTACCTCGGCCGAGCACCTCGGAGTCGAGCCGAATGTGAGTCGAAAGACCGACCCAGCTGCCCTCGACACGGAGGTTGAACTTGTCGAAGAGCGGTTCGAAGTCGCGCTGAGCCTCTGCCGGCGCCGAAATCCCTAGAAGCAGAACAACGAGCACACATCCGAGGGAGCACACACGCGACCGGCTGGAATCAAACATCGAACCCTCCCGAGTCAGTTGCAGTCGAGGCATCATAACGTGTCTCGACGTCGATTGTCCCGGTTCCCCTTGCCAGGTCACCACT
>JAZBOQ010000161.1:0-2045 GCA_036351195.1 Thermoanaerobaculales bacterium | reverse complement strand
GATTGGTACACATACTTCCACCAGTGCTCCCAGTGTCGCCGTTGCTCGGTGTTCTGCCCCTACGGCATCGACACCGCCGAGATCTCGATGGCGGCGCGGGAGATCCTGGACAGCGTTGGCTACGGCCAGAAGTACTGCAACGAGATCATCGGCAAGGTTTTTCACGGTCGGCAATAACCTGGGCCTGCCCGGTCCGGCTTTGGCCGATACCCTGGAAGGCTTGGAGGAGGACGTCTACGACGACACCGGGGTGGAGGTGAAATACCCCCTGGACCAGGAGGGCGCAGACATCCTGGTGGTCACCCCTTCCGCCGACTTCTTCGCCGAGCCCCATGTGGACGGACTGATCGGCTACGGCAAGGTGTTTCACGAGGCCGGCGTCAGCTGGACCCTGAGTACCACCGCTTCCGAGGCCGCCAACTTCGGTATGTTTATCGGCAGCTACGAGAACATGCGCCGGGTCTCGATGCGGGTGCGCGAGGCGGCCCTCGAGCTCGGGGTCAAGCGCATCGTATTCGGCGAGTGCGGGCATGCCTGGCGGGTCGCCTACAGTTTCCTGAACACGCTTGCCGGACCGTTCGATTTTCTCGATCCGAATTACCCGGTGCCCCAGCACATTCTGGAGTTCACCTACAACGAACTGCAGAAGGGCACCCTGAACATCGACAAGTCGGCGAACGACGACAAGGTGGTCACCTTCCACGATTCCTGCAACGTGGCGCGGGCCAGCCGCATGGGCAGCTGGGCCGGCGGCCAGTTCGACATCCCGCGGGCTGTGATCAAGGCGGTGTGCAACAATTTTGTCGATATGGACCCGGACACCATCCGCGAGAAGACCTTCTGTTGCGGCGGCGGCGGTGGTCTGTTGACGGATGATTTGATGGAACTGCGGGTCAAGGGAGCCTCGCCCCGCATCACCGCTCTCAAGGGCGCGATAGATGATCGTGGCGTGACGCACATGGCGGCGATCTGCGCGATCTGTAAGAGCCAGTTCACCAAGGTGTTGCCCTACTACGGGCTCGACATGGACCAGATTGTCAGTGTCCACCAGTTGGTGAGCGAGGCAATCATCCTCACCGGTCAAAACACCGACGAAGACGATGACGATTAATTGGTAGGAGGCGGTTCGGCGCTTGCCGGGCCCGTTAGAGACACTCATTGGCACCCGCGATCCGCCGCCGGCGGTTAGCGGATACGACGAAGATTCACACAGGTTTAAGGAGAGGAAGAAAGGCGACTCCTAGTGACGAAATGAAGACCAAACTGACTTGGCGGCGGTTCGAAGACGGTAAACACACCTGGGACGATCTGACCGAGAAGATCTTCGTCGAGGATACTTCCCACAAGTGTCCGACGTATGTGCACAAGACCCCGCCGTGCCAGGGCAGCTGCCCGTCCGGTGAAGACATTCGCGGCTGGCTCGCCATCGTGCGTCAGCAGGAGAAACCGGTCGAGGGCATGGACTGGCAGGAATATGCCTTCCGCCGCTCCACCGACGCCAATCCCTTCCCCTCCATGATGGGTCGCGTCTGCCCGGCGCCCTGTCAGGACGGCTGCAACCGCAACGAGGTCGAAGACTTCGTCGGTATCAATGCGGTGGAGCAGTTCATCGGCGACACGGCGATTGCCAACGGCTACAAGTTCGACGCCCCGGGCGCCGACACCGGCAAGAAGGTCGCCATTATCGGCGGCGGTCCGGCCGGCCTGGCAGCCGCTTACCAATTGCGTCGCAAGGGTCACGGCGCCACTATTTTCGAGGCCCTGAGCGACCTCGGCGGCATGTTCCGCTTCGGTATTCCCGGTTATCGCGTGCCGCGCGATAAGCTGGGCGCGGAGATCCAGCGCATCGTCGACATGGGCGTCGAGGTCAAGACCGGCGTCAAGGTCGGCACCGACGTTCAGGTAGAAGATCTCGAAAAAGAATACGACGCCATTCTCTGGGCCATCGGCTGCCAGAGCGGTCGCGGGCTGCCGGTTCCGGGTTGGGAGAACACCCCGAACTGCGTCTCCGGTGTCGCTTTCCTGAAGGCCTTCAACGAGGGCCG